>NZ_SOGQ01000049.1 GCF_004403465.1 Cryobacterium sinapicolor | reverse complement strand
GCCGACGCATACCAAGACTGGATCCATAGCTACAATCACCACAGGCCCCATACCGGCATCGGCGGCAAATCACCCATCGACCGCGTTCACAACGTCAATGGGAAGAACATCTAGAGCACAATCTCCGTCGAATTCGTTAGGGGCAGGGTGCCAGTGCCGGTTCCGGTTCCGGTTCCGGTTCCAGTGCGAGTGCCGGTTCCAGTGCCAGTGCCAGTGCCAGTGCCAGTGCCGGTTCCAGTGCCAGTGCCGGCCTCGGTCATCCGCTAGCTAGCGCGTCGCCGTGGCCTCGACGATCGCAATCTCACGGGTGGCGGTCTCGGCATCGCGGCCGTCGCCGTCGTGGTGCACCCGGACCCGGGGGGACACACCCCGGCGGAACCGCACCCGAAGGCTGCGGTAGCGCACCATCCAGAAGAGCACGGCGCCGGCCGCGAGGATGCCCGAGAGCGCGGCCACGCCGAGCGCCCACCGTGGTCCGAATTGGTCGGCCACCCAGCCCACCAGAGGTGCCCCGAGAGGCGTGCCCCCGGCGAAGATCGCCATGTAGAGGGCCATCACGCGGCCCCGCATCGCCGGCCGGGTCGCGGTCTGCACATAGGCGTTCGCGGTGGTCATCAGAGTCAGCGAGGACAGGCCGACGAAGATCAGGGAGACCGCGAAGGTCAGGTAGTTGGGCATCACCGCGGCGAGGGCGCAGGACAGGCCGAATGCGAAGGATCCGGCGACGACCAGGCGCAGTCGCGGCCGGCCGCGACGGGCGGCCATCAGCGCGCCGGCAACGGAGCCGACGGCCATGATCGAACTGAGCAGCCCGAACTCGCTGGCACCCATGCCGAACTCGACCGTGGCCATCGTGGCCGTGAAGATCGCGAAGTTGAAGCCGAAGGTGCCCACCAGGAAGACGGTGATCAGCACCACGATGATGTCCGGTCGGCGGGACACGTACCGGAACCCGGCCATCAGCTGCCCCCGCTCACGGGAGGCCCGCGGCTGCGGGCGCAGCGCCGCGGTGCGGAGCAGGGTCATCGCGAGCACCGTGGCCGCGAAAGTCGCCGCGTTGATCATGAAGACCCAGCCGGCGCCGACCGCGACCGTGAGCAGTCCCGCTGCGGCCGGTCCGATCAGCCGGGCGCCGTTGAACGACGCGGAGTTGAGCGCCACGGCGTTCGGCAGATCGTTGTCGGAGACCAGCTCGGACACGAAGGTCTGGCGGGCGGGGGCGTCGATTGCCGCGACGATCCCGAGGCCCAGGGCGAAGAGGTAGACGTGCCAGAGCTCCGCGACGCCGGTGACGGTGATCACGCCCAGGCCGAGGGCGAGCAGGCCCATCAGGGTCTGCGTCAGGATGAGCAGCCTGCGCCGGTCGAACCGGTCGGCGATGAGGCCCGACCAGGGCATCAGCACGAGCTGCGGACCGAACTGGAGGGCCATCACGATGCCCACCGCCGTGGCGTTGTAGTCGGTCAGCTCGGTCAGCACGATCCAGTCCTGGGCGGTGCGCTGCATCCAGGTTCCGATGTTCGACACCAGGGCGCCCGCGAACCAGATTCGATAGTTCGGGACGCTCAGGGAGCGAAACATGTTGTTCAACTGTTGGCGAGTTCCTTCATGATGTCGACGGCTTCGGTGAGCACCCGGCGCTGGTCGGGGGTCAGCTTGACGATGCGCTGGGCGAGCCAGGCATCCCGGCGCTTGCGGGTCTCCCGCATCAGGGTGCGCCCCTGGTCGGTCACCGTGAGCACCACCTTGCGACCGTCATCGACCGAGCCGGCCCGGTTCACGAGGCCTGCCTCGACCAGCGCGTTGACCGTGCGATTCATCGAGGGCGGTGTGACCCGTTCCCGTTCGCTGAGCTCGCGCAGGGTGAACGGTCCGTGGAAGTACAGGGTGCCCAGGGCCGAGAACTGGCTGGAGCTCAGCTCATTGTCGGCCTTCTCCTGTCGCAGCCGGCGGGCCAGACGACCGTTGGCCAACCGAAAATCGTGACTCAACTCGGCGACCGTCGCGCGTCGACCGACTGAGACCACCGGCACAGGCACAAGTGAAGACGATACGGATTCCATAGCTACCCACCCTAACCACTTAGCTTTGCTAAGTATTCCCTGCTCGCAGCCTAGTTCAGGTTGACGGGCAAACGCCGGGAATCCGGAGACGAGCGGGGCGAGTCCTGCCAGACTGAGTTCGTGCCTACCTACACGGATGACTTCGGCGTCTTGATCACGTATTTCACCTGGGTCGTCGATCGCCCTCGGGCCATCGTGCAACTCGCCCACGGGGTCGGTGAGCATGCACAGCGCTACGCGGAACTCGCCGCCCGGCTGAACACGGCCGGCTACACGGTCTACGCCGACGACCACCGCGGCCACGGCCAGACCGGGGTGCACCAGTACGACGGCGACCTCTCCCGCCTCGGCCGCCTCGGCCCGGGCGGACTGCGCGCGGCCGTGGCCGGCGTGCGCCAGCTGAGCGGGATCATCCGCACCGATCACCCTGACACTCCGCTAGTGCTGCTCGGCCACAGCTGGGGGTCGTTCATGGTGCAGATGATCGTCAACGAGCATGCCGCCGACTACGACGCGGTCGTGCTCAGCGGCACGGCCTACCGGATGCCCGGCTTCCTCGACGGCGGTGACCTCAACCGCCGGCACAAGCACCTGGGCGACACCGGGATGGAGTGGCTCAGCCGCGATCCGGAGGTGGCTCGCGCGTTCATCGCCGACCCGCTCACGACCACGACCCCGCTGGCGAAGCTGTTCGGGCTGAGAGAGGCGGCGCGCCTCTTCGGTCGGCCGAGCCGCGGCCTGCCGTCGGGCCTGCCGCTGCTGATCCTGGTCGGCGGTGACGACATCGTGGGCGGGGAACGCAGCGCTCGCATGCTGGTTCGGGACTATTCCGGGCGGTCGGGGCTCAAGGACATCCGGGTCATCGTCTACCCCGGCGCCCGGCACGAGGTGTTCAACGAGACAAACCGCGAGGACGTCTTCGACGACCTGATCGGGTGGCTGGGCAAGCGATTCTCCGTGCGCGCCGATTAGGCTGGCGTCATGCACGGTGAATATAAGGTTCCAGGCGGAAAGCTCGTCGTCGTCGATCTCGAGGTCGTCGACAACACGATCGTCGACTTCCGGCTGGCCGGTGATTTCTTCCTCGAGCCCGACAGCGCGCTCGGCGATATCAACGCTGCCGTGAACGGTCTGGCCGCCGACAGCGACGCGCTCAGTATCGCTGCCGCCGTGCGCGCCGCGCTCCCGGCCCAAGCCACGCTGCTCGGGTTCTCGCCCGAATCGGTGGCGGTGGCCATCCGTCGCTCGCTCGCCCAGGCCAGCGGCTGGCGCGACTATGAGTGGCAGTTGATCCACACCAAGGCCGTCGCCCCCGTCATGCAGATGGCGCTCGACGAGGTGCTCGCGATCGAGGTCGGCGAGGGGCGCCGCAGCCCCACCCTGCGGATCTGGGAATGGACCGAGCCGGCCGTCGTCATCGGCAGCTTCCAGTCCCTCAAGAACGAGGTCGACCCGGTGCAAGCGGAAAGGCATGGCTTCAGCGTCGTTCGCCGGATCAGCGGCGGCGGCGCCATGTTCATGGAGGCCGGCTCGGTCATCACCTATTCGATCTACGCGCCGACCGACCTCGTGCAGGGCATGACCTTCGCCGACTCCTATGCGTTCCTCGACGAATGGGTGCTCACGGCGCTCAAGTCGCTCGGCATCGACGCGTACTACCAGCCGCTGAACGACATCACGAGCCCCAAGGGCAAGATCGGCGGGGCCGCGCAGAAGCGCCTCGGCAGCGGCGCCGTGCTGCACCACGTCACCATGAGCTACGACATGGACGGCGAGAAGATGGTGCAGGTCCTCCGCATCGGCCGCGAGAAGCTCAGCGACAAGGGCATCACGAGCGCCGCGAAGCGGGTGGACCCGCTGCGCAGCCAGACCGGCCTCAGCCGGGATGCGATCATCGACCGCATGAAGGCGACCTTCACCGGTCTCTACGGCGCCGTCTCCGGCGAGATCACCGAAGCGGAATACGCCCGGGCGACCGAGCTGGTGGAGACCAAGTTCGGCACCGAGGAATGGATCGGCCGGGTTCCCTAGGCCGGTTGCCCGCGCCGCGGGGCTACCGCCCGCGGGTGAGCAGGTCCTGGTACTCGGCGTGCAGGTCGATCCAACGCACGACGTAGGGGCACACGGGCACGACCGTCAGCGTGGTACCGGTGCGCACGTCGTCGAGCGCCTGTTCGACGAGGATGCCCGCCAGCCCTTCACCGCGGTGCGTCGGGTCCACCTCGACGTGGGTGAACAGCACGTCCTGCCCGGCGATCTCGTAGTCGGCGAAGCCCACGGTGGCGCCGGCGAGTTCCAGCGTGTAGCGGGAGAGGGCCGGTTCGTGGCGGAACACGACCGAGGTGGATTCCCCATTCGATTCTGGCGCCGCTGTCTCGGTCGTTTCCGGGGATGCTTCGTCTGGTGTCATCCCCTCAGCGTAGGCTGCCTGACACAATGAAGGAATGTCGATCGCGTGGTCTCCCTCCTCCCCCAGCCGTGTCGTCCACGCGAACAACCTCGAGGTTCTGCCGCACCTGCCCGACGCGTCCTTCACGCTGATCTACCTGGACCCGCCCTTCAACACGGGGCGCAAGCAGAACCGGCAGACCACGACGTCGGTGCGCGCGCCGGTGAGCCCAGCATCCGTCGCCCTGGGCGCTGCCGCGGCGGGCACCATCACTGGCTTCAAGGGCCAGCGCTACGAGCGGATCAAGGGTGAGCTGCTCGGCTACGACGACCAGTTCGAGGACTACTGGGCCTTCCTCGAACCGCGCCTGATCGAGGCCTGGCGCCTGCTGGCCGACGACGGCACCCTCTACCTGCACCTCGACTACCGCGAGGCGCACTATGCCAAGGTGCTGCTCGACGCCCTGTTCGGCCGGGACTGCTTCCTGAACGAGCTGATCTGGGCCTACGACTACGGTGCCAAGTCGAAGAACCGCTGGCCGACCAAGCACGACACGATCCTGGTCTATGTGAAGAATCCGGCGCGGTACTACTTCGACTCGACCACGGTCGATCGCGAGCCCTATATGGCGCCCGGGCTGGTCACCCCCGAGAAGGTCGCCAAGGGCAAGCTGCCGACGGATGTCTGGTGGCACACGATCGTGTCGCCCACCGGCAAGGAGAAGACCGGGTATCCCACCCAGAAGCCCGTCGGCATCCTGCGCCGCATGATCCAGGCGTCCAGCCGCGAGGGGGACTGGGTGCTCGACTTCTTCGCCGGCAGCGGCACGACCGGCGCGGTCGCCGCGGCCCTCGGCCGCCGGTTCGTCCTGGTAGACCAGAACCCCGAGTCGATCCAGGTGATGCGCACGCGCTTCGCGCTGCTGCCCGAGGTGGAGTTCCTGCCCGAGCTCGAACAGGCACGGTCCCCGCTGCCCGATTTCGCCTCCGACGGGGCCGAGGCAAGACTGGGAGCATGAGACTCCGCATTTTCACCGAACCGCAGCAGGGTGCCTCCTACGACGACATCCTCGCCGTGGCGCAGGCCACGGAGACGCTCGGCTTCGACGCTTTCTTCCGCTCCGACCACTACCTCGCGATGGGCGATACGGCGCCCGGGCTGCCCGGGCCGACGGATGCCTGGACCACCCTGGCGGGCCTCGCCCGGGAGACCCGGCGCATCCGTCTGGGCACCCTGGTGTCATCGGTGACCTACCGGCCGCCGGGGATCCTCGCGATCCAGGTGGCGCAGGTCGACCAGATGTCGGGCGGGCGGGTCGAGCTCGGGCTCGGCACCGGCTGGTTCGAGCAGGAACACCTGGCCTACGGCATCCCGTTCCCGGTCAAGCGGTTCGGAATGCTCGAGGAGCAGCTGGAAATCGTCACCGGGCTCTGGGAGACCCCGGTCGGTGACCGCTACAGTTTCGCCGGCGACCACTACACGCTCGTCGACTCGCCCGCCCTGCCCAAGCCCGTGCAGGCCCGCATTCCGGTGATCGTCGGCGGCGGCGGCGCCAAGCGCACCCCGGCCATGGCGGCCCGCTTCGCCACCGAGTTCAACCTTCCGTTCCCCGACTTCACGGACGTCCCGGCCAAGTTCGCCGGCGTGCGCGCGGCCTGCGCGGCCATCGGCCGCGATCCCCGTGAGCTGGTCTACTCGGCCGCGCTGATCGCCGTCGCGGGCGCGGATGAGACCGACTTCGCCCGCCGGGCCACGGCCGTCGGCCGGGAACCCGCCGAGCTGCGGGCGCACGGCGTGGCCGGAACCGCATCCGAGGTCGTGGACCGCCTCGGCGCCCTCGCCGACGACGGCGTCGAGTGTGTCTACCTGCAGATCATGGACCTGACCGACCTCGACCACCTGGACTTCATCGCCCGCGAGGTCATGCCCCAGCTGTCTTGACCGTCCCGCCCGTCCCGCCCGTCCCGCCGGCGCGCCCCGCGCTCAGCGGTAAAGTGCCCGTTCCGGTCGAGAGTGACCGCTGTGCCGGTCACTCTCGACCGGAACGGGCACACTCACGGGACGGTTAGGCCGACTCGCGCAGCACCAGGCGGGTCGGCATGAGGGTGCGATGCGGCATGCTCTCGTCTCCGGCGAGCCGGCGCAGCAGGATGTCCGCCATCGCGTAGCCCATCTCCTCGGAGGGCTGGCTCACGGTGGTCAGCGGCACCGGGCCGCTCGTCGCGGCCGGGCTGTCGTCGAACCCGACGATGGCCACGTCCCCGGGCACCGAGCGGCCGAACTCTCGCAGCACGTCGACCGCCCCGGTGGCCATCAGGTCGCTCGCCACGAACAGGCCGTCGACGTCGGGGCACCGCTCCAGCAACCGGCGGGTGGCTGCCGCACCGCCGGCGGCCGTGAAGTCGGCGAGCTCGACGGCATCCGCGGGCAAACCGGCCCGCTCGAGCGTGCGCTCGAACCCGGTGAGGCGGTCGATGCCGGCCGGCATGTCCACCGCGCCGGAGATCGAGCCGATGCGGCGGCGGCCGATGTCGATCAGGCGCTGGGTTCCCGTGGCGGCGCCCGCCATGTTGTCCACGTCGACGAAGAAGGCATCGAGGTTGTCGGCGTTCGACGGTCGGCCACCGAAGACCACCGGCATGGTCGTCTCAAGCTCGGCCACGAAGTCGTCACCGGTGTGGTGCGAGATGATCAGCGCGCCGTCGACGTTGCCCGAGCGCAGGTAGCGCAAGGTCTTGTGCCGCGGGTCGCTCGAGGCGACAAGCAGGTTGAGCGTGTAGTCGCTCTGGTCGAGGCGTCGGGTGATGCCCTGCACGACCGCGGCGAAGTAGGGGTCACCGAAGAACCGTGTCATGTCCTCGGGCACGACCAGGGCCACGGCCTCGGTCTGCCGGCTCGCCAGCGAGCGAGCCGCCCGGTTCGGCACGTAGTTGAGCTGGTTGATGGCCTTGGTCACCGAGGCGACGATCTCCGGGCTGACCTTGGGGGACCCGTTCACGACCCGGCTCACAGTGGCCCGGGAGACCCCGGCCACCTCGGCCACCATTTCCAGGGTGGGTGGCGAAGGACGGCCCTGGCGCACACTGGTTGTCATGACAGCAGTCTAATTAGTGCGCGTCGCCCGCGGTTCCCGTTCAGGAGAGGGCGCGGTTGCGGATGATCTCGGCATAGGCTCGACCGCTGTCCTTGACGGTGCGCTCCTGGGTGGCGTAGTCGACCCGAACGATGCCGAAGCGCTTCTCGTAGCCCCAGGCCCACTCGTAGTTGTCCATGAGGGACCAGTAGAAGTACCCCTTGACATCGACGCCCTCATCGATCGCGTCCAGGATGGCGCCCAGATGGTCGGTGAGGAATTCGGTGCGCCGGGCATCCGGAACGCTTCCGTCTGCGGCGACGACGTCGTCGAACGCCGCGCCGTTCTCGGTGACGTAGAGGCTCGTGTCGGTCGGGGCGGCGTAGTCGGTGTTCACGCGAACGAGAAGCTCGCGCAGTCCGTCGGGCTGCACCTCCCACTCCATCGCGGTCAGCGGCAGCCCCTGCGGGTGGTCGTAGACGCCGTCGGCCGCTGGGAACGGCGACCGGGTGGGGCGGTCGGTCGGGGCCTGGGCGAGCAACGGATGCTCGGCCGGGCGATCACTGACCAGGTCGCCGTGGTAATAGTTCACGCCGAGGGTGTCGATCGGCTGGTTGATCTGGGCCAGGTCTCCGTCGTGGATGAAATCGGTCAGTCCGTACGGGGCGACGTCCTGGAGCACGTCCTCCGGGTAGGAGCCGCGGAAGATCGGGTCGAGGAAGATCCGATTGAACTGCCCGTCGATGCGGCGGGCGGCGTCCACGTCGCCGGCACGCGTCGGATCGACCGGCTTGGCGACGGTGAGGTTGAGCGTGATGCCGAGCTCGAGCTTCGGGTCCCGTTCGCGGAGCGCCTCCACGGCGAGGCCGTGGCCCAGGAGCAGGTGGTGCGCGGCGGCCAGGCCGTCCCGGGGGCTCTGCCGTCCGGGGGCGTGGGCGCCGCCGGTGTAGCTGAGGAAGGATGAGCACCACGGCTCGTTGAGAGTGGTCCACACCCCGACGCGGTCGCCGAGGGCGTCGTGCACGGTGAGGGCGTAGTCCCGGAAGCGTGCGGCGGTGTCGCGGTTAGTCCAGCCGCCCTTCTCCTCGAGGGCCTGCGGCAGATCCCAGTGGTAGAGGGTCAGCCACGGCTTGATGCCCGCGCCGAGGAGCTCGTCGACCAGGCGGGAGTAGAAGTCCACACCCTTCGGGTTGACCGGCCCGCCGTCGGGACGTACCCGGGCCCAGGACGTGGAGAAGCGGTAGGTCTGCAGCCCCAGGTCCTTCATCAGGGCGACGTCGCCCTGATAGCGGTGGTAGTGGTCGCAGGCGACGTCGCCGTTGTCGGCCTTGAGGACGGCACCCGGCACGCGGCTGAACGTGTCCCAGATGGAATCCGTGCGCCCGTCCTCATGGGCGGCGCCCTCGATCTGGTAGGCAGCCGTCGCCGCCCCGAAGAGGAATTCCGGCGGGAAAGGGCGTTCGTGTGTGGTCATACCCATATTCTCGGTGATCTTTTCGAATGTGCCGACCGAGGTCATCCCTTGACCGCGCCCTGCATGATTCCGGCGACCAGTTGCTTGCCCAGGAAGATGAACACCAGGATCAGCGGGATGATCGAGAGAACGACGCCGGCGAGCACGAGCGAGTAGTCGACGTAGAACGCGGCCTGCAGTTGCTGCAGTGCAACCGGGAGGGTCGGGTTGCCCGGGCCGAGCACGATGAACGGCCAGAAGAAGTTGGTCCAAGTGCCGATGAACGTGAACAGGGCGAGCATCGCGGCGGCCGGCCTGGCGGCCGGGAGACCGATGTGCCAGAAGCTGCGGATCATCGACGCCCCGTCCATCCGCACCGCCTCGATCAGCTCATCGGGAAGAGCGTCTCGCAGGTACTGGGTCATCCAGAACACGCCGAATGCGGTGACCATGGCGGGCGCGATGACTGCCCAGAGGCTGCCGGTCCAGCCGAGCCTCGACATGACGATGAACAGCGGCACGATGCCGAGCTGGGTCGGCACGGCCATGGTCGCGATCACGAAGATGAGCAGGCCTTCCCGTCCCCGGAACTTCAGCTTGGCGAAGGCGTAGCCGGCGAGCGTAGAGAACATCACGACACTGAGCGACACCACGGACGACACGATGATGCTGTTGCCGAGGGCCGTCCAGAACGGGATGCTGTCGATAACGGTGGCCGCGTTGGCGATGAAATTCCCGCCGGGAATCCACATCATGCCGTTCTGGTTCAGTGCGGAGGCATCCTGGCTGCCGATCAGGAACGACCACCAGATCGGGAAGGCCGATCCGAGGAGAACCGCGATCAGGATCCCGTAGACCCAGAGGGACGGCCGACGGTCGTGGCCGCCGATGATGGTCTTGCTCATGAGATGCCTTTCGGGCGGACGCGCAGCTTGCGGTCGGCGGTGCCCGCGATACGCCGGGTGATAAGGAAGTTGATCACGGCGATGAGGATGATGATCAGGAAGAGCAGCCAGGCCACTGCGGACGCCCTGCCGAAGTTGCGCTGGCCCCAGCCGAGTTCGTAGATGTACAGGGTGAGCGTCTGCCACTGACGGCTGGCCCCGCCCTGGCCGACGTTGTCGAACATGCGCGCCTCATCGAAGATCTGCAGCCCGCCGATCGTCGAGGTCAGGATGACGAAGATGACGATCGGTCGCAGCAGTGGCAGCGTGATCGACCGGAAGGTGCGCCAGCGGTTGGCGCCGTCGATGATGGCGGCCTCGTAGTAGTCCCGGGGGACGGCCTGCATGGCGGCCAGGAAGATGAGGGCGTTGTAACCGGTCCAGCGGAAGTTCACCATCGTGGCGATGGCGAGGTGGCTGGGGATCACGTCGACGTGCCAACGCACTGGCTCGAGGCCCAAGCCCATGATCGCGCTGTTGATCAGGCCGTATTTGTCGCCGAAGAGGTCGTTGAAGATGAGCGCGACTGCGACCGGGGCAACGACGTAGGGAAGGAGCACGCCCATGCGCCAGAAGGTCTTGCCGCGCAGGTTGAAGTCGAGCACGGCTGCGATGCCGAGCGCGACGATGATCTGCGGGATGCTCGAGAGCAGGAAGATGCTGAACGTGTTGCGCAGGGAGTTCCAGAAGTACCCCTGGGTCAGCACCGTGACGAAGTTCTCCAGGCCGACGAAGTCGCCCTGGCCACCGATCAGGTTCCAGTCGTGCACCGACACCCACGCCGTGTACAGCAGCGGGAAGAGGCCCATGACGGCGAAGACGAGGAAGAAGGGGGAGATGTAGAGGTAGGGCGAGAAACGCACATCCCAGCGGCTCAGTTTGTGGCTGAGGGCGATGCGGCGGATGCTGCGGGCATTCACCTCGACGGCGGCGGCGGTAGTCATGAACAGTCCTTCGGTGGTTGAGCGTGTCCGGTGGTCGAGCTGGTCGAGACCCGGTGGTCGAGCATGTCAAGACCGGGGGCCGGTCGAGAGCAGATGGTCTCGACCGGCCCGGCCTCCGGGGTGGTGCTGGTTAGCCGAGCGCCTCGACGTCGGTGACCCACTGAGCCCACGACTCGTCGGGCGTCATCGTGCCGTCTTCGACGCGGGTGAGCGCCTGCTGCATGGCGTCGTTGATCGCGAAGTAGAACTCGCCCTTGAACGGGGTCACGTCGACTGCAGCGGCACGGTTGGCGAGGATCTCACCGGTCGGCGCGTTGTTGAAGAACTCGTTCGTGGCACCGAGGAGCTCGTCGCTCTCGAGGGCTTCAAGCTGGCTCGGGAAGGTGCCCTTGGACGCGAACGCCTTGAGCTGCTGCTCCGGGGCGGTCAGCCAGGAAGCGAGCTTCTGCGCTTCGGCCTGGTTCTTGGACTGCTCGGGAACGGTCAGGTACGAGCCGCCCCAGTTGCCGCCGCCGCCGGGGAATGTGTCGGCGATGTCCCAGCCGGCGACGCCCTCGGCGTTGCCGGAGATGACGCCCAGCATCCAGCCCGGGCAGAGCATGGTGGCGAAGCCGTCGTTCTGGAAGCTGGCTGTCCAGTCGTCGCTCCACTGTCCGAGGTGCGCGGACAGCGTGGTGCTGGCCTCGAGCACGCTCGTGTAGGCCTCCTTCACCTCCGGGTTCTCGGTGGCGATGATGGTGCCGTCTTCTTCTTCATAGGCGTTGGGGATCTGGTTGACGACGCCCTGCCAGGTGGCTCCGGCCGAGTCGAACCACGGCACGTTAGTGCCTCCAGCAGCGAACTTCTCGCCGGCTGCGTAGTAGCTTTCCCAACTGGTGCCGAGGAGTGCGGCGACCTCGGCGCGATCGGTCGGCAGCCCGGCGGCGGCGAACAGGTCGGAGCGGTAGCAGACGGCTTCCGGGCCGATGTCGGTGCCATACGCGATCAGACGGCCGTCGGCATCCGTCGCGGCTTCGGTCTTCCAGTCGAGCCAGCGCTCGTCGACGTCGTCGGACGCGAGGTCGACGAACTGGTCGGAGTACTGCAGCAGTTCGGGCAGCCAGTCGACCTCGATCGCTTCGACGTCGCTCAGGCCGCTGCCTGCCGCGAGACGGGTGGTGAGGTTGTCGCGGGCCTCGTTGGAGGTGGCGGCCTTCTTGTGCGTGATGGTGACATTCGGGTTGGCCTTCTCATACTCGGCGAACAGGTCGTCGTAACCGAATTCATTGAACGTCGCGACGGTCAGTTTGACGTTGTCGCCGGTGGACTGCTCGGTGCCGGTGCCGGCTGAACAGCCGGACATCACCAGTGCGAATGATGCTGCTCCGGCGACTGTTACTGCAAGTGTGCTGCGCGGGAAACGCTTCACGGTCACTCCCTTGTGTGCGTGCTGATAGGTGGATGTGAGTCCGCTCTCACCGGTGCTGTGAGAGCGCTCTCACGTGTTGCTGCTTACGCTAGTGGGCGCATCGGTGCTTTGTCAAGAGAGCGCTCTCACCCCGGTATCGTGACCGTGAGGGAGCGCACCCGGCCGTCGCGGCGGAAGACGCTCGCGCTCACCTCGGCGCCGAGCGCGCCTCCCGGACCGGTCACCTCGGTGCCGTCGGAGAGGTGCGCGACCACCTCCAGCGGGCCGCCCCGGCGGAACACGACCGGGACCTGGCAGAACGTGAAAGCGAGCGCGCCCGCGGGCAGCTCAATGCTCTGCTGCTCACCGGTGACGTTCCGGTAGGCGAACGTGCCGGGGGTCGTGGTCCACTCGCCGGCCCGTAGCAGGGTGGGCCGCACACGGATGCGACCGTCCTCCACCCGCAGGCCGAGCTCGCCCAGGCGGGTGAGCACCTCCTCCTTCACCTGTCCGGTCATGCCCGGCTGCCGGGCACCGTGGCCGGCGGGCGTGTGCGAGTAGGGGTCGGTGGGGAACGCGCCGTAAGTCAGTGGATCCTTGCAGTAGCCGATGCCGGCCCGCACGTCCTCGTACGCCGCCATCAGGCCCTGGATCGCGGACGCATCCGCCCGGTCGGCGACGGCCCGTTCGAGGGTCTCCTGCACCGCGAGCAGCAGCTTCGAGACCATGTGCCAGTAGATGCTGCCGAGGCCCTCGTAGGCGAAGAACGAGCCGGAGCGCCCGGTGAACTCCGCATGCGTGAAGACCTCCTCGAAGATGGCGAGGAGTTCCTCCCGGTCCTGTTCCACGGCGTCCCCAAACGCCGGGTCGGCACTGATCCGGTCGAGCGCCTCCGACACGCCCCGGGCATTGCGGATGTGGGCTGCGAAGTGCAGGTCGCCCTGGACGTCCCGCACGACGACGCTGCGGTCGCCGGCCGCGGCGAGCCGCAGGGCGAGGGGGCAGTCGGCGGCCCGCGCGGCGCTGAAGGTATTGCGGTCGAGGAAGGACGAAAGGTCCTTGTCGGGATAGAGGATGTAGCTGTGCTGATCGGCGCGGTACAGCCGGCTCGTGCGCAGGGCGCCGAGCAGATCCAGGGATTCCTCCGGGCCGAGCAGTCCGGAGGAGAGGATGGCGACCTGGCCCTCGAGCATCTCCGCGAGCCGCCGCACGTCGGCTGTCCCGGCCCCGAGTTCTATCACGTTGTACGAGTGCACGAGCCCGTCGTCCCGCCGGTTGGCCTGTAGTGCACCCTCGACGAAGCGCCGAGCCAGATCGAGCAGTTCGGCGACGTCTCCCGCGGCGACCGTCGTCCGGTCTCCGCCGAACCCGGCGTAGACCTGCTCACGGTAGGCGGTCCCGGCCTCGCCCAGACCGTCCATCACGGCCCGGCGGCGAGTGGAGTCGAAGCCGTCGGCCACGGCATCCGCATGCTCGAAAAGCACGTTGTGCACGGCGGTGAGCAGTCCGGCGAGCTCGCTCGAGAGCTCGACGTCGACCGTCAGGAGGTCCCGCACGAAGACGAGGTAGCGGCGCAGGTAGGCGAGGGTGACCACCGACAGTCCGCGGCCGACAAGGGCGTTGTTGGCGTCGTTCCATTCCGGGCGCTGGGTTGTCATCCAGATACCGCCGTCCGGCACCAGGTTGACGAGTTTGGCGAGCAGGAGCAGCAGGACCTTCTCGGCCAGCGTAACCCGCACGAGTTCGCCGTCGGCGCCGTGCACCAGCCGCCCGTCGGAGCCCTCTGCGGCGACCCGCCGGGTGATCGTGCCCTGTCGCTCGTCGTCGAAGGTGATGGTGTTGTACGGGTCCGTGAGGATGTCCGCATAGGCGGCGATCCGGTACGGCACGTCGGCGTGGGTGAAGGCCGCCCGGTTGATCAGCGCGTCGAGGCGCCCCGGGTGGAAACGGTGGGAGGTCTCGAGCAGCTTGAGCAGGTAGATGATCTGGTGGTCGCTCCAGTACCCGATGTTGGCCCACGGGTCTTCGGGCTCGGGGACCTCCCAGTCGATGCCCTCGCGGGAGATCCGGTAGGGGTTGTAGCCGTCGGCGGTCGTGGCGTCGAGGAAGATCGTGACCATCGACTCCACATATTCGGGGAACGACCAGGCCAGCGCCTCCCAGTTCTGGAAGATGTCCCGCCAGTTGCCCTGGTACTCCAGTCGACGGATGCCCCTCTCGTCCTTCAGCACGATCCGGAACTGGTTCCACGGTCGGCTCGGGTCACCGTGCCGGCGGCTGAACGTGAGCGGCAGGTACTCCGTGGCGAGGCGCCACAGGTCGGTATCGCCGTGCGCCTCGGCGATAGCGATGAGTTCGTCGGCGCGCAGCCGCTCCGGTAGCGACTCCAGCACCGCGGCGCAGCGCCGAGCGGTCGCCTGGCTCCGCTGCAGGATGAACGCCCGCACATCACTCGACTCCACCGTGTAGCCCTCGGCGGGGACGCCGCCGCGCATCGTGTTGTAGAGCACATTGGCGGTGTGGTGGATGGTGGCGAGTTCGTCGCCCGTGTGCTGGGCGGCGTCGGTGGCTCCGAGGATCGTCTCCAGGTCGGACCGGGTGGCCGCGATGTCGGCCGCCAGGTCCTCGGCGAGTGCGAGCGGGTCGCGCAGCGTCGCGCGCAGGGCGACGACGTCCGCCGCATCCTGGTTCACGTCGGCGACGATCTGCCAGCGGAGAGTGCTGCCGGGGGCCAGTGCGATCTGCGCGTGCACGAGGTAGGCGCCGCGCTGCCCGCGGACATCCGTCTCGGCGGTGATGCCCCGGCCCCGGGCGAAGGCGGAGACCTGGCTGGTCGAGAGCAGGTACTCGGCGTTGTCCAGCCCGACCTGCCACGCCACGTTGGCCTGCAACGACTCGCTGGGCTCGGCGAGGTCGGAGAGCGTGGCGCTCAGTGTCAACAGGCCGAGGCCCGTCGACGGGTCGAGCTCGGCGCGCTTGTAGGCGTCGAGGAGCACGCTCAACTCGTTCTGCGTCTTCTTGCCTGCCCCAGCGGGAAGGATGTTCACCAGGCCGTCGAGGAGGTCGATCTGGAGTTGCCCGCCGGGAATGGCGCTGGGAATGTTGCCGGGGAAATTGCCGGGCTGCTCGCCGGTGAGTGAGGTCAGAGCGCAGCTGCGCACGACGCCGAAGCGGGCGCTGGTCTGCCACGTCACGCGCAGGCGCAGGCCGAGATCCCGGCGGGTCTCCTCGAAGACCAGTGTGACGCCGAGGGCATCCTTGTACAGCGTGCGCTGCGCGGCCTGATCGCCGGGGCGCACCTCCGCGAACGGCTGCCAGTGGGTGCTGGTTCCGTCGGGTCGACGAACCAGCAGCACGCTGAGCCCACCGGTTCGACCGCCACTCTCGGTGACCTTGTCATCGGTGTAGTACGGGAACAGGGCCCGATCGGCGTCGACCCGTCCCGCCGTCAGGCCGCCCGTGCTCGAGATGAAGAGCCAAACGTCGCTCGCGCCGACGAGGGTCATGAAGAACGGCGGCATCTGGTCATAGGCCTCGATCCGGTAGAACCGGCGTCCGTCCAGATCGACCGCTCCGCCCCGGACAATGCCCACTGCGGGATCCGTGCCCTCCGCGGGATCGATGCCCACTACGGTATCCGTGCCCTCCGCGGGGTCGAACGGGCTCTCGCCCCGGGCGGTGTACTGGGCAGTGGACTCGAGGGGCATATGATCCTCCATTGGATTCACCCCGGCGGATGTTCCAGCCGGGGACGGCCCCATCATCTCACTGATGAGAGCGCTCTCACAGACTGCCAGACATCCCCTGCTCATTCAAGCGCCGACCCCTCGCGGGGTCCCGCGAGGGGTCGGCGTGGCCGGGTCGGCGCCGAGAGGTCAGTGCCCTCAGGTCAGTGCAGAGAGGTCAGTGCCCTCAGGTCGGCGCCGGAAGGTCAGTGCCCTCAGGTCAGTGTCGGGGCTCAGCGGTCGACGCCGCCCGAGGCGAAAGCGGCCACGGCGACCGCAACGGGGGTGTCGCCGGAGACCAGATGCAACACCCGGCGTGGGGCAGCGCCGGTCTCGATCAGGGCGGCCAGCACGGCCGCGACGTCCCCGCGGGGCACGGTCGCGCGATCCTCCGCCAAGCCGGGGCCGGCCGGGTTCAGCCGCACCAGACCGGTTGCGGGCTCGTCGACCAGGCCGCCGGGGCGAACGATCGTCCAGGCCAGGGGTCGGGTGATGAGGTCCTCTTCGGCCGCCAGTTTGGCCTGCAGGTAACCCAGGAAGTCCGCCGGGACATCCGCAGGGGTCTGCCCGTCCCGCACCTTCTCGGTGCCGGTCGACGAGATCTGGATGAAGCGCGCCACGCCGGCGGCCTCGGCCGCGTCGGCCAGCCGCACGGAGCCGCCGAAGTCGACGGCCTGACGGCGCTCCTCGCTGCCGCCCGCCCCGGCGCCCGCGGCGAAAACCGCGACGTCGGCGCCGGCCAGGAGGCGGGCGACCTCGGCCGATGGGGCCTGCTCGAGGTCGATCACCGCCGGAACGGCCCCGTCAGCGACGAGATCCGCTCTCTGATCCTCAGTGCGGATCAGCCCGACGACCTCGTGGCCGCCCTTCGCGAGCTCCCGCGTGAGCTGCCGAGCAATTTTTCCGTGTCCACCTGCAATAACAATACGCATGGCACCTACAACGCCCCGTCGGCCCGCACAATTCCCGCGTACGCCGGTCCCGGCCGCCCAGGACACGGTGCCCCGTGCGAATTCGACGGAGATTTTCGCTCAGATCGCTGTTTTGACCCAAAAACGGCACGGTGAGAGCAAAATCTCCGTCGAATTGGTTCGGCGCTAGCTGGGCTTCGGGCGCGGCGCGCGCTCGAACTCGTCGACGTCGACCCCGGTCTCGATCAGGGCGCCCATCCTGTCGGCGGCCCGCTGAGCATCCCGAGTCGGCTCGGCCTGCTCGGCCAGCTCGGCCAGCTCGGCCGCATTCTCGTCCGCGGCCTCCTGCAGGGCGGAGGTGTTACGCAGCGGCGGCGCCTTGAGGAAGAGGCTCAGCACGAATGCGACCAGCACCACGGCGAGGCTCACCCAGAAGACAGTGACGGATGCGTCGTTGAAGCCGACGAGGAAGGGCTCCGCGAGCCGCGGGTCGGCCGCGTTGAGGAAGGAGGTGTCCCCGTCGAGGGCTCCGCCCACGCTGCCCGGATCGGCCAGCAGCGCCAGGATGCCGGTGTTCGCCGGGTCGGCCTGCACGGCGGGGTCCGTCGCGGCGGCCCTGACCCCGGAGGCGATGGTCGGGTTGCCGAAGGCCGCGTTGATCGTGCCCGGGATGCGGGTGAACAACACCGAGAACAGCACTGCCGTGCCGAGGGTGCCACCGATCTGCCGGAAGAAGGTGGAGGCGGAGGTCGCCACGCCGATGTCCCGCGGCCCGACGGAGTTCTGGCTGGCGATGGTGAGCGTCTGCATCAGTTGGCCGAGGCCGAGACCAATCAGGAGCATCCCGGCCATCATGAATCCGACTGGCTTGTCCGCCGTGGCGAAGGTGAAGAGCAGGAAGCCGGCCGACATGAAGGCCGTGCCGATGGTGGGGAACATTTTGTAGCGCCCGGTGCGGGCGATCAGCTGGCCGCTCACGATGGAGGAGACCATCAGTCCGGCGATCATCGGCAGCATCAGGAAGCCGCTCTCGGTGGGGGTTGCCCCGTTGACGAGCTGCAGGTAGAGCGGCACGGTCATCATGGCGCCGAACATGCCGAAGCCGACGAAGACCCCAAGGATGGTCGCCATTCTGAACGTGGACGACCTGAACAGTTTTAGCGGGATGAGCGCGTCGTCGCCCATCAGTCGCTCGGCCAGGATGAAGGGCGCGATGCTCAGGGCGCCGATCACGTAGCAGGCGATCGAGGGGGTGGAGACCCAGCCCCAGGTGCGGCCCTGCTCGGCCACGAGCAGTAGCGGCGCGGCCGCGAGGATCACGGTCACCGCGCCCCACCAGTCGATGCGGACCGGCCGGGCGAAATGGGGCACGTGCAGAAACTTCAGCACGATGGCGAGGGCGATGACGCCGATCGGGAGGTTGATCAGGAAGACCCAGCGCCAGCCCGTGATCCCAAGGATCGTGTCCGAGCCCGACAGGACGCCGCCGATGAGCGGACCGATCACGCTGGACACCCCGAAGACGGCCAGGAAGTATCCCTGGTACTTCGCACGCTCCCGCGGTGCCAGCATGTCGCCCATGATCGTCAGGGGGAGTGCCATCAGGCCGCCGGCGCCGAGCCCCTGGATGGCCCGGAAGGCGGCGAGCTCGTACATCGAGTTCGCCAGGCCGGCCAGGAGCGAGCCCACGAGGAAGATCGTGATCGCGATCAGGAATAGTGGGCGGCGCCCGAAGATGTCGCTGAGCTTGCCGTAGATCGGCGTGCTGATGCAGGACACGATCAGGTAGGCGGTTGTCACCCAGGCCTGCAGCGCCATGCCGTCGAGGTCGTCGGCGATGGTGCGCATCGACGTTCCCACAATGGTCTGGTCGAGGGCGGAGAGGAACATCCCGGCCATCAGTCCGAAGATGACGAAGAGGATCTGGCGGTGGGACATCAGCGGAGGGGCGGCTGGGGCGGTAGAAGTTTGCATCGTGCGCAAAGTTACACGATCAGCAACCATTCTTCAAGCATCGTCGGAGAGGCGGAAGGTCGTGCACCCTCGGCGGGACTAGGCTCGGCATCGTGTGGGGAGATCGGGCACTGGGGGTGGCGCAACCGTTTCGGCGGAGGCGCATCGTTCTGCTGTCCATCGTCATCCTCGCACTCGGGGCCGGAGCGGTGACGGCCGGAGCCCTGACCGGGGGGACCAAACCCCTCGAGGCCGGTCCACTGGTCACGTCGACGCCGATGCCCGGCACCGAGCCGAGCATCGGCCCCCCCTCGACGCCCACTCCCGCTCGGGCGGCTCCGACCGTTTCCCCGGACCCGGTAGAAATGCCCCTGTTCGACCGGGCCGCCCGTTCGCTCGATGATCCGTCGAGTCTCTGGGT
The DNA here is from genome assembly GCF_004403465.1 of Cryobacterium sinapicolor. Taxonomy (GTDB): domain Bacteria; phylum Actinomycetota; class Actinomycetes; order Actinomycetales; family Microbacteriaceae; genus Cryobacterium; species Cryobacterium sinapicolor. Next base: position 9,465 of record NZ_SOGQ01000049.1, on the reverse strand, counting down.
CGTCGTCGACAAGACCCGCCCGTTGAACCCGATCGACTACGCGCCGACCGACCTCGTCGACGTTCCCGTGCCTCACGTCTGGAGCCCGCAACTGCGCCGCGAGGCGTCAGAGGCAACCGTCGCCCTGTTCGCGGCATTCACCGCCGAGACCGGGTTGGCGCTCCAGTCCCAGAGCTCCTATCGCAGCCACGACACCCAGGTGGACGTCTACAATCGCGACGTGGCCGACAATGGTCAGGCGTTCGCCGACACCAGCACCGCCCGGCCGGGAACCAGCGAGCACCAGACCGGTCTGGCCATCGACATCAGCGCGCTGCCTGGAAACTGTTCGCTGGATGCCTGCTTCGGCGGCACCCCACAGGGGCAGTGGCTTGCCGGAAATGCCTGGCGTTTCGGGTTCCTGCTGCGCTACCCGGCCGACAAGGTGGCGATCACCGGCTACGGCTACGAGCCCTGGCACTTCCGCTATATCGGTCCGGAACTGGCGACGGAAATGCACGACACCGGCACGGCCACCCTCGAGGAGTTCTTCGGGCTCCCGGCGGCTCCCGGCTACAACTGATCCCGCTCTCGCCTCCTCGCCGGCCCGGCGTGTCGGGCGCCCGGGCATTTCCCGGATAAGTGTGATTACCTATATTCCGCCCCCCAAAAGGGGTGAGTCTGCCACACCCCCCGGTGGCACCCCGATCGAAGAGAGAATTCTGTGGTTCTGACCCGACGTTTCCGTATCGTCGCTGCCGTGCTCGTCCTGGGTGGCCTCGTGGCCGGAACGGCCGCAGTGGCCGGGGCGTCCAGCGGTGAACCCACGGCCGCGGCAACGGCCACCCCGGCCGCAGACTCCACGCAGGCCGCGCCGAAGGCCGACGAGACCGAGCCCGACACGACGGCTACCGAGCGGGTCGTCCCCGCGGAGGTCGGAGAACCGGTTCCCGTCGACCCCCAGGTGCAGGCGCAGGTGAGCTATATGCTGGCCCACTGGACCGACTACAACACGGATGCCTACGGCGTCATCACCGACAATGACTGCGTCAATTTCACCAGCCAGTCCCTGATCGAGCGGGGTTGGACCATGGACGACCAGTGGTGGTCGGAGGGAACGGGCTCCGACTTCGACACGTCCTCGCCCTGGATCAGCTCCACCGCGTTCCGGGACTACGTGGCGCAGTCCGGCCGCGCCACCGCCCTGACGGATGACCAGCGCGACCAAGTGAAGCTCGGCGACGTCGCCCAGTTCGACTGGGACAACTCCGGCGACCGCGACCACACCGGGGTCGTCACCCGGATCGAGGGCTCCGGCGACGACATCCAGATCTACTACGCCGGCCACACCGACGACACCGACTTCCGATCCGTCGACTACGCGATCACCGAGAAGCACCCGGGCGCCACGGCGTACTACTGGAGCATTCCCTAGCTCTGACTGTCGGCCTGCGCGGGTGCTGCGCCGTTGAACGGGCGGTGAGCCACCCGCGCAACGGCGCACCGGGCCCGCTAGGCGATCGCGTCGTCGACGATGCCCTTGGCCTCGATCTGCACCTGCTTCAGGTGCTCCGGGCCCTTGAATGACTCGGCGTAGATCTTGTAGACGTCCTCGGTGCCACTGGGCCGGGCCGCGAACCAGGCGTTCTCGGTGATGACCTTGACGCCGCCGATCGCCGCACCGTTGCCGGGAGCGTGGCTCATCTTGGCGAGGATCTTCTCGCCCGCGAGCTCAGTCGCCGTGATCGCGTCGCCGTCGAGCTTCGACAGCTGGGCTTTCTGGGCGGGCGTCGCCGCCGCGTCCACGCGGGCGTAGGCCGGGGCGCCGAAGTGCGCGGCCAGCTCGGCGTAGCGCTGACTCGGGCTCTTGCCGGTCACGGCTAGGATTTCCGAGGCGAGCAGGGCCAGCAGGATGCCGTCCTTGTCGGTAGTCCAGACGGTGCCGTCGAATCGCACGAAGCTCGCGCCGGCGCTCTCCTCGCCGCCAAACGCGACCGAACCGTCGATCAGGCCCGGAACGAACCACTTGAAGCCGACCGGCACCTCCCAGAGTTCGCGGCCGAGGAAGCCCGCGACGCGGTCGATCATGGTGGACGAGACGAGTGTCTTGCCGATCGCGGCATCCGCCCGCCAGCCCTCGCGGTGGCTGTACAGGTAGTCGATGGCCACGGCCAGGAAGTGGTTCGGGTTCATCAGCCCGCCGTCGGGGGTGACGATCCCGTGCCGGTCGGCGTCGGCGTCGTTACCGGTGACGATGTCGAACTCGTCCTTGTGGGCGGCGACGGATGCCATCACCGAGGGGCTCGACGGATCCATCCGGATCTTGCCGTCCCAGTCCAGGGTCATGAAGCGCCAGGTGGGGTCGACGTGAGGGTTGATCACGGTCAAGTTGAGCTCGTAACGATCGCGGATCGCGCCCCAGTAGCCCACGCTCGCGCCGCCGAGCGGGTCGGCACCGATCCGGATGCCGCTGGCCTTGATGGCGGCCATGTCGATGATGTTCTCGAGGTCGTTCACATACTCGCCACGGAAGTCGTAGGTTTCGACCGCGCTGGGCTCGCTCATTTTCACGTCTTTGAGTCCGCCGGCGATGAGCTCATTGGCCCGGGTGGCGATCCACGAGGTGGCGTCGCTGTCGGCCGGCCCGCCGTGCGGCGGGTTGTACTTGAAACCGCCGTCGGTGGGCGGGTTGTGGCTCGGGGTGACCACGATCCCGTCGGCCTCATCGCTGTTGCCGGCCCGGTTGTAGGCCAGGATCGCGTGCGAGAGGGCCGGAGTGGGCACGTAGTCGTCGAATTCGTCGACCAGCACCCGCACGCCGTTGGCGACGAGTACCTCGAGGGCGGTCGTGTAGGCCGGCGCACTCAGGGCGTGCGGGTCGGTGCCGATAAAGAGCGGCCCGGTGATGCCTTGGGCGGCGCGGAACTCCACGATCGCCTGAGTGGTCGCGATAATGTGGTCTTCATTGAAAGCCGTGTTGAGGGAACTCCCTCGGTGGCCGGAGGTTCCGAAGGCCACCCGCTGGGCGGGCACCGTGACATCCGGTTTCAGATCGTAGTAGGCCTTCACCAATGCTTCGACATCGACAAGGTCAGATTCCAGGGCCGCTGTGCCCGCGCGTTCGTTCATGGTCCCCAGTCTTGCACTGCAACTAGGCTGATCTCCATGTCCGAGTCGCGCAATGTCAGCTACAGCTTTCTCGGGCCGACTGGCACCTTCACCGAGGCGGCCCTCGCCCAGGTCGTCCGGGCCCAGGGCAAGACGTGGCGTGCCGTGAACAACGTGGGTGAGGCGTTCGACGACGTCGTGTCCGGCCGCAGCGTCGCCGCGATGATCGCGATCGAGAATTCCGTCGACGGCGGCGTGTCCGCCACGCAGGACGCCCTCGCCAGCGTGCCCGGCCTGCGCATCATCGGCGAGTACCTGGTTCCGGTGAACTTCGTCCTGGTGGCTCGCCCGGGCACAGTGCTGGCCGATGTGAAGACCATCAACGCGCATCCGGTGGCCTACGCGCAGTGCCGCCGTTGGCTGGAGTCCAACCTGCCGCATCACGGCCACCTCCCGGCGTCGAGCAACGTGGCCGCAGCGGCGTCGCTGGTCGATACCGGGCAGGCGGATGCCGCCATCGCCCCGCCCGGCATCGAGAAGCACCACGATGTGGTCGTGCTCGCCCGCGCCATCGGCGACAACGCCAACGCGGTCACCCGCTTCGTCCTCGTCAGCCGTACCACGGCCGTGCCGCCCCGCACCGGCGCCGACAAGACCAGCCTGATCGTCGAGCTGCCCGAGGACCGCTCCGGCGCCCTGCTCGAGATGCTCGAGCAGTTCGCCACCCGGGGCGTCAACCTCAGCCTGATCCAGTCGCGCCCGATCGGCGACGCCATGGGCCGCTACCGGTTCGTGATCGACGCCGACGGCCACATCCACGACGAACGCGTCGCCGACGCGCTGCTCGGCCTGCGCCGGTTCAGCCCCGAGGTGATCTTCCTCGGCTCGTACCCGCGGGCCGACAAGCAGCCGATCGAGTTCACCTCGCGCTACGACGACGACGTCTTCATCGGCGCGCGCAGCTGGCTGAGCGGGCTGCTCGGCGAGCCCGAAGTCTGACCGGGTCCAGCAGTCCGGTCCAGCAGTCCGGCCCTCAGGCGGCGGGAACCCGCAGCACCAGGGAGAGAGGGTCGGTGAAGAGCGACACCGATCGCACCGGGCCGAGCGCGTCGCCGTCCACCTCGAACTCCTGGGGCTCGACCACGACGATCCGGATATCGGCGGCGCGCAGCGTCGTCATCACCCGTGCGGTGGTCGAATCGGTGCGCGCGATGATCCGCCGCCCCACCGCCGAGCGCCGCAGAACGCCGTTCTCCCACGTCACCCGGCGCCAGATCGCGAGCCAGCCGAACACGCCTTTGGGCTGCAACATCGCAATATCGAGGATGCCGTCGTCGATGCGGGCATCCGGCAGAATCTGGATATTCCCCGGCAGCAGACCGCAATTGCCGATCAGGATGGTGCTCACGTGCGCTGGCCGGTGCGGGCGCCCGTTTAGGCTGTAGCGGATCAGGAACGGCTTGACCCGGGGGAGCACGCGCGCCACGGCGTCGACGTAGGCGAGCCAGCCCACCGCTCGCTTCAGTTCGGGCCGGGTGCTGACGACCATCTGGGCGTCGATGCCGATGCCCGCCATCACGAGGAAGACGTGGTCGGCCAGGGCGCCGTCGTCGGTGCGCACGGATGCCACCCCCACGTCGATCGGTTTGTCCGCGCCCGTGAAGGCAACCCTGGTTGCCTCGTCAAGGTTCGTCAGCGGCAGGCCCAGGTTGCGGGCCAGCAGGTTGCCGGTGCCGAGGGGCACGATGGCCAGCGGCACGCCGGAGCCCCGCAGCACGTCCGCGACCGCGCGAATCGTGCCGTCGCCGCCGGCCACGAGCACCAGGGATGCGCCCTGCGCCAGGGCGAGCCGGGCGGCCTGCCTGCCCGCGTCATCCGCGGCGGTGGGGAACCAGAGCGAGTCGGGCCAGCCCGACAGGGCCTCCGCGCGGGCCACGCTCGCCCGCAGGCGGTCCAGGTCGACCTTGATGGGGTTGTAGACGATGGCGGCCCACCGAACAACTGTCGGTTGATCGGGAGTGTCCACGCGGTAAGGCTAGCAAGCTGCCGCACCCTGCGCTTGTAGACTGGCGCAGTGATTGATCCTGTGCTGCTGCGAGAGAATCCTGACCTCATCAAGCGTTCTCAGAAAGTGCGCGGTGCGTCGGTCGAGGCGGTCGACGACGCGCTTGCCGCCGACGCCGAGCGTCGCGCCACCATCCAGGCGTTCGAGGCGCTGCGGGCCTCGCAGAACCAGTTCGGCAAGCAGGTGGCCTCCGCGCCTCCCGCGGAGAAAAAGGCCCTCGTCGCCCAGGCTCAGAGCCTGGCCGTCGACGTCAAGGCCGCCGCGGCGGCCTCCGCCGAGGCCGAGGCGCGGTTCACCGCGGTCGTGCGCACCCTCGCGAACCCCGTCATCGATGGCGTCCCGGCCGGCGGCGAGGAGAATTTCGTCACCCTCCGCACCCACGGCGCCGTGCCGACGTTCGACTTCGAGCCGCGCGACCACCTCGAACTGGGTGAACTGCTCGGCGCCATCGACATGGCCCGCGGTGCCAAGGTGTCCGGCGCCCGCTTCTACTTCCTGCGCGGCATCGGCGCCCGCCTCGAGATCGCGCTGATGAACATGGCGCTCGACCGGGCGCTGGCGGCCGGATTCGTCCCGCTGATCACCCCCACCCTGGTGCGACCGGAGATCATGGACGGCACCGGCTTCCTCGGCGAGCACGCCGACGAGATCTACTACCTTCCCGCCGACGACCTCTACCTGACCGGTACCAGCGAGGTCGCGCTGGCCGGCTACCACTCGGACGAGATCCTGGACCTGACCGACGGGCCGCTCCGCTACGCCGGTTGGTCCACCTGCTACCGCCGCGAGGCCGGTTCGGGCGGCAAGGACACCCGCGGCATCATCCGGGTGCACCAGTTCAACAAGCTGGAGATGTTCGCCTACGTGCTGCCGGAGAACGCCGAGGCCGAGCACGACCGCCTCGTCGCCTTGCAGGAGGACATGCTCCAGGCTCTCGGTCTCAGCTACCGCGTCATCGATGTGGCCGCCGGTGACCTCGGCTCCAGCGCCGCCCGCAAGTTCGACATCGAGGCCTGGGTTCCGACCCAGAACGCCTACCGCGAGCTGACCAGCACGAGCAATTGCACCACCTACCAGGCGCGCCGGCTCGACATCCGTTATCGCACCGAATCGGGCAAGACCGCGCCCGTCGGCACCCTCAACGGCACACTGGCGACGACCCGGTGGATCGTGGCCATACTCGAAACGCATCAGCAAGAGGATGGCTCGGTGCGGGTCCCCGAGGCACTACGCCCCTGGCTGGGCGGCATCGACGTCATTCGGCCGGTGGGCGCATGACGACGCGGACGGATGCCCCCTGGCTGGTTGCCCTCGACATCGACGGCACCACCATGCATGAGGACGGCACGATCAGCGACGGGGTCCTCGACCAGGTGCGGCGCCTCACCGCGGCCGGCCACGAGGTGATGCTTGCCACCGGGCGCTCATCCGCCACCACGCTCCCGGTGCTGGAGCGCCTGGACATCACCCCGCGCTTCGTCGTCTGTTCGAACGGAGCGATCACCCTGCACCGCGACCCGGCCGCCCCCACCGGCTACCGCCGCGAATGGGTCGAGACCTTCGACCCGTCCGATGTGTTGCTGCAGATCCGGTCGCACCTGGTCGGTGCCCGGTACGCCGTCGAAGACGAGCACGGCTTCTACCGCTACACCGAGCCGTTCCCGGATGCCACGATCGGGCTGGACAGCGAGCATGTGGAGTTCGATGACCTGCTGCGCCAGGACGCCACCCGTGTCGTCGTCATCTCGCCGGACCACGACATGGAGGATTTCCTCCAGATCGTCGACCGGATGGGCCTGAACCGGGTGAGCTACGCGATCGGGTGGACGGCCTGGCTCGACATCGCCCCCGACGGAGTGAACAAGGCCACCGCAATGGAGCGGGTGCGCGCCGAATTCGGGATTCCGCGCAGCCGCGTGATGGCCGTCGGTGATGGGCGCAACGACATCGAGATGCTGGAGTGGGCGTCGATCCACGGCCGGGGAGTGGCCATGGGTCAGGCTCCGCAGGACGTGCTGACGGCGGCCAGCGAGATCACCCGAGCCGTGCACGAAGACGGGCTCGCGCTTGTTCTGAGCAGCCTGTAGGTGGTGCCCAGCCTGCTGCCAGCATGCTCTGGCACTCTGGAGAGTCTGCAAGCGGCTAGAATCGGTCGGTATTCGCTCGTCCGCGTCCGCGTGTTCCACTAGCGCAGCCGGGTGGCGAACCGGGAGGGCTGTCCGAGCGGCCGATGGAGCCAGTCTTGAAAACTGGTGGGCAGAGATGTCTCGTGGGTTCGAATCCCACGCCCTCCGCACCTCGATTCTGCACGGCCTGCACTAACGAAGGGACCTGAGTGAGCGACGAATTGCGCCCCCGCTCGATACGATCGAAGAAGCTCAGCACCATTGCCCGCCATGGCCGTCTGCGCCGCTCCAACCCGTTTGTGACCGTGGCCAAGGTGCTCGCCGCGTCGTTGGCCGTCCTTCTTGTGAGCGGGGCATCCGTGGCCGCGATCGCGACGTACGACGTCGCCGCGAGCGTGCAGGACGGCGTGCCGCTGGCCAACGAGGCCGAGAGCGCAGAATTTGAAATCGACGCCATCCCCGGCGGAGTCAACCTGCTCGTGGTGGGCAGCGACAGCCGCAAGGGCCAGGACGCCTCGTTCGGACCGGTGGATTCCACCGGTGACCTCAACGACGTGACCATGCTGCTGCACATCTCCGAGGACCACACGAACGCCTCCGTGATCAGCTTCCCCCGGGACATGTACGTTCCCATCCCCGAATGCCCTGACCCTGCCGGCGGCACCTTCGACTCGATGGACAGCCAGAAGATCAATACCACGCTCACCTACGGCGGCCTGGCCTGCACAGTGCTCACGGTCGAGAAGCTCACCGGTCTCAGCATCCCCTACGCGGCCGAGGTGCAGTTCAGCGGCGTCATGGCCATGTCCACGGCCGTTGGCGGCGTGCCGGTCTGTGTTGCCGAAGACATCGAGGACGAGTACACGAACACCTACCTTCCGGCCGGAATGCACACCCTCGAGGGGCTCGAGGCGCTGCAGTTCCTGCGCACCCGCCACGGCGTCGGCGACGGCAGCGACCTGACCCGGATCAGTAACCAGCAGGTGTTTCTGTCGTCCCTCGTGCGCACGGTGAAGAGTGCGTCGACGCTCTCCGACCCAATCAAGGTGTACTCGCTCGCCAAGGCGGTGACGGCCAACATGAACCTGTCCACGAGCCTCAACGACGTCTCCACATTGGCGTCGATCGCTGTGGCGCTGAAGGACATCGACCTCAGCAAGGTCGTCTTCGCACAGGTCCCGACCGGTCTCGTCGAGGGCGGCGTGATCCCGTCGCAGCCAGACTTCGACGACCTGTTCGCGGCTGTGGCTGCCGACGACTCGCTCCAGCTGGCCGCGGCTCCGACTGCCGAAGACCCGACCGCCGAAGACCCTGCAGCGGCCCCTGATCCGTCCGCCGAGACCGACCCGGCCGCGACACCGGCCCCGGACCCTGCAGCGACGCCACCGGCCGCGGTGCTCTCCGATTCGGTCAAGGGGCAGACCGCCGGCGACGTCACCTGCTCCGCGGGCCGCTCGCTCGAGGACCAGTAGCCTCCGGGCGGTGTCCGTCGGCACTGGTTCGTGCAGACGCCGTCCGTACGGTTATGATTGTCCACGTGTGTTTGCGTTGCAGGCACCGAGGAGACGTCGCATAGTACGGCTTAGTGCACCACCCTGCTAAGGTGGAGTACCCTTCACGGGGTACCGTGGGTTCAAATCCCACCGTCTCCGCACATTTCATCCCCCGCATTCCGGTGTCCATGTCCATCGCCGGCTGCGGGGGATTTTCTTTGCGCACGGTGTTCGTGCCCCGATCCCGGGCGCTGACTCTGACGCCACGGTCGTCGAGCCTGTCATGACCGTGGTGGCCTGTCTCCCGGGGACTCACGCACCCGGTGGTCGAGCCTGTTGAGACCCTGGTNGTTGCCCGTGGTCCGCCAGGTTTGGGTTGGGTCGTAGCAGAGTGGTGCCCTGACTTCGGGTTTGCCTTTCACCATGCGGATCTGCCAGCCGGAGGTGTCGATGCTGTGGTGGTGGTACCAGCAGAGGAGCACCCCGTTGTCGATGTTGGTTTTCCCGCCGAGGTGCCAGGGGATCACGTGGTGTACCTCGCACCAGGCCGCGGGGATGGTGCACCCGGGGATGGTGCAACCCCCGTCGCGGGCGGCGATGGCGCGGCGTTGGGCCCGGGTGAAGAAGCGTTTCTCGGTGCTGAGGGTGAGGACTTCGTTGTTGGGGCCGAACACGATTTCCTGGAATCCGCCGG
>NZ_SOGQ01000024.1 GCF_004403465.1 Cryobacterium sinapicolor | reverse complement strand
ACACGAGGGCCTCCTGGAAATCGAGTGAGTGTGGTTACCCACTTCGATACCGGAGGTCCTCGCCCATTTAACTCAAGCCACGCCGTTCACAACCTCCTTGGGAGTTACACCTAGCCCCGCCCATGGGCGCCCTCCGCCCGCCCCTGCTCGGTCCCGTTCCTCTCGCGCGTGCGGGAGAATGGCCGGTTCCGCGGTCTCCAGAGCGACGATTCACCCGCACGCGCGACTGTGGAACCCCGAAGCCGGGCTCAGCCGGCTCGGCGGAGCGTGGCGATGATGCCGATCACGATGAGCAGGAGTCCGACCACGATCACGCCGCCGAGCAGCCAGAGGGTGGGATCGGCGGGAGTCGGCACCAGCACTCCAAGCAACACGTAGCCGGCCAGGGTGAGGAGGATGACACCCCAGACGATCGTGCCGAACAGGGGACGGCGGCGGGGCCGCACGGATGCCTCGGGGTACGCCGGTCCGGCGCGGACCGCCGCCACGGGCGCGACCGGATACGGCGGTGCCGGGGCGAGGTAGGGCGGCTCGGGTGGCAGATCCGGCGGATCCGGTGGGCGCGGATGCGGCGGATTCACCGTGAGGGGAACCGTGAGTCCGGCGTCGTCGAGGCCGGCATCGTCCGGATGCCGACGGGTGGGTGCCGTGTCGACGGGGTCGGAGGCCGGTGCCGCCGCGGACCGATCGACGGATGTCTCCATCGTGTAATCGGGGATGGGACCCGGAAAGGCGATCATGTGCGCCGCGGACGAGCGGGTGGTCTCAACCGCCACCTCGTGACCGTCCTCGCCGGGTCCACCGGACTCGGCGGGTGCGGGGTCCGGTGCCGCGGTGACGGAGGTGACGGAAGTGACGGCATCCGTGGGCTGATCGTCGACCGGCGGGTTCTGATCGTCGGTCGGCGGGTTCTGATCGTCCGGCGGCTGGTCGTGCGGCTGGTTCGGGTCAGGGGTCACGGTCATGAGGGTTCCAGACGGGAGGGGCCGACGACGGTGACCTGGCCGAGCGCCGTCCAGACCCGGATGCGGGCCACGGCGGGGGTGTCGTCGTCGTTGAAGGTGCGCGAGTCGTAGAAGAAGACGCCGCCCTGCTGCACGGTGGCCGCGCCGCCGACGTAATCGATCCCGCCGGCCAGGGCATTCGTCTCCAGCTGCACCGGCCGGTCGCGCGGCAGGATCAGCTCGGTGACGCCCACCCCCATCCAGACGTCGATCGTGCGGTCCTCCGCGCCCGCCGCGTCGAGGGCGCTGAGATCGATGGTCGCCCGGCCGGAGAGCACGGCGTAGCCCGGGGGCGCAGCATCGGCGTCGGCACCGACCGTCCAGACCGGGGCCCCGACCGGGAAGAACGCGGTGCCGCTCGGGAACACGCCCAGCAGCACCAGGGCCACCGCCGCGAGGAAGGCGAAACCGCCCAGGGCGCCGCCCTGCTTGCCGCGGATGCCCAACACGATGATGCCGAGGGCCAGCACACCCAGCGTGACGGCCAGGCCGACCAGCAGCGCGGCATCCGACCAGTTGCCGCCCGACCACCCGCCGGCGGCCACCGCGCCGCAGAGCAGCGCCAACCCGAGCACGATCGCGCTGAAGCCGGCCCCGGGGCGGCGGTCGCGCCAGGAGCCGCGCCCGGGCGGTGGCCCGCCCGGGCCGCCGCCGGTGACGGTGCCGCCAACGGTGGCGGCTGCCCCTGTGGTGCCGGCTGCCCCGGCTGTCCAGGCCGTCGCGGAACTGCCCGCTGCTCCGGAGTGCTGCATCGCCCCGGCCGCGGACCCGGTTCCGGTTCCGTGCGCCGCGGCGCTGTGCGAGTACCCGGTGCCCGGCGCCGTGGTGCGCCGGGCGAGGAAGAGCACGAGCCAGATGAGCCCGATCGTCACTCCGACGCTCCAGCCCACCGCGAGCGTGGTCGCCAGCCAGTCGGGCAGCCCGGGCGCCGGGGTCTGCCACCACAGGCTGCGCGTGTAGGAGGCGAAGCTGATGGCAACCAGCGCGATGATCCCGATCATGGCGGGCTCGAAGACGCCGCGAACGGCCTGCTCGGCATGGATGCGACCGGTCGCGTCGGGCAGGAGCGCCCAGCCGACCGCATAGGCGAACAGAACCGGACCGCCGAGGATGCCCAGCATGATCGTCACGACCCGCACCAGCGTGGGGTTCAGTCCCGTCCGGAGGGCGACTCCGGCGCAGACGCCGGCCAGCCAGCGGTCGCTGGCGCGCACAATGCCCGTGGAGCGGATCGCGGCGAAGAAGTCGTTGCTCCCGCCGGGGTTGCTCCCGCCGGGGTTGCTCCCGCCGGGGTTGCTCCCGCCGGGGTCGGCGACCGAGCCGAGCCCTGCGGCCGACGGCGTCGTCTGGCTCTCGGGTGCATCCGTCATGCTGCCAGTGTGCTCGCGGTGCCCCGAGCCGACAATGCCGGGTGTCTAGGTGTCCTTGCGGATCCAGCGGAACGTGACCCGGCTGAGCACCAGCCCCACGACCAGCCAGATGAGCAGGTTCAGCGCGATCAGCGGGAAGTCCCAGGATTCATTCTGCTCGAGGCTCGCGAAGCTGTCGGGCAGGAACACGCCACGCATGCCCTGTGCCATCCACTTCAGCGGGAACACGCTGGCCGCGTTCTGCATCCAGTCGGGCAGCAGGTAGAACTGCAGGTAGACGCCGGAGATGAACTGCAGGACCAGCACGATGGGGATGACCACGGCGGTGGCGCTCTTGCCGGAGCGCGGCAGGGCGGAGAGCGCGATGCCGAGGAAGGCGCTCGTGATGACGCCGAGCAGGAACACCCAGGCGAAGGTCAGCCATTTCTCGGGGTCGGTCGGCAGGTCGATGCCGAGCAGGACCCGCGCCACCAGGATCAGCAGCGCCGCCTGGAAGACGCCGGTGACCAGCACCTGCCCAATCTTGCCGATGAAGTAGCTCAGCGGCGAGAGCGGGGTTCCCCCGAGACGTTTGAGCGTGCCGTCGCCCTTCTCCCCGGCAATGTCGACCGCGAGGTTCTGCACCCCCGAGAGCAGCATGCCCGCGGCGAGCATCCCGGGCAGGTAGTAGGCGCCGACGCTGATGCCGCCGCTGCCGTCCGGCGCGGTCCCGATATTGCCGGAGGAGCCGAACGCGGCCGTGAAGATGGCCAGCATGATGAACGGGAACAGGAAGGTGAAGAACACGCTGTCCGTGGTGCGGAAGTACATCCGGGTCTCGTAGCCGACCCGGGATGAGCCCACCCGCAGCACCGTGACCAGCCCGGTGCCCGGTCGAGTGCTCGGTCGGCGGCCCTCGGCGCTCGCCGCAGCGGTCGTCGAGGTGCCGCGGCCGCCGGACCCGGTCTCGTTGTTGCTCATGCGAGCACCTCCGTGTCGTCCTCGAGGAGATCCGCCGTGTTCGCGTCTGCGTCGTCGTTCAGTGCCCGGCTGCCGCGCACCAGGCCGAGGTAGATGTCCTCCAGGCTGGGCCGGATCACCTCGAGCTCGGCGGGTTCGGCACCGGATGCCGCCACGAGCTCGGCCACGAGTCGCGCCGGTTCCGGTGTGCGTTTTTCCCTGAGTACCCCGGACGGTTCCCGCCAGCGCACGAGCGGCACCCGCGCATCCGCCCCGCCGATCTCACCGATGGCGCCGATGTCGATCAGGAGCCCGTCGTTGATCACGCCGGCCCGGTCACCCAGTTGGGCGGCCTCGTCGAGGTAGTGGGTGGTGAGCAGGATGGTGGTGCCCTCGGCCTTCAGCCGGCGCACGAGGCCCCAGAACTGGTGCCGAGCCTCGGGGTCGAAGCCCGTGGTCGGCTCGTCCAGAAACAGGAGTTCGGGCCGGCCGATGATGCCCAGCGCCACGTCGACGCGGCGGCGCTGCCCGCCGGAGAGTTTGCTGATGCGGGTCTTGGCCTGTGATTCCAGGCCCACGGCCTCGATCACCTCGGCCACGCGACGGGGCCGCGGGTAGAGGCCGGCGAAGTGGGTGAGCTGCTCGGTGACGGTGACGTTGCCGCTCTCCCCGGTGGACTGCAGCACGATGCCGAGGCGCGACTTCCAGGCCAGGCCGCCGCGCTGCGGGTCGACGCCGAGCACGCTCACCTCGCCGGAGGAACGGTCGCGGTAGCCCTCGAGGATCTCGATCGCGGTGCTTTTCCCGGCCCCGTTCGGACCCAGCAGGGCGAAGGTCTCCCCGGCCTCGATATCGAAGCTGATCCCGCGAATCGCCTCGAAGGCTCCGTAGGACTTGTGCAGGTCGCGCACGCGCACGACCGGGAAAGAAAGTTCCATGAGAAAAGAGTCCCATGCCCGGCCCCTCGGAGGAAGCGTCGACGACGAAACGACACCCGTGAGGGGTGCGGATGCACCTGCGCGAACCTGACCTGTCCAGCCTCGACGGCGCAGGGTGGCGGCGAAGCAGAGCGTGACCTCGCCGGCCGGCGAGGGGTTCGACGGCCTGCGTGGGTTCGTGCATGGTGACGCGCGGCATCCGCCAACGAATCAAGTAGTCACCGGCTGCCACCGGTTGGCGCAGGGTCAGGACCGTCGACAGGGCGCACCACGTACGGGCCGGGCTGGTGAACGGCAGGCCGTGCCGGCGCGGCAAGGCGCGGAAAAGCGCCGCCGGGCTACGCGAAGAGTCGCTGGAGGCGCTGCACTCCCTCGAGCAGTGCGGCGTCGCCGAGCGCGTAGGAGAAACGCAGGTAGCCGCTGGGGCCGAATGCCTCGCCGGGCACGACGGCGACCTCGGCCTGGTCCAGGATGAGGTCGGCCAGCTCCAGGGACGTGGTCGGGGTGACGCCGCCCCAGGTGCGTCCGAGCAGGCCGGTGACGTCGGGGTAGACGTAGAACGCGCCCTGCGGCGTCGGCGCGACGATGCCGGGGATCTTGTTCAGCTCGGCGACGATGATCTGGCGGCGGCGGTCGAAGGCGTCCCGCATGGCGATTGCGGCATCCTGAGGCCCAGTGAGGGCGGCGATCCCGGCGCGCTGGGAGATGTTCGACACGTTCGACGACAGGTGCGACTGCAGGTTGGCTGCGGCCTTCATCGCGTCCTGCGGGCCGACCATCCAGCCGAGCCGCCAGCCGGTCATCGCGTAGGTCTTGGCGACGCCGTTGACCAGGATGGTGCGGTCGGCCAGCGCGGGGACGGCCTCCACGATCGAGGTGGCGCGCACTCCGTCATAGGTGAGGTTCTGGTAGATCTCATCGCTGATGATCCAGAGGCCGTGCTCCTCGGCCCACTCGCCGATGGCCTTCGTCTGCTCGGGGGAGTAGACGGCCCCGGTGGGGTTGGACGGCGACACGAACAGCAGCACCTTGGTGCGCGGCGTGCGTGCCGCCTCGAGCTGCTCCACGGTGACGAGGTAGTTCTGGTCGCTGCCGGCGAAGACGTCGACCTGCACGCCGCCGGCCAGCCGGATCGACTCCGGGTAAGTGGTCCAGTAGGGCGTGGGCACGAGAACCTCGTCGCCCGGGTCGAGCAGCGTGGCGAAGGCCTGGTAGACGGCCTGCTTGCCACCGTTGGTGACGACCACCTGGCTGGGTGAGATCGCCAGGCCGCTGTCGCGGAGCGTCTTGGCCGCGATGGCGTCCCGCAGGTCGGGCAGTCCGGCCGCGGGGGTGTATCGGTGGTTCTTCGGGTCGCGGACGGCCAACAGGGCCGCCTCGACGATGTGCTCCGGGGTGGGGAAATCGGGCTCGCCCGCGGCGAAACTGATGACCGGCCGGCCGGCGGCCTGCAGGGCCTTCGCCTTGCCGTCCACCTTGAGGGTCGCGGACTCCGCAATGGAGTCGATTCGGGTAGAGATGCGCTTCGATTCGTTGGCCACGCTTCGAGCATACGGGGATGCCTCGCCCGGGTGGAGCTGTCTCGGCTTTACAGTCGCCGCCGCGTGACCTAGACTCCTTGAGGTAATTGAATTCTGCCATGCTTTTTTGCGCCCGCTTTTTGGTTCATTTCGGGGACTGAGTGCAACGAGGTAGTCTAGATTTCGTTCCATAGGGTGGTGGCTCAATTGGTAGAGCAGCGGTCTCCAAAACCGCAGGTTGCAGGTTCGAGTCCTGTCCGCCCTGCAAGTCGGTGGCATTCCGTCGGCACACGAAAGGTGTAATCAGGTGGCCCGAAAAGTTGTCGACGAACCCAGCGAGGAAATCGTCGCGAACGCGAAACTAGCGCGCGATTCCAAGCGCGGTCCTTTCGCTCGGATGTCCCTGTTCATCAAGCAGGTCATGGCGGAACTCCGCAAGGTTGTCACTCCCACCCGCAAGGAACTCCTGAGCTACACGGGTGTCGTGCTGGTATTCGTCGTCATCATGATGGCGATCGTTTCCGCCTTCGACTGGGTGTTCGCGCTCGCCGTCACGTACGTGTTCGGAACGCCGGGCGGATAGGCAGCTTCCGGTGCCGCGTCCGCTCCCAGCGGTCGCAGCCACGCACCAGTGAAGAAGAGTCACTGCAAAATTCAAGGCAAACGCTGTTTGGGTCACGGTTTCGTGCCCATGCAATAGAAAAGGATTGAAATTTAGTGACTGACACGAATCGCGACGACGTCGACTGGGCCACCGCCGCCGAGCAGTCCTCCACCGAGGACGAGGCGCAGGAGGGCAACACCCTCTCCGCCGAAGAAGACTCCGTAGAGGCCGCCGAGCAGGTCGCCGTGCACGTGTTCGACCCGAGCGTGGGCGTCGAAGTCAACTTGGACGCCGCGCTCGACGCGCTGGCGGAGTCCGCTGACCCGGACGCCGACGCTCTCGTCGACGACGCCCTCGACATCGACTCCGCCGACGAGGCCGAGGCCGCCGTCGAAGCTGTTGAAGACGAAGAGGAAGTCGTCGCCGAAGAGGCAACGGATGCCGCTGCCGACGCTGACCCCGCCGAGGACGAGACCCCCGAAGACCCCTACGAGGAATTCCGCAAGGAACTGCGCTTCCAGCCCGGCAAATGGTTCGTCATCCACTCCTACGCCGGCTTCGAACGCCGCGTGAAGTCGAACATCGAGAACCGTAAGCAGTCGATGGCCATGGAAGATTTCATCTACCAGGTCGAGGTTCCGATGGAAGACGTCGTCGAGATCAAGAACGGCCAGCGCAAGATGGTCACCCGCGTGCGCATCCCCGGCTACGTCCTGGTTCGCATGGATCTCAACGAGGACAGCTGGTCCGTGGTGCGTCACACGCCCGGCGTCACCGGCTTCGTCGGCAACGCGCACAACCCCACGCCGCTCCGTTTCGAGGAGGCCTTCGGCATGTTGAAGAGCCTCGTCGAGATTCAGGATGTCCCCACGGCCAAGACCGGCGGACACGGCGGCAAGGTTCCGACCCGCGCCCTCCCGGCCGAGATCGACTACGAGATCGGCGAGACGATCACGATCAAGGAAGGTTCGTTCGCGGGCCTTCCCGGCTCGATCAGCGAGATCAAGGCGGAGAGCGGCAAGCTCATCGTGCTGGTTTCCCTCTTCGAGCGCGAGACCCCGGTCGAGCTCAGCTTCGATCAGGTCACCAAGCTCTGATCCGCTCCGCACCACACTCCCCACAGTTTTAAGTTCACCGGGGCCCGTCCGGGCCACCGGGAGAGCGGCCCTCGGCTGCTCGTCATTACAAAGTAAGGAAGAACAATGGCACCGAAGAAGAAGGTAACCGGTCTGATCAAGCTTCAGATCAAGGCCGGCGCCGCCAACCCCGCACCGCCCATCGGGCCGGCGCTGGGTCAGCACGGCGTCAACATCATGGAATTCTGCAAGGCGTACAACGCTCAGACGGAATCCCAGCGCGGCAACGTCATCCCGGTGGAAATCACCGTCTATGACGACCGTTCATTCACTTTCATCCTGAAGACCCCGCCGGCGGCGGAGCTCATCAAGAAGGCGGCCGGCGTCGCCAAGGGCAGTGGCACCCCGCACACCGTCAAGGTTGCGAAGCTCACCAAGGCCCAGGTCCGCGAGATCGCCGAGGCCAAGATGGTCGACCTCAACGCCAACGACCTCGACGCAGCGTCGAAGATCATCGCCGGCACCGCCCGTTCCATGGGCATCACGGTCGAGGCCTAACCTCCTCCTCCAGGCATCCCGCCACCAGCAGTACGTGGAAGAGCCCGCCAGGCTCGCACCACACTCTCAATTTCGTTTTACAGGAGATTCAACATGGCACAGAAGTCAAAGGCCTACCGGGCCGCGGCCGAGAAGATCGACGCAGACAAGGTTTACACCCCGACCGAGGCCGTCACCCTGGCCCGGGAGACCGGTTCCGCGAACTTCAACTCGACCGTTGAGGTTGCCCTCAAGCTCGGCGTCGACCCCCGCAAGGCGGACCAGATGGTTCGCGGTACCGTTATTCTTCCTCATGGCACCGGGCGCACCGCCCGCGTCATCGTCTTCGCAACCGGCCCCGCGGCCGAAGCGGCAATCGCTGCCGGCGCCGACGAGGTCGGTGGCGACGAGCTCATCGAGAAGGTGGCCGCCGGCTACACCTCCTTCGACTCCGCCGTCTCGACCCCGGAGCTCATGGGCAAGGTCGGTCGTCTCGGTAAGGTCCTCGGCCCGCGCGGCCTCATGCCGAACCCGAAGACCGGAACCGTGACGCCTGACGTCGCGCGCGCCGTGTCCGACATCAAGGGCGGAAAGATCGCGTTCCGCGTCGACAAGCACGCCAACGTTCAGTTCGTCGTCGGCAAGGTGTCCTTCTCCGCCGAGCAGCTGAACGAGAACATCAGCGCCGCTCTCGAAGAGATCGTCCGCCTCAAGCCCAGTTCCTCCAAGGGCCGCTACATCATGAAGGGAGCCGTTTCGACCACGTTCGGCCCCGGCATCCCGCTCGATGTGAACAGCATCTAGTCAGTTACACCGCAGCCCCGCTGCACCAGGAAGGGCCCGTCGAGAGACGGGCCCTTCCGTCGTTGATCGAGGGTTCCCGCTCCGGTGGAGAGTGACCCGCGGAACGGGCACTCTCGACCGGAACGGGAACCCCGCCCGGTAGACTCGATTTCAGGGCGGCCACGGGCGAGGCCCCGTGGTCCGAGTCGATGGGGACAGAGGTGGGTCGTGCCGCAGGACGCAACCGGGCAGCCGCTGTCGGGCCTGCGCGTCGCCGACTTCTCGCGGGTGCTGGCCGGGCCCTACGCCACCATGATGCTGGCCGACTTCGGCGCCGACGTGATCAAGATCGAGAGCCCGGCCGGTGACGACACCCGGCAGTGGCTCCCTCCGGTCGACGCGCAGGGCGACTCCACCTACTTCGGGTCGGTGAACCGCAACAAGCGCAGCGTCGTCTGCGACCTCGGCACCGACGCGGGACTGGCCGTGGCCCGGCGACTCGCCGAGACCGCCGACGTGGTGATGGAGAACTTCCGGCCCGGCGTGATGCAGCGCTTCGGTCTGGGCTTCGACCAGCTGCGGGCCGTGAACCCGCGCATCGTCTACTGCTCGATCACGGGCTTCGGCAGCGGCGCCGGCGCCCGACTGCCCGGCTACGACCTGCTCGTGCAGGCGGTCGGCGGGCTGATGAGCGTCACCGGCCGCCCGGACGAGGAGCCGAGCAAGGTGGGGGTCGCCCTCGTGGACGTGCTCTCCGGGCTCAACGCGCTCAGCGGCATCCTGCTCGCCCTGCGTGCCCGTGACACAGCCGATGCCGGCCCGAACGCAGCGACCGGCCACCGGGTGGAGGTGGACCTGCTCACCACCCTGCTCTCGGCACTGACCAACCAGGCCGCGGGCACCCTCGCCACCGGAAAGTCGCCGACCCGGATGGGCAACGCGCACCCGAGCATCGCGCCCTACGAACTCTTCGACGCCGCCGACCGGCCCCTGGTGATCGCGGTCGGCAACGACCGCCAGTTCCGCACCCTGGTGCGCCTGATCGGGGCGCCCGGCCTCGCCGACGACGACCGATTCCGCGGCAATGCAGACCGGGTGCGGCACCGGGATCCTCTCAAGACGGCGCTCGAAGACCTGCTCCGGTTCGAGCCCGCGGCGCACTGGGTCCACATTTTGACGGATGCCGGCGTGCCGGCCGGCCAGGTCAACTCCCTCGACGAGGCGTTCGCCTTCGCTGCCGCGCTGGGGCTCGACCCGGTGGTCGAACTCGATGGTGCCGGCCGCACCAGCCGGCAGGTTGCCAACCCCATCCACCTCGCCGGCCGGCCGGCCGCCTACCGCCTGTGCCCGCCGCGGCTGGGCGAGCACGCCGGCGCCGACTGGCTGGCCGCAGCCCCAGACGCAGCACCCCCGGCCGGTGCCCCAGGCGCCGCCCCAGACTCGGCACCTCTCGCCGCTGCCCCAGCCCAAGCACCCCCAGCCGAAGCACCCGCCCTCGATCGTGTTCCGCCGACCCCCGAAGGACTCCCGTGACCGCCGCCGCCCGACCCACCCCGCTCGTGCACAGCCCGCTCGTCGACGCCGTGTTCGACCTCGACGCCCTGCTGGAGCCGGAGGAAACCGTCTGGGCGCGGGCGGCGCGCGCCTTCGCGACCAACCGTATCCTGCCCACCATCGAGGACGACTTCGAGGAGAAGCACTTCCGGGCCGAGCTGATCCCCGAACTCGGGGCGGCCGGGTTCCTCGGCATGCACCTCACGGGTTACGGCTGCGCGGGCGCCGGAGCGGTGAGCTACGGGCTGGTCTGCCTCGAACTGGAGGCCGCCGACAGCGGCTGGCGCACCTTCGTCTCGGTGCAGGGCTCGCTGGCGATGTCGGCCATCCACAAGTACGGCTCCGAGGAGCAGAAGCAGCGCTGGCTGCCGGGCATGGCGGCCGGACGGCTCGTGGGCTGTTTCGCCCTGACCGAACCGACCGGCGGCAGCGACCCGGCCGCCATGACGACCACCGCCACCCGGGATGCCGACGGCTGGGTGATCGAGGGTGCCAAGCGCTGGATCGGCCTGGCCAGCATCGCCGACGTCGCGATCGTCTGGGCGCAGACGGATGCCGGGGTGCGCGGCTTCCTGGTGCCGACCGACTCCGTAGGTTTCACGGCCACCCCCATCGGCGGCAAGCTCTCGATGCGCGCGTCGATCCAGTGCGACGTGCGTTTCGATGCCGTACGGGTGCCGGCCGATGCGATCCTGCCCGGCGCCGCGGGACTGGCCGGGCCGTTCGGCTGCCTCAACGAGGCGCGCTTCGGCATCGTCTTCGGGGCGATGGGGGCGGCCCGCAGCTGCCTCGACGCCGCCATCCTGCGCGCGAAGACCCGCGAGGTGTTCGGCAAGCCGATCGGGGCCACCCAGCTGATCCAGGCCAAGCTCGCCGACATGCTCGTGGAATACGAGAAGGGGGTGCTCCTGGCCCTGCACCTCGGCCGGCTCAAGGAGCGC
The DNA here is from genome assembly GCF_004403465.1 of Cryobacterium sinapicolor. Lineage (GTDB taxonomy): Bacteria > Actinomycetota > Actinomycetes > Actinomycetales > Microbacteriaceae > Cryobacterium > Cryobacterium sinapicolor. The sequence continues at coordinate 49,205 of NZ_SOGQ01000024.1, read as the reverse complement.
GGCACGCTGACCCCGGCCCAGATCAGCATCGGCAAGCTCAACAGCGTGCGCGAGGCCATCCAGATCGCCCGCGAGGCCCGGGTCATCCTCGGCGGTGACGGTATCACGAGCGAATTCCCGGTGATGCGGCATCTGGCGAACTTGGAATCGGTGCGCACCTATGAGGGCACCGACGAAATCCACCAGCTCGTGCTCGGACGGGCCCTGACCGGCCTGAACGCGTTCTCCTGAGGCCGCAATGTGACATAGTGACAAGCAGATCGACGGGCCGATCAGGCCGATCGGCGGGGGAGGGACACTGTGGGGGAGACGGGTGGTCAGACCGTGTTCGCGAACCTGCGCGCGCGCATCCTCTCGGGAGCGCTGCCCGCTCGGGCCACGCTGCGGGAGACGGCGCTCGCCCAGGAACTCGGCGTCAGCCGCACGCCCGTGCGCGAGGCGCTGCGCCGGCTCGACGAGGCCGGTCTGGTGGAGTTCGTGCCGAACCGAGGTGCAACGGTCGTGGATTGGACGCCAGAGCAGATCCGCGAGACGTATTACCTTCGCGCCGCCCTGGAGAGCCGCGCGGCGGGGCTCGCGGCGGCCCGGATCGAGCCGGCCGACCTGGACCGGCTGGCCCTCCTGATTGAGGCCATGGAGGAGTTCGTGTGCCGGGCCGACGCCGAGGGCATCGACCGGCTGGGCGTACTGAACGCCGAATTCCACCGCATCGTCGTGGCCGCGTCGGGTGTCACCCAGCTGATGGTCCTGGCCGCCTCCGTCGGCCGCGCACCGATGATGGCCACGCTCTTCCGCCGCGACGCCGCCGCCTTCCGGGCCGGCAGCAACCACCAGCACCGGGACATTCTCACGGCGCTCCGGTCGGGCGACACCCTCTGGGCCGAGGTGGCCATGCGCTCGCACATCCTCGCGGCGCGCAACGCGGTGCGGTCAGGTCCGTCCGGACCGGGTACGGCCCCGGGCTAGCCGGGACCGGCCAGTCGCGGGCGGTGCGCGGTGTCGAGCAGGCTGCGGGTGTGCGGATGCTGCGGGGCGGCGACGATCTCGGCCGCCGAGCCCTGCTCGACGACCCGTCCGGCTTCCATCACCGTCACCCGGTCGCAGGTGGCCGTCGCCACGCCGAGATCCCCGTGGACCACGATGATCGACAGTCCGAACTCGCGGCGGAACCCGCCGCAGAGCTCCAGCGCGGACGACTCACCGGCCGCATCGAGGGTACGCGGCGGCTCGTCCAGGATCAGGATGTCCGGGTGGCCGGAGAGTGCGGCCGCGACCTTCGCCTGGAGCAGCGCGAGCGGGGTGAGCTGCGCCAAGACCTGCAGCGACGTCGCCCGGGGATCGGGCAGTCCGACCAGCTCGAGGAGTTCCAGGGCATGCCGGGCGGCATCCGTTCGGGACAGGCCCCGGTTCCGGCGCAGGGTTCGCGCGAGCTGGCGGCCGATGCCGCGGGCCGGGGACAGCCCCGTCGGCGCGGCCGGGGACAGGAGCGAGATCTTCGAGTCGCGCAGCCGGTTGAGGGTGCGCCGGGATGCACCGACAAGCTCGATGCCGTCGACCAGGATGGAGCCGGCCGCGATCACCGCGGGTTCGGGCAGCCGTGCGGCGAGGGCCAGGGCGATCTCGCGGGTCCCGGAACCGGGGACACCGACCAGGCCGAAGACCTCGCCCCGCGCGACCGAGAGGGAGATGCCCGTGGCCAGCACCGGGGCATCCGTGCGGGTGCTCCCCGCAATCTGCAGACCGCGCACGTCGAGCAGGGCCGTGGCCCGGAATCCGTCGGAGGGGACCGGTTCGTCCTCGGCCGAAATCGAGGCCGACGGGGCGACCGAGGAGGGGGAGTCCGCGAGGGGGTCCCAGGAGGAACGGAAGGCCGCCACAACTCCCCCTTCCGTTCCGAACGCTGTCCAGTGGAATCACTGTATGCAATCTGCTCGAATTTTGGCCGCGAAGAGGCTGTGTTTGACAGAGTTCAACCCCGAATTGGGGGCAGCTTTGCATACAACTTGACTGACGTTTGGCGGAAACATTCCGGCAATACCGGGCCGCTACGCTCCCACCATGGTTGATCTCTTCACGGGCTACGGCGCGAACGCCGCACGGCGGGCCGAACGGGGCGCGCCCAGCGCCTGGGATGAAATGTTCCCCGATCTCACCTCGCTCACGCCGGTGGAGGCGAGGACCGCCTACAAGGACGTCTTCGCCGCCCTGGCGAAAATGACGCAGGAGGAGTTGCGAGGTCGAACGGATGCGCTCGCGAGCTCCTACCTCGCCCAGGGCGTCACGTTCGACTTCGCCGGCGAGGAGCGGCCCTTCCCGCTCGACGCGGTACCGCGAGTGATCGAGCAGGAGGAATGGATCACGGTCGAGTCCGGGATCAAGCAGCGGGTGCGCGCTCTCGAGGCCTTCCTCTCCGATATCTACGGGCCGCAGGCGGCCGTGCACGACGGGGTGATCCCCGCGGGGCTGATCAGCTCGTCGAACCACTTCCACCGTCAGGCGGCCGGCATCGTCTCGGCGAACAATGTGCGCATCCAGGTCTCCGGGATCGACCTGATCCGCGACGAGGTGGGAGCGTGGCGGGTGCTCGAGGACAACGTGCGCGTTCCCAGCGGGGTCAGTTACGTGATCTCCAACCGGCGCGTGATGGCGCAGACGCTGCCGGAACTGTTCGTGTCGATGCGGGTGCGCCCGGTCGGCGACTACCCGAACAAGCTGCTGCAGGCCCTGCGCGCCTCCGCCCCGGCCAGCGTCGACGACCCGAACGTCGTGGTGCTCACGCCGGGGGTGTTCAACTCCGCCTACTTCGAGCACACCCTGCTCGCCCGGCTGATGGGCGTCGAGCTCGTCGAGGGGCGGGACCTGTTCTGCTCCGGCGGACGGGTCTGGATGCGCACGACCGCCGGCCCGACCCGCGTCGACGTGATCTATCGCCGGGTCGACGACGAGTTCCTCGACCCGCTGCAGTTCCGGGCCGACTCGCAGCTCGGCTCGCCCGGCATCCTGATGGCTGCGCGCCTGGGGAACGTGACGATCGCCAATGCGGTCGGCAACGGGGTCGCCGACGACAAGCTCGTCTACACCTACCTGCCCGACCTGATCCGGTACTACCTCGGCGAGGACGCGATCATCCCCAACGTCGACACCTGGCGGCTGGAAGACCCGCTCGCGCTCGAAGAGGTGCTCGACCGGCTCGACGAACTCGTGGTGAAACCCGTCGACGGGTCCGGGGGAAAGGGCCTCGTTGTGGGGCCGGCCGCATCCGCCGCCGAGCTGGAGACGCTGCGCCGGCAGCTGCTCAAGGACCCCCGGGGTTGGATCGCCCAGCCCGTCGTGCAACTGTCGACCATCCCGACCCTCGTCGACGAGGGCATGCGCCCACGGCACGCCGACCTGCGGCCGTTCGCGGTGAACGACGGCAGCGACGTCTGGGTGCTGCCGGGCGGCCTGACCCGGGTGGCACTGCCCGAGGGTGAGCTCGTCGTCAACTCCAGCCAGGGCGGTGGGTCGAAGGACACTTGGGTGATCGGCACGGAGCCCGACTTCTTCTCCGAATCGTCACCGCGCAACATCCAGGGTCTGGTGGCCGACCAGGCCGCCAACACCCGCTCCGCCGGCATCATCCATGCGGTGGACCACTCGCGGCAGGACCAGCCATTCGGCGACAACACGGAACAACAACAGCAGCAACTACAGCAGGCGCCGGCAGCGCCCGCCGGGGAGAGGAAGGCCGGGGAATGTTGAGCCGCATCGCAGAAAGCCTGTTCTGGATCGGACGGTACATCGAGCGCAGCGACGGTACCGCGCGCATCCTCGACGTGCACCTCCAGCTGCTGCTGGAAGATCCCTGGATCGAGGAGAGCCTCGCCTGCCAGTCGCTGTTGCACCTGATGGGCAGCGCCGCCCCCGCCGACCGGCTGCTGACCCGAAAGGATGTGCTCGCCACGCTGGCCGTGGACCGGCAGCATCCGGCCTCGATCGCCTATTCGGTCAAGGCTGCGCGCGAGAACGCCCGCCGGGCGCGGGAGATTGTGCCCACCGAGCTGTGGGAGTGCCTGAACACGACGAGCGCACGGATGCCGCGGAAGGTCGCGACGGAGAAGACGCACGATTTCTTCGGCTGGGTTCGGGAACGCTCCGCGCTCGCCGTGGGTATCGTCGAATCCGGCGTCAGCCGTGACGACGCGTGGCACTTCTTCAATCTTGGCCGCAGCCTGGAGCAAGCGGACATGACCGCCCGGCTCCTTGCCACCCGGTCGCTGACCGTGGCCAGCGGCCCCTCCTGGACCACTATCCTGCGCTCCTGTGGGGCCTACGAGTCCTACCTGCGCACCTACCGCGGCGTGCCGTCCGACCGGAACGCGGCCGAGTTCCTGCTGCTGGACCGGCTGTTCCCGCGGTCGGTGGTCTTCTCCATCTCTCGGGCGGAGCAGTGCCTGCGCGAGATGGAACCGCGCACCGACCGCGTCGGTGTGACCGACCAGGCGCAACGGGTGCTGGGCCAGATCCGCAGCCAGCTGGAATACCGGCCGATCATGGACATCCTGAACGACCTGTCGAATCAGATGGACGTCGTGCAGGCGGCGACCAGCACGGCCTCGGAGGCGATCGGCGACCGCTACTTCCCGACCAGCGCCGTTCCGACCTGGACGGGAGAGGCATCGTGAACCGGCTCCGGATCCGCCACGTCACCGGCTACCGCTACAAGGGTGAGGTCGGCGCGTCGTACAACGAGGCACGGATGCTGCCGGTCAGCTCGGCCGACCAGTTCGTGCTGTACTCGAGCCTGGACATCTCCCCGGTGTCGAGCAACCACGGGTACGTCGACTACTGGGGCACCCAGGTGTCGAGCTTCGAGGTGTTGACCCCGCACACCGAGCTCACGCTCACCGCCACCAGCCTCGTGGAGGTACGGCCGCGCACCCACCTAACCCATCCGATGGGCTGGCCCGAACTGGCCGGCGTCACCGTGCAGAGCACCGCCACGGTGGAGCACATGCGGCAGACCCGCCTCACCGAGCCGCCCGAGGACGTGGCGGCCCTGGCGGCCGAGATCATGGCCCGCCACACCAGCCCGTGCGATGCGGCGCTCGAGATCTGCGCGGCCATCGGCGACCGGATGCAGTACGTGCAGGGCGTCACCGGGGTGCACTCCACCGCCCGTGAGTCGTGGGAGGACGGACGCGGCGTCTGCCAGGACATCACCCACATCGCCCTCGGCGCGCTGCGGTCGGTGGGTATCCCGGCCCGCTACGTGTCCGGCTACCTGCACCCGCGGCCCGACGCCGGGATCGGTGAGACCGTCCGGGGCGAGTCCCACGCCTGGGTCGAGTGGTTCTGCGGCGACTGGCGCGGCTTCGACCCGACGAACTCGATTGATATCGGCGACCGCCACGTGTCGGTCGGCCGTGGCCGCGACNGATTGATATCGGCGACCGCCACGTGTCGGTCGGCCGTGGCCGCGACTACAACGACGTGCCCCCGCTGCGCGGCGTGTTCGCGGGCACCAGCGGCTCCGAGCTCTTCGTCACGGTGGAGATCACCCGGGAAGCCTGAGCCGCGCCGCGGCATCCGTCACCCGTCCGGGTGCCGGCTGCCGCGGCATCCGTTGCCTCGGACCGACGGATGCGGCGGCGCGCCTGCCCCTGCCCCTGCCCCTGCCCCTGCCCCTGCCCAACGAATTCGACGGAGATTTTGGGAAGAGAGCGCTTTCCCGGCCGGTTCAGGCTCGTGTTGGGCAGAATCTCCGTCGAATTCGTTCGGGCCGCGGCCCGGAACCCCGGCGGGCCGTGCGGGGACTAGGAGTCGAAGCCGAGGCCCAGCGCGTCGAGCGTCTTCAGGATGACGTTGCGGCGACCACGGTTGTGGTCGGCGCGGTCGAGTGACCAGCGCGTGGTCTGGATGCCCATCGACGCGAGGGGCTCCGGCGGGAAGGGGAGCGGCCGCCCGCGCACCATCTCCAGCTGGGTGCGCTCGGTCGTGCGCCCCGCCAACTGGTCGAGCATGACCTGCGCCCCGAAGTGGGTCGCGGCCACGCCGAGGCCGGTGAACCCGGCCGCGTAGCTGATCCGCCTGCCGCGGGCCGTGCCGAAGAACGCGCAGAACTGCGTCGACGTGTCGATGGCGCCGGCCCACTGGTGGCTGAATCGCAGCCCTGCCAACTGCGGGAACGTGGTGAAGAAGTGGCTGGCCAACCGCTGGAAGCTCTCCGGCCGGTTCTCGTAGCCACTCCGCACCCGGGAGCCATAGTGGTAGATCGCGTCGTAGCCGCCGAACAGGATGCGGTTGTCGGCACTCAGTCGGTAGTAATGGAACTGGTTGGCCAGGTCGCTCAGGCCCTGCCGGTTCTTCCAGCCGATGGCGGCGAGCTGATCGGGCGACAGCGGCTCGGTCATCAGCACATAGTCGTAGACCGGCACCGTGGATAGCCGGTTGCGGGCCAGCAGCGAGGGGAACACGTTGGTCGCCAGCGCCGTCTTCTGCGCGCGCACCACCCCAGACTCGGTGCGGAGCCGGGTGCCCTGCGCCGGTGAGAGCCCGTGCGTGTCCAGGTTCCTCACCGGGGTGTGCTCGAAGATCTCGACGCCGATTTCGGTGGCCACCCGGGCGAGTTCGGTGGCGAGCTTGCCTGGGTGCACGAGCGCGTTGCTGCGCTGGTGCCAGATGCCGGCCAGGTAGGTCGGTGAGCCGACCTCGGCGCGCAGGTCCGCGGCATCCAGGAACACGCTGTCGGTGCCGGTCGGTTCCTCGCGCAGCCAGTCGACCTGGTGCTCCTCGATGGCCAGGTCGATGGCGCCGGTGCGCTCGAAGTCGCAGTCCAGGCCGAGCTCGGCGACGGCCCGCTCGATCTCGTCGAGGTTCTCGAGGCCCAGCTCGGTGAGCCGATCGATCTCCTTCGGCCAGCGGCGTCGGCCGTTCTCCTCGCCGTGGGTCAGGCTGGCCTCGCAGAAGCCGCCGTTACGGCCCGACGCGGCCCAGCCGATGGTGCGCGCCTCGAGCAGCACCACGCGGGCACCCGGGTTCTGCTGCATGGCGAGCACGGCGGTCCAGAGGCCGAGGTAGCCGCCGCCGACGATGGCGAGATCACAGTCGAGGTCGGCCGTGAGGCGCGGGTAGACGGTCTGCGGCGACACGTCGTCCAGCCAGAACGGCGCGGAACGCGTGTCGGCGAGAGCGCCCGCGATGACGGATGCGGCGGGTCGGGCCCGCTCGAAAATGGTCGTGCCCACGGATCGTCCTTTGTTCGCGGCGGCGCTGCTACCCGTTCATCATGCCAGCCGCCGCCTGCCTCCGCTCATCCTGGCGGCGCACCCTCAGCTCGCCGGCGCGTGCGACTCCAGGAACTGGAACACCTCGGTCTGGTCGACGCCGGGGAAGGTGCCCGTGGGCAGGGCGGCGAGCAGGCTGGTGGGCGTGCGTGCGGCCGGCCAGGACTGCCCGGACCACCGCTCCGAGAGCTCGTCCGGCGCGCGCCGGCAGCACGATTCGTCGGGGCACCGGGACACGGCGCGGTGGGTGGTCTCACGGCCGCGGAACCACTTCACATGCGAGAACGGCACCCCGACGCTGACCGAGTAGTCGCCCTCCTTGGCCTTCTCGATCCGCGAGGTGCACCAGAAGGTTCCGCTGGGGGTGTCGGTGTACTGGTACCAGGGGCTGAACCGGTCGGCGACATGGAAGACGGTGCGCGCGGTCCAGCTGCGGCACACCGTCGTGCCCTCGATCGCGCCGAGGGCGTCGCTCGGGAAGCGCACCGCATCGTTCTCGTACGCCTTGATGATGGTGCCGGACTCGTGCACCTTCATGAAGTGAACCGGGATGTCCAGCCGCGCGGTGGCGAGGTTGGTGAACCGGTGCGCGGCCGTCTCATAGGACACCGCGAACGCGTCCCGCAGGTCCTCCATCGAGATGCGGCGCAGATTCTTCGCCTCGGTGAGCAGCTTCACGGTGTCTTTCTCGGGCAGCAGGATGGCCGCCGTCAGATAGTTGGTCTCGACCCGCTGGGACAGAAATTCCGCATAGTTTCCGGGCTCCTCGTGCTCGCAGAGCAGGGTGGCGAACGCCTGCAGGATGGGGGAGCGGGAGTCGCGGGACGCCGACTGCTCGGTGGGCAGGTAGATTCGCCGGTTTCGCTTGTCGGTCACCGAGCGGGTCGAGTTCGGTAGGTCGCCCACGTAGTGCAGCGAGTAGCCGAGGTGGGTGGCCATGTCGGCGACCACCTGGTGCGAGACCGGCCCGCCGGTGTGGCCGACCGCGGCGAGCAGCCGCTGCGCCTCCGCTTCGAGTTCGGGGAAGTGGTTGTCCCGGGCTCGCATGGTGGCCCGGAGCTCCACGTTCGCCCGCCGGGCCTCCTCCGGGGTTGCCGCGCGCTCCCGGTGCAGGCGCAGGATCTCGCTGTGCAGGCTGAGCAGCGTCTGCAGGGTTTCGTCGCTCGTCCCCCGGCCAACGCGGATATGCGGCAGTCCGAGGGCGGTGAAGACGGGACCCCGCTGTGCCCGTTCGACGGCGATCTCCAGCCCCGCCCGCGCGGACGGGGCATCCGTTTTCAGCAGGTCGTCGACCGTGGTGCCGAGCGCGGTCGCGATGGTGCGCAGCATCGACAGCCGTGGCTCCCGTTTACCATTCTCGATCATCGACACCTGCGAGGGTGCCCGGTCGATGGCGGCCGCGAGGGTGTCGAGGGTCATCCGCCGGTTTGTGCGCAATTCACGGATGCGCCGCCCCAGGGTGAGCGCATCGAGCCCTGCCTCCTCGGGAGGCGCCGCGGACAGGGAGGAGCGGAGGGCGGGATCGACGGTGACCATGCCCCCATGCTCACACACTCCGGGAAGAACTTCTCGTGGGTAGAAGAACTGCCGTTCTTCTGTTACCTAGGCCGCGGTGTGGCGGGGGTCCCGGGCCCAGAGTGGGAATCAGGCAGGCGATGGCGCCGCTCCAGGCGGCGCCGGTCCAGCAGCACTCCCCACTCAACTTCCGAAGGAGCTCAGCCCATGAACACCCCGCCCCTGGCGACAGCCGACCAGGTTTCGACCACCACGTCCACGACGAACACCGGCAGCTTCGCCACCATCGAACCGCACCTGGAGATCACCGGCGATCTCGGTCCGCGCTACGAAGAGATCCTCACGCCCGAGGCGCTGGTATTCCTGGCCGAGCTGCACGACCGGTTCGCCGGGACGCGGCACGACCTGCTGGCGACTCGACTGCGGAAGCGCGTGGATGCCGCCAACGGGCGTGACCCGGGATTCCTCACCGAGACCGCGCACATCCGTCGTGACCTCACCTGGCGTGTCGCCGGCGCGGGCCCCGGGCTGACGGACCGCCGGGTGGAGATCACCGGGCCGACCGACCGCAAAATGGCCATCAACGCGCTGAACTCGGGCGCGAAGGTCTGGCTGGCCGACCAGGAAGACGCCACCAGCCCCACCTGGGCGAACGTCGTCGAGGGCCAGCTGACCCTGTTCGACCAGGTGCGCGGCCAGCTGAGCTTCGAAAGCCCGGAGGGCAAGGTGTATGCCGTCACCGGCGACTCCACCGGCGCCACCCCCACCATCGTGATGCGCCCGCGCGGCTGGCAGCTGGTGGAGAAGAACCTGACCTTCGTCGACCGCGCGAACCGCCGGATGAACGCGTCCGGCAGCCTCGTCGACTTCGGGCTGTACCTCTTCCACAACGCGAAGCTCCTGATCGAGGGCGGCAGCGGCCCGTACTTTTACCTGCCGAAGCTCGAGAGCCACCTCGAGGCCCGCCTCTGGGACGACATCTTCAGCCACTCGGAGGACCGGCTCGGCATCGAGTACGGCACGATCCGGGCCACCGTGCTGATCGAGACGATCCAGGCGGCGTTCGAAATGGAGGAGATCCTCTACGAGCTGCGCGACCACTGCGCCGGGCTGAACGCCGGCCGCTGGGACTACATCTTCAGCATCATCAAGACCTTCCGCACCCGCGGCAGCCGGTTCGTCTTCCCCGACCGCAAGCAGATCACGATGACCGTTCCCTTCATGCGCGCGTACACCGAACTGCTGGTGTCGACGTGCCACCGGCGCGGAGCGCATGCCATCGGCGGCATGAGCGCGTTCATCCCGAATCGGCGCGACCCCGAGGTCACCCGACGTGCCCTCGAGGCGGTCGCCGCCGACAAGAAGCGCGAGGCCACCGACGGCTTCGACGGAACCTGGGTGGCGCACCCGGACCTCATCGCGACGGCGCTGGCCGAGTTCGACCGGGCTCTCGGCGACCAGCCGAACCAGCTGCACCGCACCCGCGACGAGGTGAGCGTCACGGCCGCCGAACTGCTCGACGTGGCATCCGTCGGCGGGCAGATCACGGCCTCCGGCGTGCACGACAACATCACGATCGGGCTGCGCTACATCGAGTCCTGGCTGCGCGGCGTCGGCGCTGTCGCGATCGACAACCTGATGGAGGACGCCGCCACCGCGGAGATCTCCCGCTCGCAGCTCTGGCAGTGGATACACCTGGGCTCGGTCACCGCCGAGGGCATCCGGATCGACGAGACCTGGGTCGAGGAACAGCTCGTCGAGGTGTACGAGGCCCTCGAGCGCACGCCAGGGGACCGGTTCGACGACGCGCTCGAGGTGTTCCGGGCATCCGCGCTCGAGCCCGAGTTCCCGACGTTCCTGACCGTCGGCGCCTACGCCCGCTATCTGTAGCTCGTCGGTCGCCCCAGCCCGGTCGCGAATGCGGGCGAATCGTCGCTATGGCCGTCCCATACCGACGATTCGCCCGCATTCGCGTGGGGTGGTGGGGCCCGCGGGCGTCGCTAGGCTGGGGCGATGATCGACATCCGCACGGCGACGGCGACGGATGCCGCGGCGCTGGCCGAGCTGGCCGCCGCCACCTTCGCGCTGGCGTGCCCGCCGCACACCTCGGCCGAGTCCATCGCCGCGTTCCTGCGTGACGTGCTCGCGGAGGGCAATTTCGAGGCCTACCTGGCCGACCCGGACCGGCTGATCCTCGTGGCTGAAGAAGCGGGGGTCATGTTCGGCTACACGATGCTCGTGTTCGCCGAGCCGGCCGACGACGACGCGCGGGCGGCCGCCACGATCCGTCCCACGGCGGAGCTGAGCAAATGCTACCTGCGCGCCGAGACGCACGGCCGCGGGGTGGCGGCGGCCCTGATGACCGCGACCCTGGACGCCGCCCGGGCACGCGGTGCGGCCGGCAGCTGGCTGGGCGTGAACCAGGAGAACGCTCGGGCCATCCGCTTCTACGAGAAGAACGGGTTCGTCACGGTCGGCGAGAAGCGCTTCCAGGTGGGCGAACGGTACGAAGACGACTTCGTGCTGGAGCGGGCGCTGTAGACGGGCCCCGGTGCCGAAGCCTGCCCGGGCCCGCCTAGGCGTGCGTGCCGGCGTCGGCAGCGGTGCCGTACGCCGCCACCCCGGCCGCGCGGGCCGCGATCGACTGCTCCTTCATCCCCTTGATCTGCTCGTAGGCGGCGAGGGCCGCCCGTCTCGTCTCGCCGAGGTCGACGATCGGGGCCGGGTAGGCATCCGTGCCGTATTCGGGCACGTTCTGACGGATGTACTCCGCGTGGGGATCGAACTTCTTCGCCTGCAGCTCCGGGTTGAAGACCCGGAAATAGGGGGCCGCGTCGGCTCCGGAACCGGCCACCCACTGCCAGCCGAACGGGTTGCTGGCGGCGTCGGCGTCGACGAGGGTGTCCCAGAACCACTGCTCGCCGAGCCGCCAGTCGATCAGCAGGTTCTTGATCAGGAACGACGCCGTCACCATGCGCACGCGATTGTGCATGCTGCCGGTGCGCCACAGTTCGCGCATGCCGGCGTCGACGAGCGCGATCCCGGTGCGGCCCTGCTGCCAGGCCTCGAGCACCCGCTTGTCGAGCCGCGGCCAGGGGAACGCGTCGAACTCGGGCCGCAGGTTGACGGTGGCCAGGGTGGGGTTGTTGAACAGCACGTGGTAGCTGAACTCCCGCCAGCCGACCTCGGTGAGGAACCGGGTCGCACTGGCCTGGGCGCGGCCGGTCAACCCGATCCGGGCCCGCTCGGTGGCCTGCCAGATCTGGAACGGACTGATCTCGCCCCAGCGCAGGTGCGGCGAGAGCCGCGAGGTGACCGCCTGCGCCGGCTCGTCGCGCTCGTCGCCGTACCGGGCGAGGGACTCGGTCAGGAAGATCTCGAGCAGGCGGTGGGCGGAGGCCTCGCCGGGCTGCCAGGCGGACCGCAGCCCGGCCGCCCAGTCGGGCCGGGTCGGCAGGAGACCCCAGTCGTCGAGCAGGTCGGTGGGGACCTCACCGGGGAAGCCGGGGATCGCATCGGGCGCGGGGAAGGGTGCGCGCGGCGGCGGGCCGGCCGTGCACGCCCGCCAGAACGGGGTGAACACCGAGTAGGTGCCGCCCTGGCCGGTCTGGATCGTCCACGGTTCGTGGAGGAGCGAGCCGGCGAAGCTGCGGGCGTCCGCTCCGGTCGCGGCGAGGACCGACTTGATCCGGGTGTCCACCTCGCGTTCGGCGGCGCCGTAGCGGCGGTTCCAGAAAACGGCGTCGGCGCCGACGGATGCCGCCAGCCCGATGACCACGTCCTCGGCCGGCCCCCGGCGCAGGGTCAGCCGGCCGCCGAGGCGCTCCAGCGAGTCGGCCAGGGCAGTCAGGCTCCCGTGAAGCCACCACCGGGCCGCGCCGCCGAGCGGCCGGATCCCGGCGGACTCCTCGTCCAGCACGTACACCGCCACGATCGGCTTGCCACGCTCGAGCGCGGCCGTGAGGGCTGGGTTGTCCGCGAGGCGCAGGTCGTCGCGGAACCAGACGAGGGACGGCCCGTCGCCGCTCACGAGCGAACCCCGGCAGCGTCGGCCGGATCATCCGTCACCCGCAGCACGATCTTCCCGCGCGTGTGCCCCTCCTCGATCAGGCGGTGCGCCGCCGCGCCCTCGGCCAGCGGGAACACCCGGTCTACGTGCACCCGCACGGCGCCGTCGTCGATCAGCTCGGTGATGAAGTCGAGGGTGTGCCCGGACGGCGCCACCTTGAAGCCGGTGGCACGGATGCCCGCCGCCGCCGCCTCCGCCGCCATGGTCGGCCAGCTTCCGGTCGGTGCGTTCACCAGGATTCCGCCGGGGCGCAGCACACCGAGCGACCGGGTGCCGGTGTCGTCGTGCACATTTCCGACCAGGTCGATCACCGCGTCCAGCCCGGAGAGAACATCTTCGAACCGGGTCTGGGTATGGTCGATGACCTCGTCGGCGCCGAGCTCCCGCAGGAAATCGAGGTTGCGGGTCGACCCGGTGGCGGTCACGTGGGCGCCGAAGGCCTTGGCGAACTGCACGGCGAAGTGGCCGACCCCGCCGCTGCCGGCGTGGATGAGCATCCGTTGCCCCGGGGCGGCCGCGGCCAGGTCCACGACCATGCCCCACGCGGTGAGGGCGGCCACCGGCACGGCGGCCGCCTCCACGTGGCTGAGCCGCGCGGGTTTGCGGGTGACGTTCAGGCTGGAAACGGTCAGCAGCTCGGCGTAGCTGCCGGGGGTGCGAGGCACGCGGGCGATGCCGAAGACCTCGTCGCCGGGCTGCAGCGGGAACGCCTCGTAGGGCGCGCTGACCACGATGCCGCTGAAGTCGAGGCCGAGCACGGCCGGGTAGGCGGGGATGGCCTTCGTGACGCCCCCGCCGGCCCTGGTCTTGGCGTCGATCGGGTTGACTCCGGCGGCGACGACCCGCACCAGGAGCTCATCGAAGACCGCGATCGGGGCGTCGACCTCGGCCAGGTGCAGCTCGTCCGCCGGGCCGGGACGGTCGATCACGAGGGCGCGCATGGTCGGTGGCTGTTTCTCGGCGTTTCCCATCTGCCTATTCTCTCGCGGGTTCCGCGTCGCCGGGACACTGCCGGGACCCGGCCGGGACACTGCCGGGACACTTTCGGGACCCGGCCCGTGTGCCTCGATTTGGGGGTACCGCAGGTCGAATCCGGTGTCGGTGCGGTCTGGTCGGATGGGGTGTCGGGCGCATAGTCTGTCCACATAAAGGGGGACCGACCCCGATGCGTGTGAGAAGTCCCTGATCTCCCCGCGTGCGGTCCCTCTTGGGTTCGGGTCAGCCCCGCCGAGCCAGTACTCAGCATTCGGCCAGGCTCATCCCCAGCAGTCGTACCGCACCCGAAGCGGCACGAATTCGCTCGATCAGCCGTGGCGCGACGCCGAGGGGAAAGCCGCCTGCGACACCCGGCATGCGGCTTTCCCGCGGGCGGTCCCGGCGCGGGCATGACCGCGAGACGCGGTCAGGCGTGCACGGGCGGGGGGCCCGAGGTGGTCTGCTGGTTGAGCAGGGCGATCAGGTTGTTGGCGTACCCCACCAGGATCGCGATCTGGTCTTCGTCCCGTTCGATCCACCGGCACTCCGGTTCGACATTGACCGGCACGAAATTCGTGTGTTGCTCCCAGACCAGAAGGGTGCGCTCGGCGCCGAGCACGTACTGCTGCCACCACACCTGACGCAGGTACGAGCGCGGGATGCTGCGCCACGCCTTGCTCGTCGTCTTGATCTCCGCCAGTTCGAGGCCGCCGGAGCCGGAGCCGGTGCCGACGCCGTCGGGGGTGGCCAGGTGCCGCCGGTGGTCGGCCGCGTGGAAGAGGGCGGTGCTGGGCTCGATGCCGTAGCGGCCGAGCACCCAGGCCGCGATCTCCGGTTCCCGGGCGCGCCCGTGGTCCGTGAAGCTGTTGCCGCTGAAGCTGCTGCCGTTGAGCTTGTCGTACACGGCGGTCTGCAGCGATCGGGGTGTGGCGAGTTTGGCGACATCCGTGGCCGTGATCCCCTGGGCGCGGGCCCGCAGCCAGGCCACCCGGTTGGTGGAATCGGCGACGACGCGCCGAAGATGCGACGCGGCGACCGGCGTCACCGGCAAGGCATCAGCGGGCGACGGATGCTCCTCGTCGAACAGGGAGAGCATCTGGTTCGTCACTGTTCCATTGTGCCTGTTCGCCGGGCCGCGGCTCGCAGGGCAGGCCCGCCGCCCACGCCTTGGTTCCTGCCGATGCCACGGCTCATCTGGGGGAGACCGTGTCCGGCACGATCGTGCTGATGATCTGACCGCCACGGAATTCGAGCTGCTGCGCTTCCTGAGGCGGAATCCCCGGCGGGTGCTCAGCACGGCGCAGATCCTGGACCGGTGTGAAGCTCCGACTTCGGCGGCAAGTCCTCCGTGGTCGAGATCTATATCTCCCATCTGCGCAAGAAGGTCGACGACGGCCGCCCGGGCTCCACCTGCTTCCGCGTCTCCCTCTCGCTCGCCTGATGTCCCCGGGTGCCCGTTCACCTGTGTTCGCCGTGCGAATTCGACGGAGATTTTGCCCGAGAACCCGGTTTTGAGACCCAAATCGGTCGTTTCAGCCAAAATCTCCGTCGAATTCGTTCAAGGCGCGGGGCGGCGCGGGGTGTCGGGGTGCGCGGATGTCGATTTGCACTGACCCCCCTTCGTCCCGTAACGTGGGGCAAAGCCAAAGACCGCCGGTTATTGCCCTGCAGAAATGCAGAGGCAATCGAAGGTTCATTCACGTGAACGGCCCGCGCAGGATTCGAAGTCTGATTGCATTCCCACGGAATGCGTTCCCAGCTCCGGCGCCTGCGCCGGAGCTTTTTTCATGTCTGCTCCCCGGGCTACCGGCACATGAAACCAAGAGGAGCGCCATGGCGAACAAGGAAGCAACGGTCGCCGAGCTTACGGAGAAATTCCAGAGCTCGACCGCCGTTCTGCTCACCGAGTACCGCGGTCTCACTGTTGCGCAGCTCAAGTCGCTGCGCGTTTCCATCAGTGCGGACGCCACGTACGCCGTGGTGAAGAACACGCTGACCAAGATTGCGGCCAACAACGCCGGCATCACGTCGTTTGACGACGAGCTTGTCGGTCCGTCCGCAATCGCATTCGTTCACGGAGACCCTGTCGCCGTTGCGAAGACCCTGCGTGCCTTCACCAAGGCAAACCCTCTCCTGGTAGTGAAGGGTGGTTACTTCGACGGTAACCCGCTCACCGCCGCAGAGGTAGGCAAGCTCGCCGACCTCGAGTCCCGCGAAGTGCTGCTGGCCAAGCTGGCCGGCGCATTCAAGGCCTCGCTGTTCGGAGCCGCATATCTGTTCAACGCACCGCTGTCGAAGGCTGTTCGCACCATCGACGCGCTGCGTGAGAAGCAGGAGTCCGCGAACTAGGCATCTGCCTGGCATCGCGGTGAGTAACTAAGAAACTATAGGGAGAATAATCATGGCAAAGCTTTCCACCGAGGAATTGCTCGAACAGTTCAAGGGCCTCACCCTCATCGAGCTCTCCGAGTTCGTCAAGGCGTTCGAGGAGACCTTCGAGGTCACCGCCGCCGCTCCGGTCGCCGTTGCTGGCGCTGCCGGTCCCGCTGCCCCCGCTGAAGAGGTCGAAGAGCAGTCCGCTTTCGACGTCATCCTCGAGGCTGTCGGCGACAAGAAGATCCAGGTCATCAAGGTTGTGCGCGAGCTCACCAGCCTGGGCCTCGGCGAGGCCAAGGCCGTCGTCGATGGCGCGCCGAAGGCCGTCCTCGAAGGCGTTTCCAAGGAAGCCGCCGAAAAGGGCAAGGCTGCTCTCGAAGCTGCCGGCGCCACCGCAGCCCTCAAGTAGTCGGGGCCCCGCAAGGGGTTCTCTGCTTCGAGTGGAGGCGTGACGGCGCAAGCCGTCCACCAGAGAGAAGGCGTCGCATCCATCGGATGCGGCGCCTTCTGTTGTTGACGCCGGTCATTTATATAGCTGAGCCATGTATGCACTCGATGGATGCCTGCTGACCTTTCCGAAATCCTGGGTGACCTGATCACGGTCAACCATCGGCTTACCCGTCTTGCTGCCCATGCTGCGCACAGTGCCGAGCCCACCGGCACCGCGGTGGCCGAGTCTCCCGCGGCCTGGCGTACTCTCAGTGTTCTGCGCCAGACCGGCCCGATCCGGCTGGCGAGCTCGCTGCCCGCAGCCGGGTCTCGCAGCCGACAGCGACCCCGCTCGTCACCCACCTGGCCGAGCGAGGGTGGGCCACCCGTCGGCCTGACCCTCTCGATGCCCGGGTGGCCCTCACCGCGATCACCGGTGCAGGTGAGGATGCTTTGGTCGACTGGCGCCGCCGACTGGCCCTGGCGCTGCTCCCGGTCTTCGCTGATCTGCCGCAGGCCGACACCGACACCCTGGAACGCGCGATCATGATCCTGCGCGACCGGGTCGACGGCACCGAATTCGAACGTGACGCGGCACCCGAATGAGCGGCACCCTCGCGCCGCCGGGGGCGACTCTGCTCGCCGGGGCCTTCGGACCGGCTACGCCGTTCGTCGCGGCCGCCGGTGCGGTCCTTGTGGCCGTGATGATCCTGGTGCTCGGCCATGCCCGCCTTTATCGCGCGAACGGAATCGTCGAGCGCCTCGACAGGCTGGAGAAAGCCGAGGCGATCAACGCGGGGGACAGCTGACCCTCGCCAGTCTGGTCCTACCCGCGGTCGACCCCGTGGGTCAGCCGCGGCCCGCTGGTGCTCGACCGGATGACCAGGTTCGTGGGCAGTCGGGTCAGGTGGTCCTCGTCGCCGCGCGGGGTGGGATTCTCCAGTTCCGCCAGAAGGGCCTGCACCGCGAGCCGGCCCTGGGTGCGCGGGTGCTGCTCGAGGGTGGTCAGGCGGAACATAGCGGCATACGGATGCCCGTCGATGCCGATCACGGACAGGTCGGCCGGCACCTGAATGCCCAACTCCCTCGCGGCGACGATCAGGCCGATCGCGATCTCGTCGCTCGCCGCGAAGACCGCGGTGGGGCGGGTGCGCGGGTCGCCGAACACGGCCAGGCCCACCCCGTAGCCGCCCGGCATCGTGAACTCGCAGGCGTAGAACGACCCGGAGCTGGAACTCGAAGACGACAGCCCGGCGTCCCGCATCGCGGAGTAGAAACCGGTGAGTCTGTTGCTGTGCACCTGGAAGTCCATCTCGTCTTCCTTGCTGCCGCCGATGTGCACGATGTCCGTGTGCCCCAGGCTGAGCAGGTGTTCCGTGGCGAGCCGGGCCGCGGCCACGTCGTCGATGGCGATCGTGTCCACGCCGCGGATGGGGCCGCCGATTCCGACCAGTGGGCGGCCCAGCCGATGCAGCAGGGTGACCTCGTCATCGCTGAGCGCCACACCGACTGAGATCACGCCGTCGAAGCGCTTACGGGCGAGGAAGTAGTCGAAGACCCGCTCCCGCTCGGGCGAGGGGGTCGGCAGGTTGTAGAGGGTCATGTCGTATCCCTCGTCGAGCAGTGCCTGTTCCATGCTCTCCAGGACCTCGGAGAAGTACCAGCGGCTGATGAACGGGATGATCACGCCGATGCTCTTGGTGCGCCCGGTGACCAGACTGGCGGCGTTGGGCGAGGCGACGTAGCCGATCTCCCTGGCCGCGGCGATGACCTTGATCCGGGTCTGCTCCGACACGTAGCCGCGACCGCTCAGGGCGCGGGAGGCGGTCGCCTTTGCGACGCCGGCGAGGCGTGCGACATCCGCGATTGCGCTCACTCCAGCCTCCGCCCTTGGACCCGTTTGGAATACTGTACCGCTCCGGCGGGTCCGCTGGAACCGGTTCCATCAAAACCGTCGGAATGCGACACGGCCCAGAGGCAGACCCGAGAACAGATTTTCGAGGGTTCCGCGGCGGGAGCGCGATCTTTGCCAATCCGTGACAATTTGATCTTGCGATTCGGCCCGCCGTACCGTAACTTATGGTGTGGAACCGGTTCCTTATCTGATCGTTTTCGGCACACAAGCAGTTCCTGCAGCACCGTGGTGTTGTCCGGGTGGTACTCGGCGCACCGTCATCACTCAACGAGGAGGAAAAATGCGGTCTCTCCACCGCCGAATCACAGCACCCATCGCCATTGCGGCGATTGCCGGTCTGACCTTGGCCGGATGTTCCGGTGGGCCCGGTAGCACGAACACCGATGCCGGAGCCGAGGGCGACGGCGTCGTCTCCGTCTACGGCACCATCGGTGACACCGAGGCCGAGCTTCTCGAAGAGTCCTGGGCTGACTGGGAAGCAGAGAACGACATCGACATCCAGTACGAGGCGTCGAAGGAATTCGAGGCTCAGATCGCCATCCGTGCACAGGGCGGCAGCGCTCCCGACATCGCGATCTTCCCGCAGCCCGGCCTGATGGCCGACCTCGCCAGCCGCGACTTCCTCAAGCCGGCCCCGAAGACCGTCGAAGACAACGTCGACGAGTTCTGGTCCAAGGACTGGAAGGCCTACGGCACCGTCGGCGACACGTTCTACGGTGCGCCGCTGATGGCGAGCGTCAAGGGCTTCATCTGGTACTCCCCGGCCAAGTTCACCGAGTGGGGCGTTGAAGTTCCCGAGACCTGGGACGAACTCCTCACCCTGACCCAGACCATCCAGGAGAAGTCCGGCAGCGCCCCGTGGTGCGCCGGATTCGGCTCGGGCGACGCAACCGGCTGGCCGGGCACGGACTGGGTCGAAGACCTCGTCCTGCGTCAGGCCGGCGCGGAGACCTACGACAAGTGGGTGGCCAACGAGATCCCGTTCACGGACCCCGCGATCAAGTCCGCCTTCGACTCCGTCGGAGAGATCCTGCTGAACCCGGCCAGCGTCAACGCGACGTTCGGTGATGTCCGCTCGATCAACAGCACCCCGTTCGGTGACGTGGCTACGCCGCTCGCCGACGGAACATGCGCGCTGCACCACCAGGCATCCTTCTTCGACGGCTTCATCACGGATGCCGGTGGAGAGGTCGGTCCCGACGGTGACGTTTGGGCCTTCATCACCCCGGCCGAAGAAGCCGGCAGCCAGGCCGTGACCGGTGGTGGCGAGATCGTCGCCGCATTCGCCGATGACGCCGACACCCAGGCCGTTCAGACATACCTCTCCAGCGACGACTGGGCCAACAGCCGCGTCAGCCTCGGTGGAGTGATCAGCGCCAACTCGGGTCTCGACCCGGCCAACGCGAAGAGCCCCATCCTGCAGGAAGCCATCAAGATCCTCCAGGACCCGGAGACCACCTTCCGCTTTGACGCCTCCGACCTGATGCCCGGCTCCGTTGGCGCCGGCACCTTCTGGAAGGGAATGGTCAACTGGATCAATGGAGCCCCGACCGACGAGGTGCTCACCAGCATCGAAGCAGGCTGGCCCTCCAGCTAGTTCGAGTGTGAACCAACTCATCTAACAGAACCACAACCGTGCGGGTCGTCCCCCGAGACAAGGGGCGACCCGCACCCCCCTGCTGGTGTACCGTGGCGGTAGTTTTCCGCCCCACCAGCAAACTGTGAGTCCGCAGTCGTACTCGAGAGGTTTCATATGTCGGCATTCCTTGCCTGGCTGGCTGACTTGCCGCCCCTGGTCCAAGTCCCCATCATCATCCTCGCGTTCGTCGCCCTGGTGGCCGCGATCCTGTTCTTCGTCGAGATAGCCCCGCGCAAGGGTGCCGTATACACCGTCATCCGTCTCGCTGTCTGCGTCGCCGCACCGCTGCTCATCCTGCTCGCCGCGGGATCGTACTGGTGGGCCATCGCCGGGGCCGCCGTCCTCGGCGGAGTCTTCTTCATCGTCGACTACCGCTCGCGCTCCGGCGCCGGTTACCTGTTCCAGCTCTTCGGCTTCCTCGCGCCGGCCATCCTGCTCCTCATCGTCGGACTCATCATCCCGACCATCCAGACCACGGTGCAGGCGTTCATGAACTCGCGGGGAACCGATTTCATCGGCTTCGACAACTTCGTCTGGGTGTTCACCCAGCCGGAGGCCATCCGCACGGTGCTCAACACGATCGTCTGGGTGCTCATCACCCCGCTCGTGTCCACCATCGCCGGACTCGCCTACGCGGTCTTCATCGACAAGAGCCGCGGTGAGAAGTACTTCAAGATCATGGTCTTCATGCCCATGGCCATCTCCTTCGTCGGGGCGTCCATCATCTGGCGCTTCGTCTACACGGCCCGTCCGGCCGACCAGAACCAGATCGGCCTGCTCAACCAGGTCGTGGTGTGGTTCGGCGGCCAGCCCGTCGACTTCCTCGCGAACGCACCCTGGAACACAGTCTTCCTGATCGTCGTGCTGATCTGGGTGCAGACCGGATTCGCCATGGTCGTGCTCTCCGCGGCCATCAAGGGCGTGCCGGCCGAGCAGATGGAGGCCGCCGAACTCGACGGCACCAACGCGTGGCAGAAGTTCACCAACGTCACGGTCCCCGGCATCCGCAGCGCCCTCGTCGTCGTGCTGACGACGATCTCCATCGCCTCCCTCAAGGTCTTCGACATCGTCCGGACCATGACCGCAGGAGCCAACGACACCAGCGTCATCGCGAATGAGATGTACACGCAGTTCAAGAACTTCGAGCAGGGCCGGTCCGCCGCCTTCGCCGTGATCCTGTTCCTGCTCGTGCTCCCGATCGTTGTATACAACGCCCGCCAGATTCAGAAGCAGAGGGAAATCCGATGAGTGCGATTCTTCCGGTTGAACTCCCCGTCGACAAGAAGACCCAGACGCAGCTCCGGCGGGGCGAGCGCCGCCAGGAGTTCGCCGCGGCCAAGCGCACCAAGAAACGGCTGACCAGCCGCGGTGCCACGATTGCGGCGCTCGTGATCGCCGTGCTCTGGACGGTCCCGACGTTCGGCCTCTTCGTCTCCTCGTTCCGCCCGGCCCAGGAGGTGCGCACCACCGGCTGGTGGACGCTTTTCTCGAACTGGGGTCTCACCCTCGATAACTACAGTGATGTGCTCCAGGCCGGCAACAGCCAGCTGAACCTGGCCGGTGCGTTCATCAACTCGATCGCGATCACCCTGCCGGCCACGCTGCTGCCGCTGATCATCGCCAGCCTCGCGGCCTACGCGTTCGCCTGGATCGACTTCCGCGGCAAGAACGTTCTGTTCATCGCGGTTTTCGCGCTGCAGATCGTTCCGTTGCAGATGGCCCTCGTGCCGCTACTGCAGTTCTTCTCGCAGGGTGAGGTCTTCGGCGTCCCGGTGGTCTCCGCGATCAGCGACGCCGGCGGCTACTCGCAGGTGTGGATCGCGCACACGATGTTCGCCCTGCCGCTGGCCATTTACCTGCTGCACAACTTCGTGTCGGAGATCCCTGCCGACGTCATCGAGGCGGCACGGGTCGACGGCGCCGGGCACGGTCAGATCTTCTTCCGAATCGTGCTGCCGCTGACCATGCCGGCAATCGCGTCCTTCGCCATCTTCCAGTTCCTCTGGGTCTGGAACGACCTGCTCGTGGCGCTGATCTTCGCGGACGGCGCGGTGGCTCCGATGACCAAGCTGCTGGCCGAGATCACCGGTACCCGAGGCCAGGACTGGCACCTGCTCACCGCCGGTGCGTTCATCTCGATCCTGGTTCCGCTGCTCGTGTTCTTCTCCCTGCAGCGCTACTTCGTGCGCGGCCTCCTCGCCGGTTCGACCAAGGGCTAGCCACTCGTTTCCGCCTCGGTCGGTGAAGTGTTCCCGTTCCGGACAACTGTGCCCGTTCCGCCGGCAACAGTTGTCCGGAACGGGCACATTGGTGTCTCAGCGCGGCAGCTTAGAGTGAATTCATGAGTGGAATGCACGGTGGCGGCGGCGGTCGACGGGGGCGGGTCAGCGGCGCGGATGTCGTGGCCCAGCGGGCCGAGAACGCCGAGGCCCCGCACATCCCGAATCTGCTCCGCCGGATCGCCGGCCTGTTCGCACCTCACCGCGCGGCGCTCACCGTCACCGTGGTGCTCGTGCTCATCAGCGCGGCACTCTCCGTCGTGCCGCCCCTCCTCGTGCAGCGCGCCTTCGACGAGGGACTCTTCCCGCCCGGCGGCACCCCGAACGTGCAGCGCCTCGCCGTGCTCGTGGGCGTGATGATCGCCATCTACCTGGGGTCGCAGCTGCTCGGAGTCTGGCAGACCTGGCTCACCGCCACCGTCGGTAATTCGGTGATGGGGGCGCTGCGCGTTCGCCTGTTCACCCACCTGCAGGCGATGGAGCTGAGCTTCTTCACCCGCACGAAGACGGGTGTCATCCAGTCCCGGCTGCAGAACGATGTCGGCGGCGTTGCGAGCGTGCTCACCAACACCGTCTCCAGCCTGCTGGGCAACGCCGTGACCGTGATCGCGGCGCTCGTGGCCATGCTGCTGCTGAGCTGGCAGCTGGCGATCGTCGCCATCATCCTGATGCCCCTGCTCGTCTTCGCCCAGCGCCGGGTCGGCCAGGTGCGGGCCCGCATCGCGTCCAAGACGCAGGAGTCGCTCTCGGACATGACGGCGATCACGCAGGAGACGCTGAGCGTGTCCGGCATCCTCCTCTCGAAGAGCTTCACCCGGCAGCAGACCGAGATCGGCCGCTACGCGGACGAGAACGCCAACCAGGTGAAGCTGCAGATCAGCCAGCAGATGAGCGGCCAGTGGTTCTTCGCCATGGTGAGCATCTTCCTGTCCAGCATCCCGGCCATCGTCTACCTAGTGGCCGGCCTGCTGATGGGCAGCGGAACGACCGCCATCACGGCCGGAACGATCGTGGCCTTCACCACCGTGCAATCAAGGCTGCTGTTCCCGCTCCTCGGCCTGATGCGCGTCGCCCTCGACCTGCAGACCTCGACCGCCCTGTTCGCGCGAATCTTCCAGTACCTCGACCTCCGGCCGGCCATCCGCGACGCCCCCGACGCTGTGCCTGTCCCCGCCAGCGGGGATGCCGTCGGCCGGGTCGCCTTCGACGGGGTCACCTTCGCCTATCCGGATGCGGGCGCGGACTCGCGTCCCACCCTGGACCAGGTCTCCTTCACGATCCAGCCCGGCCAGTTCGCGGCCTTCGTCGGACCGTCCGGCGCAGGCAAGACCACCGTGTCCTATCTCATCCCGCGCTTCTACGAGGCGTCGGCCGGACGGGTGCTCTTCTCCGGCGTCGACGTGCGCGGCCTCGCGCAGCGTTCCCTGGTCTCCCAGATCGGCATTGTGAGCCAGGAGACCTACCTCTTCCACGCGACCATCGCCGAGAACCTCCGCTACGCGAAACCAGAGGCGACGGATGCCGAGCTGGAGGCCGCCGCCCGGTCGGCGAGCATCCACGACACCATCGCCTCCTTCCCGGATGGCTACGACACCCTGGTGGGGGAGCGCGGCTACCGGCTCTCCGGCGGTGAGAAGCAGCGCATCGCCATCGCGCGGGTGCTGCTCAAGGACCCCGAGGTGCTGATCCTCGACGAGGCGACCAGCGCCCTCGACGCCATTTCCGAGCGAGTCGTGCAGGCCGCCCTGGACACCGCCTCCCGCGGCCGCACGACCATCGCCATCGCACACCGGCTGTCGACCATCGTGTCCGCCGACGTCATCTTCGTCGTCGACGCCGGCCGGATCGTGGAGAGCGGCACCCACACCGAACTGCTTGCCGCCGACGGCATCTACGCGCGGCTGTACACGGAGCAGGTCACGTCGCCGGCATCCGTGTCGCCGTCGCCCACGTCGCCGTCGCCCACGCCCACCACCCCGACCGCGCCGATAGAGTTGACGAGGCTCGAATCCCTGACGAAGAACCCTCGATGAAGGACCCTCGATGAAAATTGCCGACACCGTTCTCGACCTCATCGGTGACACACCCCTGGTGAAGCTGCACAAGGTGACGGTGGGGGTGAGCGCCACCGTGCTGGTCAAGCTGGAGTACCTGAACCCGGGCGGCTCCGCCAAGGACCGCATCGCGGTGCGCATCATCGATGCCGCAGAGCGCGACGGGCTGCTTCTCCCCGGCGGCACCATCGTGGAGCCGACCTCGGGCAACACGGGCGTCGGCCTGGCTCTCGTCGCCCAGCAACGCGGCTACAAGTGCGTCTTCGTGCTGCCGGACAAGGTGGGCGAGGACAAGCGCAACGTGCTCACGGCCTACGGCGCGGAGATCGTGGTGACCCCGACATCCGTCGCCCCCGACCACCCCGACTCGTACTACAGCGTCTCCGACCGGCTGGCCCGGGAGATCCCGGGGGCATTCAAGCCCAACCAGTACTTCAACCCGAACGGGCCGCTCAGCCACTACGAGACGACCGGCCCCGAGATCTGGCGCGACACGGACGGCACGATCACCCACTTCGTCGCGGGCGTCGGCACCGGCGGAACCATCACCGGCACCGGCCGGTACCTGCGCGAGGTCTCCGGCGACGCCGTGCGCATCATCGGCGCCGACCCGGAGGGCTCGGTGTACTCCGGCGGCACCGGGCGGCCCTACCTGGTCGAGGGCGTCGGCGAGGACTTCTGGCCGGGTGCCTACGACCCGGCCGTCGTGCACGAGGTGATCGCCGTGTCCGACGCCGATTCCTTCGCGATGACCCGCCGGCTCGCGCTCGAAGAGGGAATCCTGGTCGGCGGCTCGAGCGGGATGGCTGTCGTCGCAGCACTGCGCGCGGCGGAAACCCTCGGCCCCGACGACACGATCGTCGTGCTGCTTCCCGACGGCGGCCGCGGCTACCTGGGCAAGATCTTCAACGACGGCTGGATGCGCAGCTACGGTTTCGCGAATGCGCCGGCCGGGCACACGGTCAACGATCTGCTCGCATCGAAGACCGGCACCCTGCCGCCGTTCGTCTACGTGAACCCCAGCGCCACCGTGCGCGACGCCATCGGCGTCATGACCGAGGCCGGCGTGTCCCAGGTGCTGGTCCTCACCGCCAAGCCGCCCGTCGTGATGGGTGAGGTCGTCGGCGCGATCGACGAGCGCCGGCTGATGGAGCTCGTCTTCTCCGGCGAGGCACAACTGGGCGATCGGGTGGGCGAATTCGTCGGCGAGTCGCTCCCCTTGATCGGGGCGAACGAACCCGTCGCGACCGCCCGCGCCGCCTTCGCCGGTCACGATGCGCTGCTCGTCACCGACGGTGGCAAACCCCTGGGCGTCATCACCCGGCACGACCTGCTCGCCTATCTGAGCGAATGAAAAGCATGACTAAGGACGAATCAATGGCTCGCACACCCCAATTCGACACCATCGCCATCCACGCCGGGCAGGAATTCGACCCGACGACCGGTGCCGTGATCCCGCCCATCTACCAGACGTCGACGTATGTGCAGGAGAGTATCGGCCACTTGCGCGGCGGCTATGAGTACAGCCGCGGCGGCAACCCGACCCGCACCGTGCTGGAGACCCTGCTGGCCGCGCTCGAGGGCGGCAAGCACGGCCTCTCCTTCGCCAGCGGGCTCGCCGCAGAAGACACCATCCTGCGCGCGCTGCTCGCGCCGGGCGACCACGTCGTGCTCGGCAACGACGTCTACGGCGGCACCCACCGCCTGATCAACCGGGTGCACGGTGCCTGGGGCATCCGCAATTCGACCGTGGAGATGAGCGACCTCGCGGCCGTCGAAGAGGCCATCATCCCCGGCGGGACGAAAGTCCTCTGGGTGGAGACGCCCAGCAACCCGATGATGAAGGTCAGCGACATCGCCGCGCTGGCCGAGATCGGCCACCGCTACGGCGTGACCGTCATCGTCGACAACACGTTTGCGTCGCCCGCGCTGCAGCATCCACTGGACTTCGGCGCCGACGTCGTCGTGCACTCGACCACCAAGTACCTCGGCGGCCATTCCGACGTGCTCGGCGGCGCCCTGATCATCAACGACGATGAGCTCGCCGAGAAGGCCCAGTTCCTGCAGTTCGCTGCGGGCCCGGTCTCGGCCCCGATGGATGCCTGGCTCACCGTGCGCGGCATCAAGACCCTCTCGGTGCGGATGGACCGTCACTGCAGCAACGCCCAGGCCATCGCCGAGCACCTGCAGGGCCACCCGGCGATCGACCGGGTCTACTACCCGGGCCTGCCCTCCCACCCGGGACACGAGCTGGCGAAAAAGCAGATGAGCGGCTTCGGCGGCATGCTCTCGATCTCCTTCATCGGCGGCGCCGCTGCGGCGCGATCCTTCGCCGAATCGACCCACCTGTTCCAGCTGGCCGAATCGCTCGGCGGCGTGGAATCCCTGGTCAACTACCCCTCCGAGATGACTCACGCGTCGGTGCGCGGCACCGAACTCGAGGTGCCGGACAACATCATCCGCCTCTCCGTGGGCATCGAAGACGTCGCCGACCTGATCGACGACATTGACCGGGCGCTCGCGGCCCACTAGCTCCCATCGGCGGTCGGGCCCCGGGCGGCACGGAGTCCCCGGGCACCCCCGGAGGCCCCGGGCGGCACAAAGGCCAGGGCGGCACGGAGGCCCCGGAGACCCCGGGCGCGGCACGTCCCGCCTGAACGAATTCGACGGAGATTTTGCCGATATCGGCCCCGATTCGGCTGAGAGAGCGCTTACACGGCAAAATCTCCGTCGAATTGGTTCGACGCGGGGCGCTGCTGGCACGACGTCAGGCGGCCGGTGCGGCCGGGGACGCGGGGAGATCGGCGCGGGGGAGATCGGTGCGGGGGGAGATCGGCGCGGGGGAGATCGGTGCGGGGGGAGATCGGCGCCGTGGGAGATTGGCGCGGCGGGCAACGTATGCCGTCGCGTGAATCGATTGACTTTCATCATGCCTGTAGCGGCATTCATCGATGGACTGGTGCGTGGATCCGGCTTTCCTTCGGTCAAGGGACCGGATGGTGGTGCGCCGCAGCGGCCTCACCGGAGTGCATACTGGTTCTGCGCTCACAATTGTGACCGTGCACATGCCGACGAGGTCTCTCTGTGACTATCGATCTGCCCAAGGGGCGTGCTCCGAGCATCCGTGATGTGGCGCGCCTGGCGGGCGTTTCGCATCAGACTGTTTCGCGCGTGCTCAACGACCACCCGAGCATCCGCGAATCCACCAAGGCGAAGGTCCTGCAGGTCATGGAAGACCTGCAGTACCGGCCGAATCGGGCAGCCCGTGCGCTCTCGCGAGGGCGTTCGCGCACCATCGGCCTGCTCTCGGCGGAAAGCGCCTATGGACCGGCCAGCAGCATCGCCGCCATCCAGGACGCGGCCCAGGAAGCCGGCTACTACGTCAACACCGCGAATCTCACGACCGTAGATACCGAGTCGATCGAGGCGGCACTGGAGCACCTGATGAACCAGTCCGTGGAGGGGATCGTCGTGATCGCGCCTCAGGTGCGGGTCTTCGACGCCCTCGAACAGCTGTCGATCGATGTGCCGTTCGTCACCCTGCAGTCCACCGGCCGCCTCGACAATTCCCTGTCCGTCGACCAGATGACCGGGGCCAGGCAGGCCACCCGGCACCTGATCGACCTCGGCCATCGGAGCATTTACCACCTCGCCGGACCCCAGGATTGGATCGAGGCCGAGGCCCGAATGCGCGGCTTCCTCGACGAGATGTGGGAGATGGACGTGCCGACCATGGCTCCGATCCTGGGCGATTGGACCGCCGACTTCGGGTATCGCGCCGGGCGGGAACTGCTGCGGAGGCGGGATTTCACCGCGATTTTCGCGTCAAACGATCAGATGGCCCTCGGGTTCATGCACGCCTGCCGGGAAGAGGGCCTCGACCTCCCGCGCGATATGAGCATCGTCGGCTACGACGATATTCCCGAGGCGGCACACTTCTGGCCCCCGCTCACTACGGTGCGGCAGGACTTCGCCGAACTCGGGCGGCGGTGCATCGCGCTCCTTCTCAGCAACCTCAACGGTGGTGTGCCGATTGAGCGAAGCGACCCGATCGTCCCCGAACTCATCGTGCGCGGGTCCACCGCGCCGCCGGCGTTCTAGGGCGCACGCCTGCTCGCGACCGCATCGATCGCCCGTCGGATCCCGCGCTCGCATCCGTGGCTCCTCCCGGAGTACGATGAGCGCGTTCGTGAGTCGGACACCGCTTCCGCACAGACTTTCAGATCAGGTATGCCGCACTGCCGAGACCGCCCGTACGCCGGTCGGGGTCGGCGGAATGTCCCGCCCTCCGACCCGCTCAGGGGCTCAACACCCTGTTACGCAAGCGTGACAAAAGGAGACTTGACACCGGGACCGCCACCAGGTCTATAGTGACAATGTGATCGGTCACATGGACCTGATTCTTGCCATATCTTTCCAAACGCATGACATTGAGGTCAAGCTTGTGAGCACACTTTTCCACCTGCCCGGCAGTTCCACTGCCGCCCTACTGAGCGGGGGCGGGATCAGCCTTCGCGCGTCCATCCCGTCATCGGCATGGGATACCCGCGGCGGTCCCAGGCGTGAGGAGTCCAACGATGTCCACTGACCACGTAATCCTTGAGATGCGATCGATCACCAAGGAGTTCCCCGGGGTCAAGGCCCTGTCGGATGTCTCCATCACGGTGAATCGCGGCGAGATCCACGCGATCTGCGGCGAGAACGGAGCGGGCAAGTCCACCCTGATGAAAGTCCTCTCCGGGGTCTACCCGTCCGGTACGTTCACCGGCGACATCATCTACCAGGGCGAGAATGTGCACTTCAAGGACATCCGCTCGAGCGAAGAAGCGGGCATCGTCATCATCCACCAGGAGCTGGCGCTGATCCCGGAACTCTCCATCACCGAGAACATCTTCCTCGGCAACGAGCCGACCAAGTGGGGCGCGATCGACTGGATCACCGCCAAGAAGACGGCGCTCGAGCTGCTGGCCCGGGTCGGTCTGCGGGATGATCCCGACACCCTGATCAAGAACATCGGTGTCGGCAAGCAGCAGCTGGTCGAGATCGCCAAGGCCCTGAACAAATCGGTCAAGGTGCTGATCCTCGACGAGCCGACCGCGGCCCTGAACGAGTCGGACTCGATGCACCTGCTGGATCTGATCCGCGGGCTCAAGGGCAAGGGCATCAGCTCGATCATGATCTCGCACAAGCTCAACGAGATCGAACAGGTTGCGGACTCGATCACGATCATCCGCGACGGCAAGACGATCGAAACGCTGGATGTCGTGGCCGACGGGGTCAATGAAGACCGCATCATCCGCGGCATGGTCGGGCGCAGCCTGGAGAGCCGCTTCCCTGATCGCACCCCGCACATCGGCGAGGTCTTCTTCGAGGTGCGCGACTGGACCGTGCAGCACCCGCAGGTCGCCGAGCGGATGGTCGTGAAGGGTTCCAACCTGAACGTGCGCAGGGGCGAAATCGTCGGCATCGCCGGCCTGATGGGCGCCGGGCGCACTGAACTGGCAATGAGCATCTTCGGGCGCTCCTACGGAAACTTCATCTCGGGCAGCCTCTACAAGGACGGCAAAGAAATTGTCCTGAAGAGCGTTGCCGACGCGATCGACCACGGCCTCGCCTACGTCAGCGAGGACCGCAAAGCTCTCGGCCTGAACCTGCTCGACGACATCAAGCGCTCCGTCGTATCGGCCAAGCTCTCGAAGATCTCGGCCGGACCGGTCGTGAACGACTCCAAGGAATTCGGAATCGCCGAGGAATACCGCAAGAGCCTGCGGATCAAGACTCCCAGCGTCAACGCGGGTGTCTCCAAGCTCTCCGGCGGCAACCAGCAGAAGGTCGTTCTGGCCAAGTGGATGTTCACCGATCCTGACCTTCTGATCCTGGACGAGCCGACCCGCGGCATCGACGTCGGCGCGAAGTACGAGATTTACGGCATCATCCAGCAGCTCGCCAAGCAGGGCAAAGGAGTCATCCTGATCTCCTCTGAGCTTCCGGAGCTGCTCGGCCTCGCGGACCGGATCTACACGGTTTTCGAGGGCGCGATCACCGACTGCATCCCGGCGGCTTCCGCCGACCCCGAAACCCTGATGAAAAGTATGACCTCCGCACGGAAGAAGGTTCAGAGCATATGAGTGAAGACACGGGTACCCGCACAGGCGGTCTCGGTGATCTGAAGAAGATCTTCGGCAGCGGCAGTTCGAACCTGCGGCAATTCGGCATCCTCTTCAGCCTGATCGCCATCATCCTGCTCTTTCAGTACCTGACCGACGGCCTCACTCTGTCGTCCGGCAACCTGATCAACCTGGTCAGCCAGTACTCCTATATCCTCATTCTCGCCATCGGCATGGTCATGGTCATCATCGCCGGCCACATCGACCTCTCGGTCGGTTCGGTTGCCGCCTTTGTCGGCATCGTGGTCGCCACCGCGATGCGGGACTGGAACTTCCCGTGGCCGCTGGCGATCCTGCTGGGCCTGTTCGTCGGAGCGCTGATCGGAGCCTGGCAAGGTGCGTGGGTTGCCTACGTCGGGGTTCCCGCCTTTATCGTCACCCTGGCCGGCATGCTCATCTTCCGCGGTGGCAACCAGGTCATCGGTAACGCCAACACGGTCCCCGTTCCCGACGGTTTCACGATCATCGGCTCCGGGTACCTGCCCGAGGTCGGCCCGAACACCGGCTATAACAACTTGACCCTGCTGCTTGGGCTCATCATCGTGCTCGCAGTCATCTACTCCGAGTGGCGGGCCCGCCGAGTGCAGTCGATCATGGGTTCGACGCCCGCCCCGCTCTGGGTGAGCATCGTCAAGGTCGTCCTCCTCTGCGCGGTCATCGTCTACGCCTCCATCCTGTTCGCTGGAGGCCGCGTCGGCACGAGCTTCCCGGTCTCCGGAATCATCCTCGGCGTGCTCGTGCTCTTCTACGCATTCGTCACCCGCAACACGATCTTCGGCCGTCACGTCTACGCTGTCGGCGGCAATAAGCTCGCCGCCGAACTCTCCGGGGTCAAGTCCCGCCGGGTGAACTTCCTCGTCATGATGAACATGTCGATCCTCTCCGCTCTGGCCGGGATGATCTTCGTCGCCCGCTCGGTGGCCTCCGGCCCACAGGACGGCCTCAGCTGGGAGCTCGACGCGATCGCCGCCGTCTTCATCGGTGGTGCGGCCGTGTCCGGCGGAATCGGAACCGTCGTCGGTTCCATCATCGGTGGTCTGGTCATGGCGGTGCTCAACAACGGCCTGCAGCTGCTGGGCGTCGGCTCCGACTGGGTTCAGATCATCAAGGGCATGGTGCTCCTGGTGGCCGTGGGCGTCGACGTGTGGAACAAGAGCCAGGGTCGTCCGTCGATCATCGGCCTCCTGACCCGCAAGAAGAAGACCGCCGAATTTCCGGCGGAGCCGCCCCTGGTCGTTCCCGACACGGGCACCCCGGAAAGCGCGCGGCCCCAGGCCACGCGGCCCAACTAGCCCAGATTTTCCCCTTCACCAAACCACAACGAACAGAAAGTAACCCACAATGCGAAAGATTCTCGCGACAACTGCGATCGCCGCAGTGGCCTTGATGGCACTCTCAGGATGCTCCACCCGCACGGACACCGCTGGAGAAGACGGCGCTGCTGCCGGCTTCGCTCAGGACTCGGTCATCGGCGTCGCACTCCCCTCGAAGACCTCTGAGAACTGGGTCCTCGCCGGCGGGCTCTTCGAAGACGGCCTCGAGGAGGCCGGCTACAAGGGCGACGTGCAGTACGCCGGTGCCTCGACCACGGTCAAGGATCAGCAGGACCAGATCTCGGCCATGGTCACCAACGGCGCCAAGGTCATCATCATCGGTGCTGCCGACGGTGGCCAGCTGGCCACCCAGGTGCAGTCGGCCCGCGACGCCGGCGCCATCGTCATCGCCTACGACCGCCTCATCCTGAACACCGAAGCCGTGGACTACTACGTGGCCTACGACAACTTCAAGGTCGGTGAACTCCAGGGCCAGGCGCTCCTGGACGGACTGGCCTCGAGGGGCGAAGCCCCGTACAACATCGAGCTGTTCTCCGGTTCCTCGGACGACGCGAACGCCCCGGTCTTCTTCGGCGGCGCGATGAGCGTGCTGCAGCCGAAGATCGACGACGGAACCCTCGTCGTCGCCTCGGGCCAGACCGACATCAAGCAGACGGCCACCGCCGGCTGGAAGGCTGAGAATGCTCAGAGCCGCATGGACGCGCTGCTCACCAGCACGTACAGCGACATTCCCCTCCACGGCGTTCTCTCCCCGAACGACACCCTCGCCCGCGCGATCATCACCTCGGTGAAGGCAGCCGGTAAGGACATCCCGATCGTCACCGGTCAGGACTCCGAAGTCGAGTCGGTCAAGTCGATCATGGCCGGCGAGCAGTACTCCACCATCAACAAGGACACCCGCGTGCTCGTCGACCAGGCCATCGCCATGGTCAACGCTCTCCAGAAGGGTGACACCCCCGAGGTCAATGACACCGAGTCCTACGACAACGGCAAGATCGTCGTCCCGGCCTACCTGCTTCCCCCGGTCATCGTGACCAAGGAAAACGCGGCCGAGGCATACGCGAACGACCCGACCCTCGCCCCGCTGACCGAGTAACAACCCGGCAGTACCCCTGCATCACAGCATCTCGACGAATGGGTCGGCTCCTCACGGGGCCGGCCCTTTCGCGTGCCCGGCCGCTGCCGTGGCACGTGCAGCGAGCAACGTGCCGCAGGCGGTCCGACACGCCGACAGGGTTTCCACAGGTGCGAGTTCTGCCTCGGAACCGCCTGTGGATAACTCGGACGAATCCCGCGTGATTCGGCTCGACTCGCATCCGGGAGGCTGTGCACAACCGGTGGAATGTCGGTGGATAACTACATACTTGTAACTACTGCATGTAGTGGCCGTTCCCTTTGAGTATCACTAGATGTAGTATTGAAGTTCAACACACAGCACGTCTTGAACTTCAGATTTCACATGAAACCGATTTTGAGCACTGATGTTTGAACCGATTTTGAATACTGATTCCTGAACGACGAGAAAGGCCCCGCCATGGCAATCACGGTATATACCAAGCCCTCCTGCGTGCAGTGCACTGCGACTTACCGCGCCTTGGACAACAAGGGCATCGAGTACGAAATCCTCGACCTCTCGGTCGATGAAAACGCCCTGGAAGCCGTCAAGGCCCTGGGGTACCTGCAGGCACCCGTCGTCATCACCGACGAGGACCACTGGTCGGGCTTCCGTCCCGACAAGATCAACGAACTCGCGCAGCGCCTCGCGTAGCCCCGCGGCGCCGGGGGCGGCGTCGCCCAAGTTCTGCAGGAAGCGTCGTTCGGCGTGCTGATTTCTCAACATCAGGGGGTGTTCCATGACCGATATCGTTTACTTCTCCAGCACTTCGGGCAACACGCACCGCTTCATTGAGAAGCTGGGCCGTCCGGCTGCTCGCATCCCGATCTACCCGCGCGATGAGCCGCTCCAGGTCAGCGAGCCCTATGTGCTGGTCGTGCCGACGTATGGCGGCGGCGACAGTAAGGGAGCGGTGCCCAAGCAGGTCGTCAAATTCCTGAACGACGAGCGGAACCGCTCGCTCATCCGCGGTGTGATCGGCGCCGGCAACACGAATTTCGGCACGGGCTACTGCCTCGCCGGGGACATCATCGCCCAGAAGTGCAAGGTGCCCCACATGTTTCGCTTTGAAGTATTTGGAACTCCGGATGATGTGCGCATCGTCCACGACGGATTGGAATCATTTTGGAAGCAACAGCCGTGAAGACGATGGCTCACCCGGCAGCCGGCCTGGCGATGGATTACCACTCCCTCAATGCCATGCTCAATCTGTACGGCCCGGACGGGGAGATCCAGTTCGACAAGGACCGCGAGGCTGCGCGGGAGTTTTTCCTGCAGCACGTGAACCAGAACACGGTGTTCTTCCACACCCTGCGTGAACGTCTCGACTACCTGGTGGATAAGGAATACTACGAGCAGGCCGTGCTCGACCAGTACTCGTTCGAGTTCATCACAGACCTCAACAAGCTGGCGTACTCGAAGAAGTTCCGCTTCCAGACCTTCCTCGGTGCGTTCAAGTACTACACCTCCTACACGCTGAAGACGTTCGACGGCAAGCGTTACCTGGAGCGTTTCGAAGACCGCGTCGTGATGACCGCTCTGGGCCTTGCCCAAGGCGACGAGCAGCTTGCGATCTCCCTCGTCGAGGAGATCATCGCCGGTCGCTTCCAGCCGGCCACCCCCACCTTCCTGAACTCCGGCAAGGCGCAGCGCGGCGAGCTCGTCTCGTGCTTCCTGCTCCGCATCGAAGACAACATGGAGTCGATCGCGCGCGGCATCAACTCGTCGCTGCAGCTGTCGAAGCGTGGCGGCGGCGTGGCGTTGCTGCTCAGTAACATCCGTGAGTCCGGCGCACCGATCAAGCAGATCGAGAACCAGTCCAGCGGCATCATCCCTGTGATGAAGCTGCTCGAAGACTCCTTCAGCTACGCCAACCAGCTCGGCGCCCGCCAGGGTGCCGGGGCGGTCTACCTGCACGCGCACCACCCCGACATCATGCGCTTCCTCGACACCAAGCGGGAGAACGCCGACGAGAAGGTGCGCATTAAGACGCTGTCCCTCGGCGTGGTCGTGCCCGACATCACGTTCGAGCTGGCGAAGAAAGACGAGGACATGTACCTGTTCTCGCCCTACGACGTCGAGCGCGTCTACGGTGTTCCGTTCGCCGACATCTCCGTGAGTGAGAAGTACCACGAGATGGTCGACGATCCGCGCATCAAGAAGTCCAAGATGAAGGCCCGCGACTTCTTCCAGACGCTCGCCGAGATCCAGTTCGAGTCCGGCTACCCGTACATTATGTTCGAGGACACCGTCAACGCGGCGAACCCGATCAAGGGTCGCGTCAACATGTCGAACCTCTGCTCGGAGATCCTCCAGGTCAACACCCCGACCACGTACAACGAGGACCTGTCCTACGACCAGATCGGCAAGGACATCTCCTGCAACCTCGGGTCGATGAACATCGCCCTCGCCATGGACTCGCCCGACTTCGGTAAGACCGTCGAGACCGCCATCCGCGGCCTCAGCTCGGTGTCGGAGCAGAGCCACATCTCCTCCGTGCGCTCGATCGAAGACGGCAACGACAAGTCGCACGCCATCGGCCTCGGCCAGATGAACCTGCACGGCTACCTCGCCCGTGAGCGCATCTACTACGGCAGCGCGGAGGGCATCGATTTCACCAACATCTACTTCTACACGGTGCTGTTCCACGCCCTCCGCGCCTCCAACAAGCTGGCCGTCGAGCGCGGACACGCCTTCGTCGGCTTCGAGGACTCCACCTACGCGTCCGGCACGTTCTTCGACAAGTACACCGACCAGGTCTGGGAACCGGCCACCGCGCGCGGCGCCGAGCTGTTCGACCAGGCCGACGTGCATATCCCCACGCAGGCCGAGTGGGCCGAGCTCAAGGCATCCGTCATGGAGCACGGCATCTACAACCAGAACCTGCAGGCCGTGCCGCCGACCGGGTCGATCTCCTACATCAACAACTCGACCGCGTCGATTCACCCGATCGCGTCGAAGATCGAGATCCGCAAGGAAGGCAAGCTCGGCCGCGTCTACTACCCGGCGCCGTTCATGACGAACGACAACACCGAGTTCTATCAGGATGCCTATGAAGTCGGCTACGAGAAGGTCATCGACACCTACGCCGCCGCCACGCAGCACGTGGACCAGGGCCTGTCCCTGACGCTGTTCTTCAAGGACACCGCCACGACCCGCGACATCAACCGCGCCCAGATCTACGCGTGGAAAAAGGGCATCAAGACCATCTACTACATCCGACTGCGTCAGATGGCCCTCGAGGGCACCGAGGTCGAGGGTTGCGTCTCCTGCGCCCTCTGAGCGAGTTCGTGCTGAGCCTCCCGACTACTGAATCGCCTGTGAACTGCCGACTAAGGAACAACCAATGATTGACAAGCTCAAGCTCGTCTCCCACGTTGACGCGATCAACTGGAACAAGATCGAAGACGAAAAAGACGTCGAGGTGTGGAACCGCCTCACGAACAACTTCTGGCTGCCGGAGAAGGTTCCGCTGTCGAACGACGTGCAGTCCTGGGCCACGCTCACCCCGGCGGAGCAGCTGCTCACCCTGCGCGTGTTCACGGGTCTGACCCTGCTCGACACGATCCAGGGCACCGTGGGTGCCGTGTCGTTGATTCCGGATGCGATCACGCCCCACGAAGAGGCCGTCTACACGAACATCGCGTTCATGGAGTCCGTGCACGCCAAGAGCTACTCCTCGATCTTCTCGACCCTCGCGTCGACGAAGGAGATCGACGAGGCGTTCCGCTGGTCGACGGAGAACGTCAACCTGCAGCGCAAAGCCGAGATCATCATGAAGTACTATCAGGGCGACGACCCGCTCAAGCGCAAGGTCGCCTCGGTGCTGCTCGAGTCGTTCCTGTTCTACTCGGGCTTCTACCTGCCGATGTACTTCTCGAGCCGCGCCCGCCTCACCAACACGGCCGACCTCATCCGTCTGATCATCCGGGATGAAGCCGTGCACGGATACTACATCGGCTACAAGTTCCAGAAGGGGCTCGAGGCCTCCACGCAGGCGCGTCGAGATGAGATCAAGGACTACACCTTCAACCTCATGTTCGAGCTCTACGAGAACGAGATCCAGTACACCCAGGACCTCTACGACGAGCACGGTCTGACCGAGGACGTCAAGAAGTTCCTGCACTACAACGCCAACAAGGCGCTGATGAACCTCGGCTATGAGGCCATGTTCCCGAAGACCGTCACCGACGTGAACCCGGCCATCCTGGCCGCGCTCTCGCCGAACGCCGACGAGAACCACGACTTCTTCTCCGGGTCGGGCTCCTCCTACGTCATCGGCAAGGCCGTCAACACGGAAGACGCCGACTGGGACTTCTAGTCTCGGTCATGTGACCGCACCAGCGACGTCGACAATTCCGGCCCTGATCGCCCGCTATGCCGGGCGAACAGGGCCGGAACTGTCTGTTTCGGGGCTCAACGAGGTGGGTGCCGGCGGCAGCGGGTCGTCGCCTCGGGACCAGCCGATCGGGACGAGTCGACGCAGCACGTCGGTTGCGTCTTGTTTTCGGCCATGGCGGCAGTATGGCGCGGGGGCCCCAGATGGGGCAGATCGCGCGGTGGGATAGCTCGCGTGGTCGGGCAGATCGCACGGTCGGGCAGATCGCACGGTGGGGCAGATCGCACGGTGGGGCAGATCGCACGGTGGGGAAAATCGCACGTCCGGCCGGACTCCGGCCTTTCGGCAGCGGCTCTGGCCGATCCGGGCGCGGCGGCGCCGGGCAGCAGCTCATGCCGGGGGTAGGCAGGGGGGTGAGTCTGCATTCGGGCAGACGGATGGCCGGAAGCGGTGCGCTCCCGGCCATCCGTTGTGTGCTGCGGTGCTACTTTCCGGCGTGAACGTCCGCCTCGGCACTTACGTCGGCACCCGCGTCGGCTCCGGAACCCACCTCAACACCGGCGTCGGTCTCGGCCGCAACGTGCGCCTGGACCCGCTCAGCGATGTTCTGGACCACGGTGCCGTAATCGCCGTTGAGAGCGGCGGCTTCGAGCGTCTGCGCGGCGGCTTCCTGCTCGTCGGCAGGCGTGCTCTTCAGCTCGGCCAGGTCGGCCTGCAGGTCGGCCGGCAGCTTCTCGAGGAGCGCCGGGGTGTCGGCGAGCTGGAGTGCGAGCTCCTTCACTGACGGAGCGGCATCCGTGGCCGGCTCCTGGTCGGTGCCCGATTCGGCGGTGCCCGAGTCGGCGGTGCCGGATTCGGCGGTGCCCGACACGGTGCCCGAGTCTGCGCTCAGGGCGGCCCGCACGGCGGCAGCCAGCGGGTGCTCCGGGTTGTCCCGCACGGCCTCGGCGATCTTCGTGATCTCCTCGCCGTACCCTCCGGCCAGCGCGGTGGTGCGCACGGTGTCGACGGCGGCGGCCCGGTCGGCCGCACCGGAGGCATCCGTGAGCGTGGTCAGGTCATCCTGCAGGTTCGCGGGCAGGGTGTCGAAAAGCTCGGCGTGTTCGGAGAGGGTGGTGGCCACCTTCTGGGCCTTCACATTCCCGCTCTGCCCGTGGGATAGATCGGCGCGAAGTTCCGCCGACAGCGACGCCAGGAATTCGCCGTTCGAGGTGGCGCCGGCGTCCCCGCTCGCGCCGGCACTGAGGCTGGAGCTCGTCGTGTTCACGGAGCTGAGTGGGGCGGCGGTCGCTCCCTGGGCGCCGACGCCGAGCAGTGCCCCGGCGGTCAGAACCGAGGCGGCGCCGATGGCGACGCGCTTGGTGCGGGAGGGGGCGGTTGCCGGGAAGATCGTGTGCTTGTTCAAAGTGGATCCTTTCGATTGCGGCGGCCGGTCGGTAAGTACCCGATCGACCGTTCGTAGTCATCGGAGGAGTTTAGGTACCGGGAGTGGGTGGGCGGTCCGTGCGGGCTGGGAATCGACGGATTCCCGCGGGTTCCCGGTGGGCGTGTCACCGCGCACTGCCGTCGGCCTGCGCCCAGGAGTTCCGGCGCGGAATGCCGCCTGACCAGGGGCTGAGCCTCTCGGGCCACGAGTCGGATCCGGCCGGTCGGCCAGATCCGGCGGCGGGGGCGCCCCGGCCGATTACGCTCTGCGCGGAGAAACCCTGGAACCGCGGGGGCGCTCAGGGCGTGGGCAGCAGCCCGTGCTCGCGGCAGGGCTGGCCGCCGACAAGGTTCAGGCACGAATTGAACGCCGCGGGATAGCCCACGGCCTCCGACGCCCCGAACCACTGGTTGTAGAACCGCCAGAAGTTCAGGTTGCCGTGGGTTGAGCATCCGTCGCCGTCGAAGGCCGGGCCATCCAGCGCTGCCTCGTTGGGCTGGTACGGCGTGTAGTTGTACAGGTTCGCGGTGGCCTGGTTTTCGATGGTCACACCTGTTGCCCCGCAGCTCGCATCCGGATTGAAAGCCACGCGCACGGTGCCGATCTTGTAGGCCCGCTCGGGCTCCTGGGTGTACTGCCGGAACTGCCAGGCGGCGCGGTAGACCTGATTGAAGAAGCCGAAGTACTGAGTGTCGCAGTCGGCCGTGTCGGGGCAGCCGTAGCCGGTGGCGCGCAGATACCCGGCTGCGCTCGGCCGGGTGAGCAGGGACTGCTCCTTCTGCAGCAGCACCAGCAGCACCTTCGGGCTGATCAGGCAGGCCTCGGACACTTTCGCGATGATGCGGGCGGCCGACTCGTTGCGGCCCCCCGGGTACGCGGAGCAGTGCCCCTCGCCATGCGGCGGTTGGGAGATCGTGTTCTCCGCATAGTCGGCCAGGCACGGCGAGCCGTCACGGGGGATGCAGGAGCGGTCCGCCAGGAACGATTGGATCTCGTTCTCGTTCATGGAGTCGGCGTTGTAGAAGTTGTAGTCGCTGATGATCGCCCCGGGTTCGAAGCGGGCCGGTGCGGTGGCCTCGTCGGTGGGTTGCACCGACGCGGCCAGCGCCAGTCCACCGCCCAGCAGGGCCAGGGCGACGATCATCGCCAGTGCGATCATGCGGCGACGCGGCGTGCCCAGGTCCGTCATAGGGGAGACTTTACCGGGGCTGCGCGGGAAGGTGCTGGGAGCCGGCGGCCGACACGCAACGGCCCAGACCGGCCGGCGCGGGGCCCCCGGAGTAGTTTGGGGGCATGCCTGACACACAGCCAGAACAGACTCCCGTTTCCAGCGACAGCATCGTCGTCGGACACGACGGATCGGGTCACGCCGATCACGCCGTGGCCGTGGCGCTCGACCTCGCCAAGCAACTGCATGCGCCGGTCGTACTGGTGCGTGCGTGGTCCATCGACACGGCTCCGCGCCCGGCCAACTGGGAATTCGGCTACGTCTCCTCGATCGAGGACTATGCCGAGGCGGTGCGCACGGAGCTCGGCGAGGCTGTGATGGCCGAGGTGGCCAAGCACCCCGACGTGAAGGTCGAATACCGGGCCGTCTATGCGAGCCCCCTGAAGTCCCTGATCGACGCGTCCCGGGGCGCACGGATGCTCGTGGTCGGGTCCCGCGGCCGCGGCGGCCTCAGCGGAATGCTGCTGGGCTCCGTGAGCGAGCAGTGCGTGCGGCACGCGAAGTGCCCGGTGCTGGTCGTGCGCCCGAACACGTGAGCCGGGTCGCCCCGGGCCGCGTAGCGCGGCCCGGGGCGACCGGTTACTCCTCGTTGTCGGTGACGACGAGGGTGACGGCGATGTTCCCGCGGGTGGCGCGCGAATAGGGGCAGACCTGGTGGGCTGCCTCGAGGGCAGCGTGGGCGGTCTCCGGGTCGACGCCGGGCAGCTGGGCCTCGATCGTGACCTCGAAGTCGAAGCCGGTGGCCATGCCGCCGACGAGGTTGACGGTCAGGGTGACGGCGGAGTCGGCGACATCGAGCTTCTGCTGGCGGGCGACACCCTTGAGGGCGTTGTGGAAGCAGGCGGCCCAGCCGCTGGCGAAGAGCTGCTCGGGGTTGGTTCCGGGGCCGTTGTCGCCGCCCATCTCGGCTGGGATGGAGAGGTCCAACTCGAGCTTGTTGTCGCTCGTGACGACCTTGCCGGAGCGGCCGCCCCAAGAGGTGGCGGAGGCAGTGTAGACAGGGGTGCTCGTGGTGGTCGGCATGCTCATGGTGTCCTCTTTCGGGCGTCGCGGTGGAGACTGGGGTGAGCTCTCCAGGAAGTGCTTCGTATTCGAAACAACTAGGGACGGTTGATGAGTATTCCCGAATCCGCGGTCACACCCGCCGAGATGCAGGCGTGGGCCGCGATCTTCGAGACGTCGAACACCGTGCAGTACGCCGCCGACCGTGAATTGCGCGGCACCGTGGGCCTGTCACTGGCGCAGTTCGAGATCCTGGCGCGCATCGGCGAAGGGGCGGATGCCGCGCGCCGCATGACCGATATCGCCGACGAGCTCACGGTGTCGCGCAGCGGCCTCACCTACCAGGTCGGCCAGCTCGAGCAGCGCGGGCTGGTCGAGCGCCGCCCGGCCGCCGCTGACGAGCGGTCGGTGATGGCCCATCTCACCCCGGCGGGCCGGGACTGCCTGGCCGAGGGGATCCCCGGTTACGTGCGGCTGGTGCGGGAAATGCTGTTCGACCGGATCAGTGCGGAAGATCTGGCGACGGTGACCAGAATTCTCGGCTCGGTGCGCACCGAGCTCAGGACCCAGCCGAAGCGGTCGACGTTCCGGACGCACGCGCCCGGCGGGAACGCCACCACGCCCAGACCGTAGTCAGGATTCGCTTGAGGACCACCGCGACGCGGTGGGCGGTGGGAAATTCCGTGCCCAGAATCGCGATGCCGAGGAAGACGACCAGCCAGCCGGGCCCGGGCAGGGGCACCAGGATGAGCCCGATCACGGCGACTGTGGAACCGAGCAGGCCGACCAGGGCGCGGTAGAGCCACCGCAGGCGGGGATGCTGGTCCACCCAAGCGCGGCTCCGGCGCAGGAAGCGCCGGATCGGGTGGGCCGGGTGGGCAGTGCCGCGTGCACTGTCGAGATCGCGCTGCAGGGAGACGGTCATTCGTTCAGGTTAAGCTGGGTCGCTGGGAACCGGCTGCGCGGGCATCCGTCGCCCTGGCGAACCGCGGTAAATGCCGATCGCGCGCAGTCGAGCCTGCACCCGCGCGCAGTCGAGCCTGCACCCGCGCGTCGAGGGTCGCCGATTGCACCGAGAGTCCCCATTCCGCGGGCGATGCTCGGCGTGAACGGCGACTCTCGATGGTTGCGGGGTCCTCCCGCCCGACCGGGAGCAATGCGTCGATCCCCTTGACTTGGAGCGCCTTAACCGGTTTAGCTGGCTGTACCAAACCGGTTCAGGCTGAACCAGGAGAGAAGAAATGACGTACAACGCTGTTCGCTCACCGTCCCCCCGTCCACGATCTCTGACAGCCGTGGCCCTCACCGCCGCGGTCTCGCTGCTCCTGCTCGGAGCCGGCACCATAACCGCCGCGGCATCGCCACCCGGCGCACCCGGCGCATTCAGTGGAGCGGCCGATGCCGCCGCCGGCAGCCCGGCCCTGGCGGCGTCGGCACCGCTGACCAACCTGTCCCACCTCACGTTCC
This sequence comes from Cryobacterium sinapicolor, assembly GCF_004403465.1. Taxonomy (GTDB): domain Bacteria; phylum Actinomycetota; class Actinomycetes; order Actinomycetales; family Microbacteriaceae; genus Cryobacterium; species Cryobacterium sinapicolor. Next base: position 6,612 of record NZ_SOGQ01000024.1, on the reverse strand, counting down.
TGCTTGACACCGTGCCGCTGCCTGCTGTGGAGGGGCACACCACCTACGAGATCGACGCGCAGCCCACCGCCCAGGCGCCGTGGACCTACGCCGACAAGAAGGCCGACGGCAGCTACGGCCGGGTCGGCGGCGGGTCGCTCGACCCCGCGACCGGGCACTGGAGCCAGGGTGCGTACAACGCCGACGACATCGCCCGCACCGCCGTCGTCTACCTGCGGCACTGGCAGCAGACCGGCAACGAGACCAGCCGCGAGCACGCCGTGCAGACCCTGCGTTCCCTCACCTACCTGCAGACCGCGACCGGCCCGAACGCCGGGAACGTCGTGCTCTGGCAGCAGGCCGACGGCACCCTGACCCCGAGCGCCAGCCCGGTGGAACTGCCCGACCCGAGCGACTCGGCCGAATCCTACTGGGTGGCGCGCACGGTCTGGGCCCTCGGCGAGGGCTTCGCCGCCTTCCAGGACACCGACCCCGAGTTCGCCGCGTTCCTGCAGGACCGCCTGCACCTCTCCCTCGACTCCCTCGAGCGCCAGTCGCTCGGCCAGTACGGCACCTTCGACGTGGCCGACGGCGTGAACGTGCCGGCCTGGCTCATCGCGGGCGGGGCGGATGCCTCGGCCGAGGCCGCGCTCGGCCTCGCCGCCTACGTCACGGCCGTTCCGGACGACTCCTCCGCGCGCACCGCACTGACGCAGCTCACCGAGGGGGTCGCCGGGATGTCCTCCGGCTCCGCCACCGAGTGGCCCTTCGGCGCGATCATGCCGTGGAACAAGTCGCAGACCCTGTGGCACGCCTGGGGCGGACTGGCCCCGGCCGCCGTCGCCACCGCGTCCACGGTGCTCGGCCGCTCCGACCTGCTCGGCGCCGCCGTCACGGACGCCGCCCAGTTCACCCCGCAACTGCTGGCCGCCGGCGGACCGGACAACGCCTGGAGCCCCACCCCCGGTGAGGCCCAGATCGCGTACGGCGTCGACTCCCGCGTGCAGGGGCTGGTCGCCACCGCCGCGGCCGCGAACGCCCCCGGCCTGCTCGACCTGGCCGCCGTGACCGCCGGCTGGTTCTTCGGCGCCAACCCGAACGGAGCCCCGGCCTACGACCCGGCCACCGGCACGGCCATCGACGGCATCGAAACCGACGGCCGGATCAACCCCAACTCGGGCGCCGAGTCCACCATCCACGCCTTGATGACCATGCTCACCCTGGACGCGAATCCGACGCTGAAGGCCACGGCCCTCGGCATCGACGAGACCCTCTCCACCGTGGGGCTCAGCGTCGTCGAGGCCGAGTCCGGCACCATCACGGGCAGCGGATCCGTGGTCACGCCGCCGTCCTCCTGGACCGGCGAGGCCAACCTCTCCGGCGGCGCCTACGTCATGCTGTATGCGGGCGACTCCCTGAGCATTCCGGTTCCCGCCAGCGACCAGGCTCGCAATGTCTTCCCGATCGTGAACCAGGGCGAGGGCGACTCCGGCGCCACGGCCTGGTCGTCCGCGACGTCGGCTCTGGGCAGCACGAGCAACGGTGGTGCGGGCGCGCAGGGCATCACGGATGCCTCGGGACGCCTGTTCCCGCTCTCGCTCGAGCAGGCTCTGCCTGGGGCGGACACCGCGGTCGTCGGCGTCGCCGGAGGGGTGGCATCCGTTGACGCGATGCTGATCCAGCCGTTGGTCTCGACGATCACGGTGACCGGGCCTGCGGGGGAGTCCACGGTGTACGTCAGCGCGGCCAGCGAGACGAGCGCGCGCACGGTCGTCGTGCCGCGCGGCTACCGCTTGGCGCAACAGGCGTTCGACGCGGTCGGCCGGCCCGTCGCATCCGTCGACAAGAAGGCGTCGAAGGCCGGCGCCGTGACGGTCGCCGCCGGAGGGTTCACGGTGGCGAAGCTGGTGCGCAAGTAGGGCTGCAGCCATCGGCGCGTCGAGAGTCGCCAATGATGCCGAGAGTCGCCGTTGCCGGGGCGATTCTTGGCAGAAACGGCGACTCTCGGCCGTGAAAGGGCAGGCTAGGGCAGGCTAGGGCAGCGGGCTGCGCGGGCTACTGGGGCAGCGGCAGCGGCAGTGGCTGCGGGACCACTCCGAGTGTCGTGAGCATGGCCTCGACCCGGTGCCGGATCTGGTCGCGGATGCGACGTACCTCCTCGATCGGCTGCCCGGCCGGGTCGGTCAGGTCCCAGTCCTGATAGAGCTTGCCCGGATAAACCGGGCAGGCGTCGCCGCAGCCCATGGTGACGACGACGTCGGCGGCCTGCACGACGTCATCCGTCAACGGTTTCGGGAACTCCTCCTGGAAGTCGAGCCCGAGCTCGGTCATCACCGCCATCACCGTGGGGTTCAGACCCTTGGCCGGCGCCGAACCGGCCGAACGCACGTGCACGCGGCCAGCGGACAGGGCCTGCGTGAGTACGGCCGCCATCTGTGACCGCCCCGCGTTCTGCTCGCACACGAACAGGACTTCGGGGACGTCCTTTTCGATCGCTCCCTTGGCTTGGGCCAGCGCGGTCAGGCGGTCGGTCGCATAGCGCCCCGTGTTGGTCACGAGGAACGCCGTGACCGTCGACGTGCGCAGCAGTGACGCGTACGACTCGAGCACGTAGCGCTCGATCGTCTCGGCGCCGAAGATGCCCGAGAACCGCTGGGTGAGGTCCGCGGCGAGCCGTCGCAGCGAATCCTCGGGGAAGGCCAGTCCCGGCAGGGACCGGCGCGCGCTCAGATCGCTCATGACGGGGCGGACCTATGCCTGGACGGGCAGGATCTCGGCGAGCAGGGCCTGGATGCGGGCCTTGATCTCGTCGCGGATCGGGCGAACGGACTCGATGCCCTGGCCGGCCGGGTCGGCGAGTTCCCAGTCCTCGTAGCGCTTGCCGGGGAAGATCGGGCAGGTGTCGCCGCAACCCATGGTGATGACTACGTCCGACTCCTTGACGGCCTCGGTGGTGAGGATCTTCGGCACGTTGTTCGCGATGTCGATGCCTTCCTCATTCATGGCCTCAATGGCGATGGGGTTGATCTGGTCCTTGGGAGCAGAGCCGGCGGACAGGACCTCGACGCGGCCCTCGGACAGGGCGGTCATGTAGCCGGCGGCCATCTGAGAGCGGCCCGCGTTGTGCACGCAGACGAAGAGAACGGTGGGCTTTTCGGTCATGATCTGGGGTTCCTTCTTCATTTTCGGGGACGTGAGGGTAGTTCGGTGAAAAAAGACTAAACCGGATCGGGCAGTGAGTCGACGGTGCTTTCCGTGACGGATGCCCGCGGCGCGACCCCCGGGAACAGCCGCGGCCGCAGCCACAGCGCCACGTAGACGAGGGCGACGAGCACCGGCACCTCGATCAGGGGGCCCACGATGCCCGCCAGGGCCTGGCCGCTGGTGGCGCCGAAGGTGCCGATGGCCACGGCGATCGCCAGCTCGAAGTTGTTGCCGGCGGCGGTGAACGCCAGGGTCGTGGTGCGCTCGTATGAGAGCCCGGTGAGCTTGCCGGTGGCGAATCCGGCGGCGAACATGACTACGAAGTAGACCAGCAGCGGCAGGGCGATCAGGGCCACGTCGAAGGGGCGGTCGATCACCTGGCGGCCCTGTAGGGCGAAGAGCAGCACGATCGTGAACAGCAGCCCATAGAGGGCGAACGGGCTGATTTTCGGCAGGAACCGGCTCTCGTACCAGTCGCGGCCGCGGGTGGCCTCGCCGACCCGGCGGGACAGGTAGCCGGCCAGCAGCGGGATGCCGAGGAAGACGAGCACGCTCACGGTGATCGCCCAGATCGAGAACTCGGCGCTCGTGGTCGTTAGGCCGAGCCAGGCGGGGAGGACCTGGAGGTAGAACCAGCCGAGCGCGGCGAACGCGATGACCTGGAAGACGGAGTTCAGCGCCACCAGGAACGCGGCGGCCTCGCGGTCGCCACAGGCCAGGTCGTTCCAGATCAGCACCATTGCGATGCAGCGGGCGAGACCCACGATGATCAGCCCGGTGCGGTACTCGGGTAGGTCCGGGAGGAAGATCCAGGCGAGGGCGAACATCAGGGCGGGCCCCAGCAGCCAGTTCAGCACCAGCGATGAGACCAGAAGGCGGCGGTCGCGGGCGACCGCGCGGGCATCCGTGTAGCGAACCTTGGCCAGAACCGGGTACATCATCACCAGCAGCCCGATCGCGATGGGCACGCTGACCGAGCCGACCGTGAACGTCGCGAGCAGGTCGCCGACGCCGGGGGCGACGACCGCCAACAGCAGCCCCAGGGCCATCGCCGCGAGGATCCAGACCGGCAGGAGACGGTCGACGGCCCCGAGTCGCGCCGGCGCGGGGGCGGTGGTGTGCCCGAGCGTCAGCTGCGCGGTGGGCTGGGCGGCGGGCTGGGCGGTGGGCTGGGCGGTGGGCTGGGCGGTGGTCGGTTCGGGGAAGGGCATCTGGCTCCGTGAGCGGGTGAGGCAAAATCGGCGGGTGGGTCATAACATCAGTGGTGTCGATAGGGAGTCTTCCCCAATACATCGATGGATGTCAATTTATGGGAGATACTGTTCAGATGCCGTTCATTGAGACCCGCGCAGTGCCTGAGGCGCCGACCGTCATGGTCGGCGCAGTCGGCGCGGATGCCGCGCTTGCCTCCGTTTCGGCTGCTTCGGTAGACGCAGTCGGTGTGGCGGATGCCGCCGCCGCCGCGGCTGCTGCTGCCTGCTGCGCCCCAACGGCGCGCGAGGCGATCGGTGCCGATGAGGCGGAGCGGCTCGCCCGGCTGCTGAAAGCCGTGGCCGACCCGGCCCGGCTGCGCCTGGTGTCCCTGGTCGCCGCGCACGACGATCTGGAGGCCTGCGTCTGTGACCTGACCGAGCCTCTCGGACTCAGTCAGCCCACCGTGTCGCATCACCTCAAAGTCCTGGTGGATGCCGGAATCCTGACCCGCGACAAACGCGGAACCTGGGCCTACTACCGGCTCGTGCCCGGCGCTCTCGGATCGCTGGCGGACCGGGTGCTCGGGCTCTGAGTTCGCGGCTCCGCGAGTGCGGCTCTGCGTCGCAGGGTTTGCGGCTCCGAGTTTGCTGTGCTGAGTTTGCGGTGCTGCGCGTGCGCGCTAGGCTGTAAGGCTGAGCTTTTGGGCGATCGCCCGTGGCGGCGATTCTGGGCAGCCGACCGGAATCCGTCAGCGACCTGCGTAAGCCCAGCGCTTTTTCAGGATACCGAGATATCCTCAAGACTTGTGCGCGAAGCCCCACGTCGTGCGTCGCACCTGGCACTTCCTCTGAGGGAGCGTCGTTCCCCGTGGGATTTTATCTGCGCTGTGAGCGCATTCTCCGTCTGAGTGAGGTTCCGGCTCCCCCTCACCCGAACCGCGTAGCCGCGCCGACGAAAGCTCTCACCATGCCCATTTTTCCCCTGTTCCTTGACTGCCGCGTTTCGGCGGAAGGTGCCTATGCAGACGCCTAGGCTCATCAGGTTGCCCAGACTCACCAGATTCACCCTGATCCCGAGTCAGGCCGCCGCCGGCGGCTTCGCGATGCTTTTCGCCGGACTGCTCACGGTGATCCTCGGCATTCCCGCGCAGGCATCGGAACTCGACGACTACAGCTGGCTGCCGCCGGCCGCCCTGGAAGCATCGGTGCGGGCCTCCGCGGAGGCCTCAGCGAATGTCGCCGCGCCCGATCCCACCGCGCGTGCTGCCGCCGCCTCCGATGCCTCCGCCGCCGAAACGACGCTACAGGGCCTGGTGCCGAGTGCGGCGACCACCGCCACCGTGCACCGCGACGGTTTCACGGTCACCGATGCGCCGAAGCCCGTGCCCGTGCCTGCCGCCCCTGCTGCGGTTCCGACCGCCGACGATGCGGCCGCTCCGGCCGCCGCTAATGCAGCCGTGCAATGGCCCTTCCCGGGCTCGGTTCGCCTCTCCGGTCCCTATGGTCCGCGCGATGCCCCCTGCGGGGGCTGCTCGACGTTCCACAAGGGGCTCGATATGCTTCCCGGCGAGGGTGCACCTGCTCTGGCGGTTGCGGACGGCGTCGTGCGTGAGGTCTCGGCCACGGACAACGGCGGCTTCGGCGTCTACGCGATCGTCGACCACACCGTCGACGGACAGCTCGTCAGCAGCGTCTATGCGCACTTCCAGGCCGGCTCGCTGCAGGTCTCCGCGGGAGAGCCCGTGGGCGTAGGCACGCACCTGGGCAACGTGGGCAGCACCGGCCAGAGCACCGGCCCGCACCTGCATTTCGAGATCCTGATCGACGGGATCACCCCGACGGATCCGTACGCTTGGATGTCGCAGCGCGCCGGCCCGATGTAGCTGGGCTGCGGCGCGGGGGTCGGCGGGAGTCGCGCTCGGCTGTGTGCCGGGCGCGGCATTGTGCTGCCCTGCCGAGCGCTGCCTGGCCGAGCGCTGCCTGGCCGTGTTCTGCCTGGCCGAGCGCTGCCTGGCCGAGCGCTGCCTGGCCGTGTTCTGCCTGGCCGAGCGCTGCCTGGCCGTGCCCGCCGCAGCCGCTCGAACGAATTCGACGGGGATTTTGCCGGTTCAGCCCCGAAATCGCCGAGAATCGCCGTCTGGCAACAAAATCTCCGTCGAATTGGTTCACCCAGGGGTCGGGGCTCGCGGCGGGGACGGGTGCCGGCGCGGCGGTGGGCGCGGCGCGGCGGTGGGCG
>NZ_SOGQ01000087.1 GCF_004403465.1 Cryobacterium sinapicolor | reverse complement strand
CGACCAACAACACCCGCACCAGCCAGCCTCGTCGGGATCAATCACCTCGCCGACGAAACCGCCACAAACTAACCCAAGTGACTCCAGTCAGCTTGACATCGCCCGAAAACCACCCTTTTCGACAGAATCTCCGTCGAATTGGTTCGGCGCCGGTCGCCCCGGACGTGTTTCCGGCACGCTCGTGCACGAGATCCGGCGGTCCTTGAACGACACAATGAGCCTCGCCGTCAGGCGGGGCTCATCGTGAACGGGGGAGCGAGAGCGGATACGGCTAGTTGCCGGTCCACGTCTCCACGAGGAAGATCTCGACGGCGATCTCCTTGCCGGTGGGCGTCACGTACGACGTTTTCGCGCCGACAGAGAGGCCGATGATTGCGGTGCCGAGCGGGCTCTGCTCGCTGAAGACGTCGAGGTCGCTGTCGCCGGCGATCTCGCGGCTGCCGATCAGGAACCGGGTCTCGTCGCCGGCGATCGTGGCCGTGATCACGGTGCCCGGCTCGACGACGCCCCTGCTCTGGGGTGCATGGCCGACCTCGGCGTTGCGCAGCAGCAGAACGAGGGTGCGGATGCGGGCCTCCATTTTGCCCTGCTCGTCCTTGGCCGCGTGGTAACCCGAGTTCTCCTTGAGGTCACCTTCTTCTCGAGCCGACTCGATCTTCTTCGCGATCTCGACGCGCCCGACGGTGCTGAGCGTTTCCAACTCCGCCGCGAGACGGTCGTAGGCCTCCTGCGTCAGCCAGGTGACCGTGGTTTCGGTAGTCATGGGTGGAATCTCCTCATGCTTGTTCGTGCTCGTTCGATGCTTGTGCGGTGAACCCGCAGCCATACAACGGACGCCCCGACGATCACGTCAGGGCGAATTCATCATTCTAGGTCAGCCAACAGCGGTAAATCAATCCGGTGTTGCTCTGCTCGGTGGTGCGCACATCCGTTGTCGTCGACCGTGAATACACGGTGCTGGCGGGCAGGTCGAGAACCTTCCAGCCGACGACCGTGAAGCTCTCGTTGAGCGCCTGAACCGCGCAGCTGGCGGTACGGCCGACCGGGATGGACGCCTCGAAGGTGACATTTACGGTGTTCGCGTCGATGATGCTGTGACGGATGTCCCGAGTCTCGATCAGAGGCTCGGACGCCCCCAGTCCCACCCAGACCACGAAGCCCAGGAGGAGAGCCGCGAGGGAGCCGGCGGCGACGAACAGAACGCGGCGGTCTCTCGTGCCACGGTTCGGGGCGCGCCCGTACCGTGTGTCGAGGTTGCTGCTCAGGGCCACTCAGACTCCACACTCATAGATCAACGATTAGTCTTAGTGTCAAGGTTATCTGGCATTTCTGAGGAGTTTCATGACGCTGCGCCTCTTGGCGGTGCACGCCCATCCCGACGACGAGTCGAGCAAGGGTGCTGCGACCTATGCCCACTACCGGAGCCTCGGCGCCGAAGTGCTGATTCTGAGCTGCACGGGCGGCGAACGGGGAAGCATCCTGAACGAGGCCCTGCTCGGTCACGCGCTGGCCGAACGCGATCTCCCGGGACTGCGCCGACTGGAGATGGCCGAGGCTCAGCGGGTCCTCGGCGTGGAGCACCGGTGGCTCGGCTACGAGGACTCCGGGATGAACGAAGACGGTTCGGTACCCCCGAACTCCTTCGCGGACATCCCGGTGGCCATCTCCGCCGAACCCGTCGTGCGGCTGATCCGCGAATTCCGTCCGCAGGTCCTGGTGACCTACGACGAGAAGGGCGGCTACCCGCATCCCGACCACATCCGCTGCCACGACGTGTCGATGGAGGCCTACCGGGCCGCCGCCGATCCGACCCGGTACCCGGATGCCGGTGAGCCCTGGCAGATCGACAAGCTCTACTACGACCGGATTTTCAACCTCGAACGCGTCGACGCCATGTTCCTCGAACTGAGCATCACGGAGCCCGATTCGCCCCTGCTGGAGCCGCTCGGTGCCGCTCGGGAATGGATGAAGGACTACCCGAAGCTGGCCACGACCCACGTGCCCGTCGGGGACTTCCTCGAGGTGCGGGACGCGGCGCTGCGGGCGCACGCGAGCCAGGTCGCCCCCACCAGCAGTTTCTTCTTTTGGCCGAACGACCTCATCCGTGAGGCGTGGCCTTACGAAGACTTCCAACTCGTCGAATCGAAAGTGGACACCGTGATGCCTGAAGCCGACCTCTTCGCCGGAATCCGGCACGACTCGTGAGCGCCCTGATCCTCGCTCCCCTCGTGAGCATCGTCCTGGCCGCCACCCCCTCGCCGGAATTCGACCCGAACACCGTGACGCCGGGGCCGGAAGGCTTCGTAGCGATCGCCCTGGTCGCCGTGGGAGCGGTGCTGCTGGCTATGGACATGGCCCGCCGCGTGCGCCGCAACACGTACCGCGCCGAGATCCAGGAGCGTCTCCAGGCGGAGATGGCCGCACAGGACGCTGCCGAAGCCGACGGCGCCGACAAGGACTAGCTCGAAACCGCTGGACAGCCCGCTCTACGGGTAGAGCGGGGTCGTCGCGATGATCATGATCGCCGCCCAGTGGCAGAGGAAGGCCACCACGGTCAGGGTGTGAAAGATCTCGTGGAAGCCGAACACGCCCGGCAGCGGGTTCGGCCGCTTCATGCCGTAGATGACGGCGCCGACGGAGTAGCAGAGCCCGCCGATCACGATCAGCGTCATCATCGCGGCGTTCGCCTGGAAGAAGTCGATGATGAACATCAACGCGCCCCAGCCGAGTGCCAGGTACAGCGGAACGTAGAGCCAGCGCGGGGCGTGGATCCAGAACACCCGGAAGGCGATTCCCAGGATGGCGCCGCCCCAGACCAGCGACAGCAGCAGAGTGGACTTCGCGGGCGGCAGGGCCAGCACGGCGATCGGCGTGTAGGAGCCCGCGATCAGCAGGAAGATGTTGGCGTGGTCGATCCGCTTGAGGACGACCTTCGTGCGGGGACCCCAGTCGAACCGGTGGTACAGAGCCGAATTGCCGAACAGCAGCATAGAGCTGAGCACGAATACGAGCGAACTCCAGAATGCCGCGCTGCCCTCGGCCGCCAGGAGCAGTACAACCCCGGCCACAATCGTGACCGGGAACGTGCCCGCGTGGATCCAGCCCCTCCAGGTGGGCTTGACGTCCAGCTGCGGCGGCAGGTCGTCCTCGAACAACGGCAGGTTGGGGATGTCATCCGCTGAGGCCATGCAGCAAGAATACGACAGCGTGCATGCCGCTCGCGGTACACGACGCTCTCGAGTGGGCTAGCGTAACTGTGTGCAGAAACGGGAAGTTCCTTGGGCGCGCGGCATCCTCTACGGGGTCTACCAGCGTCGCCTTCGTCGTGGGCTGACGCCGGATGTGCTCCCGCACCACGTCGCCATGATCATCGACGGCAACCGGCGCTGGGCCAAACAGCTCGGGTTCGACTCCGCCGCTCACGGGCATCGCGCCGGCGCCGCCAAGATGCGGGAGTTCCTCAAATGGTGTGACGACCTCGGTATCTCCGTCGTCACGCTCTATTTGCTGTCCTCCGACAACCTCACCAACCGGCCGAGCGGAGAGCTCGCGGAGCTGACGAAGATTATCGCGAAGCTCGCGGAGGAGCTGTCCCGGTTCCGTGACTGGCGCGTGCAACAGGTCGGCTCCAAGGCCGGGTTGCCTGAACCGCTGGTGGCGGCGCTGGACGCCGCGGAAGCGCGCACGGCACGCAAGAAGGGGCTGCACATCAACCTCGCCGTCGGCTACGGCGGGCGCACCGAGATCACCGACGCGATGCGGAGCATCGTGGGCGCACATCTCGCGAACGGCGGCAGGCTCGATGACCTCGCCGAGACGCTGACCCCGGACCTGATCGGCGCGCACCTGTACACCAGCGGGCAGCCCGACCCGGACCTGGTCATCCGCACGTCGGGGGAGCAGCGCATCAGCGACTTCATGCTCTGGCAGAGCGCACACAGTGAGTTCTATTTCGTGGAGGCGCTCGGGCCCGACCTCCGCCAGGTTGACTTCCTGCGCGCCCTGCGCGACTTCGCCCGCCGCCACCGTCGTTTCGGCGGGTAGGAGCATCCCATGACGGCCCTCGACCGCTTCCTCGACGGGTTCATAGCGGATCCCGGATACCTCGACTACGCCCGGATCGGTCCGTTGTCGGCGGGAGTGGTCGCCGAAACCCTCGGCCAGACCGAGGTGCTCTCACGGGCCCGGTTCGGCAGCCTGGACCACTTCCAGACGCAGGACGAACGGCTGCGCGCCGCGGTGGCCCGGGCCACCGGCTTCCGCCCCGACCAGATCGTCTCCGAGCCGAACACCACGACCGGCGTCATGCAGGCCATGTTCGGCCTCACCGGGGCGGTGCTGCTCTCCGCGGGCGACTTCCCATCGGTCCCGTTCGCGGCCGTGCGCGCGGCGGAGGCGCTGCGGGTGGTCACCCCGATCTGGCTGGAGACCGACCACGGCCGGGTCACCCCCGGGCAGATCCGGGAACAGCTCACCCCGACTACGGCCGCCGTGGCGGTCTGCCTGGTCGACTCCCGCACCGGTCATCGCGTCGACCTCGAGGGCATCCGTCAGGTCATCGGCGACCGCCTGCTCATCGTCGACGCCATCCAGGGCTTCGGTGCGGTGGATGTCCCCTACGAGGTCGCGGACGTCGTCGCGTCGGGCGGGCAGAAATGGGTCAGGGCCGGCTGGGGCACCGGGTTCCTCGCTCTCAGCGACCGGGCGGTCGAAAGACTTGTCCCCGTGTTCTCCGGTTTCGCCGGCACCGACGTCGCCGAGCCGTGGGACGAGGTGTTGCCGCCGAGCCGCAGCGCGAACGCGTTCCGGGTGAGCAACGGCGACGCCATCGCCCAGGCTCGGTTCGCGGCCGCCCTCGAGGAGGTCGCCGACGTCGGCATCCGTGCCGTCGAAGACGCGATCGCCGTGAACGTGTCGCTGTTGATCGACCTGGCCGACGAGTTCGCCGTGCCCGTGGTCTCCTCCCGGGACGACCGGGAACGGGCGGGCATCCTGGTGCTCGAACCGCCGGCGGGCCAGCTCACGCTGTTGCGCATCGCGCTGCACAACCATGGGGTGAGCGCGACGACCCGGAACGGCACCGTGCGGCTCAGCACCCACGCGGCGCTCAGCCCGGACACGGTCGACATGCTGCGCGGTGCGTTCACCTCGTATGCCACCGCCGTGACCTACTGACGACGGCCTGGTGAACGTCTGTTTCGAATGGGCGTGTCGCTCTTCCCTTAGCGCGCGTGGGTAAGTAGCGTCAGGCTCATCAGGTATGGCGCCTGATCGAGACGGCCACATAAGTACGGCTCGAGAACCCTGTGGCCGCTCGCCAACACAATCTGTGCCTCACGGGGCACGGGGTGGGAGTGGTTGTGACCGCTAATCAGCTCGACAACAAGGGTTCGAACCGGAGCACGTCGGCGATGGGGCAGGCCGAGTGCACGTACGTTCTGGACACCTCCGTTCTGCTCTCTGATCCCAAGGCGATCTTCCGATTCGCCGAGCACGCCGTCGTGCTCCCCGTCGTGGTGATCGCGGAACTCGAGGCCAAGCGCAACGACCCGGAGATCGGGTACTTCGCCCGCCAGGCACTGCGGCTCCTCGACGAGCTGCGGGTGAAGCACGAACGGCTGGACTTCCCGATCCCGGTCGGCGACGGCGGCAGCCTCCGGGTCGAGCTCAACCACTCGAATATGTCGGTGCTGCCCTCCGGCCTGCAACTTGGCGACAACGACTCCCGCATCCTCGCCGTTGCCCTCAACCTCGCCAACGACGGCCTGAACGTGACCGTCGTCTCCAAGGACCTGCCCCTGCGGGTCAAAGCCGCCTCCCTCGGCCTCACCGCGGAGGAGTACCGCCACGAACTCGCCGTGGACTCCGGCTGGACCGGCATGGACGAGATCACCCTGGGGTCCAATCTGATCGACGAGCTCTACGACAAGGAGATCGTGCACACGCGGCTCGTGCAGGACATGCCCGTGAACACGGGCCTGGTCATCCACTCCGACAGAGGCTCGGCCCTCGGCCGGGTGACGGGAAACGGTGCAATGAAGCTCGTGCGCGGTGACCGCGACGTCTTCGGCCTGAAGGGCCGCTCGGCGGAGCAGCGGCTCGCGATCGACCTGCTTCTCGACCCGGAGATCGGCATTCTGTCGCTGGGTGGTCGGGCCGGGACGGGCAAGTCGGCACTCGCCCTCTGCGCCGGTCTCGAGGCCGTGCTGGAACGGCAGCAGCACCGCAAGATCATGGTCTTCCGTCCGCTCTACGCGGTCGGCGGCCAGGAACTGGGCTACCTTCCCGGCGACGCCGCGGAGAAGATGAGCCCGTGGGCCCAGGCGGTCTTCGACACGCTCGGGGCCATCGTCTCCGAGAACGTTCTGGAGGAGGTCATCGAGCGCGGCATCCTCGAGGTCCTGCCGCTCACTCACATCCGCGGCCGGTCGCTGCACGACGCCTTCGTGATCGTGGACGAGGCCCAGTCGCTCGAACGCAATGTGCTGCTCACGGTGCTCAGCCGGATCGGCCAGAATTCGCGCGTGGTCCTGACCCACGATGTGGCGCAGCGGGACAACCTGCGGGTCGGCCGTTTCGACGGGGTCGCGTCGGTGATCGAAACGCTCAAGGGACATCCGCTCTTCGCCCACATGACGCTCACCCGCTCGGAGCGGAGCGCGATCGCCGCCCTCGTCACCGAGATGCTCGAGGGCAACGAGGTGCGCTAGCCCGAGCCGGATACGCCTGGGCTGCCACCCGAGAGTGCCCGTTCCGGTCGAAAGTGACCAGCGGAACGGGCACTCTCGACCGGAACGGCGCAGGGAGCAGGCTACTTCGCCTGGGGCGGGCGGGTCATGCTCAGCACGTCGAGGGCGGTGTCGAGCAGCTCGAGAGTGACCTCGCCGCGTTCGACGAAACCGAGTGCGATGACGGACTCGCGCACGGTCACACCCTCGGCAACCGAGTACTTGGCCACCTTGGCGGCGGCCTCGTACCCGATGACCCGGTTCAGCGGGGTGACGATGGCGGGGGAGGATTCGGCTAGCGCGCGGGCGCGCTCGACGTTCGCGGTGAGGCCGTCGACGGTTTTGTCAGCGAGCACGCGGGTCGCGTTCGAGAGCAGTCGGATCGACTCGAGTAGGGCGGTGCCCATCACCGGGATGGCGACGTTGAGCTCGAACGAGCCCGATGCGCCCGACCAGGCGATGGTGGCGTCGTTGCCGATCACCCGCGAGCAGACCATCAGCACGGCCTCCGGGATCACCGGGTTCACCTTGCCCGGCATGATCGAGGAGCCGGGCTGCAGGTCGGGGATGTTCAGTTCGCCGAAGCCCGTGTTGGGGCCCGAGCCCATCCAGCGCAGGTCGTTGCAGATCTTGGTCAGGCTGACCGCTATGGTGCGGAGGGCACCGGATGCGTCAACCAGGCCGTCCCGGTTGGCCTGCGCCTCGAAGTGGTCGCGCGCCTCCGTGACCGGGAGTTCGGTTTCCTCGACGAGCAGCTCGATCACGAGCTGAGGGAATCCGGCGGGCGTGTTGATTCCGGTGCCGACCGCGGTGCCGCCGAGGGGGACTTCCGCGACGCGGGGGAGCGCGGTGCGTACGCGCTCGATGCCGAGGCGCATCTGCCGCGCGTAGCCGCCGAACTCCTGGCCGAGGGTGACCGGGGTGGCATCCATCAGGTGGGTGCGGCCGGCCTTGACGGCGCCGGCCCACAGCTCGGCCTTGGCCTCGAGCGCGACCGACAGGTGGTCGAGCGCCGGGATGAGCTCGTCGATGAGGGCGCTCGTGACGGCGAGGTGCACGGATGTCGGGAACACGTCGTTGGAAGACTGGGACGCGTTCACATGGTCGTTCGGGTGCACCGGGCGGCCGAGGCTCCGGGTCGCCAGGGTCGCGAGGACCTCGTTCATGTTCATATTCGAGGAGGTTCCGCTGCCCGTCTGGTAGACGTCGATCGGGAACTCGGAGTCGTAGCGGCCGGTGGTGACCTCGTCGGCCGCGGCGGCGATCGCGTTGGCGATGTCGACGTCGAGCACCCCGAGCTTCGCGTTCGCCAGGGCCGCGGACTTCTTGATCCGGGCGAGCGCGGCGATCTGGGCGGGCTCCAGCACGGAGCCTGAGATCGGGAAATTCTCGACGGCCCGCTGCGTCTGCGCCCCGTAGAGGGCGGCGATCGGAACCCGGACCTCGCCCATCGTGTCATGTTCGATCCGGTACTCGGCTTCAGCGGTCATGTCCACCACGGTGTGTATTACCTTTCGGTTGGGAATCTCTTCGGTACGGGAACGCGCGGCGACGGCCCGATGGGCGCGCCGTGGACGGGCTGAACGGCTAGACCACGCCGACAACGATGTCAGGCACGGCACGGCCCTCGAGCAGTCGGTAGTTCGCCCCGACGATAGCCAATGTACCTTCTGCCACGGCCGCGCTGATCATCTCGGAGCGCTCGAGCAGTTCGGACACCGTGTCGCGGAGGTGTTCTCGGCCGACGGCGAGGGCGTCGATTTGCTCGGGATCGATGGGCGTCGCATCCGTCGACCCGGCCACCCGGCGAACGGCCGGCACGATCTTCTCGATGATCCGGGCAATGTGCACGGGCAGCGGCTGCGCCTCGGCGCCCTGGGAATCGATGGCGGCGCGCACTGCCCCGCAGCCGTCGTGGCCGAGCACGAGGATCAGCGGAACCCGGAGTACGGCGACGGCGTATTCGAGTGAGCCGAGCACCGAGTCGGAGATCACCTGCCCGGCGTTGCGCACGACGAACAGGTCGCCGAGGCCCTTGTCGAAGATGATCTCGGCGGCCAGCCGGGAGTCGCTGCAGCCGAACAGGGCCGCGTCGGGGGTCTGCACGAAGGCGAGTTCGGCGCGGCGGTCGACGTCCTGACGCGGATGCTGCGGCTCGCCGCCCACGAACCGGTCGTTGCCGCGCTGCAGGTCGGTCCAGACCTCTGCCGGTGTTGGTGCATCGCCCATCATTGTTCTCCGGTGGTGTTGGAACTGATCTGTTCGGCGAGTACCTCCGCCAGGACGGCGAGTTCCTCGTCGTCGGCGGTGCCGACGAGGAGGTAGGTGCTGTCGCCGGCCGTGGTCACCAGCGCGGATTCGAAATTGCCGCGGTCGTCCTCTGGCGCGGTGTTGCGGTAAACGTCCCAGGTGACGCCGCCGATCGTGACGGTGCCGGCGACCGGGGCATCCTGCAACTCGTCGGCGAGCCAGCTCGGGTTGGCGCCGAGGGCCTGGGTGAGGCCGATGAACTCGGTCTTCGCCGTGATCAGGCCGATGTACCAGGACGGGATCTTGTCGCTTCCGCCCAGTCGCCATTGCGCGGCGTTCGCCGTCCACCCGGTCGGCAACTCCGGAACCAGCAGCGGATCGGTGAGGCCGGGCTGCACCTGCGCGGCCACGGATTGGAAATCGATGTCACGGTTCTGCGGGGCGTCACTGCGCGGCACCAGCAGGACGAGCACGAGCACCGTGCCGAGGGTGGCCAGCAGCGACAGGACCAGGTTGTTCACGGTCTTGTGGGAGCGGTACTTGCGCGAATTCTCGGCCAGCCGGGTGCGGGTTTCGTCCGGCGTCTCCGGGCGCCCCAGTTCGGCGACGATGCGGGGCTTTCGCTTGGCGGCGCTCATCCGGCTGTCGCGGCGGAGTCGACCTGGCCTGCCCTGGCGGCGTCCAGCCTGGCTTTCGCGCCGATCAGCCACTCTTCGCAGCGGCGGGCGAGTGCCTCACCGCGTTCCCACAACGCAAGCGACTCCTCCAACGACGAGGCTCCCTGCTCGAGGGCGTTCACCACGCGCACGAGCTCATCCCGGGCCTGTTCGTAGCTCAGGGCGTTGATTTCGTCTGCTGCCGAGGTCATGGTGTCCATCCTAATTTCTAATTCGACGGTGTCGGGTCTGAGGTTGCCGCGCCGGCGGTGGCCGCCAGGGCACCCTCGGCGAGCGTGATCAGGAGTTTCGTCTGCGGCGGTGCCTGTGCGGGCGAGCGAACCACCTGGCCGCCCTCCAGTTGCACGATCGCGTAGCCGCGATCGAGGGTGCCCTGCGGGGAGAGGGCGCGCAGTTGGGAGCGCAGTTCGACGATCACCGATCCCGCCCGTTCGACAACCCGGTCGACCAACTCGGCGCCGCGGGCGACGTAACGGGTGAGGTCCTCGGATCGGGAATCGATGATCCACTCGGGGGTGCTCAGCACCGGGCGCGAGCGGAGCTGGCCGATCCGGTCGACCTCGTGCGCCAGGATGCCGGTCAGCCGGTTGCTGAGACGGGCGCGCGCCTGCTGCACGCGGTTGAGTTCGTCGGAGACGTCGGGGACGACGCGCTTGGCGGCATCCGTCGGCGTCGATGCGCGCAGGTCGGCGACGTCGTCGAGCAGCGGGCGGTCCGCCTCGTGGCCGATGGCGCTGACCAGCGGGGTCACGCAGGCCGCCACCGCCCGGATCAGCTTCTCGTCGCTGAAGCCGAGCAGGTTCTGGAAGTCGCCGCCGCCGCGGGCGACGATGATCACGTCGACGTCAGGATCGGCATCCAGGCGCGCGATGGCCGCGGTCACCTCACCGACCATGCGCTCACCCTGCACGGCGGCGTAAGCCAGGTGGAAGTTGACGGCCGGCCAGCGCAGTTGAGCGTTGCGAATGACGTCCTTCTCGGCGTCGGAGTCCTTCCCGGTGACCAGCCCGATGCAGTGGGGGAGGAAGGGCAACGGCTTCTTGCGGGACGCGTCGAACAGACCCTCGCCTGCCAGCTGCTTGCGCAGCCGCTCGAGCCGTTCCAGCATGTCGCCGAGGCCGACGTGGCGCATCTCGAACACCTGCATGGTGAGCGTGCCGCCCTTGACCCAGTAGTTGGGTTTGACGAGGGCGATGACCCGGTCACCCTGCTTGAAATCGCTGGTCAGTTTCGCGCGCACCGAGGACCAGATCGTGAAGCTGACCGTTGCGTCTTCGGTGAGGTCCTTCAGCTTGCCGTAGACGTTGCCGCCGCTGGCTCCCCACTGGGTGATCTCACCCTCGACCCAGGCCGTGCCGAGGCGCTCGATATAGCCGCGGATCTTGTTGGCCAGCAGCCCGACCGGCCACGGGGTCTCCAGGGTGGGCGGTGCGTCCGTCATCAATCGTTCCTCCCACGGACTGCACAGTCGGCGCCCATAAGATGGGCGGGTGACTATCAGTACGGATTCGCCTGTGATCGGCCTTGGCATGCCACGAATTCCCCGCGCACGCAACAGGCTCAAGGATACCCCGGTGGTCGGACACAAACGGGTCCTCCTGGCTGCCCCGCGCGGCTACTGCGCCGGCGTGGACCGGGCCGTGATCGCCGTCGAGAAAGCCCTCGAGTTGTACGGCGCCCCCGTTTATGTGCGGAAGCAGATCGTGCACAACATCCACGTGGTCTCCGAATTGGAGAAAAAGGGCGCAATCTTCGTCGAGGAAGTCGACGAGGTGCCCACCGGATCGCACGTCGTTTTCAGCGCGCACGGCGTGTCCCCGGCCGTTGTCACCGCCGCGGCGGACCGCGGCCTGCTCGCCATCGACGCCACCTGCCCGCTCGTCACCAAGGTGCACCGCGAGGCCGTGCGGTTCGCCCGGGACGACTTCCAGATTCTGCTGATCGGCCACGAAGGCCACGAAGAGGTCGAGGGAACCGCGGGGGAGGCGCCCGAGCACACCACGCTCGTCGGTAGCCCTGATGACGCCGACACCATCGAGGTGCGCGACCCCGACAAGGTGGTCTGGCTGTCCCAGACCACTCTGAGCGTGGACGAGACCATGGAAACCGTGCGCCGTCTGCGCGCCCGCTTCCCGAATCTGCAGGATCCGCCCAGCGACGACATCTGCTATGCGACCCAGAACCGTCAGGTGGCGATCAAGAAGGTCGCACAGGACTCCGACCTCGTCATCGTGGTCGGCTCGGCGAACTCGTCCAATTCGGTGCGTCTGGTCGAGGTGGCACTGGAATACGGTGCCCGGGCCGCCTACCGGGTGGACTTCGCCAGCGAGATCGAGCAGGAGTGGCTCGACGGGGTGGTCACCGTGGGCGTGACGAGCGGGGCATCCGTGCCCGACGAGCTCGTGCATGAAGTGCTCGCCGACCTGGCAGAGGCCGGCTACGGCGACGTCGAAGAGGTCAAGACGGCCGAGGAGGACCTGCTGTTCTCGCTGCCGAAGGAGCTTCGCAAGGACCTGGCGGGCAACGCGGATGCCCGCGGCCTCGGTGGGCGGGTCAGCAGCTAGGCATCGGCCTGCCGCCGTCACCACGAAGGCCCCCGTCACTCAAATCGATGATCTGAGTGACGGGGGCCTTCGTTTGTGCCGGACCCGGCGGAAAAGTAGCGCTTACAGCTGGCCGTAGACGTCCATCAGGTTCGGGTCGTTCAGCAGCGTCGGGTCGGTGGCCAGAACCGCGGCGGTGAACGCGATGAACACCACCACGGACAGCACCGCGCCGATCAGCGGCGCGTAGAACGCACGCTTACCCCGGACCAGTAACAGGATTGCCCCGGCCGCCGCGGCCAACCAGACCAGGGACACGCCGACGATTCCGGCCGCGACCAGCCCGGTCACGGAGGGATCGGGCTCATACGCGGCAAGGTTCAGCTGGGCGTGGAGCAACTGGATGGACTCGGTCATCATCGTCAGCATGCTGACCGCGAAGAACGTGGAGAGGAGCCCCAGGACAAGCAGGCTCAGAGTCACCGGCCGGTCCCAGGCCGGTGCGGTTCCGGCCGGGCGCGCGGCCTTCTCCGAGGCCGCGGACGGTGCCGGAACAGACGGCGCGGCGAGCGTGCGCTCATCCGGGGTGGGAGTCCAACTCCAACCCTCGGGCGCGAGCTCGCCGTACTGCGGACGCGGCCGGGAATCCTCCGGAGGGGTTCCCGAAGGAGTCGACGAAGAATTCTCGGCCATCGTCATCCGCTGCTAGCTGTTCGAGTGGCCGGCGGAGCCGAGCTGGCGGGTGGCGTCGGCGACGCGAGCGGCCATGGCCGTCTCGGCAACCTTGCCCCAGGCGCGCGGGTCGTAGACCTTCTTGTTGCCGACTTCGCCGTCCACCTTGAGCACGCTGTCGTAGTTGCTGAGCATGTAGCCGGCGACGGCGCGGGTGAACGCGTACTGGGTGTCGGTGTCGATGTTCATCTTGACGACACCGTTCGCGACGGCCTCGGCGATCTCGGCGTCGGTCGAGCCCGACCCACCGTGGAAGACCAGGTCAAGCGGCTTCGGGCCGGTTCCCAGCTTGGCGGCGACGCCGTCCTGGATCTCCTTGAGGAGCTCCGGGCGCAGCTTGACGTTGCCGGGCTTGTAGACGCCGTGCACATTGCCGAAGGTGAGGGCAGCCATGTATCGGCCGTTCTCGCCCATGCCGAGGGAGTCGATCATCGAGAGGGCGTCGTCGAGAGTCGTGTACAGGTTCTCGTTGATGTCGCCCTCGACGCCGTCTTCTTCGCCGCCGACGGCGCCGATCTCGACCTCGAGGATGGCGTTGATCGCCTGGGTGCGCTTCAGGATGTCCTTGGCGATTTCCAGGTTCTCGGCCAGCGGGATGGCGGAGCCGTCCCACATGTGCGACTGGAAGATCGGGTTGCGGCCGGCCTTCACCTCTTCTTCGGAGGCGGAGATGAGCGGAAGGACGAAGTCCTCGAGCGCGCCCTTGGGGCAGTGGTCCGTGTGGAGTGCAACGGTAATGGGGTAATTGTCGGCGACGGACTGCACGAAGCGCGCCATCGCGAGCGCACCGGATGCGCGGTTCTTGACCGTGTGGCCGGCGAAGTAGTCTGCGCCACCGGTGGTGACCTGGATGATGCCGTCGGAGCCGGCTTCGGTCAGGCCCTGAAGGACGGCATTAATGCTCTGAGAGGACGAAACGTTGAACGCCGGGTAGGCGAACCCCTTCGTCTTGGCCTTGGTGAGCATCTCGGCATACTGGTCTGGGGTTGCGATGGGCATTGTTGAGTCTCCTCGATTGAACCGTTTCGGTCCTCTCATCCTACCGAGGTGGCTCTCGGCACGTGCCAGCGCACGCGACCACCTCCTCGATGAGGAGCGGGCGCTAGGCTGAAGGAGGCAGTACCGAAACCGGTGCCGGCCCAAAGATGGGCCTTGCCACTGCAGCACTCTTCGTCCGGGAAGGACCATCTGTGAACAGCCCCGAAGTCGCCCCCAATTTCACTCACCCCGACCGCAACCTCGCGATGGAATTGGTGCGGGCCACCGAAGCCGCAGCGATTCGCGCGGTTCCGTTCATCGGTCGCGGCGACAAGAACGCTGCAGACAAGGCCGCCGTCGACGCCATGCGCGTCTTCCTCGGTACCGTTAACTTCGACGGACTCATCGTCATCGGCGAGGGTGAGAAAGACGAAGCCCCCATGCTCTTCAACGGTGAACGCGTCGGCAACGGCACCGGACCTGCCTGCGACATCGCGGTCGACCCGATCGACGGCACGAGCCTCACGGCCGCCGGTCGCCAGAACGCCCTCTCCGTGATCGCGGTCTCTTCCCGGGGCACCATGCTCGACGCGTCATCCGTGTTCTACATGGACAAGATCGTCACGGGCGGGGCCGGCCGCGGAGTCGTCAGCCTTGACGCGCCGATCGGTGACAATATCCGCGAGCTCTCCCGCGCCACCGGCAAGCCGGTCGGCGAAATGATCATCGCGGTGCTTGACCGTCCCCGTCACGCCGAGCTGATCGACGCCATCCGCAGCGCCGGAGCCGGCACCCGGCTGATGAGCGACGGCGACGTCGCCGGCGGCATCAACGCGGCTCGCTGGGAAACGCGCATCGACATGTGCGTCGGCAAGGGTGGCAGCCCCGAGGGCATCACCACGGCCTGCGCGCTCAAGGCCATCGGCGGCTACATGCAGGGGCGCCTCGCCCCGAAGGACGAGGCCGAGCGCGCGGGCGCCATCGCGGCCGGCCTGGACGTCGACAAGCTGCTTGAGCTCGACGACATGGTCAGCGGCGACAACACTTTCTTCGTCGCCACCGGCGTGACGGATGGCGGACTCGTCGACGGCGTGCGCCGCCAGGGCCCGATCATCCGCACCGAGAGCATCGTGCTGCGCGCGAAGTCCGGCACGACGCGTCGCGTGATCGGCGAACACCTCGCCTCGAAGTGGCTCTAACCCGTCGGCTCTAGTCGCTTGACACTCGGGCCTGCGCGGCCCGTAAACTCCGTGCGGGTCCTCACCGAGTGTCGCTCGAAACGCTGAGAATCGCCGTTCGTACGGCGATTCTCAGCGTTAAAGGCGACTCTCGGCATCGGTTAATCGGTCAGGCAGCGACGCGGCTTCGCGGGCTGCGGTTTCCAGTGCGGCGGTCTCCAGTGCCGCGGTCTCCAGTGCCGACACGAACTCCCAGGCGGCCAGTTCCCGCGGGGCGTCTTCGACGCCGACCAGCGGAGCGAGCACCTTCGACTCGTCGAGAGCGTTGAGCTTGCGCGCGGTGGGCAACACCTGGCGTTCCATCGAACCGACGAAGCCGTTGTAGTCCTTCACCGTGCGCTCGATCGACCGCCCCAGTTTCTCGATGTGCGTGGCCGTGGTGGCCAGGCGCCCGTAGAGTTCCCGGCTGAGGTCGAACAGGACCTTGGCGTCATGCGTGAGCACGTCTTGCTGCCAGGTGAAGGCCACCGTCTTGAGCACCGACCACAAGGTCACCGGGGAGGCCAGGGCCACCCGCTTGGAGAACGCGAACTCCATGATCGAGGGGTCGGCCTCCAGCGCAGAGGACACCAGAGACTCGCTCGGGATGAAGGCGATCACAATCTCCGGGGACGCCTCCAGGCCCTGCCAGTAGGCCTTGCCGCCGAGCGTGGTGATGTGGTCGCGCACGGCCTTGACGTGCGCCTTCAGGTAGGTGGCCCGCTGGGCGCCCAACTCTCCGGTGGCGGTGACCGGGATCTGGCTGGCTTCCAGGAACGCCGTGAACGGCACCTTCGCGTCGACGGCGATGTTCTTGCCGCCGGGCAGGTGCACGACCATGTCGGGCCGGCCGGCGCCGGCATCGGAGGTGATGCTCGACTGCACGTCGAAATCGACCCGCTCGATGAGGCCGGCGGCCTCGACCACGCTGCGAAGCTGGGTCTCGCCCCAAACACCGCGCGTGTTGTTGGCGCGCAGGGCCGACGCAAGCGACTCGGCGGTGCTCCGCAGACGTTCCTCCGATTCGGTCGCCGACCGCAGCTGCTGGCTCAGCTGGCCGTGTTGCAGGCTGCGCTGGGCCTCCAGCTCGGCGACTTTCTGCTGCATGTCCTGCAGGCTCTCCTTGACCGGGGCGAGGGCCTGCAGCACCTTGCTCTCCTGCTTCTGCTGTTCGGTGCGCGCCTCCTGGTCGTCGCGCTGTCGATCGCTCAGCTCACGGTACTGCCGTCCCGCATCGACGACCTGATCGCGCAGGGCGTCGACGGTGGCCTGCACCGAGGCCAGCTCTTCGCGCAGGATGGACTGGATGCCGGCCTCCCGGGCGCGCACCTCGGCCAGCACCACCTGGTGGCGGGCCTCGGTCACGAGCGGGTCGTCGGCGCCGGACACCCCCTTCCTGCGACGCTCCGCGGCACGCGCCGTAAAGACCACCGTGAGCAGGGTGCCGAGCAGGGCGCCGACGACAAGGCCGAGAAGAAGACTGAACCAGGAATCCATGGTTCCACTCTGTCAGTGGCGACCGACATCGCCCGAGGCGGCGCCGGGTCGGGTGCCCGGAGGGTGCCTAGTTGAGCGCCATCGGCCCGTGCGTGGCGGACTTCTCCATCGTGGCGACCGGACCGATGGCGCCGATCTTCACACCGGTGATCTGCGCCAGCTCCTCGATGGTGCCGGCCCCGTGCCGATGGGCCGCGTGGATCATGATGGCCGCACAGGCCTCCGCGTCGGCCAGGGCGTCGTGATGGGCAAAACCCTCGAACCCGGCGGCCATCGCGGCCACCGGGAGCCGGTAGGAGTCGAGGTGGTAGGTGCGGCGGGCCACCTGCAGGCTGCAGACGTAGGTGAAGTCGGGCACGACGAGCCCGGCGACCGTGGAGGACGTCTTGATGACACCCAGGTCGAACCCGGCGTTATGGGCCACAAGGTGGTCGTCGCCGGCGAAGGCGACAAGGTCGGGAAGCTGCTCGGACCAGGTGGCCGCACCCGCGACATCCGTCGGCCGGATGCCGTGGATCTTGATGTTCCAGGCCAGGAACATGTCGTGCCCGACGGCCGGCTTGATGAACCAGGCGACCTTGTCGACCACCTTGCCGTCTCGAACCTTCACCAGCCCCACCGAGCACGCCGAAGCGCTGGAGGAGTTGGCGGTCTCGAAGTCGATGGCGGTGAAGTTGACTGGCACCGCTTCATCCTGTCACGGGCCGCCGACGCCGCGTCCCCGTGGGCCGACCGGACCAGGGCCGACCGCGCCCCTGGTCGCAGGCGGTACGCTTGACTCCCGTGGCTCTTACTATTGCAATCGTCGGACTGCCCAATGTCGGCAAGTCCACCCTCTTCAACGCGTTGACCAAGAACAATGTGCTCGCGGCGAACTATCCGTTCGCCACCATCGAACCCAATGTCGGCATCGTCAACCTGCCGGACTTCCGGCTCGCTGAGCTGGCCACCATCTACGACAGCAAGACCCTGCTGCCGGCCCCGGTGTCCTTCGTCGACATCGCCGGTATCGTGCGCGGCGCCAGCGAGGGGGAGGGGCTCGGCAACAAGTTCCTCGCCAACATCCGTGAGGCCGACGCCATCGCGCAGGTCATCCGCGGGTTCGCCGACCCCGACGTGGTGCACGTCGACGGGGCCGTGAACCCGGCCGGCGACATGGAGACCATCAACACCGAGCTCATCCTCGCCGACCTGCAGACCCTCGAAAAGGCCGTGCTGCGGTTTGAGAAAGAGGTCAAGGGGCGCAAGCTGCCCCCCATCGTGCTCGAGACCGCGCTCAAGGCGCAGGCCATCCTCGACGCCGGCCAGCCCCTATCGTCGGCGACGCTCGACATCGAGCCGATCCAGGAACTCGGGCTGCTCACCGCGAAGCCGTTCATCTACGTCTTCAACGTGGACGAGGCAGTGTTGCAGGATGCCGAGAAGCTCGCCGCCCTGGCCGCGCTGGTGGCCCCGGCCAACGCCGTGTTCCTCGACGCGAAGCTCGAATCTGAGCTCAGCGAACTCGACGCGGAGGACGCCGCCGAGATGCTGGCCTCGACTGGCCAGGCCGAGAGCGGGCTCGACCAGCTCGCCCGCATCGGCTTCGACACCCTCGGCCTGCAGACCTACCTGACGGCCGGCCCGAAAGAGTGCCGTGCGTGGACTATCCACAAGGGCTGGTCCGCCCCGCAGGCGGCCGGTGTGATCCACACCGACTTCCAGAAGGGCTTCATCAAGGCAGAGATCTTCTCCTTCGAAGACCTGATGGAGGCCGGCTCCGTGGCGGAGGCCCGCTCGAGGGGCAAGGCCCGTATTGAGGGCAAGGAGTACATCATGCAGGACGGCGACGTGGTGGAGTTCCGCTTCAACGTCTAGCCCGTTTCGGGCTGCTCCTAGCGCGAGGCTCGTCTCCGCGCAGCGCCGCGATCGGCGAGATCGACAGTTCCGGTCGAGTTCGACAGGCACACCTGGCGAACTCGAGCGCATCCGTCGAAGTCGGCAAATTGATTTTGCGAGCCTCGACGTTCGCGGGCGTTATCCACTTCGGTCGATCCAGCCGCGGGGTCCGCTCTGGCCTTTCGCTCTCACGGAGAGACCGTCCGGCAGAAACCTGGTTTGCGCCGTAGCCGACCGGCTCGAGGACATGCTGGCGGACACGCTCTCGCTTGTTTTCGAAAGTGAGGAGCCCACTCGAGCAGTGTGGTGTGGGCCGGGTTCACCAGCTGTACCGGGCGCCGGATCGACGCGATCTTAGTTGAGGTCTACGAAAGCGGCACGGCAGGGGGATGCTCATCGTGCAACCGTACGAGTCCAAGGGCCTGCTGAAGAAGCGCAACGTCCCGGTGGGAGAGCCGGGCGTGCGTGAGCGAGGGCGTCCGCCGCCGTTCTGCACGGTGCCGCTCGTGGCTTTCGACAGCGGAAGCCCGCTGACATGGAACTCGTCGCACGATGCGCACCGGGCACGAAGACCCACTTTGACTCGGTCACCATGGCGCAGGCGCTTAAAGCGTCGCGAGTTGGCGGCCCAGGGCGCTCGAATCTGGTCCTGACACCGGCGCCGATTGCTGATGTTGAGCGCCCCCTGCTGCTCGAAGCGCGGGCTCTCATGCACCCCAGTTCGGCGAGGGCGTCGTGAGCTGTGTGATGGGCCCGAGTGGGTCGCGAGCGAAGAGCTGGACTGAAAACGTAAGCTCGGATCCCACATAGTCATCGGAGGGTGGGAGCGGCACAAACCCAACGCCGATGTGAAGTTCAGACTGGCCTGCCAACGGGTGCCGGAACGAGGTGTCGGGATATCGCGCCTCGAGGTCTGCTGCACTGTCCCCGACGGCGATTCCGTCGACTGTGCTGATGCGAACGCCGTTCACAGCCTCGGATGACACCCGCACCCACGTATTTGAACTGAATGGTGGCATCCCTCCCGTCAACGGGTCGTTGAGGAGGAAGCCGCCCCATTCGTACCTTGTCGTCGGAGGCACGTCGTTGCGGCCCTCGAAATTGTCCAGGATCGGCGCGCTTCCCAGAGCCTGGGACAGCCCGGCGACCACCTCGCTTGCGGGCTGGAAATAGTCGAACGTGGACAGAGTCTTCCCCGATGCATCGCGGAGCTCGATTGACGTAGCACTGACGAAAATATCCGTTACTGCTTCTGGCGCGGGGGAACGCACCGCTGTAGTAGAGGCCGGCGGCGTTGCCGTCGGACTCAGGGTGCCCCGGACGGGATTCCATGGACCCGCACACCCGGTGAGCAGCAGAACGCTGACAACCAAGACCAGCGCTATGAGCGCTGTGCCGCACCCACCCGACACACTGCGAAGAGTCATATTTCCCCCAAAGCCATCGGCAGATAACTGCCTTCGGGTAAATCTTGGCACAGGTGTCCGTTGGGGCATCGGGGTCTACCGCCAGAGGAAGTGGGGAAGAAACAACCCAACGACGCAATCAGTGTCGGCTGACACATCGCGGCCGGCGGTTGTCAGGTTTTTCGGCTACGGAACGTGGTCGAGTTCCGCTTCAACGTCTAGCTCGTAGTCCCGGCTGCAACTGTTCCTGTTTCGGACAATTGTGGCTGGCGCACCGGCAGCAGTTGTCCGTTCCGGCAACAACTACCCTGATCTCGTGGGTGAGCACCTCTCTCGTGGACTGCGGGCCCGCATGCGGCAGCAGAGTTTCCGTCTCGCTCAGGTGTGATTTACCTCCTCTTGGCCGGCTGGACGGCCTATTTTCGCGTCATGCACTTCCCGGTCAGCTGGCGCAGTTCCGCTTCAACGTGGAGCCCGCAGTCTCATAGACCCGGGACGACTCTCGCGATAGGCGCAGCAGCCGGCGGGGTTGGGCAGACCCTTTCACGGGGTGTGTGGCGGCTCAGGCGCCTGAATCCACCGAGGGGACATAGAAGTGGGTGATCGGACCGAGTGGATCGTCGGCGATGAGGACCACTGACAATGTGCGGTCTTGTCGGTCTGATGATGGCGTGCAGGGTGGAAGTGAAACATGACCCACGACGATGCGGAGCTGGAGCGGGTCATCCGTGGGCTGGCCAAGCGAAGAGATGTTCCACGAGGAATCGGGATACTGGGCTTCAAGTTCAGCGGCGTTGTCTCCGACGGCGATTCCGTCGACTGTGCCGATGTGGACCCCGTTCACGGTCTCGGCTGACACTGCGAAAGTGGTGTTCGGGCAACGAGGTGCATTCGGGCTATCCCAATCCCGATCCCAATCCTGCACGACAAAATCGCCCCAGGAGTAGGTGATTTTCGGATGCCGCTCGTCGCCCAAGGTATCGAATATTGGCGCGCTGCCCAGGGCCAACGAAAGTGCAGGGACCAACTCGCTGGCGGGCTGGAAATAGTCGAATGTGGACAGGGCATTGCCCGATGCATCCCGCAGCTCGATCGACGTCGCACTGAGGAAGATGTCCGTCACTTCGGATGGATCGGGCGGCGACACCGATTGAGTTGGTGTCGGTGCCGCCGTGGGCATTGCCGTCGGGCCGGGAGTGCGGGGGATGGGAACTGCTGGACCAGAACAGCCGGTCAGCAGCACCGCGCCAAAAGCGAGGAGCAGGGCTGAGAGGACTGCGCCCACACCAGACACGCCGTGATCGGCCATGGTTTTCCCCCAGAGTCATCGGACGCATAGCGCCCTCGGTACATCGTTACACAGACGATCAGATATTCCTCAGGAGTGGGTTGGTGTTGCCGTCTCAAGGTCACGCTCTTTGGTTCCGGAACGTGGTGGAGTTCCGCTTCAACGTGTAGCTTCGCTTCGCTGTGCCGGGCGCAATTGTCGCCGATTCGGACAATTCTGGCCGGTGCGCGGGGCACAGTTGTCCGTTCCGGCAACAGTCGCCCTGATCTCGTGGGTGAGTTCCTCTACCCGGGCCTCACCCGCCCCAGTTCGGCGAGGGGGAGCGGAACTCGGTGATCGGACCGAGTGGATCGGCGGCGAGGAGCCAGACTGAAAACGTCAGTTCTGACAGGGAATCCATGGGTGGGAGCGGCACGTGACCAACGAAAACGTCAAGTCTGCTGCCTTGTGGGTTTGCGGTGTCTGGGTATCGTGCCGCGATCTCTGCGGCGTCATCTCCAACAGAGATACCGTCGACGGTGCTGATGTGAACACCTTTCACGGTGGACGAGGAAACTTTGACCCAGGTGTTCGGTTCATGTGGTGACGTCCCGCTTGGCACACCGTCCATGAGGACGAAATCGCCCTCTGGACCAGGCGACTTAGGGTCTGCGGGCAGGATATTGCTCCAGATGTACCCGGTTCCCGGAGGCACTTCGCTGCCGCCCTCGTAGCGTTCTGAGATCGGTGCGCTTCCGAAAGCCGTGGACAGGCCGGCAACCAACTCGCTGGCAGGCTGAAAATAATCGAACGTGGACAGAGACGTGCCGGACGCATCTCGAAGTTCGAGCGATGTCGCAGTGATGAGGAGGTCCGTCACAGGGGCCGGAGTTGACGGACGCGTCGCTTCAATAGGGTCCGGCGTTGCCGTTGCTGGCGCCTTCGGCGGCGCCGTTGATGTTGCCGTCGGGCTTTTGCCGCCGAGGACGGGATCCGGCGGTCCGGAACATCCGGTCAGAAACAGACCCGCAACCAGAAACAGTACTGCCAGCGTTTTGCCGAACTTACCTGAGACGTCGTGAACGGTCACACTTCCCCCGATGTCGCCTGGATCTGACTGCTGTCGGGACATCGTTGCACAGATTACGTGGCGGCGGCCCTCGCAGGCGGGGCCATGTCTTTCGGTAACGGAATGTGGTGAAGTTCCGCTTCAACGTGTAGCCGGGTCCCGCCCGCGTAGTTCCTGCCCAAGCCTGCCCCTGTTCGTGTCGGCGCCCAGTGGTTTCAGAGGCGCGTTCGGTGCGCTCGACGCTTTCGGAGCGGGCTCAGGCATCGGGCCCCTGGAGGAAAGGGCAAGGAAATGAAACCGGCGACGCCTGCCGCTCAACCGGACGGGACGCGCAGCACCACGTTGCCTCTCTTGTGGCCGGCCCTGACGTAGCGGTGGGCCCTCGCGGGGGACGGGCATCGAGTTCGACACTCGCGGTCGAGTTCGAGCGGCATGCCTCTCGAACTGGACCGGTGCTGTCGAACCCGGCGCGCAATCCTCTGCGCCGGGACGACAGCTCTCAGCTCGGAGCCGGCAGGGGGAACGTGGCGAGCACCGTGCGGCCGCCCGCCGCCGCGCGGGGCGCCATGTCCACCAGGGCGATCTGGGTGAGGGTGAGCGCCTCACCCTCGTGCACGCGGACGCCGTTCTTGATCGTGATGTGGGCCCGGAAGCCGGGACCCGTGAACGCGGGTTCATCCGGGGAGGACGCGAACGGCCGAACGGCGTCGACCAGTGCCCGGTGCAGCTCGGTCAGGCCCGGGTTCTCGGCGACGAGCGTCACCGGAACGTCCTCGCGCCGCCCGAACAGCGCGTCGGCGCCCGCGACTGCCGTCCGGGCGGTGCGGCCGACCGCCGTGACCGCGATGACACCGGCGATGACGGATGCCGCAGCATCCGTGTGAAAAGGCGGCAGAACGGTGATGTGCAGCGGCCAGTCCGCCACCGGGAAGCTGTCTCCGGTGCGCAGGGGCGTGAGCGGGAGGACGACGACGAGGCGGGACATGCGCCGATTCTAGGGGAGTCCCGCGGGTGCGCCGCCGGTGACACAATGGGCGCATGATGCTGAACCTCACCGGCGATACCGCCGCCGACGCCCTGCTCAGCGACGACCCCTTCGCGCTCCTCCTCGGGATGCTGCTGGACCAGCAGATCGCGATGGAGACCGCGTTCGCCGGGCCGGCCAAGATCCGCGACCGGATCGGTACGCTCGACCCGGCGACCATCGCCGCCTTCGACGCCGACGCGTTCGTTGAGGTCTTCCGGGCCACGCCGGCCGTGCACCGCTATCCGGGGTCGATGGCCGCGCGCACGCAGACCCTCGCGGGCGTCATCGCCACCGACTGGAGCGGCGCCGCCTCCGCCCTGTGGACGACCGGCTCCCCGGACGGCGCCGAGATCCTGCGGCGCCTGAAAGCGCTCCCGGGGTTCGGCGAGCAGAAGGCGAAGATCTTCCTGGCCCTGCTCGGCAAGCGGCAAGGCCTCACCGCGCCGGGTTGGCGCGAGGCATCCGCTCCCTACGGCGAGGACGGCTCGTTCCGATCCGTCGCCGACATCGTCGACCCCGAATCGTTGGCCCGGGTGCGGGAAACCAAACGCGCGGCGAAGGCCGCGGCGAGATCCGAGAAGGAGTAGCCATGGTGCGTCTGCTGATTCGCACGGCCATCTTCCTCGGCTCCGCCGCGATCGGCCTGTGGGTGGCGTCGCTGGTACTCGAGGACTTCACCCTCACCTGGCAGGGCTTCGTCGTCACCGTGCTGGTCTTCGCCGCTGCGCAGAGCATCCTGTCGCCCTTCATCATGAAACTGACCGCACGCAACGCGCCGGCATTCCTGGGCGGGGTCGGGCTGGTGTCGACATTCGTGGCGCTACTGATCGCATCCGTCGTCGCCAACGGGCTGGTCATCACCGGCTGGCAGAACTGGATTCTGGCCACCCTGGTGGTGTGGCTGGTCACGGCCCTCGCGACCGTGACCTTGCCGCTGCTGTTCCTTCGTCGGGTGGCCAAGCAGGCCGGTGCTCGCGGATAGCGTGCCGCCGACCACGCCAAGGAGCGTGCAGTGGGTCCCCAGTACAGCGAGCAGACTTGCGATTTTCTCGAGGAGCCGGAACACCGCAACAAGGCGGGCGGTTCAAAGTGCACAAGCCGGCTGACGTGCCGCTCGAGACCGTGACGCCGCGTCCGGGCCCCGGGCAACTCGAGGCCGACTCAGAACAGGTTCCCGGTGCCCATGTGCACGGGCTGGCCGACCGCGAACGTGCGCGTGTGGAAACGGCCCCTGGTGGCGTAGCACTGGGCGAGGATCACACTCGACGGGGCGTGCGCGTCGGACGCCTCGACGAACACCGCGTCCGAGCGCTCGCCGTCGAGGCTGAGGTAGCCGTCCCAGGCGAACGCGACCCGATCGAGGTCGTTCTGCTCGCGCACGAAGTGCCGGCCGGCGGCCACCATCGCTTCGAGTCGGCCGACTTCGAACCGGTGAAGGTCGCGATCGCCGTCCTTTTCGATCACCGCGAACGGAATCAACGGGCCGCCTCGGGGAACCACGGAACTGGTCGCATGGTCGATGGCGAACAGAGCCAGGTTCATCAGGGCATCCGAGGTTTCGCGCATGCCCAGAAGTTATTGCGGTTGGCCCGGTGCTTCCCGCCCACGAACGGGGGTGAATTCGAGTGAGACAGGCCGGCCAGCCGCACCCAGCCGGGCGGCCGCGAATTCACTGTCTGATCGGTGTGGATACTCCCTGCTAAGACTCAGGGAACTCGTACTAATTTCCTAGTAAGCAACCGAACAGGCAATTCGGAACCTGAATAGTCAAGCAACACAGCAAGGCACGTCCGCTGCTATTCCTGTGAAATTCCCCTGTGCTTTTTCGCTCATCCGGAGGATAAAAAGTGATTCCTGATTCCCTCACTCAAATTCAATACGACACCGTGTACAACGTGTTTTCGCTCGTCATCGCTTCACAGCTCTTCACGGCGATCTTCATCATCGTTTCCCTCAAGCGGATCCTCCCGCGCTACCGGCAGGCGATGACTGTCGCGGCCATTGTGTGTGCGATTGCCGCCTATCACTATTTCCGCATCTTCGACTCCTTCAAGGCGGCCTTCGTAACCGAAGCCATCGGTGGTGCGGGCGACTATGTGCAGGTCGCCGGGGCATCCTTCAACGAGGGCTACCGCTACGTTGACTGGCTGCTCACCGTTCCCCTGCTCCTGCTCGAACTGATCGCGGTTCTCGCCCTGGCCCGCAAGGTCCAGACCAGCCTCCTCTACCGGCTCATCCCGGCATCGGCGCTGATGATCATCCTCGGTTACCCCGGTGAGCTCAGCGGCGATAACGCTGTGCGTGGCATCTTCGGTCTGCTCTCGACCATCCCGTTCGCGTACATCCTCTACGTGCTGTTCGTCGAACTGACCAAGTCTCTCGACCGCCAGCCCGCGAGTGTCCGCCGCACGATCAGCCAGCTGCGCCTGCTGCTGCTGCTGACCTGGGGCGTCTACCCGATCGCCTACCTGCTGCCCATGCTCGGCATCGACGGCTCGGATGCCTGGGTCGGCAAGCAGGTCGGCTACTCCATCGCCGACATCCTTGCCAAGGCCCTCTACGGCCTGATCATCTACAAGATCGCGCGGATGAAGTCGTTCGCGGACGACCCGGCGTTCGCCCGCCTCGAGCTGTCTGTCGATGAGGCCGACGAGATGATCTCCAGCACGAACGCTCGCCGGAACTAGGCCTACTCGGCGTCCTGCTCGCAGCCACCGGGCCTGGGCCGGTCGTGATCCTTGTGATCGCTACCGGCCCAGGCCCGTTTTCACTGTCCGGTCACTGTCAGGCAGAGTCTAAAATCAGGTGTGCTCATCCCCCTGGACGACGGAACCGCGGATGCCATCGTGCGCCGCCACCTGAACCACTTGGTCGACGACGAGGTGCGGGCGAGTCCCGATATCCGGGGCGGCCAGACCAGCGCCGACCGTGCCCTGGCCGGTTTCTCGGTCTCGGGATACGCGGCCAGGCGCAGTCAGGTGCTGCCGGAAACCGCCCGCGGGGCATCCCGGCTCTCGCCGTACATTCGGCATTCCCTCCTGCCGCTGCGGCGGGTGTGGCAGCACGTGGCGGATGGACCGGCCCGGGACGCCCGAAAATTCCGGGACGAGTTGCTCTGGCAGGAGTACGCCCGGCATCTTTATGCGCGGGTGGGTGTCGCCCTGCACCGGAACCTGCGTTTCGCGGCAC
Source organism: Cryobacterium sinapicolor (assembly GCF_004403465.1). Taxonomy (GTDB): domain Bacteria; phylum Actinomycetota; class Actinomycetes; order Actinomycetales; family Microbacteriaceae; genus Cryobacterium; species Cryobacterium sinapicolor. The sequence continues at coordinate 28,185 of NZ_SOGQ01000087.1, read as the reverse complement.
CCTGGGACGGCGAATTCGAACCCGAGGCCTGGCCGCGACGCATGCACTGCGTCGATTCGGTCCTGTCGGAGTTGGAAACCGACGGCTGGCTGGTGAACCAGACGCGGATGTGGCTGGCTTCGCAGTACACGGTCCGGTCCGGCGCCGGTTGGCATGCCGGCCAGGAAGTGTTTTATCGGCACCTACTCGACGGCTCCCGTGCGGCCAACCTGCTCGGCTGGCAGTGGACCGTGGGCGCCGGCACCGGCGCTCCCTACGGCTTCGCCCGTTGGCAGGTGGAGAAACGGGCCCCCCAGCTCTGCCGGGCCTGCCCGCTCGCCCGGTCCTGTCCGATCGAACAGTTCCCGGCGGATTCCGCACCGCCGCGGGTGACGGATGCTCCGGGAAACCTCACGCACGATCCGCACCTGTCCGCCACCAGCGGACCCGCCAGCGTTCTGCGGCGCCGCGCTGCCCGGTCGGTGCTGTTGACGGTGGACTCCCTTGGTGACGCCGATCCGGCCCTCCGCGCGCATCCCGAGCTTCCGGCCGTCTTCGTCTTCGACGAGCCGGCCCTGGCCCGGCTGCGGCTCTCGAGCAAAAGACTGATCTTCACGGTGGAGACCCTGCAGGACCTGGCCCGGCGCCGCGAGGTGATCGTGCACCTGGGCGACCCGCGAGTGATCGTTCCGGGTCTCGACGCAGCGGTCACGTTCGCGCCGGTGCCCAGCTTCACCCGCTACGCGGAGGGGGCGGCCGAACTGCATCCGTGGCCGTGGCTGGTGGCGCCGCACAGCGGCTCGGTGGCCAGCTTTTCGGCCTGGCGACGGGCCTTGGTCGACGTGGTCGGCGACGATCGACCAGTGGACACGGGGCGTCTGCCCGGACTCTAAATGCCGAGGGCGAGCGTGCGGGCTAGCGACCCTGGCGGCGCTTCCCCGGACGCGGCTGGCCCTTGACCTCGGGCGCGCGGCCCTTGCCCTTGGCGGCCTTGGCCTTGCCGCCGGCGGGGAGCGGCGGCTTCCAGGGTTCGTCCGCCGCGGCCAGCTCGGTGCGGGCATCCGTCAGAAACAGGTTGCCCGCCGCGGTCAGCCGGGTGGTCTCCGTGGTGCGGTCGATCAGCACGACGCCGAGGTTGGCCTCGAGTTTCGCGATCGAGGAGCGCAGCTTGGGGGTGGAGACATTGAGGTTCATCGCGGCGCGCGGGAAATGCAATTCCTCGGCGACGGCGATGAAATGCCGGAGGAGGGTGAGGTCCACGGAACGCCTTTCTTCGTGCGCCGCACGATTCGCGGGCAGGCTCACTAGGGTACGCGTTCCCGCTGCGGGCGGCGGCGGGAGGCCCCGGCAGCGGACGCACCGCACCGCCGGGCCCGCACAGGCTAGGCTGTGAGCGCACACGCGCACCCACTCAGAACCCGGTTGCGACGTGTCCCTCAAGTGAATACCGGGCCATCAAGGTCGATGCGGGAGAGTTCGGTGCCGCCAGGCAGCCGAACACCGAAGGAGCAATCCTCCCCGACAATCTCTCAGGTACTCGTACCGCATCGGACTGGCCACTCTGAAAAGTAGTCGCGGCACCGCAGCGACTCGCCCATGGTGAAAGTCGCACCCGACCAGCGGATGCGGTGAAGCTCTCAGGCCGAAACGACAGAGGGGGAGTTCCCAGGGGTTCGGTCGCTCGATCGCGCCCCGGAGATTCTCGCTCGGCCCGCGGCCGACGACAACCTGGAGAACTCATGACCTCGGACACTGACGCCCACACTGATTCCACCCCCGCGGTGGAGCGATTCTCCCCACTGCACCAGGCGCACGTCGACGCCGGTGCCGGCTTCACGGACTTCGCCGGCTGGCAGATGCCGGTGCGCTATTCGAGCGATCTCGCCGAGCACCACGCGGTGCGCACCAGCGCAGGCATCTTCGACCTCTCGCACATGGCCGAGATCGTGGTCGCCGGGCCGGACGCCGCCGCGTACCTCGACTACGCCCTGGCCGGCCGGCTCTCCGCGATCGACATCCTGCAGGCCAAGTACAGCCTTATCCTGAACCGGGCCGGCGGCATCATCGATGACATCGTCGTCTACCGCACGAATGAGAACGAGTTCCTCGTCATCGCCAACGCGGGCAACCGCTTCCAGGCCTTCGAGGCGCTCACGGCCCGGGCCGCCCGCTTCGACGTCACCGTCACCGACCGGAGCGACGACGTCGCCTTGATCGCCGTGCAGGGTCCGAATTCGCGTGCCATCCTCGAGGCCACCGTGGACCTCACGGTCGACGGTGAGCTGTCCGCGCTCAAGTACTATCGCGCTCTGGGCGGCACCTTCCAAGCCGGCAGCGTCCTCATCGCCCGCACCGGCTACACCGGTGAGGACGGCTTCGAACTCTACGTCGACGTGCTGGATGCCGCGGCGCTCTGGGATGCGCTCCGCGCCGCGGGAGCGTCTTTCCACCTCGTCCCGGCCGGGCTCGCCAGCCGCGACACCCTCCGCCTCGAGGCCGGCATGCCGCTGTACGGCCACGAGCTCAACACCACCACCTATCCGGCGCAGGCCGGGCTCGGCCGCGTCGTCAACCTCGCCAAGGAGGTCGACTTCATCGGCCGCGAGGCCAGTGAAGAGGGTCCCAGCGCCGAGGCGCGCGTGCTCGTGGGGCTGGCGTCGGCCGGCAAGCGTGCCGGGCGGGCCGACTACCTGGTGTATCGCAGTGCAGACGCGACCGTGGCCGACGGCGTGATCACGAGCGGGGCCCTGTCGCCGACGCTCGGACATCCGATCGCCATGGCCTACGTGGCGCCCGGGCTGGCGCGCCTCGGCACCGAGGTCTTCGTTGACGTGCGCGGCACCCGCGTCCCCGCAACCGTCACCGCCCTTCCGTTCTACAAACGCCAGAAGTAATCCACCCCTCGAGAGGAACGCCCCCATGGCTGAACAGTCTGAACTCCAGTACACCGCCGAGCACGAGTGGATTCTCGTCGACGGCGACACCGCCACCGTCGGCATCACCGCCTACGCCGCCGACAAGCTCGGCGATGTCGTCTTCGTCGAGCTGCCCGATGTCGGAAGCGATGTCGCGAGCGGCACCGTCGTCGGCGAGATCGAGTCCACGAAGTCGGTCGGCGAGCTCTACGCCCCCGTCACGGGCACCGTCGCCGAGACCAATGACGCCGTCGTCGACAGCCCGGAGCTCGTCAACAGCGACCCCTTCGGCGACGGTTGGCTGATCAAGGTCACGTTCGCCGAGCTCCCTCCCCTCCTTAGCTACGCCGAATACTCCGCCCTCATCGGCGAGTAACGAAAACGAAAAGCGCAGGTTCCCGCACCCATGTCACAGCCCTTCACCCAGCGCCACATCGGCACGGATGCTGACGCACAGTCCCGCATGCTGTCCATCCTCGGTTACGACTCGGTTGACGCCCTCGTCAACGCGGCCGTGCCCGAATCAATCCAGGTGGACCAGTTCCGCACCATCGGTGACAGCACCCTCCCGCCCGCAGCCACCGAGCGTGAGGCCATCGCGGAGCTGCGGGACCTTGCCGGCCGCAACACCGTGAAGCGCTCCATGATCGGGCTCGGCTACTACGACACGGTCACCCCGGCCGTGATCAAGCGCAATGTGTTCGAGAACCCCAGCTGGTACACGGCCTACACGCCGTACCAGCCCGAAATCTCGCAGGGCCGCCTCGAGGCGCTGATCAATTTCCAGACCATGATCGCGGACCTGACCGGACTGTCCACGGCCAACGCGTCCATGCTCGACGAGTCGACCGCCGTCGTGGAGGGCATGCTCCTCACCCGCCGGGCGTCGAAGTCGACGTCGACCCGGTTCATCGTCGACGCCGACGCTCTGCCGCAGACGAAGGCGCTGCTGGGCAATCGTGCGGCCGCCCTCGGGATCGACCTCGTGGAGGTCGACCTGGCGGGGGTCTCGACAGGCTCGACCACCGGAGGCGGCTCGACCACCGACCTCGGCGAGTACTTCGGTCTGTTCGTGCAGTACCCCGGCGCATCCGGTCGGGTCTGGAACCCGGCCGGCGTCGTCGGCGCCGCGCAGGCGCAGGGTGCACTGGCCGTCGTCGCCGCCGACCTGCTCGCCCTGACCCTGATCACCTCGCCCGGTGAGCTCGGCGCCGACGTGGCCGTGGGAACCAGCCAGCGTTTCGGCGTGCCGATGGGCTTCGGCGGTCCGCACGCGGGCTACATGGCCGTGCGCAAGGGCCTCGAGCGTCAGCTCCCCGGCCGCCTGGTCGGCGTCAGCGTGGACGCGGCCGGCCACCCGGCCTACCGGTTGTCGCTGCAGGTGCGTGAGCAGCACATCCGTCGGGACAAGGCCACCTCGAACATCTGCACCGCCCAGGTGCTGCTGGCCGTGATGGCCGGCATGTACGCCGTCTACCATGGGCCCGACGGACTCCGGAAGATCGCAGCCCAGGTGCACGAACGCGCCGGGCAGCTCGTCGTCGCCCTCCTCGCCGCCGGCGTCGACGTGGTCACCGCGACCTTCTTCGACACGGTCCGGGTCTCCGTTCCGGGTCGTGCCGCCGACGTCGTCACCGCCGCCGCCGCCAACGGCGTCAACCTGTACCTCGTCGACGCGGACACCATCGGCATCGCCGTCGACGAGACGACGACCCTCGCCGATCTCGCCCTCGTCGTCGGCGCGTTCGGGGGCCGGGACGCCTTCGGCCTGGTCGACTTCAGCATGGTCGAGGCCGGCCTGCCGCCCGAGCTGCACCGCACGAGTGAGTTCCTCACCCACGCGGTGTTCAACACGCACCGCTCGGAGACGAGCATGATGCGCTACCTCAAGCGCCTCGCCGACTTCGACTACGCGCTCGACCGCGGCATGATCCCGCTCGGCTCGTGCACCATGAAACTGAACGCGGCCACCGAGATGGAGGCTGTCAGCTGGCCCGAATTCGGCGGGTTGCACCCATTCGCTCCACGCGCCGACGTCGAGGGCTACCTGGAACTGATCCGGCAGCTCGAAACCTGGCTGACGGATGTCACCGGCTACGACTCGGTGTCGCTGCAGCCCAACGCGGGCAGCCAGGGTGAACTCGCGGGGCTCCTGGCCATCCGCGGCTACCACCTCTCCACCGGCGACACCCAGCGCACGGTCTGCCTGATCCCGTCCAGTGCGCACGGCACCAACGCGGCATCCGCCGTACTGGCCGGGATGAAGGTCGTGGTCGTCGCCTGCGACGAGCTCGGCAACGTGGACCTGGACGACCTGCGGGCGAAGATCGCCGAGCACGCCGAGAACCTCGCTGCGCTGATGATCACCTACCCGTCGACGCACGGCGTCTACGAGCATGAGGTCGGCACCATCTGCACGGCCGTGCACGACGCCGGCGGCCAGGTCTACGTCGACGGCGCCAACCTGAACGCCCTGCTCGGCTTCGCTCGGTACGGCGACTTCGGCGGCGACGTGTCGCACCTCAACCTGCACAAGACGTTCTGCATTCCTCACGGCGGCGGCGGACCCGGCGTCGGTCCGGTCGGGGCCAAGGCGCACCTCGCGCCGTTTTTGCCGGGGCATGCCCTGGCCCAGAGCGACGAGCACTACCTGCTCGGTGCCGGCGACGCCGTGGGCGACGACGGTGCCGATGGCGCTGCCGGCGGTACGGGCGGTGGCACGATCGGCCGCACGGTCGTGCACGCCGGCGGGCCGGTCTCGGGGGCGCCGTACGGCAGCCCGAGCATCCTGCCCATCTCCTGGGCCTATGTGCGCATGATGGGTGCCGAGGGTCTGCACGAGGCCACCGGCGCCGCGGTGCTCGCGGCCAACTATGTGGCCAAGCGGCTCGAGGCGCACTACCCGGTGCTGTACTCCGGCGACAACGGACTGGTCGCGCACGAGTGCATCCTGGACCTGCGCCCGCTCACCGAGGCAACCGGGGTCAGCGTGGACGATGTGGCCAAACGCCTGATCGACTATGGTTTCCACGCGCCGACCATGAGCTTTCCGGTGTCCGGCACGCTCATGATCGAACCCACCGAGAGCGAGGATCTGGGCGAGATCGACCGGTTCGTCGAGGCCATGATCGCGATCAAGGCCGAAGCGGATGCCGTGGCCGCCGGCCGCTGGCCTGCCGAGGACAACCCGCTGCACAACGCCCCGCACACCGCGCAGTCCGTGATCGAGGGGGAGTGGACGCACGCCTACGACCGCGAGACCGCCGTCTACCCGGTGCGCAGCCTCATCCGTGGCAAGTACTGGCCGCCCGTGCGCCGGATCGACAACGCCTTCGGCGACCGCAACCTGGTCTGCGCCTGCCCGCCGCCCGAGGCCTTCGAGTAGAACGCCCCGCTCCCTAACGAATTCGACGGAGATTTTGCCCATTCGGCCGGGTTTTGGCCCGATTGGCGGCTTTCTCGGCACAATCTCCGTCGAATTCGCACGCCCGCCGGCAGGTCAGGCGGCGGGGGTGAGGAGCCCGGGCCACCAGGCGAGGGCGAGCGGATACCCGACGAAGGAGACGATGTCGAGGATCCAGTGCGCGATCACCAGCGGCATTGTGCGTCCCCAGCGCAGGTAGCACCAGCCGAACAGCACTCCCATGGCCGCATTGCCGAAGAACGGGCCGATGCCCTGATACAGGTGGTAGCTGCCGCGCAGCAGCGCCGAGGACACGATTATCGTCCAGGTCGACCAGCCCAGCTCGCGCAGCCGGGTGAACAGGTAGCCGACCACGATCAGCTCCTCCACCAGCGCCGAGCGCAGCGCCGAGAGCACCAGGATCGGGACCGTCCACCAGAACGTGTCGAGTGGCGACGGCACGACCGCCACGGTGAAGCCGAGGGACCGCCCGGCGAGGTAGAGCCCCAGGCCGGGGATGCCGATCACGAGCACCAGCCCGAAGCCGCGCAGCAGGTCGCGGCCCGGCTGCGTGAAGTCGAAGCCGAGTCGCCGGAACGAACTCTGCCCCGGCAGCCACAGCAGGTAGAGCACCAGGGCCACCGCGAACAGGGCGAAGAAGATACCCAGGAACTGATAGGTGAAATCGAGCCATTCCCGGGACGACTGCGACCCGTTCAGGGTCGCGGACTGCTCCGAGAGCGGTCGGGTGTCGGTCAGCCGGGCGATGATCGACACGATCGAATAGAGGGCGGATGCCCCGAGCGAGAGCCCGAGGACGATCCCCACTTCCCAGCGGAGTGCGGTGTGTGGGTCGCGCAGGGTCACGCGCCGGGCTTCATCCGGCAGGCCGGCGTTCCCCCGGGCAACCGGTGGCGATAGCGCGCCACGAACCGATAGCCCACTTCGGCCGCCCAGGACCACGGCGGAACGGTCCCCAGCCAGCCCAGGGCACGCAGCGTCGCATTCGGCTGGTGCCGGAGCAGGGCGGCGACGGCCGCGGCGCCGCCGTACTGGTGGCCGTCGACGATCAGCCAGACCCGGGACTGGGCATCCTTGGTCGTCAGAGCATAGGAGGCCAGGTCGGTCCACTGATAGGGGGCGGATGCCGGCATGCCGGGAAGCAGTCGCTTCATGGTGTTCACGGAGGTGGTGCAGAACGCGCAGTCGCCGTCGAAGATCAACAGCGGAGGACGGGCGGAAGCGGTGACGGTCATCCTTCGATTCTCTCACTGCCCGGAACGTGCAGGTTGCTGTATTCTGCAGAGGGATTGCGCGCAAGAACCTGCTGGGGCGCAACTATCCTGCGCAGTTTGTTTCGCATGTGTAACGTTTCGGCAATAGATTATGCGAAGTGCGCGACCGCTCTTTAGGGTCGAAATATCCGAGATGTCTGCGTGCCCACAGGCCGCGCGGTATCTCCCTGCTTACTGGAGGAAAATTGAAAATCAGGAGACTGGGCATACCTGCCATCGCTCTGGCCGCCGCGGGAGCGCTCATGCTCTCCGGTTGTGCAGGCGGAGAAGCCACCCCGGCCGAGGGCGACTCCGCGGCGATCATCACGACGAACGGCTCCGAGCCGCAGAACCCGCTGATCCCCACGAACACCACGGAGACCGGTGGCGGCAAGATCGCCACCTCGATCTTCGCCGGACTCGTCTCGTACAACGCCAAGGGCGAGACCGAGAACGAGGTCGCCAAGTCGATCGAGTCCGACGACGCGCAGAACTGGACCGTCACGATCAACGACGGTTGGGAGTTCACCAACGGCGAGGCCGTCACGGCCGACTCCTTCGTGGATGCCTGGAACTTCGGCGCCAAGTTCAGTAACGCCCAGAGCGCCTCCTACTTCTTCGACAACATTGTCGGCTTCGACTATGAAGCCGACTCGGAGCTGACCGGACTGAAGGTCGTCGACGACTCCACCTTCACGGTCGAGCTGGCCTCTCCCGAGGCCGACTGGCCGCTGCGCCTCGGCTACACGGCGTTCATGCCGCTCCCGTCCGCCGCGTACGACGACATGGACGCCTTCGGCGAGAACCCGATCGGCAACGGCCCGTACATGCTGGACGGAGAGGGTGCCTGGGAGCACGAGGTCGGGATCGACCTCGTCACCAACCCTGACTACGAGGGCGTTCGCAAGCCCGCCAACGGCGGCCTGAACATCGTCTTCTACGCCTCGATGGACGCCGCCTACGCGGACGTCCAGGGTGGCAACCTCGACGTGCTCGACGCCGTCCCGGACGCCGCGTTCGAGTCCTACGAGTCGGACTTCCCGGAGCGTTTCGTGAACCAGCCGGCGGCCATCTTCCAGGGCTTCAACATGCCGTACTACCTCGAGCACTGGAGTGGTGAGGAAGGCAAGCTGCGCCGCGCCGCCATCTCGATGTCGATCGACCGCAAGGAAATCACGGACGTCATCTTCCAGGGCACCCGCACCCCCGCGACCGACTTCACCTCGCCGGTCATCGACGGTTACTCCGACTCCCTCAAGGGTGCCGAAGTCCTCGAATACAACCCCGAAGAGGCCAAGGCCAAGTGGGCCGAAGCTGACAAGATCGCGCCCTACACCGGCACGTTCGACCTCGCCTACAACTCCGACGGCGGCCACGCTGCCTGGGTCGACGCGGTCACCAACAGCATCAAGAACACGCTGGGCATCGAAGCCATCGGCAAGCCGTACCCGACGTTCGCCGCGGCGCTGGACGACCGTGCCGCCGACAAGCTGACCGGTGGAACCCGTGCCGGCTGGCAGGGCGACTACCCGTCGCTGTACAACTTCCTCGCCCCGCTGTACCAGACCGGTGCCGGCTCTAACTACGAGGACTACACCAGCCCCGAGTTCGACGCGCTGCTCAAGGAAGGCGCAGCAGCGTCCTCCGTCGAGGACGCCACCGCGAAGTACCAGGAAGCGCAGGAAGTCCTGCTCGCCGACCTTCCGACGATCCCGCTCTGGTACTCCAACGTGACCGGTGTCTGGTCCGAGTCGGTCGAGAACGTCGTGTTCGGCTGGGACTCCGTGCCGCTGTATTCCGACATCACCAAGAGCGAGTAATCTTCGTTCAATCCGTTCGACAGCAGTAAATGAATGACAAGTGTGGGGTCCGGGGCGTTCAGCCCCGGACCCCACACTGACTAGACTCAACCAGTGATTGTGAATCTCATGTACATACGTTCCGGTTTGGGGACCTGATGATCTGGTATACCGGCAAACGGCTGCTTCAGATGATCCCGGTGTTTTTCGGTGCAACGCTCCTGATCTATTTCATGGTGTTCTCCCTTCCCGGAGACCCGATCGCGGCACTGTACGGCGACCGTCCCCCCGCTCCGGGCGTGATCGACCAGATCCGCGCCCAGTACAACCTGGACAAGCCGTTCATCGTGCAGTACTTCATCTACATCGGCAACTTCTTCCAGGGTGACCTGGGCACCACGTACTCCGGCCGCCCGGTCAGCGACGTGATGGCGAAGGCATTCCCGATCACCGCCCGCCTGGCCCTGCTCGCGCTGGCCATCGAAGCGTTCTTCGGCATCCTCGTCGGCCTCATCGCCGGGCTTCGCAAGGGCAAGCTCTTCGACACCAGCGCCCTCGTGGTCAGCCTCCTCCTGATCAGCGTTCCCACGTTCGTGATCGGTTTCGTGCTGCAGTACGTCTTCGCGGTGAAGCTCGGCTGGGCACGCACGACGGTGAGCAGCGAGGCTCCCCTCAATGAACTGCTGCTGCCGGCGCTCGTGCTGGCCTCGGTCTCATTCGCCTACATCGTGCGGCTCACCCGAGCCAGCGTCTCCGACAACCTCAACGCGGACTTCGTGCGCACCGCCACCGCGAAGGGCCTATCCCGCCGTCGCGTCGTGGGTGTCCACGTGCTGCGCAACTCTCTGGTCCCCGTCGTGACCTTCCTCGGCGTCGACCTCGGCTCGCTCATGGTCGGTGCCATCGTCACCGAGGGCATCTTCAACATCAACGGCGTCGGCGGCACCGTCTACAAGGCGATCAAGCTCGGCGAAGGACCCACCGTGGTGTCGTTCATCGCGGTGATGGTCGTGATCTTCGTGCTGGCCAACCTGCTCGTCGACCTCCTCTACGCAGCTCTGGACCCGAGGATTCGCTATGCCAAATAAGAACCCGAACGCGCAGACGCACTACGTCGCCGCGCTGGAAGAGACCCCGGTCGAAACCGTCGACCGCCTCGACGAATCGCAGAAGGCCCGCAGCACCTGGGCGGATGCCTGGGACGCCATGCGCGTGCGGCCCAGCTTCTGGATCTCGTCGGCCCTGATCCTCCTGATCGTCATCGTCGCCCTGTTCCCGAGCCTGTTCGCCCAGGCCTCGCCCACCCAGTGCGACCTCGGCGACAGCCACGCGGGTCCGTCAGACGGACATCCGCTCGGATTCACCCGTCAGGGCTGTGACATCTACGCCCGGATCATCTTCGGCACGCAGGCCTCGGTCACCGTCGGCCTCCTCGCCACCATGCTGGTGACCTTCACGGGCATCGTCGTCGGCTCGCTCGCGGGCTACTACGGCGGCCTGCTCGACTCGATCGTCTCCCGCATCGGCGACATCTTCTTCGCCGTCCCCACCGTGCTGGGCGCCATCGTGCTCATGTCGGTGCTGCCGGAGCGCACCCCGGTCACCATCGCGCTGGTGCTGTCGCTCTTCGCGTGGCCCCAGATCGCGAGAATCATGCGCGGCGCGGTGCTTTCCGCCCGCAACTCGGATTACGTCACGGCATCCGTCGCCCTGGGCGTCAGCCGGTTCCGCATCCTTCTGCGGCACGTCGTGCCGAACTCGATCGCCCCCGTGATCGTGATCGCCACCGTCTCACTGGGCACGTTCATCGTGGCCGAGGCCACCCTGTCGTTCCTCGGCATCGGCCTCCCGCCGGGCATCATGAGCTGGGGTAACGACATCGATGCCGCGAAGAGCTCGCTGCGCACCAACCCCCAGGTGCTGCTGTACCCCGCGGCGGCACTGTCCGTGACCGTTCTCGCGTTCCTCATGCTGGGCGACGTCGTGCGCGACGCCCTCGACCCCGAAGCGAGGGCCCGCCGATGAGCCAGACCGTCATCGAACCCGTCAGCGAGAGCTCCGACGCCTCCACGGAGCCGCTGCTCCAGATCCGCGACCTCGAGGTCGGTTTCCAAACCCAGCACGGCGTCGTCCCCGCCGTGCGCGGGGTCAGCCTCACTCTCTACGCCGGCCAGACGCTGGCGATCGTGGGGGAGTCCGGTTCGGGCAAGACCACGACCGCGCAGGCCATCATCAAACTCCTCGCCGGCACCGGCACGATCACGGCCGGGCAGATCCTGTTCGAGGGCCGTGACCTCGCCGGGCTGTCGGACAAGCAGATGCAGGATGTGCGCGGTCGCCTGATCGGCTACGTGCCGCAGGACCCGATGAGCAACCTGAACCCCGTCTGGAACATCGGGTTCCAGGTCGAGGAAGCCATCAAGGCCAACAACGTGGCCCAGGGCAAGGCCGCCCGCCAGCGCACGATCCAGGTGCTGCAGGAGGCGGGCCTCAGCGACGCGGAAGACCGCCTCAAGCAGTTCCCGCACCAGTTCTCCGGCGGCATGCGCCAGCGCGTTCTGATCGGCATCGGCCTGTCCGCGCGGCCGAAGCTGCTGATCGCCGACGAGCCTACCTCGGCGCTCGACGTCACGGTGCAGCGCCAGATCCTGGACCACCTCGGCACCCTCACCCGCGACTACGGCACCTCGGTGCTGTTCATCACCCACGACCTCGGTCTCGCGGCCGAGCGGGCGGAACAGCTTGTCGTGATGTACAAGGGCAAGGTCGTCGAATCCGGGCCGTCGCAGGAGATCCTCGCCAACCCACAGCATCCCTACACCCAGCGTCTCGTGGCGGCCGCTCCGAGCCTCGCGTCCCGTCGCATCCAGTCGGCCAAGAACGACGACGCGGCCGGCGCGGAGATCTTCTCCGGCGGCTCGCTCGACACGACCCTCGTGGCCCGTGCGGCCGAGCGGGAGCCCGCGGCGGCAACGCAAGACCTGATCAAGGTGCAGAACATCTCCAAGCTGTACCGCATTCGCACCAAGGGACTGAAGTACAACGAACTGCTGGCCGTCAACGACGTGTCCTTCGCCATCAAGAAGGGCACCACCACGGCGCTCGTCGGCGAATCCGGTTCGGGCAAGTCCACCGTGGCCAAGCTCATCCTGCAGTTGGAGAGCATCACCAGCGGGCAGATCGAATTCGACGGCCAGGATGTCGCCGGGCTCAAGGGCGCGGCGCTGCTCAAGTTCCGGCGCCGCGTGCAGCCGGTCTTCCAGGACCCGTACGGTTCCCTGGACCCGCAGTACAACGTGGGCAATACGATCGCGGAGCCCCTGCTGGCGCACAAGATCGGCACTTCCGCGGATCGCCAGGCCCGGGTGCGCGAACTGCTCGACCAGGTCTCCCTGCCCTGGGCCACCCGGTACCGGTACCCCAGCGAACTGTCCGGCGGGCAGCGCCAGCGCATCGCCGTGGCGCGCGCCCTGGCCCTCAAGCCGGACGTGCTCGTGCTCGACGAGGCGGTCTCCGCCCTCGACGTGCTCGTGCAAGGGCAGATTCTGAACCTGCTCACCGAACTGCAGACGGACCTCGGACTGACCTACCTGTTCATCACGCACGACCTGGCGGTCGTGCGGCTGGTGGCCGACAATGTCTGCGTCATGCAGCAGGGCAGGATCGTCGAGACCGCGTCCACGGACGAGGTCTTCGACAGTCCTCGCGAGGCTTACACCCAGGAACTGCTCGCAGCCATCCCCGGCGGCAACTTCCAGTTTGGCCGCTGACCGGGTTCCGGCGGCCCGGGACGTTCTCCCCGGCCGCCGGAAACCCCGGCAGGCGCCCGTCCGGGAAGATCCTGCAGGCCAGGGCCGGACCCCGATCGCCGTGCGGGCACCGGCCTCCGTGGCTGTCTTTGTCGCCCTGGTTCTGCTCTGCGCCACGCTGTTGGCCGATGCCGTGCCGGGGCGCACCGTCCTCGGCCCGCACCTCGGCCCGGTCCTCGGTGGACGGCAAGGCCCTCGAGCTGTCCATCACCGTGCCGGCCGACACCCCCACGAACAAGCAGCGTGCCGTGCAGGTGCAGGCTGACCTCAAGGAGGTCGGCGTCACCGTCGAACTCAACGAGGTTCCCGCCGCGAAGTACTTCTCGGACTACATCATCCCGGGCGACTTCGGGATGACCAGCTTCTCCTGGGTCGGCACGCCGTGGCCGATCTCCTCGAGCGAAGCCTTGTTCTCCCCGGTCGACTCCGAGTCGGACTTCACCGGTATCACCGACGAGAAGCTCTCCGCCCTCTTCGATGAGGCCAACACGGAGCTCGAACCGGACAAGCGCATCGGCATCGCGAACGAGATCGACAAGGTGCTCGCCGCCTATGTGCCGATCATCCCGATCGCGCCGCTGCCGAACGTGTACGCCGTGAAGTCCGGACTCGTCAACTACGGCGCCACCCAGTTCGCAACGGTCGACTGGACCATCGTCGGCTGGAGGAAGTAGAACCGAAACAACCGCAACACAGCACGGACGACGGGACGGGGACTTCGGTTCCCGCCCCGTTTTTCGTGCCCTCGGAGCGGATCCGAGGGTCTCTCAGCCTCCGGACGGGGAGAGTGCGGTAGGATTATCCGTTGGGTCGGACTTTGACCACACACATCCATTCTTCGTCGCATGCGGTACTTTGCGGCATCCATTCTTCGTAAGGATTTACTTCATGGCGATTGCCACGCGCAATAACCTCCGAAATGTCGCGATCGTAGCCCACGTTGACCACGGCAAGACCACGCTGGTTGATGCGATGCTCCAGCAGACCAACTCGTTCGCTGAGCACGCACACACCGAAGAGCGCGCCATGGACTCGAACGAGCTCGAGCGCGAAAAGGGCATCACCATCCTCGCCAAGAACACGGCGATCTCCTACAAGGGCATGCACGCCACGGATGGCCCCATCACCATCAACGTCATCGACACTCCCGGCCACGCCGACTTCGGTGGCGAGGTCGAGCGCGGCCTGTCCATGGTCGACGGTGTTGTTCTTCTCGTCGACGCCAGCGAGGGCCCACTGCCGCAGACCCGCTTCGTGCTGCGCAAGGCGCTCGAGGCCCACCTGCCCGTCATCCTCCTGGTGAACAAGACCGACCGGCCCGATGCTCGCATCGACGAGGTCGTCGAGGAAAGCCAGGACCTGCTCCTCGGCCTCGCCAGCGACATGGCCGACGACGTGCCCGACCTCGACCTCGACCTGGTGCTCAACGTGCCGGTCGTCTACGCGTCCGGCCGCAACGGTTCTGCCAGCCTCAACCGTCCCGAGAACGGCCAACTGCCCGACAACGACGACCTCGAGCCCTTGTTCGCAGCGATCCTCGAGCACATCCCCGCGCCGGTCTACGATGACGAGCACCCGCTGCAGGCTTGGGTCACCAACCTCGACTCCTCGCCGTTCCTCGGCCGCCTCGCGCTGCTGCGCATCTTCCAGGGCACCATCAAGAAGGGCCAGACGGTCGCCTGGATCAAGCACGACGGCACCATCGCGAACGTGCGTGTCACCGAGCTCATGATCACCAAGGCACTCGACCGCTACCCGACCGAGAGCGCCGGCCCCGGCGACATCGTCGCCGTCGCCGGATTCGCCGACATCACCATCGGTGAGACCCTCGCCGACCCCGAGGACCCGCGCGCGCTGCCGACCATCACGGTCGACGACCCGGCCATCTCGATGACCATCGGTACCAACACCTCGCCGCTCATCGGCAAGGTCAAGGGCCACAAGCTCACCGCCCGCATGGTCAAGGACCGTCTCGACAAGGAGCTCGTCGGCAACGTCTCGCTCCGCGTCATCGACATCGGACGCCCGGATGCCTGGGAGGTTCAGGGCCGAGGCGAACTCGCCCTCGCCATCCTGGTCGAGCAGATGCGCCGCGAAGGCTTCGAGCTCACCGTCGGCAAGCCGCAGGTCGTCGTCAAGCGCGTCGACGGCAAGATCCACGAGCCGTACGAGCACCTCACCATCGACTCGCCGGAAGAGTACCTCGGTGCGATCACCCAGCTGCTCGCCGCCCGCAAGGGTCGCATGGAGAACATGGCGAACCACGGCACCGGTTGGGTCCGCATGGAGTTCATCGTTCCGTCGCGCGGCCTGATCGGATTCCGTACCGAGTTCCTCACGGACACTCGCGGCACCGGTATCGCCAACGCGATCTTCCACGGCTACGAGGCCTGGGCCGGCACGATCAACACCCGCACCAACGGCTCGATCGTCGCCGACCGGTCCGGCGTGGTCACGCCGTTCGCGATCATCGCCCTGCAGGAGCGTATGTCGTTCTTCGTCAACCCGACCGAAGAGGTCTACGAGGGCATGGTCATCGGCGAGAACTCCCGCGCCGACGACATGGACGTGAACATCACCAAGGAGAAGAAGCTGACCAATATGCGTCAGTCCACCTCCGACACGTTCGAGTCGATGACCCCGTCCAAGCAGCTCACGCTCGAGCAGTGCCTCGAGTTTGCTCGCGAGGACGAGTGCGTCGAGGTCACCCCGGCCGTCGTGCGCATCCGCAAGGTGGAGCTGGCCGCTTCGGCGCGTCAGCGCAACGTCTCCCGTCTGAAGAAGCAGGACGCGAACTAACCTTCGCTCCGCTCGGAGTTCGAAACCGCAGTGCGTGTGGTCATGGTTTTCCATGGTCATGCCCTGCGGTTTCGTGCGTTAACCCCGTGATTGATCCGGGCGGTGTGCCTGGCCGCGTGGCTGAGAACCAACTCGACGGAGATTCTGCCGCAAAACGACTGTTTGGGCTTGTTTGGGGCTGATTCAGGCAGAATCTCCGTCGAATTCGTTCGGGTCGGAGTCGCTGCGGTGCGGTCTCGGCCTCGAAGGCGACACCGTCAGAGCTCGGGCAGCAGCCGCGGAGGAATCAGGCGAAGAGGGCGGCTCCCACGTAGGAGCCGCGGGCGGCACCGGGCGGAACGGCGAACAGGGCCGACCCGACGTGGCGGATGTACTCGTTCAGCGCGTCGTGCCGGGCCAGGTTCAGTTGCACGGCGGTGAAGGTCTGCGGCGTGTTCTGGAAGCTGATGAAGAACAGTCCGGCATCGAGGCGGCCGAGCGCGTCGGTGCCGTCGACGAAGTTGTAGCCACGGCGCAGCATCCGTGCACCCGCGTTCTGGGCGGGGTGGGCCAGGCGCACGTGCGCGGCCGAGCCGATCAGCGGCAGGTCGGCCCGGCCGGTAAGGGCGAAGTCCGGCGCGGCGAACTCCGTGCCGCCCGATAGGGGGGAACCCTCGCCCTTGTTGCGACCGAAGACGGCCTCCTGCTCGCGCAGGTTGGTGCGGTCCCAGGTCTCGATGGTCATCCGGATGCGCCGCGCCACCAGGTAGGAACCGCCGGCCAGCCAGGCGGGCGCGTCTCCGGCGCCGACCCAAACGTGCTCGGCGGCGGCAGCCGACTCCTCGGCCTTGATGTTGGATGTGCCGTCCTTGAAACCGAAGAGGTTGCGCGGGGTGGCCTGGGCCCGGCTGGTCGAGGAGGTGCGCCCGAACCCCAGCTGGGACCAGCGGATGGCCGCGCGACCGAAGGCGATCCGGGACAGGTTGCGGATAGCGTGCACGGCCACCTGCGGGTCGGCGGCGCAAGCCTGGATGCAGAGATCGCCTCCGCTCCACCCCGGCTCGAGCATGTCCCCGGGGAAGTGCGGCAGCTCGGCCAGCTCGGTCGGACGTCGGGCCCGGATGCCGAACCGGTCGACGCCGACGGTATCCTCGAACAGGCTCGGGCCGAACCCGAACGTGATCGTCAGTCCGGACGTCGGCAGGCCGAGCGCCTCGCCGGTGTCCTCCGGGGGTGCGTCGTAGGGGCCGCTGACGGCCCCGAAATCGCCGATATCGCGCCCCGCGGCCAGGGCGGCGGCGGCCACGGTCCAATCCCGGAGCAGCGCGATCAGCCCGGCCCGGGTGGTACCCGCCGAGACGTCGAAGGCCGCGAAGTGCAGGCGGTCCTGCGCCGGGGTCAGGATGCCGGCCTGGTGCTCCTGATAGAACGGGTACACGGCCGTGGCGGGTGCGGACGCCGAGGCTGCCGCAACGGCGATCGCCGCCCGGTCGCCGCCCACCCCGAGGCCGAGCCCGGCGACGCCCGCGCCGGCCAGTCCGAGGAGTCCGCGGCGCGACAGGCCGCGAGCCGGCTGTTCGCCGGTCACCTCTTCCCCGGTCATCTGCTTCCCGGCCACCGGTTCCTCGGTCATTCAGAGCACCAGCGCCGCAGTGAGCCGGTTCAGCGGTTCGCCGAGGGCGTTCACCTGATCGGCGAGGGCCTTGATCTCGGCGTCGCTCAGGTCCGTGTAGAGGGTGAAGCCGTCACCGACGCGCTCGGCGTCGAGCAGGGCCTGCAGCTCGGCAAACTCGGTGTCGAGGCTCTCGGCGAGGGCGGCATCCTTGTCGACCAGGATGTCCCGCACTCCCGCGTAGAGCACCGCGGCACCGTCGATGTTCGCCTGGAAATCCCAGAGGTCGGTGTGCGACCAGAACTCCTCCTCGCCGGTGACCTTGCCGGTGGCGACCTCGTCGAGCAGGCCGATCGCGCCGTTGGTCTGCTGCGACAGCGTGAAGGAGAGGGTCTGCACCTTCACGTTCAGGGTCGCGGTGTCGGCGACCAGGAGGTCGGCGAGGCGCCCGCGCTCCTCGGCCGGGTAGGCGGCGAAGCCGGCCTCGGCGCCGGCAGGCCAGAGGTCCTTCTCGATCGCGTGCCAGCCGGTCCAGTCCTGGCCCTCTTCGAGGTCGGCTTCGCGCAGGTCGAGCTGCGGGTCGAGGTCACCGAACGACTCGGCCACCGTCTCCACCCGCTCCCAGTGCGCGCGGGTCGGCGCATAGAGGCCGCGGGCGGTGTCGAGGTCGCCGGCCACGTAAGCGGCCGCGAACGCGTCGGTTCCGGTGACCAGCTGGGCAACCTGGTCGCGCACATACGAGGCGTAGTTGACGTTGGCTGTCTCGATCTGCGCCTCGAGGCCCTCGTCGACCGTGACCTCCTGACCGGACGCGGTGACCGTGAAGCCGGCCGTGCCGATCCCGTCGCCGGTCATGCCGGGCTTGCAGGCGGTGACGTATTCGCCCTCGGCCAGCTGCACGACCAGGTCGCGGGTGAGTCCCGGACCGATATTCTCGGCCTCACCGACGATGCGCAGGCCGTCGTCGGCGAGCAAGTAGAACTCGGTGACCTGGTCGCCCGAGTTGGTGATGCTGAAGCTGAGGTTGCCGGCCGGGGCCTCCCGGGCGGAGACGGTGCAGGCATCCGCGCTGCTGTCGACCGTGAGCGACGCGCCGGTGGAACCGGCCGGGGCGTTGGCGACGCAGCCGGTGAGGGCGAGCAGGCCGAACGCGGAAACGGCGGCGAGGGGGAGAAGGCGGGCGCGCATGAGTGTCCTTAGCAGGTGAGGTGCGGTTCGGGAGGTTGGTGCTCGGTCAGCCGGGGACCGCCGCGATCGCGATCTGGCGCTCGGGTGCGGCGGTGCCGGTTGTGCTGGTGGGGCGGCCCTGCCGGCTCTTCAGGATGAAGAGGGTCAACGCGGGCAGCAGATAGGCCAGCCAGGCGGCCAGCTCGATCCAGGTGGTGGCGGGGGGAGAAGTTGAGGGTGCCCTTCAGCAGGGTGCCGTACCAGCTGTCCGGGGGGATCACAGCGCTGACTTTCTGGTTCAAACGGTAGAGGTTTGGTTAGGCTTACCTTACTGCTTTACTCTAGCTTCGGTTCCGCGACCGTGTCCAGCTATCATTCATGCGTGGGTGTCCGCCCGTCCCAACTCCGTGGAGCTCAGCAATGGTCATGTCCGGCAGCGCAGAACGAGTCGTTTTCGTGAACGACCGGCCCGGCCTGGAATCACTCCTGACCGGCGGAACCATCGCCCGGCTTCGGTCGGACGGCGCCGAGGTCATCGTTCTCTTCGGCTCCGCGTCCGCAGGTTTCCCCTCCGCAGGTTCCCTTTCCGCAGCAGACTCCGACGTGCGCGCGGCCATGGCGGCGCTCGACGTGAGCGACTGGCGGATGCTGCCCGCCGCATCCGGGGCGCAGTCACTGGCCGAGGCCGTCGCCGACGTGCTCGACGAGGTGCAGGCCACCGCGGTCGTGCTCGGCGCGGCCGACGACACCCTGCGCACGGCGGCCGCCGGGGCCGCCGGCAGCCTGAATGTGCCGGTCTTCGAACATCGCCGGGTGACGGATGCCGTGGGCCGGCTTCTGGTCGCGATCGACGTGAGCGGCCAGGTCGACCAGAAGCTGCGTGCGATCGCCGCCTACCCGCGCCTGTGGAGCGTCACCGGCCACGCCGTCAAGGCGGTCGGGCCGGTCGGGTCGGTCGGGCGGGTCGGGCGGGTCGGGCCGGTCGGGCCGGTCGAGCTCCCGGTCACGATCGGCGGAACCGAGACGTTCCTTCGCCTGTCCCCGGAGCACGCTCCCGACGCCCAGGCGGCCCCGGGACCGCTCAACCGCGGCCTGGCCGCGGTCGTCGCCCTCCTGACCGGGGTCGTCTTCGGCGTGCTCGGCACCATCGCGCACCAGGCCACCGTCTCGATCGGGTCGGTGACGGTCCCGATCGGGCTGATCCTGGCCCTGTCCGGTATCACGGCGCTTCTGGTGGGACTTCGATTGGTGCTGGGCGGTCGCATGGCCGTCCTGTCCTCCGCAATCGGCCTCCTCGGCACGATCTTCATCCTGTCGCTGCGCAGCACCGGCGGCTCGGTCCTGGTCCCCGAGGGAATTCCGGGCCTGCTCTGGACCGTCGTTCCGACCCTGGTGGCCACGATCGTGCTGGCCTGGCCGCGAATCCCGGCCCGTCCGGGTTCGGCATAGACTGGATATTCGCTCGTGAAGGGAGCCCTCCAACGTGACATACGTCATTGCCTTGCCGTGCGTCGATGTGAAGGACCGCGCCTGCGTCGACGAATGTCCGGTCGATTGCATCTACGAGGGTGACCGCTCGCTCTACATCCACCCCGATGAATGCGTCGACTGCGGTGCCTGCGAACCGGTCTGCCCGGTCGAGGCCATCTACTACGAAGACGACGTGCCCGAGCAGTGGGCCGAGTACTACAAGGCCAACGTCGAGTTCTTCGACGACATCGGGTCGCCCGGCGGCGCCGCCAAGGTCGGCGTGATCCACAAGGACCACCCGATCATCTCCGTGCTGCCTCCCCAGGGCTGATTCAGACGTGCTGAAGCCGCTGCCCGACTACCCCTGGGACCAGATGGTCCCCTTCGCGGCCCGGGCGCGAGCGCACTCCGGCGGCATCGTCGACCTGTCGATCGGATCGCCGGTCGACCCGACGCCCGAGGTCATCCGCCAGGCGCTGGCCCACGCCACCGACGCCCACTCCTACCCGCAGACCGCCGGAACGCCGGAGCTGCAGCGGGCGATCATCGACTGGTACGAGCGACGGCGCGGCGTGACCGGCCTCACCGAGAAGAACGTGCTGCCGACCATCGGGTCGAAGGAAATGGTCGCCCTGCTGCCCTTCATGCTCGGGTGCGGCGAGGGTGACACCATCGTGCACCCGCTCGCCGCGTACCCGACGTACAGCATCGGCGCGGCCATGGCCGGAGCGGATGCCCTCGCCGCCGACGACCCCGCCGACTGGCCCGAGACGACGAAGCTGGTCTGGCTGAACAGTCCGGGCAACCCGGATGGCCGGGTCCTGTCGGTCGACGAGCTGCGGGCGGCCGTTGCGCGCGCCCGGGAACTCGGCGCGGTGATCGTCTCCGACGAGTGCTATGCCGAGCTCGGATGGACCCACGGGTGGGACACCCGGCCGACCCCCAGCATCCTGGACCCCCGCGTGATCGGGCAGGACCGGCACAATGTGCTCGCGCTCTACTCCCTGAGCAAGCAGTCCAACATGGCCGGTTACCGGGGCGCGTTCGCGGCCGGCTGCGCGGACCTGCTCGCCCGGGTGCTGACCGTGCGCAAGCACGCCGGCCTGATGCTGCCGGCGCCGCTGCAGGCCGCCATGGTGGCCGCGCTCGGCGACGATGCGCACGTGACGGTGCAGCGTCGGCGGTATCAGGCGCGCCGCGAGGTGCTGCTGCCTGCGCTGGTGGCGGCGGGTTTCCGCATCACCCGCAGCGAGGCCGGGCTCTACCTCTGGGCGACCGAAGGACGACCGGCCTGGGAATCGATCGGGCGGCTCGCCGGACTGGGCATCTTGGCCGGCCCCGGTCCGTTCTATGGCGACGGCTACCCGCAACACGTGCGCTTCTCGCTCACCGCCACGGACGAACGCATCGCCGCGGCTGCTGATCGGTTGCACGCCGGTCAGTAGTCCATATTCACGAATTGTCAACGCTCTCCAATGGAGCGGGGGCATTCTTGTCGAATGCAACAGTAGGCGGCTGCGCCCATTAGGCTGTATCAGCGTTGACGTCTCCAGACACACCGGTGTGCTGTGGCCATTCGCCACAGACGGTCAGCCACCAGACGGTTAGGTAGTGATATCAGTGACACTCAGTCAGACCCAGGGAGCCGCCGTGAGCGACATCGCCGAGCGAACGCCATCCATCGAACCCAAGCAGGCGACACTGTCGTTTCCCGGCGGATCCGCCGACTTCCCGATCGTGCGCGGCACGGCCGGCGCCTCCGGCATCGACATCTCGACGCTGACCCGCAAATCGGGTCTGGTCACCCTCGATTCCGGGTTCGTGAACACCGCCGCCACGCGGTCGGCGATCACGTTCATCGACGGCGAGAAAGGCATCCTGCGCTATCGGGGCTATCCGATCGAGCAGATCGCCCAGAACTCCAACTTCCTCGAGACCGCCTGGCTGCTGATCTACGGCGCGCTGCCCAGCGCGAGCGAACTCGAGGCCTTCGACACGCGCATCCGTCGTCACACCCTGCTGCACGAAGACCTGCGGCGCCTCTTCGACGTGCTGCCGTACAACGCGCACCCGATGGCCGTGCTCTCCGCCGGCACCTCGGCGCTGGCCGCGTACTACCAGGACGCACTCGACCCCAACGACCCGGAGCAGGTTGAGCTCGCCACCGTGCACCTGCTCTCCAAGCTGCCCGTCATGGCGGCCTACGCCTACAAGAAGAGCATCGGCCAGGCGTTCCTGTACCCCGACAACTCGCTCGGCTACGTGGACAACTTCCTGCGGCTGATCTTCGGCACCCTGGCCGAGCCCTACGAAGTGAACCCGGTCGTCAGTAAGGCCCTCGAACGTTTGCTGATGCTGCACGAGGACCACGAGCAGAATGCGTCCACCTCGACCGTTCGCCTGGTCGGCTCCACCGAGGCGAACCTGTTCGCGTCGGTCTCCGCGGGCATCAACGCGCTCTCCGGGCCGCTGCACGGCGGCGCCAACGAGGCAGTGCTCAAGATGCTCGGCGAGATCAAGGCATCCGGCGAGGGCGTCGAGAAGTTCGTCGAACGGGTCAAGAACAAGGAACAGGGCGTGCGCCTGATGGGCTTCGGCCACCGGGTGTACAAGAACTACGACCCGCGGGCGACCCTGGTCAAGGAGAGCGCCGACGAGGTGCTCGCCGCCCTGGGCGTCAAGGACGACCTGCTCGACATCGCCAAGGAACTCGAGCACATCGCCCTCAATGACGACTATTTCCGGGAGCGCAAGCTCTACCCGAACGTGGACTTCTACACCGGCGTCATCTACAAGGCGATGGGCTTCCCGACGAGCATGTTCACGGTGCTCTTCGCGATCGGCCGTCTGCCCGGCTGGGTGGCGCACTGGCGTGAGATGAACGAGGACCCGACGACCAAGATCGGTCGCCCACAGCAGCTCTACATCGGATCCCCGGCCCGCGACTTCCCGCACCGCTAGCCTGAACGCGGCGTGGCGCGGTGCCGCTGCGCTGGGTGCCGTGCCGCTGGGTTTCGCTTTCGCTGGGTGTCGCGCCGCTTGCCCCAGAAGTCTCCGTCGAACCAATTCGACGGAGATTTTGCCGGAAGAGCCGCTTTCGGGGCCGTTTAAGGTGTTGACAGCGAAAATCTCCGTCGAATTCGTCAGGGGGGCGAGGGGCAAGCGGAGCGGCGTGTGCAGGGGCATCCGTTGCGACCTAAAACCGGACAATTTTGCGGCTCACCGTGTTTTCAGGCGGGTTGGTCGGCGTGTCGCGAAAATCTCCTGGGTTACGGTGCGGTCGGTGCGGTCGGTGCGGTCGGTGCGGTCGGTGCGCGGCGACGGATGCGGGGTACCCGGATCAGGCGTGCAGCTGGGCGTTCAGCACAATGCCGGTGCCGCTGCGCTGCAGCACCTCGACCGCACCCGAAACCGAGTTGCGGCGGAACAGCAGGTTCGCGACCCCGGAGAGTTCGACCGCTTTCACCGACGGGATCCTGCCGTCGGCCGTACGCGGCTGACCCGGCAACAGAACCTTGGTGCCGGCGGTCACGTAGAGCCCCGCCTCGACGACGCTGTCGGCCCCGATGGAGATGCCCACCCCCGAATTGGCGCCGAGCAGCGCTCGTTCGCCGATCGACACCCGTTCGGTGCCGCCGCCGGAGAGCGTGCCCATGATGGAGGCACCACCGCCGATGTCGGCGCCGTCACCCACGACCACGCCCTGGGAGATCCGCCCCTCGACCATGGAGGTGCCGAGCGTACCGGCGTTGAAGTTGACGAAACCCTCGTGCATCACCGTGGTGCCGGGGGAGAGGTGGGCCCCCAGGCGCACCCGTGAGGCGTCCGCGATCCGCACCCGATCGGGCGTGACGTAGTTCAGCAGCGGTGGGAACTTGTCGATCCCGGTCGCCTGGATGCCGTGGCGCTGCAGGGCCGGCCGCAGCCGGGTGAAATCGGCGGGCAGCATCGGGCCGGCGTTGGTCCAGACCACGGCCGGCAGGTAGCCGAAGATGCCGTCGAGGTTGAGGGTGTTCGGGCGCACCAGCAGGTGCGAAAGCAGGTGGAGGCGCAGGTAGGCATCCGACGTTCCGGCCGGCGCCGCGGTGAGGTCGATCTCGACCGTGACGGCCTCGATCCGCACCTGGCGCCTCGGGTCCTCCCCGGCGAATTCCTCGAGCTCGGACGGCACGATCCAGCGGTCGCGGCCGGCCGGCAGGGTGCCGAGCCGGGGTGCCGGGAACCAGGTGTCCAGCACCGTGCCGTCGCCGGCGACGGTGGCGAGGCCGTAGCCCCAGGC
Source organism: Cryobacterium sinapicolor (assembly GCF_004403465.1). Lineage (GTDB taxonomy): Bacteria > Actinomycetota > Actinomycetes > Actinomycetales > Microbacteriaceae > Cryobacterium > Cryobacterium sinapicolor. Next base: position 3,700 of record NZ_SOGQ01000087.1, on the reverse strand, counting down.
GTTCGAGGGGGAAACGGATGTCGGGGGCACGGCGGTGATCATGCCTCTAGGTTAGTAGAGTGCCCCAAAACGCCGTGAACCTAGACCTCTCCGCGACCTCGATCGAGCTAACCCGCGCACTCTGCGACATCGAGTCGGTCTCCGGTGACGAGACCGCCATCGCCGACGCGGTCGAACGCGCTCTCGCCGGGTTCCCGCACCTCGAAATCATCCGTGACGGCGACACCGTCGTGGCCCGCACCAATCTCGGCCGGGCCCAACGTGTGATCATCGCCGGCCACCTCGACACGGTCCCGGTGAACCGCAACCTGCCGACGCGGTTCGAGACCGTCGACGGCGTCGACTACCTCTGGGGCCGCGGCACGGTCGACATGAAGGCCGGCGTGGCCGTGCAGCTCAAGCTGGCCGCCGAACTGACCGCACCCATCGTCGACGTGACGTGGATGTGGTACGACCACGAGGAGGTATCCGACGACCTCAACGGCCTCGGCCGCCTCGCCCGCAACCGTCCCGACCTCTTCGAGGGCGACTTCGCCATCCTCGGCGAGCCCACCAACAGCCAGGTCGAGGGTGGCTGCAACGGCAACGTGCGAGTGGAGGTCCGCACTTTCGGGCTGCGCGCCCACTCCGCCCGCAGCTGGGTCGGCGACAACGCCATCCACAAGATCGGGCCCGTCATCGACATCCTGGCTGCCTACGGGCCGCGGCAGGTCGAGGTCGAGGGCCTCGTCTACCGTGAGGGCCTCAACGCCGTCGGTATCGTTGGCGGCATCGCCGGCAACGTCATCCCCGACGAGTGCATGGTGCACGTGAATTATCGTTTCGCCCCGAGTCGCACCTCGGCGGAGGCCGTCCTGCACCTGGAAGACCTCTTCGCGGGCTACGAGATCACTATCGTGGACCGGGCCGAGGGCGCCCGGCCAGGCCTGGACGCACCGTTGGCCTTGCAATTCCTGACGGCGGTCGGCGGTAAGGCCAAGCCCAAATACGGCTGGACGGATGTCGCACGGTTCTCCGCGCTCGGCATCCCCGCCGTCAACTACGGCCCCGGCGACCCGCTGAAAGCCCACGCCGACGATGAGCGCGTCGCCCTGGCGCAGATCACGGACTGCGAGGACGGCCTCCGCGCGTGGCTGAGCACAAGCGTCGGGTAGCCCCGGCACCGCTCAGTGGCGCAGTCGGCGGCCCGGCCGGCAGCCGCTCCTACTGGTGGGCCCGGCTTCTGCTCGTGCCGTGGTGGACCCTGGTCACCCTGATCTGGGCCGCGTCCCGGATCGTCACCACGGCCCTGGTGCTGCTGCTCGCCAACGTTCAGGGTGCCAACCCCTGGACTGGCGCATCGCCAGGTTATGCGGAGTTCGCGAACATGTGGGACGCCCGCTGGTACAACATCGTCGCCGTCACCGGCTACCCTTCGGTGCTGCCGCTGACCGCCGGTGGGGAGATCGCCGAGAACGCGTGGGCCTTCATGCCGGGGTACCCGGTGGTCGTGCGCCTGCTGATGGCACTCAGCGGCGCTCCGTGGGCACCCGTGGCCGTGGTCGTGTCCCTGGCCGCCAGTCTGGGCGCCGCCCTGCTCTTCTACAGGCTGATGCGCACGGTGCAGCCGCACACTGTGGCCCTGTTCGCCGTGGTGCTCTTCTGCGTGGCCCCGCTGTCGCCCGTGCTCCAGTTCGGCTACGCCGAGTCGCTGTACCTCTTCCTGCTCATCCTGGCGCTCCTCCTGCTGCTCGAGCGGCGGTATGTGCTGCTGTTCCCGGTGATCGCCGTGATGGCGCTGACCCGGCCGAGCGGCCTGGCCTTTGCGCTCGCGCTGGGGCTGCACTGCGTGCACCGCTGGATCGCCCGGGCGAGAGACCCCTTCCCGGTGAGAGAACGGATGCTGGCGGCATCCGTGGTTGTGTTCAGCGGCATCTCCGGACTGGCCTGGCCGGCCATTGCCTGGATCATTACCGGGTCGATTACGGCCTACACCGACACAGAGTTGGCTTGGCGATCGGCCTACATCGGCTACCAGGAGCTCGTTCCGTTCACCGCCTGGTTCCAGGGCGGCGTCTGGTGGCTCGGGATGCCGCTCGGCATCGTCGTCGTCTCGGTGCTGATCCTGGCCTTCGGCCTGACCCTGTTCCTCCCGGCCGTTCGCCGGCTGGGCGTCGACCTGCGCTTCTGGCTGGCCGGCTACGGTCTCTACCTGCTGGCGGTCTTCTTCCCGCAGTCGAGCACCTTCCGCCTGCTGATGCCGATGTTTCCGCTGCTCGGAGCCGTGGCCCAACCGCGGAGCACGCTGTACCGGGTGGGGATGGTGCTGCTGTTCATTGCCGGCCAGTGGGGCTGGCTCCTGCTGTGCTGGGGGGTCGACGGAGCGGACTGGACACCTCCCTAATTACAGTCTCAGCGCGCAATGGCAGATAATAGAAGTTCAGACGAATGAATGGAAGGGGAGTTCATGGCGGCCATGAAGCCAAGGACCGGAGACGGGCCAATGGAGGCTGTAAAAGAGGGGCGCCTCATCATCGTGCGTGTTCCGCTCGAAGGTGGAGGCCGACTTGTCGTCTCTGTGAACGACGCTGAAGCCAAAGAGCTTCACGATGCCCTCGCCGGCGTAGTCCAGCCGACCGTATAGTTCCAGAACGGCCGCGCAGCTCAGGCTGCGCGGCCGTTTTTTTGTGCACGGGGATGCGCGTTCGACGGAGATTCGTCGCGCTGTCCGCCGCCGGAGGGTGAGCTTAGCGAAACCCGGCGGGCCAGCCTGCAACCCCGCCCCAGGTGGTTGAGCCTGTCGAAACCCGGCGACTCTATCGCTAAACCCGCCCCCCGATGGTTGAGCCTGTCGAAACCCGGCGACTCTATCGCTAAACCCGCCCCCCGATGGTTGAGCCTGTCGAAACCCGGCGACCCGGTCTCCGAGCCCGGCCACGGACCCCCGGCCGAACGAATTCGACGGAGATTTTGCTCAAACCCCGCCCAGAACATCCGTTTCGGCTCGAAATTGGTAAAATCTCCGTCGAATTCGTTCGAGGGCCGGGCGCCTGTCGATTTCAGCGACGGATGAACGTGGTAGTTCTAGCCCACGGGCCCACGCCGAACAAATCAGTTTCGATACATCATCAAAAGTCTTGACACTAGATTAGAACACGTTTACTATAGTGGTATGGCAGGAGCCCCCACTCCGCACCACCCCACCACCTCACCGCAGGCGGTGGCTTCCAACGTGCAACTGCCCCTCGTGTTACAGCCCCTCGTGCAACAGCCCCTCGTGCAACGACTGCAGCAGGCGCGTGATCTGGCCGCGTCCGTGCTTGATTCGGTCGCCTTCTCTCTTTTGAGTGAGGCGGAGGCGATGGCGGTGCTCGGCACGGTGGAAGACCTCGGCCGTAGGGTCGATGCTNTGGAAGACCTCGGCCGTAGGGTCGATGCTGCCAGGGTTGCATCCGCTGCCGACATTGCGGTGCGGTCTCGGCGCATCCTGGGCCACGAGTCCCTCGCGTATAAGAACGGGGCGACCAATGGAACGGACCTGATCACCCGCCTGACCCGTGTTTCCTCGCGGGAGGCGAACCGGCGGGTGCGCCTGGGCGAGAATGTCACCCTGCGTCTGGCCGGCACCAGCATGCTGCCGCCGTATTACCCGGCCGTGGCGGCTGCCCTCACCGCCGGTTCGCTTGGTGTGGACGCGGCGGAGCACATCGTCACTGCCCTC
>NZ_SOGQ01000057.1 GCF_004403465.1 Cryobacterium sinapicolor | reverse complement strand
TCGAGGTCATCGACGAGGCGGTGATCCTCCCCGAACTCGCCGCCGCCTAAACTAAAACAGCTGACCCGCACGGTGTTGAGAAACTCCACCACTCAGCGGGACGTGACCCATCTTGTTGGCCATCACCGAGTCAACAGCGAGCATGCGCGCCCCAAGAGCGAGCCCTTGGCCTAATGCTGTTTGTTCCGTAGCTTTCGACATGATCTGAGCATGCCCTACTTGAACGTGGCAGGCGGATCATTTGCTATCTCCGCTGCCGGTCGAAGAATTGCTCAGTTCGAGAGGTCAATCAGTTCAATTAATCACGGTCGGCGCAACGACCGACGGGGCATGGTTTGGTCAAACCTCTCGCCACGGCTCGGCGTCGAGCAAGTCGAGAACAACTAGCGGAGTCCCGACAAGCTGAGCCAAACCGGCCAGCTTCGAGGGGAACGCACTTGGGTTCGTTGTCAGACTCGCTGCGTCAAAGCCCGAACGAAATCTGCCGCGGAGTCTTAGCGGCAAAGTGTCAGCGACTTCCTTCTCCAGCTTGCACGCTTCGTTAGAGAGCGCTGAGGGCATGTGCCGCCGCATGCGTTCAAGCGTGGTCTTTGGTTGCTGTGCAGGCAGCGACGCTGCATAGAGCAGTCGCGCCGCCGCGTCACTCACCCACGGATGTGCCGCATCGACCGCGAGTGGAACAGAGATGCTCTGTACGGCCTGAATCACGTGCATCGTGACCGCAAGAGAAACGCTCGACGGGTCCTCGTGGGTGTTCACGTACCGGAACGTGTCGACGCCTGGGGCGCACACCTCGGCCAGCTGCACGTCGCCGACGAAGTTGGTGGGCTCGGTGTGCACGCCGGGTTCGATGACGGCGTTGCGGCTGAGGCGCACCCGGTACAGGTAGAACTGATCGTCAGCGCCGTCTTGGTTCGTCATCCGCCTAAGCATGTTCTCGACCGCCGCCTCGTAGGTGCCTAGGTGCAGAGCTTTGGTCATCTGACCTTGGGCCCAGCGCTCTAGCGCTCGCCCATCGGTGCCGATGTCGTGCATTCTTTGTTTGGTTATATCGGTGAGTCGAGCGGTGGGGTCGAGGGCTCGGTCGGGCCAGTTCGCCTGCGTTGACGTGTGATACCAGTACGTGTCGCGCACCTTGGAGTCATCGTACGAGGGGTCGTCGTGCACGGCCCAGAAGTTGGGCCGCTCCTCAACTTGGCAGTCGGTGCCACATTTTGGACAGGCTTCATCTCCTTGGTCGAAGCGATCCAGCCATTCAGCGTTCGCGTGCCACTCATTCCTGCAAGAGCCGCAGCGCATGCCGCGGAGGCGGTTGAAATCCACTACTCGCTCGATCACGAGCCCAGCCTCACACGAACCACGGACGCGAGGGTACGCATGGGCCCCGTCCTCGGGAATTTCCTTCCATTTATGCCCACCAGTCACTTCCGACATCTCCCACGTGTTCGGGGGTCTGTCGGACTGGTCTCCCGGCTGCTAGACAGAAGGGCGCCTGTATGGATGGGCGCTTGGGGGAATTGACGTGGGGCAACATGGGGCATGGTCCTAGAGACTGGAATCCGCCGGGATATTGGGACGAACCGGCGGCCAACACAATCACACGCCCCCGCAGTAGGTACGTTGCGACCCAGCCGCGCGCCCGGTCGAGCAATTTGACTGGCTTGCTGGCCGTCGCGTTAGGCCTCTTCGCCACTCTCTTGCCTCTCGCTCATCCGGACGTCAGCACGGGATTCCGTGGATTTGCATTCACCACTGCCGGCATCACAGCGATCTCGCTCGCCATTCGAGCAACGCAGCTCCGACGGGAAGGCCGAGCGTCGAGCCGGTTATTGCCCGCAATCGGAGGCACTCTCGGTGTCGCCGGGACACTGCTGTCCATTTGGAGCCTGGCGTTCTTCTATGCCCCAAACGCCGTACCCCCCATGCCGAGCCTGGCGTCGCTGACCGCTCTGACCCAGCCCATGGCGACCGCGCCTGGTGTCCTCCCACAGGCAATCCCGGCACCGCAAGTAGTTCCAGACGCCCCAGCGACGATGCCGCTGGCCACCACGCCACGTTCTCCGGAAGAAATCCGTGCAGCCATGCAGATGGCAGCCGGCACGATTTCGTTTGTCCTCAAGAATCTACGAACGCCTGGACAACCGTGGCCGGCTGAACTCCTCATCAGCGCGGACAACATGGTCTCGACACCAGAAGGCCAGGCGCTCTTTCAAATCCCCGTGGGCACTACAGGCGGATATGCACGGAGCACTAGTGGTGAGAATTACCGCCTCACGATCACCGACGACTCCTCCGGTGCCGGCGTAACTTTCGATTCCGCAACTGGCCTCGTGACCAACAACTGACCCCACGATGAACAAAGCAACCGCGGGAAGCGCTATCCCTACAACTCTGCGACAAGCACCAGCCCGGTGCACATCGACGCCTGGTCAGCAGGCGCCAATCACACAAAGCCGTCCTTATCAACGACGACGGACGCTTCCGAGCGCACTTCCCCACAAACGAAATGAGTGACCGGCAGATGACCTCCTACCCGCAGCAGATCATCTATCAGCAGGTCATCAAGCCGCCCACCAACGGCATGGCCGTCACCTCACTTGTTCTCGGTATAGTCGCCATCGTCACTGGGATCTGGATACCCATCCCGATCCTCGGGCTGGTCATGATGTTCTTGGCCTTCCTGCCTGCAGTGCTCGCGGTGATCTTCGGCCACGTTGGATTGCGAAACGCAACCCGCCTCGGCGGCATCGGACGCGGCGCCTCACTCACAGGGCTCATCCTGGGGTACGTCACGCTTGGTCTCTCCGTGATCACGACTTTCCTGTGGATAGTCACCGCAGCGGCGGCATCAAGTTCAGGCCAATAGTCCCCCGGGCCTGTCCCGCCACCGTCCAACCCCGTCAGTGTCAGGGCACCTCCAAGAGCCTTGCCAGCGAGTGTCAAGGAATGAAGAAACCGACGTTATCTGACGGCAGTCCTGCTCTCTGACCTGACGTCCAGCTGGGGTGTACCCAAAATGGTCATTCCAGAGGGGAAGCGCATGCCGGCCTGCTGCCGGCGTTACTGCACTGGGTGCTGAACCGGTGTTCCTCACACTGAGTGGCTCGCACCCATGAGATCTGAACGCCGAGGCCTGCGCTGAATTGGTTTGGACCTTAGCGGATGCGCCAAAGAACGATCACAGAACGCCGCCAAAGATCGCCGAAAATAGCCCAGAAGCGTTTCTCTTGAAACGGCCTAAAATCAACTGTTGCAAAGGATCGAAGTATCGGCCATTGGTTCCGACGCCGTTTCCGGCACAAGGGTCATTTGGCTTTGGCTGCCGTATTTCGAAGCGCCCGCGCCGGTTCGTGAAAGTCCACCGGAGTGTTGTTGAGGACGCGCACGATCATTTTCTCGAAGAAGGTCGCCGGCGCAATGTCGTGCGGAGATTCATCAAGGAGTATCCCTACAACGGGGATGCGCGCAATTACTGCATCGATGTTCTCGCGCATCTCAGCGGCAAGCCCGACTGCATCCGTGGGCTGCTCAGCCATGACGGACACGTAGTCAGGCATGACGAGCATGACCGCGTGATATGCGTCGTCTTCCTGGCCCAGCTTGGACAACAGGTCCTTGAGCTTCGGAACGAGATTTCGATTCTTGGTGTAGATCCCCGAGCTGAGCGCGAAGACGAACCCTAGGGCAGCAAGGGGATGGCGTAGGCGGAGGTTCTTTGCGTCGCCGTAGCTCTCCTCGACCCGGTTCAGAGCGTTGTTTGAATAGCTGGCGTCCATGCGCTTGGTGCTGATGAGCAGCTCGGGGCCGGTGGACCAGTCAGAGATGACGACGTCGACCTGTTTGACGTAGTTTTTTCCTAGGATACGAGCCGTCGCAGGAGCAGCGACGGACTTGGAGATGTTGCCGTTCTGGTGGTCATAGCGCGCGACAACCTGGTCGCGAAGTTGTACTGGGATACGCTCAGCGAAAAGAGCCAGGGACCGAGGTAGAACGCGAGGGGTGGTTGCTCGGGGCCAAACGGCGTCGGGATGGAAGCCAGCACGCCGCAGCTCGTAGGAGATCCAAACGTCCACGGCGATCGCAAGTAACCCTGACTGCGAAACGCTGCCGAGGAAAATGGGAACGCCGAGCAGCACGCTCAGAGTCTCGAAATCGGGCTGGTACCGCAGCTCGTCGTTGTTGTCCGTCGCCCATGGGTTGGTTCTTCTGTCCCGCTCGGATTGAGCGATGATCGTGTCGAATAGCGCCCAAGCAAGCTTGGGGCCGTCATCGTCACCTGCCACTTTCGGCCCTCATAACGCGTCGTGCGGTCATGCCGGCATGAGCCGATCGGACGACCGCGAGGTCTTGTTTGTTCAAGGTTTTACCCTTCGGGAAAAGTGCTGCGTCGACGAGTTCCACCGCAGCGAGAAGTTTTCCCGATTGCAGCTGCCGTGCTACGGCATCTTTTACGGATCGAAGCTGCGCAGCTCGCGTCCGAATGAGAGCCGGCGACGGCATCGCCCACACGTCCGCTTCGCGAGGCTCTATTTTTAGAATCCCGCCGCCGTACGATCGGCCGACCATTTCGGCGTTCAAAAGAGTGACTGAGTTGAGGCTGGCAAGCGGTAGAAGCTCCCGGCCGAGTTCGCGCAGCGACGCCGAGAGGTACACGCCGTGAACGGAATTGAGATGGTGTGCACCCGCTTCATTCGTGGTGAGTCGAGGCGTGTCGGCGTTCATGCAGGTCAGCAGAAGGTCAGCAGGAGCCAACAGCGGTACCTGGTGCCACACTTTGCGCACACGGCACTTATACGCCTGGTCCACGCCCGCAATATGACCGGCTTCGATATAAGCGGAGGCCGAGGCCGATAACTTCTCCCTGGGGCGGAAGAGCCAGGTCGCCTTGCCTTTTTGGCCCAGCGCCGTCATGTGGTGTCGGGACAGAGCAAGACCGCGTAGGTGCGCGCTCCCGGGGGGAGAGAGACGGAGAAGATCTGAGCGGGAAAGCTCAAGTTCCTTTACTCGCGCAGGAGACAACGCAAAAAACGAGTTGTTGCCCGTGACCATCCCGAGCGTCGTGTCCCCCCACTGCTCTAGGTCGATGAAGTCCCCCGACTCTCGCAGTTTGACCAGAGGGCGTAGCGCAGCAGAGTCAACTAACAGCCCGGTCCACTTGTCTGCCGGGCGCTTGGGCGACCAGGTGAGGGGAATCCCGAGGGCCTCGAGGGCTTCCGCGTCGTGCGCTTGGTGAATCGTCGCGTGCTCGGAAGGTCCTTCGTCGAACCCGTCCGCGAGTAGAAGAACGACGTCGGCCTCAGCCTCGGGGAAGACCTGCTCGGAGAACAGGACGAGCTCGATGGTCTTGAACCGGTCGAAGAGGAATTGCCGAACAGGGGCCGCATAGTTAACGCTCAACAGCTCCGCGGGCAGGACAAGGCCCATCCTGCCGCCCGGCTTAAGAAAGAGCGCTGACTGGATCGTAAATGCAGCCCAGCTCGAAGCGAGCCCGTTGAGGGCAACCCCCGCTTTTAGTGCGGCCGCGCGGGATCTGGTGCGTGCCTCGCCCGTGAAGTCTTGGTATCGAATGTAGGGAGGATTCCCGATTACGGCCGCATATTGCGGCACAGGATCAACCAGGAAGAAGTCGCTATGGATAATCCGAGCCGTCCCGCCAGCCGCCTTAACGCGCTGGCGCGCGATCCGTGCACTGTGGGCGTGAATTTCGACGCCAGCTACTTCGGGGGTGGTCGCTCCTAGATGCGTGAGCCGGCGGACAGCTTCGACCAAGAACGCCGCATCTCCTGCAGAGGGTTCCATGACCTGGTCGTTGCGGTCGCGGATTGCCCAATCTGTAATGAAACGAGTGATCGGCTCGGGCGTGAAGAATGCTCCTCGTGCCTTTCGCAGCTCCTTGGTGTCGGAGGCGGCAGGAACGGGGGCGATGCTCATGTAGCCATTCTCTGGCAAATCTCCACGCCGCGTTGACGGCGCCCCGCGAAGGAGCGGTGCGGCCAGCCAAGGAAAACAATCAGCGGTCCGCGAACGATCGATTTCGGACGGGCTGCCTCGTGGTTGAACTAGACCGGCCAGAAATACGAACGGTTTCAAAACCATAGAAGGAGTACACCGGGCGAGCTAGCAGCCCTCAAATCGACCTATCGCAGTAAAGTAGCGCGACTTGCGACGAGTGGCAATGTCGGCGGTTGCACATAGAGTTCGACTCATCACCCGAAATGCCCGCAGACGGCTCGTCGGAAAGGCCTCTTGGGCCACGGCGCAAGGTTCCAAGGAAGACCAAAGTATGTCCCAGTGCACAGCCCCCGTCAGAGGCCACACCAGGGGCGGCGGCGCCGACTGCCCCGTTCACGGACGCAGTGGATACAACTACTCGACGCCGTCGTACCCGCGGTACTCGCCGCCGCCGGTCACCTCTGTTGTCAGGAGTGGAAGCTTGACGAGCAGCGGAGCTGGGCGTAGTGGAGGCAGCACCACCCGTCCCACTTGGTCGCCTAGGACCTCAACTGTCTCCTACACGCCGCAGCAGGTGCGCGACCTCGAGCCCGTACGCACGGCGGTCGTGGTCCGAACGCAGGCGCACGACGTGTTCCTCTGCCACGCCTGGCCCGACCGTCAGGCCGACGCGAAAGACGTCTACGACTTGCTCGTCGATGAAGACGTTTCGGTGTGGTTCAGCGAGGTGACACTGAGGCCCGGCACGGACATGCGCGTAGCGATCGATAAGGGGCTCGTGAATTCGCGCATCGGGATCGTTCTGGTGACGCCCGCCATGCTCGACAAACTGCGCACCGATCGAAGCATCGCGAGCAACGAGCTCAGCGCTCTGCTGCGCCGCAACCTCCTAGTGCCGGTCATGCATGGTGCGACCTTTGAGGAGCTTGACCAGGTCAGCCCTACCCTCGCGTCGCGTGGTGGATTCAGCACGGCGGAGGAGTCTATGAAGGACATCGTCGTGAAGATCGCTGAACTTGTCGGAACACTCGACGGTGAAGAAGCCGACGAACTCAGCATGAAGTAGGGCACCGGGTCGCTAACGGCTACTAGGCCGCATTCAACGCGCTATCCCCTTGTCGCCGCAGGTTCGATGAGATCAGGATCTTCACGGTTGAGCATACGAACACTGTTGACCGTCCGTGCCACCGGATACGCCGTCACAGTCTTGGCGACTGCAACTGAGCTACGGTCCAGCATCGAGAGGACTTCCTCCTTGTCGGTGACCTTCTCCGGGCGCAGCCACTGGTCCCACACGTCCGGGGTCAAGAACACGGGCATCCGGTCGTGGATTTCACCGGACGCGTCGCGCGCTGCGCGGGTGATGATCGTGAACGAGATCTTCCACACGTCATCTTCTTGGCGGGCCGCGTACAGGCCGGCCGCCGCCAGCACATCGCCTTCGCTGTGGATGAAGTAGGGCTGTTTGCCGTCGTCCATCTGCTGCCACTCGTAGTAGCCGGCCATGGGCACCAGGCACCGTTGGCTGGCAAACGCGCTTCGGAACATGCCGTTACTGGCCACCGATTCCAGGCGTGCGTTGATGGGGGCCGGGCCACCCGGCTTCGCCCAACCCGGCTTCAACCCCCACGAGGCCAAGTCCAGGTCACGCTGAACTGTTTCGTCGTGGATCCACTCGCGCACGACCGGCGCCGGATCCGTGGGGGCAACACTGTACGAGGGCTTCCACTCGGCGGCGTTGTCGCCGGTGGCGTCGAAGACGCTCAGCAATTGGTCGGTGGTGCTGGGAACCACGAATCTGCCGCACATGCTGTTGAAACTACCGCTCCCCCGACCTCACCAGCAATGGAATCAACCCGTCGCCCTCTGGGCACAGCCGGGAAGACGTACGTCAGACGAGTCGAACGACACCGCACTCGGGGCAGCACCAGTAGGCGCCTTCATCGGTGCCCTCGATCACCATGCGTACCAAGCATCGTTCGCAGTTCGGCACACCAAGGTCGTCCATGTCGGCCACACTACGCCGGGCACCGCCCCTGACACCCTCGATGAATCAGGTCCGTCACCGGGCAGGGCGACCTCTCGACATGGTTGGGCCAGAATCTCCGACACCGCTCCCCCGCGCCCGTAGGGCTCAATCCTGTTGACCAGGTCGCCCGAACGACAGTGCCACTCGAGCACGAACTGTCCCGGCGGGCGGCCTTGGGATGGGGCAGTGCTCGCAGTCGGGTGGCACGCCCAGGTCGTCCGAGCCCTGGCCGGCACAGAGCACCCCGCCACGCGGCGAGTTCCACGCTATCCGAGACGAGAGGCCGTTTTCGTATTTCCGTTATCGTTATCGTTATTTCGTTCACGTATTGCGTTACTAGTGATACGATATTGACATGAGCATTCCTGAGATCACCGACGTGCGCACCTGCGGTTTCCCCGGCTGCGAGGAGCCCGTTGACGCCACGGCTGGTGTGGGCCGGCCCGCCGGCTACTGCGTCAATCCCGCTCATAACCGCGCCGCTGCATGGCGGGCCCGCCGCGCCGAGTCCGGCCGGGTCGAGCGCACCGTCGAGGACGACAAACTCCCTGTTGATGCGGCCCGGCAGCGGGCGAGCGTGTTGCGGTCCCAGGTCGCCGGGATGGTCGAGCACCTGCAGCAGCAGCTGGTGGTCCTTGTCGACGAGCTCCGCACCGTCGCGGACCCGGACGCAGCTGAAGCGCAGATCGAGGCCGTCACTTCTGACGCGGCCGAGCAGGTGGCTACGGCGGCCGCCCGCGCCAACCGCGCCGAGACCGCCACCCGCAAGGCCGAGGCCGAGCGCGCCGAAGCCGACGCGGCAGCCGAGGAATCAGCTGCCCTGGTCGACGAGCTCCGCACGACCCTGGGCGCGCTCGAGCAGCGTGCCGCCACTCTCGAGGGCGACCTGGTCACTGCGGGCGAGGACAATGCGCGGGCGACCGCCGAGGTCACCGCCCTCACAGACCAGGTGGCCGCTCTGAGCATCGAGAACGCGGCCACGACCGCACAGCTCACCGAGGCCCGGGAGCTCGTCACGGCGGCCACTGCGGCCAAGGACGAGGCCCTGGCGGCCGCGCGCGACGCGGTCGCGCAGGCCGCCGCCGCGGCCAGCCGCTTGGAGCGGGCCGAGACGGATGCTGCGAGCACCCGGGACCTGCTCGATCAGGCCCGGACGGAGCGCGAGAGCGCCCGGGCGGAAGCGCTCGTGCTCACCGGGCGCCTGGCCACAGTCAGCAGTGAACGAGACAGTGCCACGGCCGAGGCGGGCAGGGAGCGTTCCTACGCCGAGCAGCGCGTCACCGACGTGCGGGCCGCCCTCGAGCAGCAACTCACCCAGCTGCGCTCCGACCTGGACCAGGCACGCACCAGTGAACGCGAACAGCGCACCCGCGCCGACCGCGCCGAAGCACAGGCGCCACGCCCCAAGCAGAAGTAGAACGTCGGCCCCACTCCCCGTCTCGGCCAGAGGCGTACTGGGCATGTTCCTGTTCGCCTGCGGCGCCGTCCCTCACGCCGAGCTACTGGCGGGGAGACCGCCCTAGCTCAGTGGTCGTCCAGCGGGGAGCGGCGAGCTATCACCCTGGTATCTCTCCCCTGCGTTGTGTGAGAGTTCACGACGTTCTACCTCTGCCAAAATGGCTCGCTCCACGAAGTCTGACCAGCTCTTATCGCCTTCGATGTGGCTCGTCGCCCGGTACGTTGCACGGGCCCGATCACGTGTGGCTACTGACAGATAGGTGGTCATCCGCGCAGTCGTGTCGACCACAACGGTTGCCGACTTCTTGGCTGGTGTGCGCGAGGGCTTTGCAGCGGGATAGGCAACGGTTTTGGGCTGCTCACTGGTTTCCGGTTTTGGTTCAGGGCGATTTCGGGCCTGGAGCCGGCTCAGGTCATGAGCCCCGGCGCGTGGCTTGAGGCCGCCGATCTGTCGGTTGGGGGTTTCGTCGCTCATGCGAGGGCCTCCTGGTTCTCTGCTGCCGTAATCCTGGCCACGACTTCTTGGGTGATTGCCTGCAGGTCGTCAGCGACCGACGACGCTGTGCGTGGTGCAAATGTTTGTGCCTGCGCGTCACCCCGCCGGATCTCGTACCACTTCGGCCCCTTGCGGACTTGTGCGTCGAGTTCATGAACCAGGAGTCCCCGTTCTCGGGTGGCCTGGGCGGTCGCTTCGCTGTGGCGAACCGTGGCAGTGAAGACGACGTTGTTGTCGGCATTGAAGAGCTCTGCGATGTGTTCGCGTGCTTCGCGCTGGACGACGTGGGCAGAGGTCCCGACGTCTACCAGGACCACGCCGAGGAGGTCGAGGGTGGGGTTCACTCCGAGGACCGCGTCGAGTCGCGCTGCGACGGCACCAAGTCCTTTACGGCTTGATTTATCACTTTTGACAGGGACGAGTGCCCATCGCGCGGCCGCAACGGCCGCCGTCTGGAGCGTTTCATCGCCTGGTGGGCAGTCGATGATGATCATGTCGTAGTCGCCCGCAATGGGCTCCAGCAGATGAGCGACGGCTAGCTTGGCCCCATCGGGGTCCTTGTTCGCTTTGGCAGCGAGACCGGCCGTGGCCTGGTCGAGGGCCGGACCTCCAGCGAATACGTCAAGGTTTGGTCGAACTTCGCGAATGGGGGCCGCTCCCCCACCGAACATGAGTGCCTGAGCCAGTGCGCGGCCGGTGTCGTCCCGGTCGTCGTCCGTGTATCCGAGATCCTCGGCCAGGTTGCCCTGGGGGTCGAGATCTACCAGGAGTACGCGGTAGCCGTTGTTAGCGAGCATGCCGCCGATGTTGGCGGTGAGTGTGGTCTTGAGGACGCCACCCTTGCCGTTGATGACGGCGATGACCCGTTCCAACGCGGTGCGATTGAGTGCCGGAGGCATACGTTCTCGTTTCTCTTGTCGTCATTAGTGACATTACAGCTAATGCTGTCATTAATGACATAAGCAGCATTGCTGCTTATGCTGTCTTTGCTGCTTTTACTGTCGTTACCGGTATTAATTGTATTAGCGTTATTACCTACAATGCCAGTATTACTGCCAATAGCAGCATTACAAGCAATGACAGCGGACAGTCCAGCTATCCCGAGCCTTGCGGCGTGCTTGGGGCGGTGAGTGCAGGCGCTTCGTCGTCGCTCCACGCTGCGGAGGCTCACGCCCGTAACCGCGCCCGGTGGGGGAGTGTGAGGGGGGACACCCCTCACCGGCTGGCCTGTTAGGGCCAGCCGGTGGTCGCGGCTAGATGTTGCGAAGCATGCTCACCACGGTGGGGAACGGGGAGAGGCTCTCAACGAGGGTGTCGACGGTCCGGGCGTCGGGCTTCTGCGCGAGAGATTCTTGGATTCGGGCGAGCTGGGCGTCGGTGAGGCCGACGGTTTCACCGTCTTGGGTGACGCTGACGGCGATGGCGGTACCGAAGATGACGGTGCGGGAGCCGAGTCGGTGGGCGAGCACGGTCGCGGGCAGGTTCAGGGTTGACCCGTTGATGAGGCCTTCGTCATCGACGAAGAGGTCGATGTCGTCTTGCAGGCCGACGACGTCGAACATTCGGCAGCCGATGGCGGCGCTGATGTCCGCCCCGATGCTGGCCTCGTTCACGTCCAGGGTGGTGATGGTTTCGGTCGGGTTGATCTTGACGCTGCGGATGCTGGTGATCATGGGGTTCTCTCTCCAAGGTTGGTGAGGTGCGCGGGGTCCCGAGCTCTCTCGTGGGCAGTGGTTGTGTTGTCGTCCACCGTTTTTCTGCCCTTGGTGGCAAGAGAAATCGATTGAGAGCGGGAGTGCCGGAGTGCCCTCACTCTCGTGCGAAATAAGGGAGCCTGCGACCGCGTGCGAGAGTGCGGGTAACGCAGGCACAGGAGCGAACTACGATGATTGGCCACCAAGGGAAGAAATGTTTTGAAAGAGGCAGGCCGGCGCAGCCGGCTCCGTGTGTGTCCGGCCTCCAGGCCGGATTCACCTGGTGGGGGAGTGTGAGGGGGCACCGTCCCCCTCACGGCGGCCGGCCCCGGGGTGGGCCGGCCTCCGCGGCAGTTATTCGGGCCGCTGGTGCTGCTGGATCTCCGCATACGGGGCGGTATCGGTCCAGGTGTAGCCGGTGCTGACGCTGACGGTCTTGGGGTTGGCGCGGACGACTTCGCGCCACTGGCCGCGGATCTTCACCCGGTCACCCTTCTTGACGGTGCTGCGGTCGTAACCGGTGGCCGTGCCGCTCTCGATCTGGGCGGCGCGCACGGCTTCCCAGTACGCGATCTGGTCGCGATTCTCGGCGAGGTTCGGTGCGAGGTGGTCTGCTCGGGCCTGCTTCTGGGCGTCGGTGGCGTCGACGTAGCCTTGTGCGTCGTCGTAGCACGGGGCGATGCGCCGTTCTAACTTGCGCAGCTCAGCCCCCAAGGTGTCGATGCGGTTGGCCACGGTGACGGGCCGGTAGCGGGCGTCGGTGGTGTGCGTGGCCGCGTCGGCCCTTGCATGGGCGTGGGTGGCGTCGGCGCTGGCTTCAACTGATTTACGCATGGCGCTATCTGCTTTGGCGATCGCGTTGCGGTGGCGGCCTTCGGAGTGGTGGCCGACTTTGATCGGTTCTCCTCCTTCGGGCAGGCGGTCAAGCGCGCTCCGGGCGCGGGTCCACGCGTCGTCGCTGGCCGTGCTCTTGCGGTCGGCCTTCGCGGCCAGAGCGTCGACCCGGTCGGCCTGACGTCCGATCTTTCCGGCTTCAACCTCGGCGGTCGTGCGTCGCTCGTGGTCGATGTCGGTTTCGACCTGGAATCCGGCCGCTTCCAAGGCCTCCTGGGTGCGGGTGATGGTGTGGATTTTGGGGAGGCGGTCGCGGGACTGGGGGACGAACCAGGCGCTGATGCTGCGCCCCCAACGCCAACCAACGCTCTTGAGAACGTCGGCGGTTCCGTCGCCTTTACCGGTGCCGTCGATCATGGTTCCGGCGGCGTGGCTGTGGGTGATGGTGAGCATGATTTTTTTGTCCCTCGATTAGGCGAAGCTGTCGGCGTAGCGGGTCGCGGTGCAGGTTTCTCCGGGCTGGGTATCTACGGCCCCTTCCGAGGTGCACCCGCTGCAGGCGCACCCGTCCGCGTAGCACTCCCTCGGGTAGGTGTTCTCGTACCGGTAATCGGACTCAGCCATGGGATCTCTTCTCTTCGTGAACAACTGTTTTTTTGGCCTGTCTGGCAAAAGAAATCGAGAGCGACCGGGAGTGCCGAAGTGCCCACAGTGCCGGGCGAAATAAGCCCGCAGGGCGCGTCCGGCACTGCGGGTAACGCAGGCACGCAAGGGAGCTACGATGATTGGCCAGATAGGACAAAAATGCTCAACAATCAGTGCCGCGCAGCGGCTCCATGTCGCCTTTGACGGCTTCGCCGTCGCACTATCAGAGTGACATCACTCTGATATTCCGCTGTGGGGGAGTGCGAGGGCGATTTCCCCGTCCCCGGCCAGCTCGTGAGCTGGCCGGCGGCCCGGCCTAGAGACGGCGACTTCCTCAGCGTTCACGACGAGTTGTGCGCCGAACTCTCGGATCGGGGACGTGACCGGGCCGGGGACGGCACCCGCCCACGGGACAGGCGATTGTGAAGGCGAGGGTCGCTATATTCAAGGATCCCGAACGTTGGCTGGCTTCCGTCACGACGGTTGCGCGGGCGGCGGCCGCGATCAACCGGTTTCGCATAAGGAACCGGTACCGGGTGAGGCTTTGTCCGAAGCTGATTTCGGAGGTACCGCGCCTGTCTCAGCAATCCGGGTACGCAGAGCTTCGTGGCCCTTGGGGTAGTACCGGTCGAGTCCACCTGCAATGTCGCGACGGTGCGCCCGCCGCTGACCAGCGCTGCCCGGTGAGCCATTCCGTCTACCCCGTAGGGTCATGAAAACTGAGTCGTATGCTACGTCGGCAAAGTAGATTCCCATTGGGCGCTGTGAGAGAGAGCAACCAACACCAGCCAATCGTTTATTGGCGGCCTACCGGTTGACCCGCACGCGATCACCCGTCAGCAGTTCTCCCTCGTCAGCGCCCGCCTCGTGCGCCTTGATCCACAAAGGGTGCCGCTCCCCAGTGGACGAATACCACTGCTGGCGCCAATGCCCGCGGACAACCCACCGCTTCTCCGCCTTCCTGCCCGTCGCCTGCGACTCCTCGAAGTGCGCCTCCCCCGGTGCATAGATCAGCGAGACGAAATCGACCAGGTCTCCCGCCTCGTCAACGAGAGGCTTCCGCGGCCGCGGCTTGACCATCCCCCCGGGCAGCCTCCGCGGGGCCTCCCGCGCCCCCGTGTCCAGATCCCCGGGTGGGCGCCGGGTCGCCGCCCCAATCGCTGCGACCAGGGCGAGCGCGGCATCCGCGTTCCCCACCGAGCCGATGGGAGCCGTCCGGACGTTCGGGAACTCCGTCAGCCCGGCGGCGAGATCCGCCACAGACACGATCGCAGCGGTCAACTCGCGCGCGCCGTGACTCCAGAGGAGAATCCGGCCCGCGGGCTGCCCGTCCATATCCGTGTCCCTGAGGAGGGCAAACCCGGTGGGCGTGGGCAGGTCGTACTCCTCGGGGATCGGGATGCGCGGGTCGGCGTCCGCCTCGACGGCCGCGGTTGCCGTGCGCGACAGGTAGTAGAACTGGCGCTCGCGCAGGGCGTCAGCGATGAGGTTCACGAGCGGCAGTCGTTGCACCCTCATGACCACGTGTGGGGGCACGTTCTGGAGAAGCCTCCGGGTGAGGTTCATGTCATCGAAGATCCCGTGCGCCTCTGCGTACAGTTTGACCAGGGGGCCTGGGTGTCCCGTCCGGTCGAACTGCTTGCGCTCTCGATTGAACGCGTCGACTGTCTGCTCGCTTGGCGAAGGTCGGGTGGCGCGGATGAGCAAGGTGGAGAGACTGGGCACGCCCGCGGCATCCATGGCTCCCGGCGACGACGCGACGACGTGGGACTTCTTGGGCGGGGCCTCCCGCAGCACGGGGACGACCGCGGCGGCCCGGGCTCCGAAGGCGCTGCTGAATGAGCGATCGGTGACTGCGGCGAGCTGGTCCATCACTTGGACGATGTTGTCTCCAGCCTCGAACGCCTGCTGCACGGTGAGACCACTCGGGAGCAACACGTGCAGGTGCTTGGCCGTGACGGCCGCCCTGGGCGAGCCGAAGGACCGGCACATGGCGGGGATGTGAGCCTGGAAGTAGCCGAGCCCCGCCTTCTCCCATCCCTGACGCTCCTGCAACCCAATCCCATACGCCTCCCATTTCCCGTCCCGCCGGGTGACAATGCCCCGCCGGACCACGGCGCGCGTCTCCTCCAGTGAGAGGTCGCGCACGGGCCGGGCGACGCGAGGGCGCGGCGGCCGTGACGCCTGCCCCGCCTGGTTGGCCAGCGCGAGCACCATTTTCTCCCGCCCGCGCCGGGCGATCTCTTCCGCCCTGGCTGCGGCCGCTCGTCGAGCCTCGGGCGCTGCGAGCTGGAAGTCAGCTTCCCGCTTTGCGGCCTTTTTAGCCTCCTTGATCCTGCGCGCCTCTCGCACGGATGGGGCGACTTCATGGGCGACGCCGGTCCCTCGGCGCGGAGTAGCCTCGGGGACGCCGTCTCCTGGGCGCGAGCGCACGCGACGAGGCGGGGCAGGGGGCGCTGCGGAAGCTGGCGCCGGGGGCTTCGCGTTGATGTACGCGACGAATGGTTCCGTGGCTTTCCAGCGGGTTCCCGGGGGCGCAGGGACAGGGCGTCCCAGCGCGGGGACGAGTGGCCGCGGCGTGGTTGGTGTCGGTGCTTGCGGGTTCTGCTGAGTGTGGCCCTCGGCTTGGAGCCGGGCGCGGAGTCGTCTTGCGACGGGCGGCTCCATCGAGCTGCTCGGTCCTTTGAGGAACACTCCGTCCTCCTTCAGTATTCGGAGGGCGATCTTCGCGTCCACCCCGAACTCTCTGGCGATCTCGTGCACTCTCGGTTTCGCGGACATTAGCCGGCCACCCCGTTCCCCCCGTTGGAATTTAGTCTCAGGCTACCGGCGGGTGACGGTCCTACCCGTTCCTGTTCAATGAGGGGAAGCAGAGGAAGGGGCACCGGACAACATTGGACAGGTGCTCGGCTGTGGACGGCGGCTCGCCGCCGTTCCGTCGCGCCCCTAAACGTTCCCCTTCTCTTGATTGGTCCTTGGGCGATAGGCACATCGATGGAGCGAGTAATAGAGATCAGTGCACGCATTTCGGGCACCTCACCGGCCATATCATCGCATTATGACCACACCTGCGGGCCCCAGCACATTGGCCGAAACTCACCTCGCGACAGCCGCCGAGAATACTGCCGGTGGCCGGCGAACCCGCGCGGTGCGCGCGGTGCGCCAAATCGTCACATGGGCCAGTTGGATTATTGCCGTTTCCGCTCGTGTTCTTGTCGCGGCACTAACCCGTACCGTGCGCGCGCTACCGAAGATCATCGCCTGGGCTTGTTGGATTCTTGCCGTTTTCGTTTTCGGTCTTTCAGTAGCGGCTCTGTTTGTGTGGCCGGGCGATATTGGTGAAACCGCTAGCGCGTGGGCGCTCAGCGCCACAGTGCTACTAGTCAGCAACGGAGTCTTCATGCTGACAAATCATCGGGGGAAATTGGTGCGAAATTCATTGACCCTTCTTGTTTCCTTGGCCGCGATTTTTACCGCGCATCCCGCCTTGCTTGGGGGACTGCTGGCAGTCGTCGGCAATTTCGTCGTTACCGGATTCACACTCTTCTTCCTCGTGACTGCCGCTTCAGGCGATCGAACCCTCTCACCGCGTCGTACTACCCCTGCCGCCTAGCGTTTCCGTTAGCGGGGAGACGGCGGCTGCGCCGCTGTTCCGTCACGGCCCGAAGGGACGGGTGCCTGGTCGTTTTTAGGCTCTGGCTTCCGTACCAGGGTCTGGGAACAGAAAAGGCCCGGCGTGACAGTGGGGGACTGTCACGCCGGGGCTTGGGGCGAGGTTAGCCCTGTGTGAGCGTGGCGGCGTTGGCCTCGGCTGCCTTGGTGGCTGCCTTCTCGGCGACTGTGTCGATGACGATCTGCTCGACCTCGCTGAGGTTGTAGCCCCATCCGGCCAACTGCTCGAAGTAGCGGGCGTTGTGGGCGTCCGGGTAGCGCCACTTTTCCTTGCTGGTGCTGTCCTCGATGCCTGCCAGCACGATGGTCAGCGTGACATGCTGCGCCTTGGTGGGGGAGTGCTCCACCAGTGCGGAGAGCGTGTCCGCGGACCAGTAGTTGGCCCGCTCCAAGCCGAGGAGGGTGTGGGCGAGGACGTTGCCGTTCTGGTTGGCTTTGCCGACAACACTATGGTGCACGGTCAGGCCTAGTGCGATGGCTTTGGCAGTGTCCTTGGGGAGGGTCTTGCGGCTGAGGAACTCGGCCAACCATTCGCGGCGCACGACCTCGGCGCTGGCCCACGCCTTGTTATTGGCGATGAGGGTTTTGCGTTCGGCCTTCTCGTCGTCGGTCATCGGGCCGCTGCTGGCTCCACTTCCGCTGCACTTGCGAAATCCTGCGGCCTTGGGGTCTTTCAGGTAGTAGCGCACGAAGGCCGTGTCGCTACTGGCGTAGGCGTGCACGTACGCGGCCCGGCCCACCGCATCGGTGAGGTGCGGCACGGTGACCTGTTCGCCGTCCGCGGTGCTCAGGTAGCTGATGCTGACGTAGTCGGTTTCGTAGGATCCACGGTCACGATCAAGAATTTCGTAGCCACGCTCGATCAGGTCAGCGGTCGCGGTCGCCTTGATCGATTCGATCCGTGCCTCGTCGCGGGCGCGCTGTGCTGCGTGGGCGAACTTCTCCGGGGCAGTGGTTGCTATGTCGATGAGCCCGGACACGGTTTCATCGTCACCTTCGAACTCGATCAGTGTGACTGCCTGGTCAAGAGTCAGGGAGTGGCTGACGATGGCGGATGCTGCGACGGCGTTCTCTGCGACAGCGATTCCTGCCTTGACTGTGGCAGGCTTGCTGCCCAATCGCTTGGCAATCACGGCGGGAGTCAGACCCTCGAAAGCAAGCTGCTGGAACGCGGCCACCCGATCGGCGTCGGTGACGGCCTCCCTGTGATCGTTCTCGGCCATCTGCTGCACGATTCGCTCCACGGTCGTCTCGTCGGCGGCAACGATGTACGCCGGAATGGTCACCAGTCCGGCCTCACGGGCGGCGAGGGTGCGGCGCTGACCAGCACGGACGATGATGTTGCCCTGGTCGTCGCGGCGCGCGAGGATCGGCGTCAGAACACCGTTTGCCTTGATGCTGGCCACGAACTCCCGGCCCAGCGCAGCCTCAGAGCGCACGTTCGCTTCCACGACGATGAGGTTGGGGTCAATGTGCTCGATGGTGCCTACAGTGACGGTGGCGGTGGTGTTAATCATTGGGTTCTCTCTCCATCAACTGATTTTTTTGCCTGTCTGGCAAGAGAAATCGATTGAGAGCGGGAGTGCCGGAGTGCAGGGTCGTGGAATACCGCAGCGCAGCGAGGATATGCCGCGAAAGCCCAAAACGCAGGCACGAAAGCGAACTACGGTGAAACGGCCAGACAGATAAAAAAATGCAAGAGGCGACCGCGCAGCGGTTCCCAAGCCCGCAGGGCTCACCACAGGTGGGTTGTCCCCCCACAAGGCCACGCTTGAAACCAGCACGGTTCCAACGGCCGGCGGGGCACCGGATGAGAAGCACCATCCCCACGAAGGCCACCATCGCGCTACCGTGCCGGGGGAGGGCCTCCGTGACTGGTGAAGATGTTAGATACCTACGCTGAATCCGGGGGCCCTCCCCACCACCGCCAAGCATCCCCAACAGCCCAACAGCCTCAGAGCAGGGTCCCGGCTACGCTGCCTCGCCCAGGTACTGCCACCGGTTCTCCGGGTTGAGCAGCCCCGCACCCACCAGCTCGAGCGCAGAACGGTGATCCGCGAGGTTGGTCCTGGCCCGCGGATACCGCGGCCACACCCTCTCACCCGGCGTACTCGCCTCAAACAACGGCCGGCTCGACACATGCGGGCGCCGCGGCCGAGACCTCGGCGCTGACATCATCGTCGTCAGTTCCGCTTGCCACCACGCCCACACCTCCCGCTCAATCCGATACCGCTCCGCTCGAGCCAGCAGTGTCCCCAACACGCCCAGCTGCAGGGCTGCCTGGTTCCGAAGATCCTGCTTCGACCTGGCCCACCCATCACGGTGAACAACGAGGAGCTTGTGACGACGGAGGCGACTGAGGATCGTGGCAGTGTGCCGGGCCGTAACACCCAGGAGACGAGCTGCGGAGTCAATGGTGAGGGACGGGTGCTGGCGCAGCAGGGCGTAAAGCTTGCCGGCGAGGTGTCCCAGGCCACGGCGAGTGAAGAGGTCATGGCGTTGGTCGGTGAGTTGTTCCTCGAGCAGGGCGACGAGATAGGCGCGGGTGTTGAAGAGCTCAGCTGCAGAACGACCTGGAGACGACGGGATTTCGTGCGGGGGGCGGGGGTTATTAAGTGGTTGTGACCGGACTGTACTAAGACCTGTGGATAACGTGGAGGCTAGGCGCCATTCGGCGGCGTTGCCGTCGTCACTCGCACTGACCCGTTCGACGTATCCGGCAGCAGCGAGGGCGGTCAGGGCGTCGGCTGCGGTGGTGCGGCCCAGGCCGCCCATCGGGCCCAGGTCGCGGATCGCGGCAGCGACAGTGCGCTTGCCGGTCTGCAGGGTGAGGTAGGCCAGGGCGCGGAGAATGGTCTGCTGATTCGAGGACGCTTCGGTGCGGCCCCACCGGCCCGGGCTGACCCGGAACCGATTCAGGAGGGCTTCGACGTCGGTCACGATGGCGTCCAGCTCCGACAGGTCCTGCGGTTCCCGCACCGCCGGCAGCGGGAGCTGGAGGGCGGCGTACTGCTGGGCTTTGTCCCACTGGCGGCCCAACCGGGCTCGGGCTTCGGCTGCGGCCCGGGGCCGGCGAGATCCACGGCCGGTGTTCTTCGTCCGGAAGTGTTCCAGCCCGGGGGCGGTCTTGATGGCGTGCTCGACGTCGACGAGCTGCCAGCCGGCGTTCGCGGCCGAGAGCAGGCACATGAATCCGGTCCAGCTCGGGTTGCTACCGCCATCGATAGTGGCCATATGGGCGGTGCCGGCCGTGCTGAGGCGCCGGTGCGACTGATGGCGCAGGGTGACGGGGCCCGACGGGGCGCTGTCTTCCGCGCGGAGGGACGGCTTCCACGCCTCGAGCACCGCGGCCAGAGCAGCCAAGTCGGCGAGCGTGGTCGACGGGGTGACCAGGGTGTTCAGGCTGCCGCGGAGGACCGTGGAATGGCTGCCGTCGCGGTGCGGGGACAGCGGCGGCCGTGCGGCACCGGTGACCGCGTTGAGGAGCATGCCGTGGTCCAAGCGGCGGAAGTTCGCTCGTGCTGCACTGGCCACCGGGGCGACGGCGAGCTTCGGGGCTCCGCCCTGGAGGGCGAGCCAGATGTGCCGCCCACCCGTCCCGGAGGACTGGCACACGACGTGCTCGATTGAGAGGGCATCGAGTGTGCGGGAGAGGACATCGCACTCATCGACGGCTTCCTCCATCAGCTCCGCGTCAACGCCGTGCTTGTCCTTACCGTCGAAGTCAAAGCACAGTACCCGGAACAATCCGGTCTCATCGGCCAAGTTCATCGCCCACGGCGTCGTGGGCTCAGCCGGTCCAACACGGTGGATCAGGGGGTAACTGTTCTCGTCCACTCGCCCGTACGCGTCGCGCTTCATCACACGGACTTGATCGCGCGGACTCATCCGGCGCGTCAAAGCCCAGGCTGTCCACGCTTCGGGGGACACGCCAGACACGCCGGACACAATTCCGGGCGCATTATGGGGTACGTGCGCTATGCTCTGGGACATAGAGAAACCTCCCGTGAGGGCTGTTGATCTGGATTAGCTCTAACCTCGTGCCGGGAAGCAGAAGTGGTTTGAGCTACGAAACTTGCAGTGGCCCGTCGCGAAAGCGACGGGCTCTTTCGTTTAAGCGGCTGGGATCGGCAACTCCTCGAGTTGAGGCCGACCGAGGTCGAGAACTGGCAAGTGGCCCGCCGGCTCCGAGAGCGCACGAAGCAGGGTCTGCATGTAGAGCGCCTTAGCTGCCCCACTTGCTGCCGCTGCCTCGGTCACGAGAGCGAAAATTTCCGGGTCAACACGCACCTGCAAGAGAACGGTCGGCGCGTTGTCCTGCCGTCGTCTGCGTCCTGGTTCCATTGCCATGGGCCAACAGTGGCAGAAGGCAGCTCTATGAATGCATACGCCGCGCGGTGTGTCGGATTATTTCCCGAACAGGTATTCGCCGTATCCAAACAATGCTGACTGCAACGCATCAGTGTCGAGAACATAGATGACTCGTTGACCTTGGCGCTGCTCGCCCGCGTCGGCGGTGACGGTGCCGGCTGACTCGAGCTCTTGGAGGTGCCGGAGGACCGTTTGGTAAGTCGTGTTGAGTTCTCTCTGGATCGCACCCGATGTCATCCCTTCTGAGTTGAGGGCGAGCAATCGGATGATCGCCCCTCGCAGGGGATTCGCTCCAAACACCACTGTCGCCCTCTCGGCCGAAAGCGGCAGAGGTTCTTCAGGGGATGCATAGCGGGGCATTCCCTCATTCTGCCGCAGCTGAACAATTCGCGACTCTACCCTAACACTTAATGTTAGTGTCGGATTGGAGGTGTAGCCATCAATCCGACCAGCCATACTCAGCCGCCGAACAGGCGAGAACGCTCAGCCCAGGACGAACTCGAGGACCTGCCCGAAGTCGCGGGTCACGAGGTCTCGCCGCGCGGTGAACTTCGTCCCCTGAGGCCGGCGCACGACCCCATCAGGGGCATCGTCCTCGATATAGCCCATACCCCGGAGATCGATCAGGGCCGCATGCACTGCGGGCCGACTCATGGTGTCGCCGATGACGTCGAACAACTCGGCGTAGCTGAGTGGCTTCCGGAGCAGGGCGCGGAGTACCAGGACGCGGGACGGCGCGGAAAACAGCTCCTGAAACAACGCCACCCGTTCAGGGGCATGTCTCATCAAATTGTCGTCGCGGGCCATGCGCTCAATTCTGGCGTGGATCACCCCTCCCGCAGGCGCGCCACGATCGGAATCAAGTTAATGCAAATGCATCTATTTACCTTTGCGAACTGTAATGGTCCGCTGATGTCGGTGGCCGGCGTTAGGTTCGAAGCTTCATGCGATCCGCCCATTCGATCCATATTCCCGGCGTTGTAGGCGTTTATGACCGCAAGCGCAGAGGGAACACGCCCCCCCCCGTTCAGGTGAGGCCATGAGAAAAAAGACGAGAGAATAGTCAAGGCCTCGGGGGTTCCCTAATTCCCTATGCCAGTTAGTGGAAATTCGAGAGGACATACCGCCCATGAGTGACACCGGTCACACCGCCCCCAGCGAGGTCTTTGGAGCGGCTGACCGCGCCGGGGACTACATCGAGGAAGACACCATCCACACGATCCCCACGCCCCCACGACGCAAGGCCACGAGCACCGCATCTGCTCCCGGCACCGTCCTCGATGAACCAGCCCAGGCGCCAGTCCCGGGGAAGGCTCCTGCCATGAAGGAGGCCCCGTCGGTGCCTCCCGTGGCGCCCACCGACCGAGCGAGCACCTCTGTCCTCTTTGGTGGCTCACCCGCCGGCCTGGCTTCCGCGTCGAGCACTCCAACCAAGGCCACCACGGGGTTCCGTGGCGCTCTGGCCAGCCTGGGACTGCCGGTCGGTCCGGGTGCTGCCGAGCTAGGGGAGAGGCGCCGGACGGAACTGCAGACCGCTCACGAGACCACTGTGCGGCAGGCGACCTGGACCCGTGCGGTCTCGGTCCTGGTGAACAACCCCAAGGGCGGAACGGGCAAGACTCCCACCGCCCTGCTCCTCGGGGGAGCGCTGGCCGCGATCCGCGGCGGATCGGTCGCGATCCTCGAAGTCTCCGACGACCCCGGCGCCCTGAACTTCCGCGCCGAGGGCAACCCCCTCCTCGGCCTAGGCGAACTGGTCCGCGACGTCGACCACGTCCACACCGCAGGCCGCCTCGCCGGATACACCGCCCCACAAACATCGTTCGCGTCCGTGATCGGATCCACCGGCCGTCGCGACCGCCTCACCGGCGAATCCGTCGTCGCCGTCTCCAACGTCATCGACGACTTCTACTCCATCCGCGTCATGGACTCCGGCAACGTCCCCACCTCCTCCGCATTCCGCGGCGCCGTGTCCGTCTCCGACGTCCTCGTGATCCCCGTGATGAACGCCGGCGACTCCGTCCTCGAAGCCATCCAGCTCCTCGAAGAGCTGCGGGCAGAGGGCGGGCCCTCCGCGGAGCTTGCGAACCGGGCCATCGCCATCCGCCTCACCGATGGACGACCCGAGAACGACGCCGTCCGAGAAGAAGTCGCGCGGCTCCTGAGCCAGGCCGGAGTGTCTGCCCTGCACGAGATTCCCTACGACGCACACATTGCCGGACGCGGACAACTCACCCTCGGCCGCCTCAACCCTGCAACCCGGGACGCGTTTGTGGCAGCAGCCTCCAGCTTGGTCCGATCACTGCAAACCGCGGTCTCCGCCGCACCCACACAGAACCGGAAGGCCTAACCCCCATGCGCGACCTCCTGCTCCACGCGGCGATCGAGAACCCCCTCGACGGGATCCTGCCCAACTTCTCCTTTGGCGGCGCCGAATTCACCGCCCTCTGGCAAAAACTCATCGCCGCCCTCTGGGCCATCGGCATCCTCGTCTCCATCGGTTACCTGATCTTCGGAATCGTCGCCATGGCCGGCGCCTCCGGCGACACCAACCCCAACCCGCAAGCCCACGCCCAAGGACGCCGGAAAGCAGTCTGGGCGGGCATCTCCCTCGCCGCCCTCGCCGGCCTCGCTATCATCGTCGGCGCCGTCCTCTCCTTCGCCGGCTAATCCACACCACCAACGCGCAACCCAAGGAGTCCCACCATGCGAATGGTCACAGCATCTGGCCGTAGCCGCTGGCCCATCGTCATCGGGGCCGCCGTCCTCGTCGTCGTCATCAGCGGCGGCATCGCCTACACCGCCACCCGCCCGTCCCCCACGCCGAATGCCGCACCAAGCACCGCGACGGCCACCCCCACACCGACCCCTACGGGCACCCCTGGCGCCGTGGGTACCGGAGATGACGTCGCACCCACCGGCTGCCTCGGCGGGCAAGACCGCAACGTCAACATGGTCCTGGCAGCACAAGCCGACGCCAAGCACACGACCTACGGGGCAGTGGAAGTCGCCACGGCATTTGAGCGGTGGTTCTGGCAATACCCGTACCCGGTGGCCACGGAAAGCGACGAAATCGGCTCGAAGGTCATGGCCTCGACGGCAAACGCAGCGTGGAAGGACGTCACGGCCCAGTACGCGAGAGCAGGAGACGACCCAACCCAGGGTGTTGTTGAACCAGGAACCTCCTTCCACGTGTCCACGACCAACGGCTTGTGGCGTGTTACTGAGGACTCCACGGCCGATCGAGTCACTGTCGAGCTGGCCGTCGGCTACGTCGTGAACGGGGAACTCAGCCCCACCAAGGTCGCGGGTATGGGCCTCGTAATGGTGTGGGAAGACGGCGGATGGCACGTTGAAACCGGCACCGTGGTCGATGAGACCAAGCTCTCGAACGGCGGAAACCGCTATACCGGCGGCTGCTGATGCACCCGGTCATCATTCAGGCGGCGGGTGCCGATTGCACCCTCGGCCCTCTCCTCTGCAACGCTCAGAACCTCGGACAGGGCGTCAAGGACGCCGTCGGGGGAGTCGGCGCTGTCGTGAATACGGCTGCGGGAGTGGCGGACTTCTGGTCTGACCCAGCGGGGAATTCCTTCAAGCTGTTGCAGGAAGCAGCCAAGGGTCTCTCCGATACGGTGTTGCCGGCGTTGACGCATGCGACGCTTCCGGACTTGACGGCGGATTGGTTCATTCAGGCGTATCAGGTGTCGTTTGCCCTAGCGATCTTCGTGTTCGTGGCCCTGTTGATCCCGCAGATCGTGCGCACGGCGCGCGGTCATCAGTCCGGCCGGGAGCTGGGGGAGTCCCTCACTCTCTATGGGCCCGCGTTCATCCTGGGGGCGATGTTCGGTCCCGCGCTCGGCGCGTTCCTGGTGAAGTTCTTCGGTGCCCTGTCCGACTCGTTGATCGCGTGGGGCGTCACCAGCAACTCCGAAACGATCGTGGCCAAGTTCTCCACGATGCTCTCCGAGGAAGACGGGTCCGGCCTGGCCGGCGGCGCTGTCCTCGGCGTGATTCTGATGTTCTTCATGATCCTGGGCCTGCTCGTTGTGCTCCTGATGCTGATCGTTCAACTCATCACCCTGTATTTCTCCGGTGTCCTCTTTCCCCTCGGGTTCGTGTGGATCGTGGATCCGCAGAAGCGGAAGTTCGGGTCGAAGATCGCGTATCTCTGGTTCGGGGTCCTGGCGTCCCACCCGCTGCTGTTCTTCCTCCTCGCGATCGCGTACAGCATGATGAGCGCCCAGGTCGATGCGTTCTCCGACACCCCCAGCCTCGCCAAAACGGTCACCTTGGTCGTGTCGATCCTGGCGTTGTTCATGGCCGGCCTTGCCCCGGTCGCCCTGACGAAGTTCGCCCCGGTGATCCCCACCGGTGGCGGCGGAACAGCACCCGTGGGACCGAATATCGGATCCCAGTCGATGCAGCAAGCCGACGCCAAGTACAGCGACAACGGCCCCGAAAGCTCCGGTCGCGGAAGTTCCCCGTCTGCGGGCAGCTCGAGCAGCGGCGGAAACAGCAGCAGCAGTTCCGGTGGCGCGTCGGCGGCTGGTGAGGGTGAGGCGGCGACGTCGTCGATCTCTGAGGCCGCGTCCGTGGGCACCGCTGGCGGTGCCACGGCCGGTGCCGGCGCCGCGGCTGCAGGCGGTGGCGCGGTCGCTGCGGAGAGCGGCATGGCCGCCGCCGGTGTAGCGGAGTCCGCGACCGGTGCGGGTGCTGCGATCGGGGTTCCCACGATGATTGCCGCCGGGGCGATGGCCGGTTTTGAGGCGACGAAGAAGGTCACCGATTCGGTGACCGACGCGGCCGTGTCACCGGTCGAGGACCAAGACGAACATTATGGAAAGGACTCCGTCTAGTGAGTGACACCCCGGAGTCCCACATCCGTTACCTCGGCGGCGAGTCCGGCCACCGCGGCTTCTTCGGCGGTACCGCCTCCAAAACCCGGATGATCCTCCTCAGCGTGTTCATCGCCGGAGGCATGGTCGGCATGGTCTCAGGTCTCGGCCTCCCCGCCCTGATCGTCGCCGTCTCCGGGGTCGGCATCACGATGCTGACCACCGCCCGCACCCACCGCGGCACCGTCCTCGAGCGGCGCCGGAAACGCGCCCGCGCCCGGGCCCGGAAGCGCCTCGGCACGGACGAATTCGTGCCATACGAGGTCGGGGCGTGGGACCAGCTCCAAGAAGCCATCCTCCGCGGCACCAAAACTGAGAAGCAGGCCGCGGAACGCGCGGCGGTGAAGATGCGGGCGAACCCGGACGGCGCCGACGGCATGGGCTGGCTCCAATATGCCTCGAACATGCCCGGCATCGCCTGGCACGCCCCAATCGGTGAGCAACCGTACCTGTCGGTCGCGTTCTCGGTGTCCGGGCAGCTGCGCGGGATGGAAACCGCCGCCGCCCTGACCCGGGCGGCGAACGCGTGGGGCAAGTTCCTCGCCCGCCGCGCCGCACCCTCGTCTCTGATCCGGAACGTGCAAACCCTGACCCGGGTTCTGCCTCCGGACTCGGCCCGGCAGCAGCAGTGGGTGAAGACCCGCCTGGAACCGGTGCAGGAATCCTGGACGGCGGAGCAGCGGGCGTCGTTTGAGGCGCAGAAGCTTTCCTATGACGAGGTGATCCGGAAGTCCAGTGCCAACGCGATGGTGCAGCGCCACTACGTGGTCGTGTCTTGGCCCCTCACCCAGCAGTTCACCGACGCGGCCGCAAAATTCGGGCCGGGCCGCGACGCGTGGCGGGCGTTGATGGCCGGGCAGATTCAGGCCACCGAACTGGGTTTGAACGAGGCCCGGATGGGTGACGTGCAGGCCCTGACTGCGAAGCAGACCACGGCGTTGATGTTGCACCAGCAGAACCCGCACCTACCTATCGACCTCACCCGGAACGTCGACCCGCTCCTTTCCGGGATCGCGTCTCGTGACGAGTTCTCCGCGCACATCGTCGATGGCGTCGACCCCACCTCCCTCGTCATGACCGAGGCCGGGCCGGTGTCGCCGCCGGTGACGTGGTGGCACCGCACCGCGGCCATCCACGGGGAGAACCTCGCCGTCGCCGGCCGCAGCCCCCTCTGGTGTCTCGACCTCCTCATCGGGCGGGAACTGACCTTTGTCCGGTCGGTGTCTTTCCACCTGCACCTGGTTCCGGCGGGGCAGGCGAAAGCGAAAGCGCGCGCCGACGTCGTCCGCGACCTCGCCGGGGTCCTCGCCGATCAGCAGAAGGGCCGCCTCATCTCCGACGACAGCACCACTCGCATGTCCGCCGCGCAGCGCCGCTCCGCGGACCTCGCCGCCGGATCTCACCACCACGGCGTCGATTGGATCGGTTTCGTCACCATCTCCGCCCCCACCCGCGCGGACCTCGGCCACGCCTCCCGGCAGCTTGAGGAAGCGTGCGCGACTGGCCTCGGCATTGAACACCTCGACTGGCAAGACTCCTTCCAATCCGCCGCCTCCGGCACCACCTGGCCTCTCGGCCGGGGACTCCGCCCCGCGGGCGCAACCCTGGCAACCCGGGCCATCAACCGCCTCGCCGGCCGCACCGACAAGGAAGCCATCTCATGACCCACCCCACCACCCCCGCAGCTGCAGCGGCCGGCACCGCGCACGGCAAACGCACCGTTACGAAGAAGCCCTGGTACGGGACAGTCCCCGGCCTGAAAATCTTCCTCACCCCGGTGGCGACGTCGCCCGTGCTCACGGGCGAAGAAGACGCAGCTGCGTCTGCCGCTGCGGGTTCTGACGCGCCTGTGTCGTCGGGGCGGCCGGTGGATGTGCCGCCGTTCGAGCGGCCCGGGTCCGTGCTGCGGGCGTCTTCGGGGGCGGCGGCGCGCGGTTGGTACGCGCCCCGTCTGGCCGGGGCGCCGTCCACGACCAGGCAGGCCGAGATTCTGAACACGGGCATCATTGGGGCGCCGACCGGGATTGACGGGGTCGTGAATGGTACCGACACGCTCTCGTCGACGATGATCAGTCACGACGCCCCCACCGCGTACAACGCGACCCCCAGGAAGCTGACCTCACCCAACGTGCTCATCATCGGCACTGTCGGGTCTGGGAAGTCCTCGTTCACCAAAACGGTCATGGTGATGCGGCCTCTGCTGCTGAAGAACCACCGGGCTGTGGTGTTTGACAAGAAGGACGAGGGCGGCGAAGGCGAATACGCCGGCGTTACCCGCCGCATGGGCACCGAGCCCCTCCGCTTCGACCCCGACGGGTCCGGCACCCGCTTTAACCTGATGGACCCCCTCATCGCCCGCGGCACCGGCCTGCAAGGCCAGATGCTGCTCATCAACGCTGTCGCCCGCATCGCCCGGGGCGACACCCCCGCGACGGAGTGGGAAGAGAAAGCCACCCGGTACGCACTGCAACTGTTGTTTGAGAAGTTCGAGGACACCCGACGGGCCGCGACCACCACGGACCTGATGCCGTTCCTCGGGTTGGTGCCGACAGATCAGGGATTGTCGGGGGAGGCGTCGGAGCGGTTCCACCAGGCGGGCCTGTCGATCCGGTTCGGCCTGCAGAACCTCCTCGAAACCTACGCCGGCGTCTTCGACGGAGAAACCAGCCGCCGCGTCGACCTCTCCCACAAGCTCACCACGTTCGACATTTCCCAGCTCCCCGACTCCGGCCCCGCGATCCCAACGGTGATGGCGATCGGGAACATGTGGCTGATGGGGCGGCTGCGTGAGGAGCGCGGGTTCGTGACGAACGTGATCTACGAAGAGGGCTGGCACATGATCGGCGGCCCCTCCGCCCAACTGGTGAAATCCAACCAGAAACTCTCCCGCTCCCTCGGCATCTCCAACGTCTTCGTCATGCACAAAGGCACCGACATCCCCCCGGACAGCCCCGGCTACACCGTCGTCCAAGAAGCCCAAACCGTGTACGCGTTCCGCCAAGACCGCCCCGAAGACGCCCGCTGGGCGCAAGAAACCTTCAACTTCGCCCCCGACACCGCCGCCACCCTCATGGGCTTGAACCCGGGGCACTGCGTATTCAAGTACGGGTCCAACCCGGAAACCCACATCCGCCACATCCGCTCGGACTGGGAAGTGGAAGTCACCAACACCGACTCCGCCATGGCCGCCGGCAACGCCACCACCTAACCCGTGCAGAAAGGCATACTCGGCACCGGGCTCGTGGTCCTGCTCGTGGTCCTCTTCACCGGGCTGCTCCTCGTCACCGGCGGCGGCCCCGGCACCGGGGCCTGCGCCGCGGTCGCGGCGAACCCGCAGGGGGCCGCCGAACGCACACCGGTCGCCGGGTACCAGGGCGACCAACTCGTCAACGCCGCCCTGATCATGAACGCCGGCCGGGCCGCCGGCGTCAACGTGCAGGGGCAAACCATCGCCGTGATGACTGCCATGGGCGAATCCGCGCTCCGCAACCTCAGCTACGGCGACACCGTCGGACCCGACTCCCGCGGCCTGTTCCAACAGCGCGACACCTGGGGCACCCTGGCCGAGCGCATGAACCCCACCCAAGCCGCTGGGTTCTTCTTCCAACGCCTCGTCACCGTCCCGAACTGGGAGACGCTGGCGCCCACGGCGGCGGCGCACGCCGTGCAGATCAACGCCGACCCGAACCACTACACGACCTACTACGACCAGGCGAAAGAGGTCGTAGCCGCGCTTGCGACCGGGGACGCAGCGTGCGCGGCCGGCGTTGGCAGTGACGCGCGGGTGTTGGCGGCGGCCCTGGTGGTCAAGATCGACGCGGGAGCGATCACGGGTTTGTCGCCGGATCACCTGCGCGAGATCCGGTGGATCGCCGACGGCAGAACCCGGGAGAACTGCGGCATCGATACGCGCATCCTGCAAGTCATCACCATGGCCACGAACATGTTCGACGCCGTCGGGATCTCCGACATCAACCGGGCCTGCACAGGGACTCTTCTCGGTGCCGGGGTTGCGTCACCTCACTTCGCGAACGGCGGCGGGCACGCCGTCGACTTCTACTCCTTTGACCGGATGCCCACCACCGGCGCCGACGCCAACGCCCTGAAGCTCCTGAAGGCACTCAGCCCGGTCATGCCCGCCGGGTCCGGGGCCGGCCAGAACCAGTGCCGCGCCAACGCCGGCGTAAGCCTGGACCTGTCGATGAAGCAATTCCGCGACGACTGCAACCACGTCCACATCGCCGTCGACCCCAACACCACCGACCCCATGAAACTCAGCAACTAATGCCCGAATCACGGGCGCACCGCGCCATCCCGACACCCAGACAGGCACCCGTCTTCTCGGGGGCAAGGAGAACCCTGTGATCGACTGGAAAGCCCGCATCATGACCGGCCTCCTCGCCCTCCTCGCCGCCCTGGCCTTGCTTGTGGCCGTGCACGTGGGCGCGGTGATCACCCCCACCGGGACGACGTATCCGTGGAACCCCGCCGCCCTCGCCGGGGACTTCCTGTTCCGGGACGCACCGTGGCCGCCCGCGGCAACCTGGACGAGCGTGGTGGCCCTGGTCCTGGCCGTGGGACTGTTCGCGTTCATCCTGGCCAAGCAAGCCCAATGGGCGTCGATCAAGCGGAACAACGTGGCGCTCCGGCATATGGCCACGACCCGGCAGTCCGCGGTGCTGCGGGAAAAGCTGCGGGCGAAGGAAGCGGCGCAGCTGCACCCGGCCGCGGTGAACCTGCCGGCGGGGGAGCGGGTCGGCCGCCTCGTCGGGCGGCGGAACCGGTGGGTGTATCAGGGGTGGCGGGACCTGGGCGTGTACGTGTTCGGCACCGGCCGCGGGAAAACGTCCGCGCTCGTGATTCGGCACATGCTCGAAGCCCCCGGCGCCGCCATCATGACTTCTAACAAAGTCGACGGTGTCCGCGAAACCCTCGCCGGCCGTGCCGACCACGGGCAGGCGTTCATCTTCGACCCCAACCGCATCTACCGCCTGGACCCGGAGCCTGACTTCGTGTTCAACCCGCTCGACTACATTCGCAGCGCCGCCGACGCCCGGGAACTCGCCGCGATCTTCGAGGCCTCCACACGGAAGGCCTCCGATCGGGGCGGGGACTCCCAGTTCGATACCGCCGGGCGGGACATGCTCGCGTACTTCTTCTACGCCGCAGCCCTCGAGCACGAACCCCTCTCCCAGGTGTTCGCGTGGATCGCCCGCGCCGAGGGATACGACGTGCAGCAGATCCTCGCCCGCCACGGAAAAACCGGGCCCTCCTCCACAATCGAGGGCATCCTGAGCTGGCCCGACAAAACCAAAGGCAGCGTCTACGCCACCGCGCAGCGCATGGCGTCAGCCCTCGCCGACGACGACCTCCTCGCCTGGACCGACCGGGCCGGCATCCGCCGGTTCGACCCGGCCACGTTCATCACCAGCACCGACACCCTCGTGCTCCTCTCCAAAGACGGTGAAGGATCCGGCGGCGCCATCCTCACCGCCCTCATCCGCGCCATCTGCAAAACCGCCGAAACCGCCGCGCAGCGAAACGGCGGCCGTCTCCCCGTCCCGCTCGTGATGGAGCTCGACGAGTGCGCGAACATCGTCCGCTGGCCCGAACTACCCTCCGTGTACTCGTTCTACGGGTCGATGGGCATCATCCTCAACTCCTACTTCCAATCCCGGGCCCAAGCGATCGACGCGTTCGGGAAAGACGGGTGGCAGACCCTCTGGGACGCCGCCGCCACCCGGGTCTTTGGCGGCGGGTCCGGCGACGACGACTTCCTCCGCTCCCTGGCCGCCCTCATCGGCGAACACGACGAAATCACCTACGGCAGCTCCACCGGCAAAGACGGCCACCAATCCACCTCCACCAACACCCGCAAGGTCAACACCCTCGACATCGCCGCCCTCGGCTCCCTCCCCGAATGGCGCGCCATCGTCTTCAGCTCCAAATGCCGACCCGTCATGGTCAACACCGTCCCCTGGTTCCGCGACAAAACCCTCACCACCACCATCAACCGCACCCCAACCAGGACACCGAACCCCAGGCCGGCACCGGTCGCGGTTCCCGACGACACCACTACAGCGGAGGTCGCAGCCCATGGCTGAGCACGACGACTACGACTCGACCGGCCCTGAAGAGGACCCGGTCGACGTCCGCCAAATGTTCCTCAACTGGCTGACCGGCCACCTCGCCACCGTCGAAGTCGTCGGCACCAAACCCACACCGTGGTGCACCCAATGGTGGCTACACCCCGAGGTCGTCGCCCGGTTCAAAGCCCTCTGGCAGGCCAGCATGCAAGCCGACGCCAGCGTCATGGACGGCGACGCCGGTGCCGTGTCCTCCTGGTGGATCAACCACTGGGACCGCCACGCCGCCGTCATCTTCGACAAAGGAAACGGGCCGTTCCGCGACTGCGACCCCGACCAAGGACACCTCCACCGCCGCAAGGACACCACCGCCAGGATCGTGCCCGCGTCGATGCCTCCTGACGACGTCGAGCTGTAGACGGAAGGGTCCGATGAAGAGACCCGCGGGGACGCTCCCGCCACGTAAACAGCGTGGCCGAAACCGTTCCCCGACAGAAATTAATCATTAATCGACGATTGCTCAGCGTGCAATGGAGCCGTTTAGTGAGGCCGCGCAGGGTCTCTCTGGTGTCCACGGCCGTGCGGTGCGAGACTCCGCGCATGGATGACCTCGATACCCCTAACTGCCCGGCTTGTTTGATGCGCCTGGAGCCGGCCGATGGGATGACCACGACGCTTTGGCGGTGCCCAGAGTGCGGGCTGGTGCGGCTCTAGACGCTGCTGGTTGTCTACCCGTCCGTGTCAAGAGCCCGGTCAATGGCGGCCAAGATTGCATCGAGCTCTTCGAAGTCCTCGGCACCGTAGACGTTCAGGTCGCTCTGGTCACGTTCTTCATTCATAGGTCGAATCTACTGGCCGCCCCGCGAATGTACATCCGTGCTCCACTTGCCAAAGGCCATGTCTAGCGAAGCTCGTTGAGCATAGCGACGCGTCACGATCAACCAGCGGACTCATAATCCGTTGGTCGCAGGACTCAAGCTCCGTCCGCCCAACCAACCCCTTGTGGTCCGATTTCGGAACCCGATAGGTTTGCATCCATTGGGGGAGAAAAATGGCTGATAAGTGGACGTTTGTGTGGTTGCTCGCCGTGTCGGCCACGGTATTCACCCTGATGGGCTGTTCACCTGCCGATGGCTTCTCCGACCTGAATAGAACGGCCAGCGCTGAGGATGCCATCCCAAGTGGCCTTCCTGACTACGCATTGGACGATTTCGACATCGACAGCCTGAGGTTTGTCAGTGCCGTTGACGACACGCGGCTGTACTTGGCACGAGGCCGCGAATACCCGGTCTGCTTGCTCGTATACAGGACGGCCAGTGACTGGCTAGGAGGATGCGGCTCGAATATGACGACCATGAAGTCGCCAGGTTTTGAAGTCATGGTTGTTCAGGACGGCATGCCCAATCGAGCGGGCTGGAGCAAGGCAAGCGAGAACCTCCGCATCAAGGACCAGTAGGTCCAGCGTCGCCGAAAGGGAACCCTCTGCGGGACTGCGTGGTCAAGAGTTTGGTCGACCGTTTCAAGGCTTTGCGGAAGCAAGGGCCAAGGTGACCTCTGCCCTGCAGAAGCCAGCCTCCGGCGTGCAAATTTCACACATACTTCAGATTTGCTTCTGATTCGACTGCGGCCGGAGATTACCGACCCCCGGGCTCCTCGGGCTCATCGAGATTGCCCGGTGCGTTTGCCTGACCGCTTTTCCGGGGCTGTAGGTCGCGCATTCTTCGAGTCTGCTTGCCGGGCCCAGTCAATGATCAGGCGCACGCCCTCGGTGAAGCTCTGGTCGTGCGGGCGATTGAGGAAGGCGTGGAACGTTCCGGGCAGCACGTGGTAATCGACCATAGCGCCGGCGGTCGAAAGTTCTTGGGCGAACTGGCCACCCGATGAACGCATCGAGTCCCGATCCGCGTCGATCATGAGTGTCGACGGAAACTCGTGCAGGGCGTGGCCGCCAGCAAATGCGTAACGTTCCGTTAGCGCGGTTCGCGTGCCCGAGTAGTGGAGATTCGTCAGATTGAGGAGCATTGGCGTGTGCAGGAAACGGCGCCGGCCACGAAGTCGGCTGCGCAAGTCGGGCGACCGTTTCGGCAGCAAGGCATGGAAAAATCCGTAAGCGAAGAAGACGCCGACGAGAGCGTCCGCTCCGTCGTCGACCAACCGAAGGACTGCGCCGGCTGACAAACATGCACCGGCGCTGGCACCGCCCAGGATGACCCCGTTGGGTGCCCCGCGCTGCACCTCACGCACTACGGCCACGACATCGTCCACCGGTAGCGGATAGTGCACGGCGGGGTGCCACCCCCATCCCCGCTCCGACCAACGAAACCTCGAGACCGTTGCGAGCCGATAGGCCACGGTGACAACAGTGAACCCCGCAGCGGCCAGCGTTCGCGCAACGTCATTCGACTCCGGCTGGTCAAGGCCCCCCTTAAAAAACCCTCCACCGTGAATCCACACGATCGTCGCAGATCCGATCTGCATGGTGCCGTCAGGCGGGAAGTACCAGCGCACCGGTATGTGGCCGTGCGGACCCTGGATCAAGCTATCAACCGCGTCGACCATCGTCGAGTCATGGTCGAGCGACTTCACGTCGACCTCTGTTGGGTTGTGCCAATCCGCAACGACCGACTGTTCCCCATGCGTGAACCCTAGCGCTAGTCCGCATCACGCGAACGAGGCCACGAGGCTTAGCCACTTTAATGTATGGTGTGTATTTATATACAGGCCATGTGTTGAGGGAGTGCAATGTCAGTAGCGATGAGCCTCCTCGCGATGATCGCCCAGGGACCGCGATACGGGTATGAGTTACGTGCCGAGTTTGATCGCAGAACGAGTGCCCGGTGGCCACTGAATATCGGTCAGGTCTATAAGACCTTGGATCGACTGGAGCGTGAAGGTCTCGTCGAAAAAAGATCTGGCACGGATGCCGAAGGCCACGTCTTCTATACGGTCACTGCAGCCGGGGTCGCCGCCTCGAGTGTCTGGATACAGCAGGCAGATCCGGTACCCACCCGAGCACGTGACGATCTCGCAATCAAGGTTGCCATTGCTGTGACGTTGCCCGGGGTCGACGTGACTGCGCTGTTACGCGCCCAACGTCGTGAAGCGATCACGCGGCTACAGCAACTCACCCACGAATCAGGTGGGGAACCAGTGCGCACCGCGCAGGATCTCGCCTCTCGCATCGTGAGCGATGCGTTACTGATCGAGGCGGAGACTCAATTGCGGTGGCTCGATCAGGTCTCCGATCGCGTTCGCGACGCAATCGCCAGGGGAATTTCGTTGGCCATTCCGTTTGACACGGAGCGGCCTCGCCGGGGCCGACCCCGAGCAAACAGATCCACAGATCCCACGGATATCCCCGGAGGAAAGAACAACGATGACTGAAACTCTGAAATTGACCGATGTCTCCCACGACTATGGCCACGGTGATCTGCGAGTACGAGCCCTCGACGGCGTCAGCCTCACAGTGCGAGCCGGCGAGCTGATTGCTGTGATGGGACCGTCGGGCTCGGGCAAGTCCACGCTGCTCGGCATCGCCGGTGGGATGGAACACCCGAGTATTGGTGAGGTCATCGTTGATGGAACGCCGCTCCGGTCACTCAATGCCCAGGCTCTGGCCGCCGTCAGACGGCGGTCCATTGGGTTCATCTTCCAGAACTACAACCTGATCCCGATTCTCACGGTGCTGGAGAACGTTGCCGTTCCTCTGGAGTTGGATGATTGGCCCCGGGCGCGAGCCCTGAAGACGTCCCGTCAGGCGTTAGCTGAGTTTGGCTTACTCGAGGTTGCCGACTCCTATCCGGAGAACCTGTCCGGCGGCCAACAGCAGCGAGTGGCGATCGCACGGGCCACGGCCGGCAGCCCCCGCCTCATTCTGGCGGACGAGCCCACAGGTGCCTTGGACTCCATCACCGGCGAGTCGATTGTGCGACTCATCCGTGAACGCGTCGATGCCGGAGCAGCCGCCATCGTGGCCACCCACGACGCTCGACTGGCGGCCTGGGCAGACCGTGTCCTGACCCTCGAAGACGGCCACCTGTACGCCACCACCGAAATGCAGCGATGACAGTTCTGCAGCGCTGGCGATTCGCCAGCCGACTAGCCGTACGAGACATCCGCCGCAATCGTCTCTCAGCCCTGATGAGCGTGATTGCCATGGCGATCCCGGTCAGTTCTGTCGTGGCCGTCGCGGTCGTCGCCCCCAATATGATTCCCGTGTTCGACGACGGCACGAGCTATGGCTCGTGGTGGGTCGTGGGCGTGATCGCTGTGGCAGCGCAGTTCGCGATCCTCGCGCTGGTACTGGTCGGCGCGATGGTCGGCGCGGCGATGATCGTGTCAGTACGTCGCAGTGAACGAATGCTTGCCCTTCTCGCTGCTATCGGAGCATCGCCACAGGTCCTTGCCCGCGTAATGTCAGCGCGAGGTCTCATTCTCGGTGCGTTGGCGGCCGTTACCTCGGTTGTGGTCGGATTCGCTGCGGGTATCGCCTTTCTCGTGAGCAGCGGCACCAGACTCGTCGCGGTTGACATTGTCGCGATCATCGTCGTCGCTATCGCAACGAGCGGGGTGGGCTGGTTGGCCTCGCTCGTCGCCGCGGTGCGAGCATCCGCTATCGACGTGTCGATGGTGCTACGAGATGCCCCACGACCAGCCCGGTCGACGACTCGACGGGCGCGTGGGGGACTGATTATTTCGGTGAGCGGCGGTGTAGCTCTCCTCGTTGTTGGTGCGCTCGGGTTCGCGGGAGGAGTGCTCCCTGACGGACTGCCCGCCATCCTTCTACGCTCTGTGAGCGGGCTACTTGCTGCGCCCGCGGCACTGACGATCGTGGTCGGTGCCGTCCTCGCCTTCCCCGCCCTGATCCGCTGGACAGCACGCGGGCCCGCACGCCTCCCGGGCGCTGCCGGGCTCGCAGCGCGCATCGCCGCACGCGATGCGGAACGAAGCGGTGCGCGTTCGGGAGCCGCAGCGGCATCCATCATGCTCGTCACCTTTATCGTTGGCGGGTACCTCACCTTCTTTGCCGCGAGCGACGCATGGTCGGTCACAGACCACGACTGGCAACTCCAACGAGACCAGGTCAAGGTCGATCTAGTCGTGCCCACACGGTGGGACCCGATTGAACGGGACGTCGTTAGAGACCCCGACGCTGTCGCCGCGGCCCTCTCTGATGGTGTTGATGCCACCGAGGTTCGAGTACTCAGTGGCGTGCTCGGCCCGTTCTGGGGTTCACCTGTCGATGACTTCGAAGGGTACAGCGGTCGGCAAACGATGATGTTCCCTCCGGAAGGTCTTCCTCTGCCCCAGTCCGCCGACGAAGGGATCTGCGAGTTGTCGTTCGAGGAAAACGGTCTGAATGAAGCGCTTTGCGCAGCTGGGACACTCGATCGCTTCGAGCTCGCGCCAACCCAGCCCACCATCTGGGTCGGCGACGCTGCCGACCTCGCGTTGATTCTGGGCCAAGCACCAGATGTCGACACCCTCACTGCGCTGGAGGCGGGCACGGCTAGGTCACGTCCCTGTGAGTGGTGTGGTTTCCCGCTCTTGAGTGTTGCTTCGTCAACGTAAAGAGCCACCGTGGGATGGTCAGTGAGTACCGACTAAAGCAACTCACAAAG
>NZ_SOGQ01000085.1 GCF_004403465.1 Cryobacterium sinapicolor | reverse complement strand
GCCCGGGCCAGCCTGGATCAACCAACCCGCCGAACCCGCAGTCGCGGAGGCCGAACCGAAACTAGCCGCCTAAACTCACGCTGGCCTCATTCACCTTGACAAATTCCGGACCGATGAGGATGATGCATTGGTGACTTATGAGTCACTCCCTGAATGGCATCCCTCGCTCTTCGTGGATGTCTTCCGTTTGGGCCTCTCCACAGTGGACCCAGAAGAGAGCGCATCGCTTGCACGAGCGTTCGTCACGCCGGAGTCCATCACCTCGTGGGGCGACTTCTCACGAGCACGTTCAATCTTCGCCGCTGGACTGAAGATAAGTACGACTGCGCTTTATGGAATCGGGGCACCGGACGTCGCATACGTGCGCCTGGTCGAGACTAGCCAACACCTCAACCACGCTGTTGATGCAGCCCCAGCGACTATGCACGTTACGCTCGTTTGGCGACCTGGGATTTCGGTCGTGCCCAACAGTAGTTGGCGAGTTCACCATGTCGGCGAAATGGTTGACCCTGCCCTGGTCCCCCGCACAGCCATAGGGTTTGATCCGCGCTCACTGCGTTGACCTGCCTCCTCGAGATGGCCTCTGGCCAGGACGCGACCGTTCGCTGACCATCCTGCGGGAGGCCCGAGAGCAGCTTCCTGCGGGAGGCATGCCTTACAACCCTAGGGAAATAAGGCGTCTCACGACTCCCGTTTTCACCGGAATTGTGGGCTGAAACGATTGATTGCGATCACGAACCACTGGCATTTTTTCGCTCTCGTGCAGGTCAGCGCGCCACGGCCCGTACGCCATTCGGTTACATGCGTCTCCATGAGACCGCGTCTACGGCCCGGCGATCTACTTGTTCCCCGGGGGGTGCTTCATTCGCGTCAGCGTACGCAAAACCTTCAGGGCGCGATTACCGAACTTGTCGCTGAAAATGGCCACGAGGGCGACACCTGCAATGAGCAGAAAGAAGCTGCCGCCCAAAACTTGGGCGGTAGCAGCGAGCTGCACAAAGCCGTCGAAGAAGGGTTCGAAATGGGGGGCCAGGTCAGGCACCATGTCTCCAAAGGGCGACGCGAACCCCTCACCGGTCCAGCATCTATCTCGTGAAGGGATGGGCTGCCGAGCTGTAGCACTATCCGATGCGACGAATCGCTATTGCGAACTTGTCAGAGGTCCGTCTGAACTCGCGCGGTGGGGGCACGGCCCTGAGATTCTCTGACGCCTGCATGCGCAAAGGTCGGAACGACTCCGTTCCTCACCATGTCGGCGAGGCCTCAGCACCGTGACGGCGCCGTGGGAAGTCTTTTTTCTTTTTCCGCGAGCAATGCCCTGCGGACGTTCCCACTGCACTCGATTAGTACCGACGTAGAGGAAACCGGAAAAGGGACACGTGCCTGAGATTGCGATTCCGAGCCTTGGACCCAACCGGCCTGTACTTCGGAAGAGCGAACCATCTTGAGAGGTGCTTTCCTAGTACAAACCTATCATCCCTATCGCACGGAGCAGGAAGGCGAAATGCTCCGCAGCCGAGGTGCAGGCCTCCGAGTGCTGCACCCAGGTGGCGGCGACGTCGACGTGGACGTGGACGGCGACACAGATGGGGTCCATGCTGTTCACGATCATTGCGGCGCTCGGGCAGATGGAACACGAAATCAAGCGAGAGCATGTTGTCGGCTCGTTCGCTGAACGCCGCGCGGCCGGCAAGGATCTGGGCGGTCGCCCACGGATCATCACCGACAGCCAAATCCGCAACGCCCGCCGACTCATAGTTGGCGGAGAGACAGTGGCCCAGGTCGCGCTCGACCTCGGAATGTCCCGAGCTACCTTCTACCGCAGAGCGCGCACCCTGGGGCTACTCCCAGACCAATCTGATGACCACACTCTGACAAGCGACGGCGTCAAATAGGGGCCACAGAACGCCACCAAAGAGCACCAGAAGTCACCTAACCAGTCATGTTCTTCAAGTTCCAATAAGGGCCATGATTCTGCGCTCTCGGCTGGAATTCGTGGGGGCTGTCAAGTACTTCCATGACCCGGGAATGTCCTCAGGTCTGCGATTCACCAACGCCCGAAATGAGTGCCAATCTCTGATCGTCGGTGAGTGGCGCGCGAAACTTCAACACGCTCGTCGCGAGATGGACTAAGTCCGCCAACGCGGCCCCCTTCGAACCTGAAACGAGGCTCTTCCCAAAGAGGACGTCGACGTCGCGGCTTCCAGGCTCGTCGCCAGGCGCTGAGAAGCGCACTGCTACTTCGCCGACAAAGTAGTCATCGTCGAGGGACTCGGTGACTTCATCCACATCTCCACTGACGTCGTCGCTCTGCTCAGCATTGATTGTGACCGAGCGTCTGATGCCGTGGAGTTCAACACGGGCCAGCTTCAAGCCTTTAAGCGAATCCTTAATGTCAAGCCAAGTGGCCGATGAGCTACCCCCTCGTGCATGGATGAGTTTGCCGTTGTCAGCAAGCAAAAGGCGGCTCTCGCCGATGTCGATACCGAGGGCACCCGTGGAAAAGGACCAATGATTCGACCGCAACAGATACGTCTCATCGCCTTCGACCGGAGTAGACAAGCCGAGGTACGCACGCTTAGCGCTCCAGCGTCGAGCGTTGGCTCGTATCAGCGGCGAAACGTCCACTCCTTCAAGGTTCTCGCGAATCTTTTCGAGATCCGCGAATGACATCATGCCGCCG
The DNA here is from genome assembly GCF_004403465.1 of Cryobacterium sinapicolor. Taxonomy (GTDB): domain Bacteria; phylum Actinomycetota; class Actinomycetes; order Actinomycetales; family Microbacteriaceae; genus Cryobacterium; species Cryobacterium sinapicolor. The sequence goes on along the minus strand of NZ_SOGQ01000085.1, from coordinate 23,042 downwards.
ACATAAGCCCAGAATCGATCATTGGCAATTGCCCTCGGCTGATTGAGTAACCACGGCAGAAGGTGTCGCAACTCGGCAAGCGACAGCTTCCCGCCGATCAGCGCGGAAGGTTCACCTAACTCCTGCTCAGGAAATTCCCCCATGGCAACCGCAACAAGCTGCGCGGTACGCGTAATGCGGGCGGCAGCGTCCTCAGAGAAGCTGGTCCCAATGAGATCAGCGACCAAGCTCCCCCCGCTCGCGCCCTCCAATTGCGTCGGGTTGAGGCCGACCAAGGAAGCAGCACGAGGGCGATCTATATGCCCCTTACCGCCGCGAATAAAATTGGCCCGCACGAGACCAGCAAGGGGTGAGCCTCGACGATCGTCATTCAGTAGAACGTCGATTGCTTCCGGATCCGTAACCAAGGCGCGAGGGGAAGCCTGTAGTTGACGGTCGATACCTGGAGTGACGTCAGCTACATGTCGCGTATCAAGCGACAGAACTACTGGGTCGAGTGTCTTGTCAATTGCATCCGAAGGCGAGGCAGCGATCGCCTCATAGGAGTGTCGAAGGTAGATGTTCCGCTCGCCACGTTCTTTTGGCCACGACACGACCAGGTCGGGAATCGCACTGTGATTGAAATAGTGGGTGTCGTGAATCTCTACCGATGAGTCCAATACGGAAAGTTCTCTGACGACAGCAGCCTTGACCCTCGCGATATAGGCATCTCGATCTCGTGTGTCTTTTGCAGTCTCAAGCGCCTCGACGAACGTCATAGCGTGGCTTCCTTTCGCTTCAAAAGCGCCAATACTTGCCAGACCTCTTGTTGAGTGAGGCTGAGATCGATCTGCTTTTCGTGCATAACCAGCACCCAGATCCTGCCTGCTACAACGCGGACGATGTCTTCATCGACTTCCGTGTCCCCGAGGAATTCTGGCCTGGCGACAAGCGCGAGTCGAATTTCCGCCTCTGACGCCAGACTCGCCCATCGCTTAATCGAGAACGGGTGAGTCGTCACCCAAATAAACTCCGTCGCACGGTCCATTCGACCGGCATTCTTGACCTTCGCCGTCGCGCTATAAGCGATGGCTAAGAATTCCTGAAAGTGAGGGTATTGGCCGCTGTCGCTGCTGTAGTTCTTGTTCTCAACGAATACTTCTCTGCGATTTGCGCCCAAGAACGAGCCTGCAAGGTCGAAGTACTTCACACCTCCAAGGTGCTCGACTTCACACATCGCAGAATTGTCGTACACATTCCAGTTGAGCTCCAAGAAGGTCGTGGACTCCAACCATCGCTGCACGAGTGCAACGCCTTTCCGTCCTTGCTCTTGAGTTTGTTCCGCAGGCATGGCACCTACCTTAGGTGCGCTTTAGGACTGTCCAGCGTGCCGCCGCACCCCCCGTTCCGGCACTGGGTTTCTGTCAGGTTTGGATCTAAGAACCGGCTGTTAGGGCTGTCACCCACGAGAATTCGACCCTATCTGGAAGGCGGTGGACACCGTTGAGTATTTGCTGGCTTGGGGGCCAATGAATATTGCCTTCGGGGGCCACCGGTATTGCCTTTGGGCGCCACGCAGTCGCGCGGTCGGGGGCCAGCAACGCCTAACCATGCGCGGGCCTATGCCGTGACCTGGCCGGCCGTGTGTTCTCTCGTGCAGTGGCCGCAGGTTTCGACCCAATGGTGGCGTGTGCACGAATCTGTCCATGATCGCGTCGGCGTGAACCCTGGAGCCGAGGCACTGGTGCCAACCCGTCGCAAGTGTTGGGTTTGGGACGACGTTGATGGCCGGTCACAACGCCGCTTGAGGAGTACCAACAGTAAGTTCCTGGCGCTGTCGTCGGGCTCGTACAGGAGCCACTCATCGATCACTAACAGCGACAACACGTCATTCTTGTTCATTCAAGAACTTCGCGGCCCCGGAGGGCTTGCCGCGGGCCAGCCTCCAGGCCTCTGCGAGCTCTGTCCGGAAGGAGGTAAGCAGATGGCCTCCAACACGAATATTCGGTGGCTCCCGAGCGCGCTACTGGCCACACCGCCCGGTGGCCCCCAAAGGCAATATCGGTGGCCCCCAGAAGCGCTAATACTCACCGTCGGCTGACGCCTAGTTGGGGTGTACCCCAAATTCGAGTGATCGCCGTGCAACCTGAGACGTAAGTTCGGCGGCACTCCCCCGGCAACGAATGATTCCGGAACCGAGCATCAGCAAAATTACTCCCGCCGGATTCTGTGGGGGCGACGACCCGACCTTCACGATTACGATCGCCTATGGCTGCGAACCAGCAAAACCCGGGCCGTCCAGTGCCGCAGTGCTTACTCGCGTTTGGGAAGCTGCTCAAGCCACTCGAACAGACTCGACCCAACCTGCGCAGGCAGAGGCGATTGAGTGGCTTTTGTATTGCGGCGACCGCCGTGCACAATCGCATTCCGTTGAGTCGACAACGCGCTAACCGCCTGAAACAAGTTGACGTTCGCCTTTTTCAATGTCACGCCCAGCGTTGCAAGAAGCACTTCGTCAAGCAGCTCGGGAAGGTTCGACCGCCGACTCAGGATCATCCTTGCCATCGCTTTCCCGCTCAGGGGAACTCGATCCTGAATGATTTCCTTCACCTTCACCTCACACGCTGTTGCCGCGACCAGAGTGGCCCGGTCTTGGTCGTTTGCCGACTGTGCGTCAGAGAGGTGGGTCACGTCCCGCTGAGTGGTGGAATTTCTCAACACCATGCAGGTCAGCTGTTTTAGTTTAGGCGGCGGCGAGTTCTGGGAGGATCACCGCCTCGTCGATGACCTCGATGGGGTTGTTCATGGTGGCCAGCTCGAGCATGGATGCCTCGGAGAAGTAGCGGCGTTCGCCGGCCTCCCACTCGTCGTGCTGCTCGATCAGCACCGACCCGGCCAGGCGCAACAGGGCTGCAGCGTTGGGGAACACGCCGACGACGTCGGTGCGGCGTTTGATCTCCTTGTTCACCCGTTCGAGCGGGTTCGTGGACCAGATCTGGCGCCAGTGTCGCCGCGGAAACCCGGCGAAGGCGAGGAGGTCGGGTTGCGCGTCGACGAGCATCGCGGCGACCTTCGGGTGCGAGCGGGAGAGCATCGTGGTCACCTCGCGGAACTGTTTCTCGATGTGCTCGCGGTCGGGTTGGGCGAAGATGGTGCGGATGATCGAGGCGACCATCTCCTGGGATCCCTTCGGGACCACGGCGAGGACGTTGCGCATGAAGTGCACCCGGCAGCGCTGCCAACCGGCGCCCTGGAACACGGTCCCGATGGCCTTCTTCAGGCCGGTGTGAGCGTCAGACATGACCAGCTTGACCCCGTCGAGGCCGCGAGTCTTCAACGACCGCAGGAACGACGTCCAGAAGCCCTCGTTCTCGCTGTCGCCAACGTCGAAACCGAGGACTTCCCGGCGCCCGTCGGCAGCCACGCCGACCGCGACGACGATGGCCTGGGACACGATGCGGTGGCCGACGCGGGCCTTGCAGTAGGTCGCGTCAAGGAACACGTAGGGGAAGTCCTGCGCGGCGAGGGTGCGGTCGCGGAACTCGGCCACTTCGGCGTCCAGGCCCGCGCAGATCCGGGACACCTCCGACTTCGAGATCCCGGTGTCAGCTCCGAGGGCTTTGACGAGGTCGTCGACTTTGCGGGTTGAGACGCCGTGGACATAAGCCTCCATCACGACGGCGAACAGGGCTTGATCAACGCGGCGGCGCCGCTCGAGCAGAGCGGGAAAGAACGACCCGGCGCGCAGCTTCGGGATCTTCAGGTCGAGGTCCCCGGCCGTGGTGCTCAGCGTCCGGGATCGGGTGCCGTTGCGGTGGGTGGTGCGGTCGCCGGAGCGTTCGAATGGGGCGGCACGGATGAATACGGTCGCTTCCGCATCGATCAGTTCTTGATACAGGGTTTCGGTCGCGACGCGGATTCGGTCGGTGACATCGGTGAGTTTGAGTTCTCCCAGCAGGTCGAGCAGGGCAGACTGGTCTAGAGCCATCGTGTGGTGTCCTTTGTGAGTTGCTTTAGTCGGTACTCACTGACCATCCCACGGTGGCTCTTCACGTTGACGAAGCAACGCTCAAGAGCGGGAAACCACACCACTCACGGGGACGTAACCGAGAGGTGCCAGGCATCAGCGAGCAACGAGTCAGCAATGCTCGGTTCTTGCCGTGCTGAAACGTCATCCATTATCGACTCGATGCTGCCGACGTCGAGCCGAATGCGCGACGATCGCATTGTCACCGACTGTGCCGGGCCGTATCCCAAGATGCGTTCGCCGGTTTCGCGGTACTCGAGTTGCGCGATCCCATACTGCGCTGGCGCGTGAGTGGACAATCCCAACCAGGACTGTGCTGGCGCTGCAGCGCGAAGATGCCGAAGAAACAAACCGGCCACCGCCTCAGCTATTGGCCGCGTTGCATTGATGTCGTTGTCAGCGATGGTGCGTAGCTCGTCCGTCAGGTCATCTGGTTTCGGCATCGGAAACGCCGTCGTCGTTTCAACGGTCACCTCGAAAAGGACCAACGCCGCCGTGCGTTCATCACGGTCAGGGTCTGCGAACACTGGCCCGCTCCCAACGAGCGACGGTAAGGGATTTTGTGGATAGTTTTCTGGCAGATCAGAAAACGACTCCGCGTCACTGGGGAGATTAACTCGAACCAATGAGCCATCCCAGTTCAGTTCAAAGTTGGCCCCTACGGCATCTAATCCGATCCACAACTGCGGGACGATGAACCGCATTCGAAAAATGGCATCAACCATGACGTGCAGCTTTCATGAAACCGTCTGTACCGGGCTGGGTCAGAGTTGCCCGGCAGTCATCATCTCTTCGTACCGCTGAAACAGCACTCGCTGTCGGTCCGCTTCCGTCACCAAGGCCCGCCGGGCGCCGAACGCCTTGTCGAGGACCCTATCGAGCGCGTTGTGCGAGGACACGAGCACGGGGTCCATCGCAAGCGGGTTGTACAGGTCTTCGAGCGAGCGCCCCGGATGGAGGTCCCTCGCGTCGAGGACCTTCTGCCCAGCCTCGATCACAGCTTGTCGTAACACGTCGGTGATCTTCGGCAGTGGGAGCGTGTTCCAGACAAGGGTGTTAGAAAACGACGGGTCCGATTTCCACCTGCCGCCGACTGACTTCTGCCAGGTGATGAACATGCTAGAAGACATCACGGCGAAGGCAAATCCGTCCGGGTCGTCCACTTTGTAGACCTTGTCGCCAGCAATTACGTCCGCGGGCATCCGCGCCGCAGTGGCCCAGCGCCGTCGTTCGGAGAACACCTTCGGAATCCCGAGATACGAGGTCTCCGGCTGCGATCGCTGCCCAAACAAGTGAGGGGTCTCCGCCATTTTTCGAGTGGAGGGCGCCTTGGACGCAAGACGCATCGCTCGAACTCCCTCGAGGCGTTTCCGCAGCACCGGAGACCTATCGACATCCGCCGGGTCAAGGTCGGTCATCCAGAGGCACCAACGATCCTCACCATTTATGAATTCTTCCCCCATCATGTATCGGTGAAGGTACTTCGCTGCGACGGGGTCGGCGGTGACCTCGGCATAGTCTTCTTTCTCTACGATGAGGTTCTTACCATCACGAGGCATGCTCCCCATGGTGACCGGCGGCAAGTCGGGTGCGAGGACCGTTCGACGTTGGGCAACGAGGATATTCGGACCATCGATGAGGTACGCGTTGATGCGATCCACGGTCTTCGCCGTAGGAGCGCCGCGGAGGGTGTCGTAGAAGAACAGCGTCGGAGCGGGCGCTGCCCGGCCGCCCCTGTCAAAACCAATGACAACACAATGCACGTTTGCCGCCCCGGGCGCTTCTGACGACCAGCCAAAAGTGCGGTGGGCGTACCGGATACGCCACCCGGCCGCAAACACTGGCCCGAAGAGAGTGGGAACGGGTTCACCCTGCGTGATGGAGTTGGTGGACACAAATGCGAACCGTCCGCCCGGAACTCCGTCGAAGAACTCGACGGCCTTTCGGTACCAGGCGGTGACGTAGTCGAGTCGTCCAATATCTTCACGACCCCAGACTGTACGGAGGTCAGCGGCCTGCTCCGCTTCTCGTCCGCGGTGTCCCTTGAACGGCGGGTTGCCGACGACGATTGTGTTCACAGTCGGATTAAGAATGTCCCGCCAGTTCGTACGAAGCGCGTTGCCAACGTGGATTGTGTCAATAGTGCCAAGCGGAAGGGAATCCGGCGCCATGCCGAGCTCAAGGGACATCGCCTGGTTCGCTTGATGGTCAGCGAGGTGCAGCGCGGTCGAAGCGATTCGGGCCGGCCATTCCTCGATTTCAATTCCGAAGAAATGCTCTGGCCGGACGACGAGGTCGTCGCGGGTGAAAAACATCGTCGGAACTTCGGTGGTGTCGCCCAGTTCCCGGAGACGAATGAGGACAGCGAGATCGAGCGCTCGGAGCTCCCGGTAGCTCAGAAGGAGGAAGTTTCCGCATCCCGCTGCTGGGTCGATAAGGCGTATCTGACCGAGGTGGGCACGAAATTTCTTCAGCCCCTGGACGCTGTGCTGCTCATCTGCGAATCGGGTTTTGAGGTCGTCGAGGAATAGTGGGCCGAGGGTCTTGAGGATGTTCGTCTCGGTCGTGTAATGCTCACCAAGCTGGCGTCGAGATTTCTTGTCCTTCACTGCCTGGAACAACGACCCGAAGATAGCCGGGCTGATGTCAGCCCAGTTGAACCGGCACGCGTCGAGGAGCTTGGAACGCATCTCGGAGTCGAACGCAGGGATGCTGATGGTCTCCGCGAAAACGCCGCCGTTGGCATACGGAAGTTTCTGCAGAGCTTCATCGAGATGCCCAGGTTTGATCTTCTGATTAAGCACTTGGAAGAACATCGCAATCTGCGGGCCGAGGTCGGAGCCGTCGTCCCTAGTCCGGTCCTCGATGAATTCCGTGAACAGGTCGCGATCCCAGAGACCCGAGTCGTCGGCATACATGCAGAACAGTATCCGGACGAGGAAGACTGACGCCTCATGGTCGGGGTAGCCGGATTTCTCAAGCGTCTCGTACAGAGAGGCCATGACGCGCGCCGCCTTGATAGATGCGGCCTCTTGCTCCACGGATCCGAACGAACGAGTTTGGTAACCGGCGAGGAACGCCAGGGCTTCCGCCTTCACTGGCAGGCCGGTCAACGCAAACTCCTGGACAGCACCCTCTGTCCGATCGTGAAGGTCGAGGATTCGAAACTGCCGGAAGTCGCTCGTGATTACCCACCGTGGGGCTTCCGCGTCGGTGAGATCGTCGATGTAGTCCAACGCTTGCCGTTCAGCTTCCTCGAGGTTCTTGCCGGCGGACTTCATCTCCACGAGACACAGACCAGGGACAAGAGCGTCGATGTAACCGCCGTTACCAGTCGAGGACCTCTTCGCCCGCCGTTCGTAGGAGGCGGCTTTCGTCTCCGTGATGCCGTACACGCCGAGGAGGTCACGGACGAACGACTGCGCCTGCTGCCGCTCCTCGCCTGGTTCATCCTTCCACTCGGACACGAACTTCCCCGCACGCTTGCGAATCTCGTTCAGAGACCTTGTCGCCACCCCGACACCGACCTTTCTTTTTGCCGACCGGTTCCGCGAATAATAGTCCCTGGTCGTTTCAGCATTTATGACGACCGTACCGTGTCCCCTCGCCCCTGCCGGACAGGTTGTCAGTACCCAAGCCCAGGCCAAAACCGAATCTCGGCGCAGCATCCGGACCGCTGGTTGTGGGGCTTCTTGGACCGCTATCGGAAGTTCTTCTTCGAGTCCGTTTCATTGGGGTGTCCGGTGGCCGCTTTCGTGGTGTACACGCGTCCTGGCTTCTTCGCCTTGACGTTGGGCTCATCGACGGCGTACCAGAGGCGAGCACCATCGGTCACTTTGTACTGCCACTGCGGGAGGGCTACACCGTCGATAAGGACTGTCTCGAGATCTCCTCGCAGTCTGTAGCAGCGATCAGGGTCGTACTTCGCGGGATGTGCGGTGAGATAGTCGAAGGCGTCCGCCAGGGCATTCTTCGCGGTGGACTTCAGATCAGTCCACCCGCGTTCGGCACCGACACTGCCAAAGAAGATTTCGTACTCGGTGCCTTTTACAGGTCGCGGAACCGGGGTGCCGCGTTTCCCCGCCATCTACGGGCGATTAACGCGGACAGGAGCAGCCGGCAGCTCGATGGGCTCGACAGGTCGCATACCCATCGCGTAAGCCAGGGCCGTTTCCTTCCACTCCTGCTGCGCGCGCAGCAGCCGCTCAAACGTTCCCAGCTCACTGGCGGCATAGAGCAGCTGCTCGATCTCGGCCGCGTACGCGCTCAGCTCCCCCGGGGTGAACTCCCCCGTCCACGCGAACAGGTCGGTCAGCGCCGCCGCGACGTCGCCCTTGTTCCGGCCGATCGCACGGATCAGACGACTCGAGAGCGCTACACCGTTCTCGAGGACATCGAGATCGTGACCGCGAAGGATCACGAGATCGTCACCGTCACGGCGCGTGATCCGAACCTGGCCCTCGTCGATGTGGGCCAGAACCTCCTTGGGCTTGCGCAGAAGGTCAGTGAAAGTCGCAGTACTCATATCGACACAGTACATCAGATAAACATCTGATTGAAGGGCTGGGAGATTGATGCCGGCCTACGAAGTTACGAACTTACAGAGTTGCGAAGTTGATCCTCAGTGCTTCCAGCGAGCTTGTCGGCCCTGGCCAACAGCAGGTCTACGGCTATGCGAATGAGCGTGTTGTCTGTGATGCGCTCCCCGCCGTCTGTCTTGTTGCGGTTGATTTGGCGAGCCTTGGCCGCGAGGGCATCCATCTGATCGCCGCGCAGGCGTGTCTCTTTCCGAACGAAGGAAAGATAGTGGGCGCCTCCCCCGACGTCAGACGCCCCGGTTGGTTCTTTCTGCTTAGTTACCACACGGGTCGCCCGCGCAGGAGTAGGAACAGGCTCGGGTTCTGTTGCCGGTGCTGGTGTCGGTTCAGTCGGAACGGGCACCTGAACGACTGCCTGTACCGCTTCCGGTTTTGGATCGCCAAGCAGCTGGGTGAGTTTCGTCCTCGCCATCACTTGCCTCCCTTGGTGTTGGCCCAGTAGGAAACGAGCTCGAGGGCAACTCGTCGGTAGTCCTCGCGCGCCTTGCTGGCGATTCTGGAGTCACCGTCTGCGTATTGGGTTACAACACGGCCCTCAATGGGAGCCATCTTGTGGATCTTGTAGTCGCGAATTGCCGCTTCGAATCGGGCAAAGCCAGCTCCATCCAACAGCCCCTGGGCATCAACCAGGTCCGACGGAACGCGCGGGTCGACCCGATTGACCAGAACCCGATAGTTCACCCCTGCCGGCAGGACGACCTCATTAATCGTTGCCGTCAGCGGAGCAAAAGCGAGCGGAGATGGCTCAGTGGGCAGGATAACAAAGTCGGACTCCCCAAGAACCGTAGAGAGCACGTCTCGGCCTTCAAGAGAACCTGGGGTATCCACGAAGACAACGTCGTAGGGCAGCTCACGCAGCCGGGCGAGATTTCTCGGGTCAGTGTCGTCGGCGACATCGAACGGAAGGCTGTCCCCCGCCCTGTCGGCCCACCACGCGGATGATCCCTGCGGGTCCACGTCGACAACCAAGACCCGGGAGTTCTCAGCGCAGACGCTCGCGAGGTTCATTACTGTTGTTGTCTTGCCGGCGCCGCCTTTTTGGTTGGCTATTGAGACAATGCGCATTCGATCTCCAGTCTGTAACTCTGTAAGTTCCAGATTCCGTAAGTTACGAAGTTCGGTTGTTACTAAGTCTGTTAGTTCGAAAGTACCAGAGTCCGGAACCTACAGACTCATTCAGCTTGCGCGTGTTGCACTTACAAACTTCCGGAGTAACGAACTTCCGACATAACAGACTCACGAAGATACAGACTTACGAAGTCAATATCTGAGGAAGTTCCCGCCGAACATGTATAGGGGCCGGACATAGCGGAGTTAGGACGTTACAGAGTTCGGAAGTTACAGAGTTGCAGAGTCACGAAGTCACGAAGTCACGAAGTCAGATACTCCAGCACGCAACCAGCTGCGGTGGATGAGTACCCACCATGGCACCGCCGGCCGCGAGGCGGGGGAGTGCCCAGGTGGACGTGGACCAGGTGGAGGACACAACCGGCGGTTGCCCCGGCCACAGGCGTCGCCCGCGCCAACCCTGACATCGAGATGAGCAGTGTCCACGCATTACTGACATAGAGATGAGTCCTCACACTCACCGTCCGGGACGGACGGTGAGTGTGAGAGCCACCTCTTCCAGCATTGCTTTCGTATTTCGTATTTCGTTATTTTGTTACGTGTTTTGTTTTTAGTTCTGTTAGTGTGACGTTATGAGTGATCTGGTGCAGGTGGAGCAGCGTACGTGTCGGTTCCCGGGGTGTGAGCGGCCTGCTGTGGCTGCGGAGGCTGGGACGGGGCGGCCGCCGGAGTATTGCAATGACGAGGGCCACAACCGGGCCGCTGCGTGGCGTGCGCGCCGCCGGTTGAGTGCGGAGCCGGCGCGGGGCCTCGAGGACGAGAAGCGTCCGGTTGATGCGGCGAGGCAGCGTGCGAGTGAGATCCGGGGTCAGGTCGCGGGGATGGTCGAGCACCTCGGCGCCCAGCTGAATGCGCTGGTCGAGGAGCTCCGCACGGTCGCGGATCCCGACGCGGCCGAGGCCCAGATCGAATCGGTCACGACCGAGGCAGCCGAGCAGGTCGCGTCGGCGTTGGCGCGGGCGACGCGGGCAGAGCAGGCACAGCGGAAGGCGGAAGCGGAGCGGGTCGAGGCCGACGCGGCCGCCGTCGAGGCTTCCGAGCTGGCCGAGCAGCAGCAGGCAGCCCTGGCCGAGACCCACGAACAGCTGGCCGAACAGGCCCTGGTGCTGGAGCAGGTCACGGTCGAGTTGGCCGCGACCCGGAGTGCGGGGGAGGCCCGGGACTTGGCGGCGCAGGCGGAGCTGGTCGAGCTCCGGGAGCAGCTGGCCGGCGTCCAGGCGCGTTTGACCGAGACCGAGCAAGCCCGCACCGAGGCGACAGCCCGTGCGGAGGCTGCGGTCATGGCGCGGGCGGAAGCGGACGAGCGGGCCCGGGGCGCGGTCGCCCGCGCTGACGAGGAAGCGGAGCGGGCCAAGCGGGCCGAGGCTGACCTGGTCGTTGCCCGAGAGCAGGTGGACCAGCTCCGCACCGAGCGTGAAACGTTGCGCGAAGAGGTCAGTGCTCTGCGCGGCACGGTGGCGACGGTGAGTGTGGAGCGGGACGCGGCTCGGGCTGACGCTGACCGGGAGCGGGTCCACGGGGATCAGCGGGTCGTTGACCTCCGCACCAGCCAGGACCAGCAGTACGAGCAGATCCGCACCGAACTAGCCGAGGCACGCCAAGACGCCCGCGAACAGCGCACCCGCGCCGACACCGCCGAAGCACGAACCACCGCGCCCACAACCAGGAAACCAGCCTCGAAGCAGTAAACCTCTCCGCCCTCATCAGGTCGACGAGCCCGGGCGAACCACGAGCTGCCGTGGTGGGGGAGCGCGAGGGGACTCGCCCCTCGCCGCCGGCCGCAGGCCGGTGTTACGCACTCGAGTTCGTATCCGTGCGTTCGGTGGCCGCGCCGGTGGGGGAGTAGCGCGGGGTTGCCCCTCACCGGCTGGCCCGTCAGGGCCAGCCGGTGAGTCGCTGCTAGATGTTGCGGAGCATACTCACCACGGTGGGGAACGGGGACAGGCTCTCAACGAGGGTGTCGACGGTCCGGGCGTCGGGCTTCTGCGCGAGAGACTCTTGGATTCGGGCGAGCTGTGCGTCGGTGAGGCCGACGGTTTCACCGTCTCCGGTGACGCTGACGGCGATGGCGGTGCCGAAGATGACCGTGCGGGAGCCGAGTCGGTGGGCGAGCACGGTCGCGGGCAGGTTCAGGGTTGACCCGTTGATGAGTCCTTCATCATCGACGAAGAGGTCGATCTCGTCCTCCAGGCCGACGACGTCGAACATCCGGCAGCCGATGGCGGCGCCGATGTCCGCCCCGATGCTGGCCTCGTTCACGTCCAGGGTGGTGATGGTTTCGGTCGGGTTGATCTTGACGCTGCGGATGCTGGTGGTCATGGGGTTCTCTCTCCAAGGTTGGTGAGGTGCGCGGGGTCCCGAGCTCTCTCGTGGGCAGTGGTTGTGTTGTCGTCCACCGTTTTTCTGCCCTTGGTGGCAAGAGAAATCGATTGAGAGCGGGAGTGCCGGAGTGCCCTCACTCTCGTGCGAAATAAGGGAGCCTGCGACCGCGTGCGAGAGTGCGGGTGACGCAGGCACGCAAGCGAACTACGATGATTGGCCACCAAGGGAAAAAATGTTTTGAAAGAGTCAGGCCGGCGCAGCCGGCTCCGTGTGGGTCCGGCCTCCGGGCCGGGGTCACGTGGTGGGGGGAGTGTGAGGGGGCAACGTCCCCCTCACGGCGGCCGGCCCCGGGGTGGGCCGGCCTACGCGGCGGCTATTAGGGCCGCTGGTGCTGCTGGATCTCCGCATACGGGGCGGTATCGGTCCACGTGTACCCGGTGCTGACGCTGACGGTCTTGGGGTTGGCGCGGACGACGTCGCGCCACTGGCCGCGGATCTTCACCCGGTCACCCTTCTTGACGTTGGTGCGGTCGTAACCGGTGGCCGTGCCGCTCTCGATCTGGGCGGCGCGCACGGCTTCCCAGTACGCGATCTGGTCGCGATTCTCGGCGAGGTTCGGTGCGAGGTGGTCTGCTCGGGCCTGCTTCTGGGCGTCGGTGGCGTCGACGTAGCCTTGTGCGTCGTCGTAGCACGGGGCGATGCGCCGTTCTAGCTTGCGCAGCTCAGCCCCCAAGGTGTCGATGCGGTTGGCCACGGTGACGGGCCGGTAGCGGGCGTCGGTGGTGTGGGTGGCGGCGTTGGCTCGTGCCTGGGCGTGGGTGGAGTCCGTGCTGGCTTCAACTGATTTGCGCATGGCGTTATCTGCTGTGGCGATCGCGTTGCGGTGGCGGCCTTCGGAGTGGTGGCCAATCTTGATCGGTTCTCCTCCTTCGGGCAGGCGGTCCAGCGCGGTCCGGGCGCGGATCCACGCGGCATCCTCGGCGGTTGCCTTGCGGTCGGCTGTGGCGGCCAGGGCGTCGACCCGGTCGGCCTGACGTCCGATCTTTCCGGCTTCGACGACGGCGGTCGTGCGTCGCGTGCTGTCGATGTCGGTTTCGACCTGGAATCCGGCCGCTTCCAAGGCCTCCTGGGTGCGGGTGATGGTGTGGAGCTGGGGGAGGCGGTCGCGGGACTGGGGGACGAACCAGGCGCTGATGCTGCGCCCCCAACGCCAACCAACGCTCTTGAGAACGTCGGCGGTTCCGTCGCCTTTACCGGTGCCGTCGATCATGGTTCCGGCGGCGTGGCTGTGGGTGATGGTGAGCATGATTTTTTTGTCCCTCGATTAGGCGAAGCTGTCGGCGTAGCGGGTCGCGGTGCAGGTTTCTCCGGGCTGGGTGTCCACAACCCCTTCCGAGGTGCACCCGCTGCAGGCGCACCCGTCCGCGTAGCACTCCCTCGGGTAGGTGTTCTCGTACCGGTAATCGGACTCAGCCATGGGATCTCTTCTCTTCGTGAACAACTGTTTTTTTGGCCTGTCTGGCAAAAGAAATCGAGAGCGACCGGGAGTGCCGAAGTGCCCGCAGTGCCGGGCGAAATAAGCCCGCAGGGCGCGTCCGGCACTGCGGGTGACGCAGGCACGCAAGGGAGCTACGATGATTGGCCAGATAGGACAAAATGCCCGGCAATCAGTGCCGCACCGCGGCTCCATATCGCTTCTGACGGCTTCGCCGTCGCAGTTTCAGAGTGATATCACTCTGATATTCCGCTGTAGGGGAGTGCGAGGGGGATTCCTCCCCCTCGCCGGCCAGCTCGGGAGCTGGCCGGCTGGCCGGCTGCCCGGTCTAGAGTGCGGCGGCGTCCTCAGCGTTCGTGACGAGCTGTGCACCGAATTCGCGGATCAGGCGGTGGCATCCGGCACTGGTCGGGGACGTGACCGGGCCGGGGACGGCGCCCACGGGGCGGGCGATTGTGAAGGCGTGGGTTGCGATGTTCAACGATCCCGATCGGTAGCCAGCTTCTGTGACGACAGTTGCGCGGGCGGCGGCCGCGATCAACCGGTTTCGCATCAGGAACCGGTACCGGGTGGGGCTCTGGCCCAAGCTGATTTCGGAGGCAACCGCGCCCGTCTCAGCAATCCGGGTGAGCAGAGCGTCGTGGCCCATGGGGTAGTACCGGTCGAGTCCGCCTGCCAGGTACGCGACGGTGCGCCCGCCGTTAGCCAGCGCTGCCCGGTGAGCCATTCCGTCTACCCCGTACGCTGCACCGGAAATGATCACGTGGCCTCGGCTGACCAGGCCCGCGGTGATCTCCATGGTGACGTGTTCGCCGTACCCGGAGGAGGCTCGAGCCCCGACGACGGCTGTGTTCAGGGGGTCGGCCAGGATCTCGGTGGTACCTCGGACCCAGAGCGCGTAGGGGGCGGCGGTCCCGAGGTCGTTGAAACCTGCGGGCCAGTGCGGGTGGTCGGGGGTGATGAGTTCTGCCGACCCGGTGTCTGCGGCCGCGAAAGCTGCGGCAATGTTGCCCCCGGTGGCGCGAGGCCGGGTGCGCGCGCGGAGTGTGGCCAGGTCGAGTCCTGCCGCGTCGCCGGTGCCGTGCAGGACCACGTTCAGGGCTTCTTCCGCGCCGAGTGCGGCGATGAGGGTGCCGGTGTCCCTGTCTCCGGGCTCGCTGATGATGGTCCAGATTCCGCGCGCAGCTGCGTCGGTCGTGAATCGCTGGATGGTGGGAACGTGGGTGCTGATGCTGGCGAGCGTGTTCATGGGTTCTCTTCCTCGTGGACAACTGTTTTTTTGGCCTGTCTGGCAAGAGAAATCGAGACCGACCGGGAGTGCCGAAGTGCCCGCAGTGCCGGGCGAAATAAGCCCGCAGGGCGCGTCCGGCACTGCGGGTAACGCAGGCACGGAGGGAACTACGGTGAACCGCCAGAAAGGACAAAAAATGCCCGGCAATCAGTGCCGCACAGCGGCTCCATATCGCTTCTGACGGCTTGGCCGTCGTGCTTTCAGAGTGATACCACTCTGATATCTCCGTGCCGCGCAGCGGCTCCTCTTAGGGGTTCGTGGCGGCGTAGCCGTCGTGGTTTCAGAGTGATATCACTCTGATATCTCCGTGCCGCGTAGCGGCTCCCCTGGGGGATGGGTACGGCGGCTGCGCCGCTGTTCCTTGACGGCCCGAAGGGACGGGTGCCTGGTCGTTTTTTAGGCTCTGTCTTCCGTGCCTGGGTCTGGGTCTGGGAACAGGAAGCCCCGGCGTGACAGTGCGGGACTGTCACGCCGGGGCTTGGGGTGAGGTTAGTCCTGTGTGAGCGTGGCGGCGTTGGCCTCGGCTGTCTTGGTTGCTGCCTTCTCGGCGGCTGTGTCGATGACGATCTGCTCGACCTCGCTGAGGTTGTAGCCCCATGCGGCCAACTGCTCGAAGTAGCGGGCGCTGTGGGCGTCCGGGTAGAGCCACGTTTCCTTGCTGGTGCTGTCCTCGATGCCTGCCAGCACGATGGTCAGCGTGACGTGCTGCGCCTTGGTGGGAGAGTGCTCCACCAGTGCGGAGAGCGTGTCAGCGGACCAGAAGTTAGCTCGCTCCAATCCGAGGAGGGTGTGGGCGAGGACGTTGCCGTTCTGGAGGGCTTTGCCGACAACTGCGTGGTGCACGGTCAGGCCTAGTGCGATGGCTTTGGCTGCGTCCTTGGGGAGGGTCTTGCGGCTGAGGAACTCGGCCAGCCATTCGCGGCGCACGACCTCGGCGCTGGCCCACGCCTTGTTATTGGCGATGAGGGTTTTGCGTTCGGCCTTTTCGTCGTCGGTCATGGGGCCGCTGGTGGCTCCGCTTCCGCTGGACTTGTGGAATCCGGCAGCCTTGGGGTCTTTCAGGTAGTAGCGCACGAAGGCTGTGTCGCTGCTGGCGTAGGCGTACACGTACGCGGCCCGGCCCACCGCATCGGTGAGGTGCTCCACAGCGACCTGTTCGTCGGCTGCGGTGCTCAGGTAGCTGATGCTGACGTAGTCGGTTTCGTAGGATCCACGGTCGCGATCAAGGATTTCGTAGCCGCGCTCGATCAGGTCAGCGGTCGCGGTCGCCTTGATCGATTCGATGCGGGCCTCGTCGCGGGCGCGTTGTGCTGCGTGGGCGAACTTCTCCGGGGCGGTAGTTGCTATGTCGATGAGCCCGGACACGGTTTCGTCGTCACCTTCGAACTCGATCAGTGTGGCCGCCTGGTCAAGAGTGAGGGAGTGGCTGAGGATGGCGGATGCTGCGACGGCGTTCTCGGCGACAGCGATTCCGGCCTTGACTGTGGCAGGCTTGCTGCCCAGTCGCTTGGCGATCACGGCGGGGGTCAGACCCTCGAACGCGAGCTGCTGGAACGCGGCCACCCGGTCGGCGTCGGTGACGGCTTCACGGTGGTCGTTCTCGGCCATCTGCTGCACGATTCGCTCGACAGTCGTTTCGTCAGACTCGACGATGTACGCCGGAATGGTCACCAGTCCGGCCTCCCGGGCGGCGAGGGTGCGGCGCTGACCAGCACGGACGATGATGTTGCCCTGGTCGTCGCGGCGGGCGAGGATCGGCGTCAGAACACCGTTTGCCTTGATGCTGGCCACGAAATCGCGGCCCAGCGCAGCCTCGGAGCGCACGTTCGCTTCCACGACGATGAGGTTGGGGTCAATGTGCTCGATGGTGCCTACAGTGACGGTGGCGGTGGTGTTAGTCATTGGGTTCTCTCTCCATCAACTGATTTTTTTGCCTGTCTGGCAAGAGAAATCGATTGAGAGCGGGAGTGCCGAAGTGCAGGGTCGTGGAATACCACAGCGCAGCGAGGATATGCCGCGAAAGCCCAAAACGCAGGCACGAAAGCGAACTACGGTGAAACGGCCAGACAGATAAAAAACGCAAGAACACTACCAACCCGTAGCGGAGAGGCCATGGCCCGTCTTGGAGATCTGACATTCACCGAACAGCTGAGGAACTGCATGCCCTCGCAACATCGTCCGATGCCGACGAACGCCAACTCGCTGCGGCGATGTACGACCTTCTCCGGACCTTGTGTCCGTATTGGAACTGGATGCTGTGCCTGAAGTCGCACAAGCCGCACTGATGCAGCACAGCGCGTCGATGGAGGTGCTGACGGCGGCAGCCGTTGCGCACCCAGAGTGGGCTCAGCAGATTGCTCCCCACGACAACGCCGCGGTCCATCTCACTATGGACAAGCCCGCGGTCTGTTTTAAAAAGCCCGCACCGGTTGACCGCTTTTTCAATGCGCTGGGCGCGACCGCGGCAGAGAGAGCGTTTCCTAGCCGAGCGTTTCGACTTCGCGCTCCGACAGGACACGAGCCGAACTGTCGGCGAGCTTTGGGTGGCCTTGCCTCCGGTTACCGGCCGTTTCGTCACGCTTGGCGGAAAATGGCCGTGTTTCTATCCGATGCTGACAACCGTGACAGAGATGGTGTTGATGGGGGCAAGCGCCAAAGCGGCGGGATTTGCGGCGATTGTGTCATACACGCGTCGGCACACCTCGGCGGGTGACGCTGCGTAGGCGACACCGATTCTCGCGGTCACGCTCAGTTTGGCCTCTCCCGTCGTCACGGTAACTAGTTTCGGTGCCTTTGCCCGCTGCGTAAGGGCGTCGACAACAGACCCGACAATCGTGACGACGATCGGCGTGGTCGGGTACAAGACGGTCACCCCCGGGACGGACCTAACGATGGCTTCGAGCTTCTCTGCGAGCTCGGCGGCATCCGTCATGGTGTTGCTTCTTCGTCGCTGAACTCAGGCTTCGTGAGGTAGATGTCACGAATGATTACGTCGATGCCCACGATGGCGAGCTCGGTGTGGGTGCGTAGCGCGCCGAAGAGAGTGTCCCGCAACTTGTCGGCAAGGACGGGAATGTTCTCACCCTTGTAGACGCTTGCGTCGATCGTGACCGTGATCGGAGCTCCCAGGGTAGTGATTTCCCCGTCGAGCCGGCATCGACCCACGATGAGGTTATCGACGGTATCGCCTGCCGCGCGAAGGAGTCCACGGACAGCTCCCTCAGTGATTGCGAGTCGGGCTGTCGGCGCCGGATGCGAGATGGGAATGTCGCGACCGGACCGGGAGTCACGCACGATTCCTTCCAAGATGGTGGTGACCCAGCTATCGTCGCGACTCGGCGCGCGATCCGCCTCATCCTGGACCATCGAACTCATCGCCCCATGAAGGCGCTCCAACGAGGCGAGCGCTATCTGGCAGGCCGGCGAGTGGTCGATCGAGGGATCGGCGGGCAACTTGCTTCGGTCGAGATAATCGCTGAGTTGCTCGATGGTGTGGCCGTCAAGCTGGTCAGGCTCGTCGTCGGACACGTACCAGGGTGCGGCGGACTCAGGCGTGTCGGATGAAATCATCGCCAGGCCTCCATTTCACGAATCAGAGTTTTGCGGGCACGAGCCAGGAGACCGCGCGCAGTCGAGACCGGCAAGTCGAGTTCCTCGGCGATCTCTGCGTAATGGTAGTCCCCGAACTCTTTCAGCTCCCAGCATCGTCGTTGATCCTCCGGAAGGGCTGACAAGACTTGGGAGAGTGCCTCGCTACGCGACAGTGCCTCCACTATTTGCGTCGGTGAATGGTTCTCCGATGCAGGCACGTCGACGTCGTCGAGGTTGGAGTGCTGCCGCCGTGCGCGGATTCGATCGATGCTCTTGTGGCTGGCGATGCGCATCAGCCAACTTTTTACCAGCGCAGAATCTTTTAAGGTCGATAGCTTTGCCCATGCCGTGATGAACGTGTCCTGCACGACATCGTCTGCATCGTGGCTGCTGCCCAGGATGCGGGTCGCGTGGGCGCGTACCAACGGGCCGTACCGCCGCACAAGCACTTCGAATGCTCGAACGTCTCCATCAACGGCGCGGTCCACCAAGGTGCGGTCGTCAGCGTGGGCCAGCAGTGCCCTGCTCTCACTATCTGGAATGGTTGCCCCTCAATTCGCTGGGAACTGTAGCACCGGGTGTGACGAACGCGGCGTGGCCTACGACTAATTAGTAACTACTGCAAATACGCCCCGTTCAGGGGACACAAACAAGGAGCCTCCCATGGCAGATCTCACCACACCTACTCTTTCCACCGCACCGAACTCCAACTCGGCGACCCCCGGCCGCGGCAAGACCGTCATCAACGACGCTGTGGTGGCAAAGATCGCCGGCATTGCAGCCCGTGAGGTCAGTGGTGTGCACGCCCTTGGCGGCGGCGCCGCCCGGGCGCTCGGTGCCATCCGCGATGCCCTGAACACCTCGGACGTGAGCCAGGGCATCAAAGTGGAGGTCGGAGAAACTCAGGTCGCGGCCGACGTCACCATTGTCGCGGAGTACCCCGTGGCCCTGCAGGATGTGGCCGAGCGGGTGCGGTCTGCCGTGATCCGTGTAATCGAAGACCTGATTGGGATGGAGGTCACCGAGGTGAACGTGAACATCACCGACGTGTACCTGCCGACCGACGACAAGGACGAGAAGTCCGAGGCTCGGGTTCAGTGAGCACCTTGGCGAAAACGGGGGCCGTGTTCGGAACCGTGCTTGCTCTGACATGGCTGGTCCTTGGCTTTTGGCCATTCGTGTTCGTGGCCGCGGCCATGGCGGTCGGCGCGATCGTCGGGCGGATTATGGACGGAAAGCTGAGCGTTTCGAACCTAGTTGACGCATTCCGGGGCAAGCGTTCGTCGTCATGACAACCCTCAGTTCCGAAACAGCGACCCGTCAAATGCTGTCTCCGGCGGCACTCAAAAACGGCCGGACCACCATCTCGCCCCGGGCTTTGAATCGGCTAGTGTCCGCGGTCGCGGCGGACGCTCTGGGCGTTGACCCTTCGGCGGTGAGTGCCGCGATCACCGATGATCAGGGCAACCTCGCCCTCACGGTCAGCGCCCCCATCCGAGTCGTTGCGCTCACCCGTGTGCACAGGGATCCCTCCATCGTGACTCGCACCGGGGGCACGATTCTGGAGCGGGCCGAACACGCCAGACAGCACATTCATTACCGGGTGCGCGAGTTGACCGGTTCTACCCTGTCGCGAGTGACCGTGCGGCTCACCGGTGCCGACATTCGACCAGAGAGCCGCGTTCAATGACCAAGTATCGTTCCACCTACCAACGGATCAGCCGGCGCGAGCTTTACTCGTCGCGTTCGGTTGCAGCGATCATTCTCGCGATCCTGGTAATCTTCGCTTGCCTCTGGCTCATGATCGAGATCGTGTTGAACCTGCTCGGCCAGCCGGGGCTCCTTGCGGCCCCCGCGGATATGGCGGGTGCGGTTGCGGGCGTTTCCTCTGAACCGCCCGTTTTCGTGGGCGGGCTCGGCCTCACCGGAGCCCTCATCGGGCTGCTTCTCCTTGTCGTGGCCGTTACTCCTGGCCGGCGCTCTCGCCATCTGCTCGAGACCGAACGGGCCGCGACGATCGTCGACAACGAGGTGATCGCATCCGCGCTGGCTCGTGAAGCGGCCCGCGTCGCTGAGTTGGCCCCAGACAACGCGCGTGCCACTGTGACCCCCCGTAGCGCCACCGTGCACCTCACTCCTACCTCTGGAACAGCGATCGATCAGCAGGCGGTGCTCACGGCCGTGCGCGAACAGATTGATGCTTTTGGGTTGCTGCGTTCCCTACACGCGAAGGTCGTTGTTGACTCCACGGGGAGGGTGGGCGGATGAACTCCACCAATCGCATCCTCAACCGCATCTTTGTTTTCCTGGTCGGACTCCTCGTCCTGACCGGTGGGGCGACCCTGGCCCTGGTGGCACTTATTCCACTTGTCCGCGACAGCTGGACGAACGCAACTCGTGTCGGCATCGATAGGGCAACCCAGTTGCTTCAGGCCACCGCCTTTCCCGAATTCCTGGTCCCGGTCAACGGCAGCTGGTTATGGTTCATCGCTCTCGCCGCTGGAGCACTGCTCATCGCGGTGCTGGTCACCTTCAGCCTGCGTCAAGGCCACGGCCGCACTAGCCGACTCGTCACGCTGAACGGAAAAACCAACAGTGGCGCAGTTGTCATCGAGTCGAAAGTGGCCGAGCACGCCATCGAAGAAGCTCTCACAAACCGACCGGAACTCGTTGCCTCCCACGTCTCCACCTACCGCGTCAAAAACCAGTCAGCACTGAAAGTGGCCATCACCTGCCGCCGAGGCATCTCACCTCGGGAAGCCAGCCAAATTGTCAACGAGGTGCTCTTTTCCTTCGATAATCTCCTCGGCCTACAACTCCCCGCCCTCGTGCAGATCAGCGGCGGCTTCCGCGCGCGAACGACCAAGGCCACCCGCATCCGCTGATAACTCACCGGCTCCTAGAAGTCATCTGGCTGCGGTCAACCGTGCTATCTCAACCGGCAACATCCACCGATTCTTGATAGGGAGTCACGACTTGACGAACTACAACGACAACCCAGGGACCAAGTACATCACCGGCGGTTACCCCAAACAGGAACGGAGTCTACCCAGCCTGACCGAGGCAATTAAGCCCCACCCGGATCGTGGGGAAGACACCTACCGTGGCACCAGCAAGCTCCTCGGGAGACGGGCACTCATCACCGGCGGCGACTCCGGCATCGGCCGGGCCGTGGCCATCGCCTACGCCAAAGATGGTGCTGATATTGCGATTTCCTACTTGCCTGACGAACAGACGGATGCTGAATTCACGGCAGAACAGATCCGGGCCGCCGGCCGCACTGTCTTGCTCATACCGGGTGACATTCGCGAAGAAACTTATTGCGTCGATCTCGTAGCGGATACTGTGGCAACCCTCGGCGGCTTGGATATCCTGGTGCTCAACGCCGCCTACCAAAAAAATCGGAACGGTTCAGGAAACCTGTCCCGGGCAAAGTTCGACCGGGTATTCAAAACCAATCTTTATGCAACTCTGTGGATCGCGCGCGCCGCCATCCCGCACCTCTGGCCGGGAGCATCGATCATCTCCACGTCATCAATCCCGGCATCGGGCCCCGCACAGGCGTTGATCGACTACGCCATGACCAAAGCCGCTCTCGTCGCGTTCACGCAGGCGCTCGCCCAACAATTAGGCCCAGCCGGGGTGCGGGTTAACGCAGTCGCGCCCGGGCCATCCTGGGCGCCGCTTCGCCCCGCAGCTTCATGGTCGGACACGCTATCCACCTTCGGTCAGGACACCACGCTGGGCCAGGCAGTACAACCAGCCGAACTCGCCGCCGCCTACGTTTTTTTAGCCTCACCCGAAGCGTCCTACATTTCAGGTGCCGTAGTGCCCATCTCGTTCGAGTGCATCAGCCCACACCTGATCGCTCCAGTAACCAGTGTCCAGCAGTAGTAGATCACCATTTTTTAGGAACAGCATCCGTAATGACCACGGTCTCCATCAGGTCGCCGCGGTGGCACCGCCTCACGGACTACGCCAATGTGCGCAAGCGCGGCAGCTGCGAAGGCTGATTCGTACACATGAGCGTGTGCAGTTGCGATAGCAGCGCGTTCGGCATTGCGCCGCGCGCGGCGCTGTGCCTTGATTGCGCCCCGTGGAATGTTTCCCCGGTGAGGGAGTATCTGCGAAATCGTAGCCGCCAGCGATTCGATCGAGCCGGGATCGAAACCGGCGACCGCGCCCGGTTCGTCGTGCTGGTCGAGCCAGTGCCCAACCATGGGTGCGACCACCGGAACCCCTAAGTCATAGCAAAGCTCAAGCAAACAGAAATGGGTGCCATGCCAATACCGCACTATGTATGCGTCAAGTGCAGCGAGTGAACGCACGAGGTCGTCGTCGGAGAGACATGAATGTCCACAGGCCGGAACGGCCGCACCACACAGTGCCCACAGAGAACCCTCACACCCAGTGGGCGATCTAGAAGCAGCACATAGCCAACGTCGCCTCGGTCACTTAAACGTGCACAAAAGTGGACCAATTTCCCCACAAACGGTTGCACTCCTTGGGTTCTAGCGATCGTCGCAACACTCACCATTCTGAGAGTTGCAAACGCCCATGCTCGATACCGCGAACACGCCGCTACCGCACAGGACCTACCGCGAAGCCGAG
>NZ_SOGQ01000048.1 GCF_004403465.1 Cryobacterium sinapicolor | reverse complement strand
CACCGCGGCAGCCCGAAACTCCGGGCTGAAGTGCTTGTGTTTCTCGTGTTCCATTTGTCTATCCAATCCTGAATTCAGGAGGACTGTCCGGAAACACTGGGTCACCCCAAGCCAGGAGAAGCGGCGTGTCGCGAAAATCTCCGCGTACAGAGGCGACGACGGATGTCGGCGCGCAACGGTCCGGAGGACGGCTCACCGGGTCTCGACGAGATCGACCACCGACGGGCGCAGGGCGCGGCCCGGGTTAGAGGGTGGTGTGGGTGAAGCGGCCGGCGAGCAGGGTGGCGGCCACGGACATCCGTCGCAGGTCGGGCACGGAGGCGCCGAACGGGTCGAGTTCGCACACCGCGAGGTCGGCCACGTCGCCCACCAGGACCCGGTGTCGGCCGCGCGCGGACGCGGCGAGCGCGGCCTGCCGGGAGATGGCCTGCTCGGGGTGCCACGGTTCGCGGCTGCCGCGGGTGCGTCCGACCGCGGCGGCGATGCTCACCCACGGGTCCAGCGGTGCGACCGGGGCGTCGGAGCCGAGGGCGATCGTGACCCCCGCGTTCAGCAGGCTCTTCAGCACGAAGGCCCGGTCGGTGCGTCCTGCCCAGTAGCGGTCGGCGACGTCCCGGTCGTCGAGGGCGTGTTCGGGCTGTACGCTCGCCACCACGCCGAGCCGGGCGAAGCGGGCGACGTCCTCCCGGTCGAGCAGTTGAGCGTGCTCGATGCTCCCGGCGCAGCCGAGCCGCTCGAAGGCGTCCAGGGCCAGCGCATTGGCCCGGTCGCCGATGGCGTGCACGGCGGGGCGGAGGCCGGCGGCCACGGCCCGTCCGAGGTACGTGAGCAGTTCCTCCGGCGGAACGGTGAGCACCCCGTGCGAACCGGGCTGCCCCTCCAGGCCGGGGTATTCGTCGACGCAATAGGCGGTGCGGGTGTTCAGCGAGCCGTCGGTGATCACCTTGTACGCCCCCACCGAGAGCAGCCCGCCGGTGCCGTCGACGCCGGCGCCGCTCTGCAACCCCAGCTCGATGGCGCGTTCCAGGTGCTGCGTGTACACACCGAACTCCACCCGCAGCGAGTCGGTGCCGCCCCGGATGCGCCGCCGCCAGGTGTCCAGGTTCCAGTCCATCTCCATGTCGACGATGCCCACGACCCCGCGGGATGCCGCGGCCCGGGCCGCGCTGTCGGCCCAGCCGTCCATCACCGCGTCGGGCACCTCGGCGAGCGCCCGCACGACGGCGAAGCAGTCCTCCTCGCGGAGCAGCCCGGTGGGGTGCTCCGGGTGACCGTGGCGGGCGAGGGCGGCCGAGTTCAGCCAGCAGGAGTGCAGGTCGCCGCTGATCAGCACGACCGGAACGGGGCCGGTGGCGGCGTCCAGGAGGGCCCGGCCCGGGGCATCCGGCCACAGACCGTCGCGAAAACCGAACCCGACCAGGGTCTCCCCCATCGAGATAACGGGCGCCCGCCCGGCCACCAGGTCGGCCGCGGCGGCGGCACTGCCGGCGCCGGACAGGTCCAACCGCTGGTTCGTCTGCGCCCACTGGCTGAAATGCACATGGTTGTCCCAGAGGCCCGGAATCAGCCAGCGCTCGGCCAGATCGACCGATCGGATGCCCGCAGCGACCTGGCCAAGATACCCCAGGCGGCGCACTCGGCCATCGACGATCAGCGTGTCGACGATCTCGTCGCTGCCCGGGAGCCGGCCGTTGCGCAGCACGAGCGGAGGTGCGGCCGCGGTGACGGGTGCGGGAGGGGACGCTGGAACGGGCACGGGCACGGGCCCGGGGACGGGCACGCTCACCGGTCGGCCCCGTGAACCCGGCGCATTTCGGCGGCGAGACCCGGGCTCGCGTAGGGGCCGTCGCCGTCGAGTTCGCCCAGGATGCGCGCCACGGTTTCGGCCGGCTTGTTCTGGCTGAGCTTGCTCTTGGCGGTGAAGCGGCTCACCGTGAGCCGGAAGCCGACCGTGCCGGCCACGATGCGGGAGGCGTAGGCGGCGTTCGCCTCGGTGCCGAACAGGCGGCGTGGTTCAGGCATCCGTTCCTCGAAGTGGTCGACCAGGCGGTCCAGCACCCGCAGGTTCTCCTCGTCGCTGAGCAGCTTGGGCGTGCCGTGCAGGTGCGCAGTGACGAAGTTCCAGGTGGGCACGGCGGGCGCGGCGTCATACCAGCCGGGCGAGATGTAACCGTGGGGACCCTGGATGATCACCATCAGTTCGTGCCGGCCGAGCTCGTGCAGGACCTCGTCGGGTCGTCCGACGTGGCTGACCAGCACCACACCGTCGGCCTCGTCGGCCTCGTCGTCGAGGAGCACGGGGTAGTGCGAGGCCACCAGCCCCGACTCGGTGTGACTGATCATCGTGGCCCACGGGTTGTCCCGGATGAGACGGCGGATCTCGGCCGGGTCGTCGAGGGCGAAAGTGCGGTTGTGTCTCATCGGTTTCCCGTTCTCTGCTGGGGGGCTCAGGTCAAGTCGGATCGGATCGGGTCACATCGGCTCAGGACTGGCACTCCGGGCACCAGTACAGCTTGCGGGCGGCCATCTCCTCGAGGGCGATGTGGGTGCCGCAGACCCGGCAGGGCAGTCCCTCGCGCTTGTAAACCCAGTGCCGGTCGGCCCGTCTGCGCAGGGCGCGCCCGTAGGCCGCGTCGCTGAGGCCATCCCTGGTCATCATCTGCCCGGTCTCCACGCCGATCTTCAGCAGGTACGCCCAGTCCTGCCAGAGCGCCCGGGCCTGCTCGTCGCTGAGCGACTTGCCCGGCGCGTGTGGATTCAGCCCCGCGCGGAACAGAAGCTCGGCCCGGTAGACGTTGCCGATGCCGCTGACCACCAACTGGTCCATCAGCAGGCGTCCGATCGGGGTGGGCTTCTTCCGAACCACCGTGACGAAGCGGTCCTCGGCGGCGCGGCTATCGTCGAGCAGCGGGTCGGGGCCGAGGCGGTCCATGGCCACCTGCACCTCCCGGGGGTCGAGCACCACGCAGGCCGTCGGCCCGCGCAGGTCCGCCACGACGTCATCGGCCAGCAGGCGCACGCGCACCTGGCCCACGGGTTCGGGCGGGAACCCATCGGGTTCGACGCTGACCTTCTCGTCTTCCGCCATCCGCAGCCGGGTCAGGCGGGGCGCGCCGATGCTCTGCAGCGAGTCCTCCCCTGCCAGGTCGAGCGTGACGTCGGCAGCACCCGGCCGGACGCTCCGGCGCCGGCGGCCTCTGAGGGCGGCGTCCGTGCCGCTGGCGTGGATGTCCCCGGCGAAGTCCCAGGCCCCGTAGAGCCCCAGGTGCACGCGCAGCCAGAGGCCGTTGTCGAACTCCAGGAACATCTGCTTGCCGACGGCACGGGCATCCGTCATGGTGTGGCCGTCGAGCATCGCCGCGCCGTCCACGAATCGGCCCTGCGGCGATGACAGCCGGATGCGTTTGCCCACGAAGTTGCGGGCGAACTGGCGCGCAATGCGGTGGACGGAATGACCCTCAGGCACAGTCAGTCGGTGAGGCGCGTGCCGTTGATGGTGCGATGAGTCTCGTACTCCGCCAGCTGCAGGATGCGGCGGCAGTGGCGCTCCTCGCCCGGGAACGGCTCGGCGATGAAGGCGTCGATGAAGGCGATCGCGTCCTCGATGGTGTGCTGCCTGGCACCGATCGAGATGACGTTGGCGTCGTTGTGCTCGCGCGCAAGCGTGGCGGTGCTGAGGCTCCAGACCAGCGCGGCGCGCACGCCCTTCACCTTGTTCGCCGCCATCTGCTCGCCATTGCCCGAACCGCCGAACACGACGCCGAGCGCGTCGACGCCGAGGGCCAGGTCGGCGACGACGGCCTCGGCCGCCCGGATGCAGAAAGCGGGGTAATCATCGAGGGCGTCGTAGACCTCCGGTCCGTGGTCCACGACCTCGTGGCCGGCCAGGGTGAGGTGCGTGACCAGCTGGTGAGAGAAGTCGAGTCCGGCGTGGTCAGTGGCGATGTGGATGCGCATGCATCCGATTCTATTTACTCGGCCGGGGCGCTCGTAGCCGCGGTGCTCGCAGCGGGCGCGAAGATCGGCTCGCGGGTGCGCGAGCGCTTCAGTTCGAAGAAGCCGTCGAACCCCGCCACGGCCACCACGCCGTCCCAGAGCTTGAGCGCGTCGTCCCCGGTGGGTGCGGGTGAGATGACCGGGCCGAAGAAGGCGACATCGTTCACGGCGATGACGGGCGTGCCGACATCCTGGCCCACCCGCTCCATGCCGTCGAAGTGGCTGGCGCGCATCCGATCGTCGTAGTGGTCACTGTCCGCCCAGTCTGCAAAGGATGCCGGCAGGCCCACCTCGGCGAGCGCGGCGGGAATGACCTCGTCGGGGTCCGTGCTGCCACCGAGGTGGATGCGGGCGCCCAGGGCGTCGTAGAGCGCCTTGACCGTTTTCTGGCCGTGCAGCTCCTGCGCGGCCTGAGTCAGGCGGGTGTACCTGAGGGCCCGCGGAAAGAATGCGCGGTACTCCTCGGACACGTCTTGGTCCTCGTTCAGGACGGCGAGGCTCATCACCTTCCACTCGACGTCGAAACCGCGCAGGGATGACACCTCGTCCACCCAGCGGGAGGTCATCCAGGCCCAGGGGCAGGAGGGGTCGAACCAGAACTTCACCGTGTCAGCCATGGGCTCAGCCTAGGTGTCCCCCGGCTGGGAAAGCGTCGACGAAGACCCGACGTAAACCCCTGTCCAGAGCGGATATCCCCGGCAAAATGTCTGATTAGTGACCATTTCCGACTAAAATTATTCGTTATGCCCGGAAGCGGGCCCCTACTTTTCGCAGCAACATGATCTCCACGAGAGAAGCTCCAATGCCTAGAACCAGCTCACTTTCCGGTGCCGACGGCACCGCGGTGAAAACCAAGAAGCCGCTCCTGCAGCGACGATTAAAGGTGTCCCACGTGAACGTGGTCGACCAGTCCAGACTGAAGAAGGCACTCGGCGGAACCATTGTGGGAAACACCATGGAATGGTACGACGTCGGCGTGTTCGGCTACCTGATCACCACCATGGGCCCGGTGTTCCTGCCCGAGTCCGACCCGACGGTGCAGACCCTGTTCCTGCTCGGCACCTTCGCCGCGACGTTCATCGCCCGCCCGCTGGGTGGCGTGTTCTTCGGTTGGCTCGGAGACAAGATCGGTCGCCAGAAGGTGCTGTCGATGACCCTGATGCTGATGGCGGCATCCACTTTCGCCGTGGGCTTGCTGCCCGGTTACGCCCAGGTGGGCATGCTCGCCGCCGCGTTGCTGGTCTTCACCAAGCTCGTGCAGGGCTTCTCCACCGGCGGTGAGTACGCCGGTGCGACCACCTTTGTCAGCGAACATTCGCCCGACAAGCACCGCGGCTTCTTCGCCAGCCTTCTCGACATGGGCAGCTACCTCGGTTTCGCGATCGGCGCCGCGCTCGTCTCGATCCTGCAGGTCACCCTCGGGCAGCCGACGATGGAGGACTGGGGTTGGCGCATCCCGTTCCTGATCGCCGGACCGCTCGGCCTGATCGCCATCTGGTTCCGCCTGAAGATCGAGGAATCCCCCACCTTCCAGGCCACCCTGGACGCGAAGGAACTGGCAGCGAGCGACCCGTCGTTCTCCGACGAGTCCGCCGCGTCCAACGGCCCGGTCAGCATTTTCAAGAACCACTGGCGCGGCATCATCGTCGCCATGATCCTCGTCGCCGCGGCCAACACCCTCGGTTACGCGCTCACCTCGTACATGCCCACGTACCTGACTGCCACCAAGGGCTATGACGAATTGAACGGCACGCTGTTGACCATCCCGATCCTCGTCATCATGGCGCTGTGTATCCCCCTGGCCGGCCGCCTGTCGGACAAGATCGGCCGCCGCCCGGTGCTGTGGATGGGCTCGGTCAGCGCCGTGCTGCTCTCCATCCCCGCCTTCCTGCTGATCGGCGTCGGAGAGATCTGGTCGACGCTGCTCGGCCTGGCCATGATCGCCCTGCCCGTCACGTTCTACGTCGCGAACCTCGCCTCGGCCCTGCCCGCGCTGTTCCCGACCGAAAGCCGTTACGGCGCCATGGGCATCGCGTACAACTTCTCGGTGGCCATCTTCGGTGGCACGACGCCGTTCATCATCGCGGCGCTGATCGCCACGACCGAGAACGACATGATGCCGGCGTACTACCTGATGGGGACATCCGTCATCGGTGGAATCGCGATCTTCTTCTTACGTGAGTCCGCCGGGCGTCCACTGATCGGGTCGATGCCCAGCGTGGACTCGGTCTTCGAGGCCCGCGAGCTGGTCGCCACCCAGGACGCCAACCCCGCCCTGGACACAGACGAGATGCCGTTCGACGAGACGTATGAGCCGCCGACCTCGTCGATGGACCTGTCCGTGCTGCTGACGAAGCCCGAAGCCGAGCCGGAGCCGGTGAAGGCCTAGCCACACCCGCTCCACCACCCGCTCCACCATGTGTTGCCCGAACGGACGACTGTTGCCGCCATGCCGGCAACAGTCGTCCGTTCGGGCAACACTTGCCTGTCGACACTTGCCTGTCGACCGATCGTAGAATTGTCCGATGATCACGACGCCTCCGACCGTGCCCGTTCCGGGGGCCGTTTCCTCGCCGGGCATCGACCCTGCCGAAATGGCCATCGCCCTGCGCGTGCTTGCCTCGCTCAGCGAGATCGA
Organism: Cryobacterium sinapicolor; assembly: GCF_004403465.1. GTDB lineage: Bacteria > Actinomycetota > Actinomycetes > Actinomycetales > Microbacteriaceae > Cryobacterium > Cryobacterium sinapicolor. The sequence continues at coordinate 96,881 of NZ_SOGQ01000048.1, read as the reverse complement.
CCCCGAAGACCCCGACTTCGTCACCGTGCGGCAGGCCACCGCCAAGATGTTCAAGTCCGTCAAGATGGTGCGCCGCGGCGAGAAGCGGCAGGCGATCGCGGATGCCGACCGTGAGGTGATCGCGGCGACCGCGACCGGCGCCCCCACCCGCATCGACGACGAGACCATCGGCGCCCAGCTGCGCCTGGGCACCGACCGGGCGTCGGCCGGCGAACTCCTCGTGCCACGGGCCTGCTACATCTGCAAGCAGAAGTACACCCTCGTCGACGCCTTCTATCACCAGCTCTGCCCGGCCTGCGCGGCGATGAGCCACGAGAAGCGGGATGCCCGCACGGACCTGACCGGCAAGCGCGCCCTGCTCACGGGCGGCCGCGCCAAGATCGGCATGTACATCGCCCTCCGCCTGCTGCGGGACGGCGCCCACACCACCATCACCACCCGGTTCCCGCGCGACGCGGTACGCCGCTTCGGCGCCATGCCCGACTCGGCCGACTGGCTGCACCGCCTGCGCATCGTCGGGATCGACCTGCGTGACCCGGCCCAGGTGATCGGCCTGGCCGACTCCGTGGCCGCGGCCGGGCCGTTGGACATCCTGATCAACAACGCCGCCCAGACCGTGCGCCGATCCCCCGGCTCGTACTCGATGCTGGTCGAAGCCGAGCTGTCACCGCTGCCGGAGGGCACCATCCCGGAGATCGTCACGTTCGGGCACACCAGCGACGCGCACCCGAGTGCGCTCGCGGCATCCGTCACCAGCCACCCGATCCTGGCCGCGGCGGCCGGCGCGACCACCGCGCTCACCGCCGACGACCTCACCGCCCTCGCGCTCGCGCCGGGTTCCTCCTCGCTGGAGCGCCTCGCCGCCGGCACCGCAATCGACGCCGGGGGGCTCGTGCCCGACCTGCACGACGAGAACAGCTGGACCGCGAACGTGGAGGACGTCGACCCGTTGGAGATGCTGGAGGTGCAGCTCTGCAACACCACGGCCCCGTTCCTGCTGGTCAGCCGACTGCGTTCCTCGCTCGCGGCATCCGGCGCCCGCCGCACCTACATCGTGAACGTGTCCGCGATGGAGGGCGTGTTCGGCCGCGGCTACAAGGGTCCCGGCCACCCGCACACGAACATGGCGAAGGCCGCGCTGAACATGCTTACCCGCACGAGCGCGAAGGAGATGCTGTCCGACGGCATCCTGATGACCAGCGTCGACACGGGTTGGATCACCGACGAGCGGCCGCACCCCACCAAGATCCGTCTCGCCGAGGAGGGCTTCCACGCCCCGCTCGACCTGGTCGACGGCGCGGCGCGGGTCTACGACCCCATCGTGCGCGGCGAGGCCGGCGAGGATCTCTGCGGAGTCTTCCTCAAGGACTACAAGCCCGGCACCTGGTAAGGCCCACCCGACCTGGAACAACTCGACCGTGCTGGCCACCGACATCCTCGCATCCGTGGTGCGACTGAAGGCCCAGCCGTGGCGCGAGCTGCCGGTACACGGCAAATGTCGGCTGGCACGCACCCTGCACGACGTCGGCCTCGTCGACGAATATCGGCTGGTGTACTTTCCCGTCGTCGTCGGCCAGGCCAAGCGGCTCTTCGAGACGGGCTCGGTGCCGTCGGCGTTCACGGTGCTCAACTGCGAAACCACCGATGCCGGAGCGCTCGGGCTGACGCTGCGTCCGACGGCGTTCGTGGCCGCCGACCTGGCGCTGCCTGAGAGTGGCGCCGAGGCGGGGTGGGAGCAGCCCTGACCACTCGACGACTCCGTGACGCGGGGATACACTCCGCCGCATGGAAAAACTGCACTTCACCGTTCAGATCGACGCCCCCGTTCACACCGTCTGGACGACGATGCTCGACGACGAGACCTACCGAGAATGGACGAGCGCGTTCAACGAGGGTTCCCAGTACGAGGGAAGCTGGGACCTCGGTCGCGAGATCCGCTTCCTCGGGCCGGAGGAGGACGGATCGATCAGCGGCATGATCGGCACGGTCATCGAGAACCGACCGGACGAGCTCGTCACCGTCGAATACACGGGCGAGATCATGCACGGTGTCGAGCGCACCGGTGACGAGGCGCAGTTCTTCGGCGCCCAGGAGAGCTACTCCTTCGCCGAGTCCGGCGGCGTCACCACGGTCGAGGTGGAGGTCGACACCCCGGAGGAGCACGCGTCGATGTTCGACGAGCTCTGGCCGGCCGCTCTCGGCAAGCTCAAGGAACTGGCCGAGGCACGCTGAGTCCGGCGGCTGACGAATTCGACGGAGATTTTCGGCTATCCGCATCTGAACGGGCGACTTTGGCCCGATTTCGGCAAAATCTCCGTCGAATTGGTTCGGGCGACTGAACGGATGCCGCCGCGCGCCGGCAGCGGGATCTCGCGGCCCGAAGCGCCAGTCAGTTGAGCGCCGCGGGAGTCCAGACATATGGAGTCGTCGTCGTGATGGCCTGGAAGCCCAGCCGGAGCAGGATCGGCTCACTGGCGGCGGAGGCGTCCACCTGCAGGTACCGCACGCCGCGGTCCTGCGCCAGCCGCGCGCGATGGGCCACCAGCGCCCGGTAGATGCCGCGACCGCGCCACTCCGACAGGGTCGACCCACCCCAGAGGCCAGCGAAGTCCGTTCCCGGGGTGAGCTCGAGCCGGCACGACGAGACAATCTGTCCGCCGGCCTCGGCGACGAAGACGAGCACGTCGTCCGGGGTATCGCAAACACTCGTCTCGAGCTCGGTGGCCAGCCAGGCGTGGTCCTCGTCCCAGACCTCGGTCTGCAACGCGGCGATGCGCTCGAAATCGGCGCGTGTTCCGACCTGCCGGATCGTGACGCCCACCGGCAGCACCGGCTCGGCGTTCAGGCGTCCGGTCTCGGCGACGACGACCGTCTCCCGTTCCTCGGGCGCGAACCCGGCCGCGTTCAGGCGTTCCGTCAGGTCGGCGGGCAGGTCGTGGCCGCGGGTCTTCCACTCGACGCCCTCGCTGCGGGCCGCGAAGAAGTCACGGTGCTCCGCGATCAGCGCGTCGAGGGCCGCACCGGCCACCCCCACATCGCGGGTTGTCTCGACGAAGCCCCGGTGCCGCCCCGAGATGCGCAGCACCGAACCCTGCACGTCGTAGCGGATGCCGGCAGGGAGGACGCCCGGCACGGCGCACCGCAGTTGGGCGTCATAGGCGGCGAGGAGCACATCACGGTTTGTCATAGAGCCTCACTCTAGGCCGAGGCCTCAGCGCCGACCCGTGTGCAGACGCTCGCTCTCATGCGGACACCATATTCCTTGGCTAGGCTGGTTATTCGTGCGCGGCGTCACCAGCGTCAGCATGCGCGCACACCGCGAAACCGAGATGGAGAAACCGTTGCCCGGAGAGAACCTCACCAGGATCGAAGCCCAGGAGCGCGCCGCGCTCATCACCGTTCAGAGCTACGACGTCACCCTCGACCTCACGGCCGGACCGGAAACGTTCGGCAGCGAGACCACGGTGCACTTCACCGCGACGCCTGGGGCGTCGACCTTCATCGACGCGATCACCCGCACGGTGCACTCGGTGACACTCAACGGAGCCGCGCTCGACCCGTCGGTCGTCAGTGACGGCATCCGGATTCAGCTCGACGGCCTCGCCGCCGAGAACACGCTCACCATCGTCGCCGACGCCGAGTACACCAACACCGGCGAGGGCCTGCACCGCTTCGTCGACCCGGTCGACAACGAGGTCTACCTCTACAGCCAGTTCGAGGTGCCCGACTCCCGTCGCGTCTTCGCCGTGTTCGAGCAGCCCGACCTCAAGGCCACGTTCGTCTTCACCGTCACCGCCCCCGCCGCCTGGGAGGTCATCTCCAACTCCGTCACGCCCGAACCGACGGATGCCGGCAACGAGAGCAAGACCTGGGCGTTCGCCCCCACCCACACCATCTCCAGCTACATCACGGCCCTCGTCGCCGGCCCCTACGCCGTCGTGCGCAGCGAGTTGACCTCCAGCGACGGCCGCGTCATCCCGCTCGGCCTCTTCTGCCGGAAGAGCCTGTTCGAGTACCTCGACGCCGACTACCTGTTCGAGAAGACCCGCCAGGGCTTCGAGTACTTCGAAGGCAAGTTCAACTACCCGTACCCGTTCGACAAGTACGACCAGATGTTCGTGCCGGAGTTCAACGCGGGCGCCATGGAGAACGCCGGCGCGGTCACCTTCACGGAAACCTACGTGTTCCGTTCCAAGGTCACCGACGCCATCAAGGAACGCCGCGTCGTCACGGTGCTGCACGAACTGGCGCACATGTGGTTCGGCGACCTGGTCACCATGAAGTGGTGGAACGACTTGTGGCTGAATGAGTCGTTCGCCGAGTGGGCGTCGACCATGGCCACCGCCGAGGCCACCGAATGGACCGAAGCCTGGACCACCTTCGCCGTGATGGAGAAGAGCTGGGCCTACAAGCAGGACCAGCTGCCCTCCACCCACCCGATCACCTCCACGATCACCGACCTCGAAGACGTGCAGGTCAACTTCGACGGCATCACCTACGCCAAGGGCGGCTCCGTTCTCAAGCAGCTCGTGGCCTGGGTCGGCCGCGACGAATTCTTCACCGGCGTCGCCGCGTACTTCCAGAAGCATCAGTGGGGCAACACCGAACTGAACGACCTGATGGTGGAGCTCGAGGCATCCAGCGGCCGCGACCTCGCTGAGTGGACGAAACTGTGGCTCGAGACCGCGGGCGTGAACACCCTGCGCCCCGAGATCGCCGTCGACGAGTCCGGCACCATCACCGGATTCACGGTGCTGCAGAGCGCCGCCGCCGACTACCCCACTATCCGCCCGCACCGCCTCGCCATCGGCTTCTACGACCTGGCTGACGGCACCCTGGTGCGCACGCACCGGGTTGAGATCGACGTCGACGGCGAGCAGACGGATGTCCCGTCGCTGCTCGGTAGGAAGCGCCCCGACCTCGTTCTGCTCAACGACGACGACCTGGCCTACGCCAAGATCCGCCTCGACCCGGCGTCGCAGGAGGTGGCCCTGGAGAACCTCTCCGCGATCGAGAGCCCCCTCGCCCGCGCCATCATCTGGGGCGCCGTCTGGGACGCCACCCGCGACGCCGAGACCGCGGCGCGCGACTTCATCACGCTCGTGCTCGGCAACGTCGCGACGGAGACCGAGTCCACCACGCTGCGCACCGTGCTCGGCCAGGTCGTGCTGGCCGCCACGTACTACGTCGCGGAGGAATTCCGCACGGCGACGATCAAGGAGGTCGGGGACGCGCTCTGGTCCCTCGCCCGCCACGCCGAGGCCGGCACCGACGAGCAGTTCCAGTTCGTGAAGTTCTTCGCCGCCATCGCGTCCACCGAGAGCCAGCTGGCATCCGTCGCCGCGCTCCTGGACGGCTCGGCGCCGCTCGACGGCCTCGAGATCGACACGGACCTGGCGTGGGAGCTGCTCATCGCCCTCGTGGCCGGCGGCAAGGCCGGCGCGGCCGAGATCGACGCCGCCCTGGCCGCGGACAACACCGCGACCGGCGCCCAGTCGGCCGCACAGGCCCGCGCCGCCGTTCCTACCCTGGAGGGCAAGCAGGCCGCCTGGTCGTCCCTGATCGACGTGGACACCGCGCCGAACACCATCGTGCGGGTCACGGCCGCCGGCTTCCTGCGCGCCACCGACACCGCGCTGCTGGAACCGTTCGTCGACCAGTACTTCGCCATGCTGCAGCCGGTCTGGGCCGCCCGCAGCTTCTCGATCGCGGAGAAGCTGGTTCTCGGCCTCTACCCGGCGCCGCTCGCGAACCAGGCACTCGTCAGCAAGACGCGCACCTGGCTCGACGCCAACCCGGAGCCGCTCGCGCTGCGCCGCCTGGTGATCGAGAACCTGGCCGGGGTCGAACGCGCCCTCGCCGCCCAGGAGCGCGACGCGGAGTAGTCGCGCCGCGGCATCCGCCGTCCCTGCCCGAACGCTCGAGGGCCCTGCCGCACCACTGCGGCAGGGCCCTCAGCAGTTGAACAGCACGCGGCTCTGTAGACTCGCCTTGTTATGGACTTTGACGCAATCTGGCTTGAACTGACCAACTTCTTCTCCATCATCCTGTGGCTCAAGGCCATCAATCTCGTGGTCATCATCGTGGGAGCGCTGGTGATCCGGTGGGTGTTACGCTTCGTGATCGACCGTGTCGTGCAACAGATCGTCACGGGGGTGAAGAAGAACCAGAACGTCGAGGACACGCAGGCGCTGAGCGTCTCGCCGCTGGCCGCCGTGCGCGTGGTGCAGCGCACCCGCACACTCGGTTCGGTGCTCTCGAACATCCTCAACGTGACACTGCTGATCGTGACGATCCTGCTGATCGTCAACATCATCAACACGGACATCCTCGGGTCCTTCGCCCTCCTCACCGCCGCACTCGGCGCCGGCCTCGGTTTCGGCGCGCAGAACATCGTCAAGGACATCCTGAACGGGCTGTTCATGGTGGTCGAGGACCAGATCGGCGTGGGCGATGTCGTCGATGTCGGCTTCGCCTCCGGTGTCGTCGAGAACGTCGGCATCCGGGTGACCCAGGTGCGCGACATCAACGGCACCCTGTGGTTCGTGCGCAACGGCGAGATCCTGCGCGTGGGCAACATGTCTCAGGGCTGGGCGCGCGTGATCATCGACCTGGCCATCCCCTACGCCTCCGACGTGGAGGCCGTGCAGAACGAGCTGCTGCGCGTCGCGAAGGCACTGGCCTCCAGCCGCAAGTGGCGGTCCGTGATTCTGGAGAAGCCGGAGATCTGGGGGCTCGAGTCGATCTCCGCCGAGGCCCTCGTCGTGCGCCTGGTGGTGAAGACCCGGGTGGCCGCCCAGTGGGACTTCGCCCGCGACCTGCGCCTGCACCTCAAGAAGGCCCTCGACGGCCTCGGCATCGGCCTGACCCCGCTCAACAGCGTCGTCATGGCCGGCACGGATGGCGCGGTCACCGCTGCCTCCGAGCCCGGCTCCGAGGGAACGCCCGACGCGGCCGCGGAGGCAGCCGCGGCCATGCCCGACCTCACCACAGGCCCGTTCACCGCCCCCATCCCGGTGCGCAAGAACAAGGCTCCCCGCGCTCCCCGCCGCCCCAAGAACGCCGGGATCGCCCTTCCCCACGCCGCGCAGACCCGAGCGGTGACGGCGGCGGTCACCGACAGCGACCCGGTGGCGCCTCCGGCACCGGTGACGCCCCCGGCCCCGGCAGCCAAAGCCCCGTCAGCCAAGACCCCGACCCCCAAGACCGAGGCGCCCAAGGCTCCGACGCCCCAGACCGAGGCGCCCACGCACACGGCCCCAGATCCGGAGACCCACGATGACGAATGACACCCCCACGCCGGCCACGCCCGGCGCGGTTCACCTGCGCGACGGCGAGAACGGCACCGCCATCGGCGCCACCTTTTACGAGCAGGTCGGCGGGAGGCCGTTCTTCGAGAAACTCGTGAACGAGTTCTACCGCGGCGTCGCCACCGACCCGGTGCTGAAGCCGATGTACCCCGAGGACGACCTGGGCCCCGCCGCCGAGCGCCTGACCATGTTCCTCGAGCAGTTCTGGGGCGGTCCGACCACCTACAGCGATCAGCGCGGCCACCCGCGGTTGCGCCAGCGACACCAGCCGTTCACGGTGAACCCGGACGCCCGCGACCGCTGGCTGAACCACATGCGCGTCGCCGTCGACAAGGCCGGCCTGCCCCCGCTGCAGCGCGACCAGCTCTGGGACTACCTCGAGCGCGCGGCGTACGCCATGATCAACACCTTCGACCACTAGCGGCACCGAACCGGTCCCGTTGCTCGCTCCCGGCGCACCCTGACCGGACGGATGCCGCCGCGCCGGCCCTACCTGTCGAGCTCGGCGACGATCTCCGCGGCCGACTGGCGTCCCATTCGAATGGCACCGTCGACGTGCTGGTAGCCCTTTCCGGCGAGGTCGCTGCAGGAGAAGAAGATCGGGCCGACCGGGGTGCGCAGATCCGCGCCGAAACGGGCGAGTCCACCCAGGTCGAAGCTGGCCGCGTAGGCGCCGCGGGTCCACTCCTCGGTGCCCCAGTCGCTCTCGTAGTAGACGACCGGCGTCAGCGCCTTCTCACCGAAGTAGTGCGAGAGCGAGGTGAGGATGCGCTGCTTTCGTTCCTCGGCCGACACGGTAAACACGCCGTCGGCGGCCTCATCGGAGACGAAACCGACCAGGGTACCGCGCGGGTCGCCGAAGTTGGTGTTGTCGTAGGCCTCGTGGGAGAGCTCGTAGGGGCTGAAGGCCGTGCCGGAGAGGCCGTCCTCCCGCCAGAACGGGGTCTCGTAGACCGCGTGCACCTTGATCACGAAGCCCATCGACAGGTGCTGGTGCATCATCTGCTGGCGGCGCGGCAGCGGCGGGTCGAACGAGATCCGAGTGTAGAGCACGGGTGGCACGGCCACGATCACGCGGCGCGCGCGCACCTCGAGGTCGTCGGTGAGCACGGTCACCCCGGCGTCGCGCCAACGAACGGTGCGCGCGGCCTGGCCGAGGAAGACGTCGCCGCCGAGGTTCTCGGCCAGCAGGATCGGCACCCGCTGCAGGCCGCCCACGACCCGCTCGTCGAGGATGAAGTCGGCGTCGACGAGGTTGCTGAAGCTGCCGGCGCTGGCCGCCATCAGCAGCGCTTGCAGGGTGGAGAAGGCGTGGGCCGGCTTGGTCAGCATGGCACCCGCGATGAACAGGCTGATGTTGTCGCGGGCTTCCTGGTCGTCGGTCTCCTGCTCCAGCCAGCGGCGGAAGGAGATCTGGTCGAGTTCGACGGCGCGCGGGTGCGCCCACGGGCGGTCGGGGTCCATCTGGGCCACGAGTTCGTCAAGGGTGCCGATCAGGGCGACCATCTCGCGCTCGGTGTCGGCCGAGACGGGGAAGATCTCCCCCTCGAACCGGGTGCGCTCCCCCGACGCGTTGATGTAGACGCTTTCGCCCTCGCGGTACCGCGCGAAGGTCTCGAGGCCCAGCTCGGCGATGGTCTCCTTGAGCGCGTCCTGGTCGGGCGAGACCCATTGGCCGCCGATCTCGAGCATGGCGCCCTCGATGTCGTCGGTGTGGAGCCGGCCGCCGACCCTGTCGCGCGCTTCGAGGACGGCCACGGTCAGGCCGGCCTTCCGCAGCTCGGTCGCGGCGGTCAGGCCCGTTGCGCCGGCGCCAATGATGACGATGTCACGTTCGATGATGCTCACGGAGTGCTCCAGTGCGTTCTTCAAGTGGGGAGAGGGAAATGATTGTGCAGGTGACGCGGGTGACGCGACCGGTCAGGAGACCGGGATGAGGGTGTACTTGGTGGACAGGTACTCCTGGATGCCCTCCAGCCCGCCCTCGCGGCCCAGACCGGACTGCTTGACCCCGCCGAACGGTGCCGCTGCATTGGAGACCAGGCCCGTGTTCAGGCCCATCATTCCGGTTTCAAGCTTGGCGATCATCCGCTGCCCGCGGGCGAGGTCCTGGGTGAAGACGTAGCTGATCAGGCCGTACTCGGTGGAATTGGCCAGGCGCACACCCTCGGCCTCGTCGGCGAAGGTGACGATGCCGACGACCGGGCCGAAGATCTCCTCGGTCAGGATGGCGCTGGCCGGGGCCACATTGGTCAGCACGGTCGGCTCGTAGAAGGAGCCGGGGCCTTCGGGGCGCTTGCCGCCGGCGAGCAGGGTGGCGCCCAGGGCCAGTGCGTCCTGCACGAGGGCGTCGGTGCCGGCGACGGCACTCTCGCTCACGAGCGGGCCGATGGTGACGCCGGTCTCGGTGCCACGGCCGATCTTCAGCGCGCCGACTCGCTCGGTGAGGCGCCGAGCGAATTCGGCGGCGACGGCCTCGTGCACGATGAAGCGGTTCGCCGCGGTGCAGGCCTGACCGATGTTGCGGAACTTGGCGAGCATCGCACCCTCGACGGCCTTGTCCAGGTCGGCGTCTTCGAAGACGACGAATGGAGCGTTGCCGCCGAGCTCCATCGAGGTGCGCAGCACACCCTCGGAGGCCTGCTGGATGAGCTTGCGGCCGACCGGGGTCGAACCGGTGAAGCTGAGTTTGCGCAGACGCGGGTCGGCGATGATCGGCCCGGCCACGGCGGAGGACGTCGACGTGGTGATCACGTTGACGACGCCGGCCGGCACCCCCGCGTCTTCGAGCAGCTGCACGAAGAAGAGGGTGGTCAGGGGGGTCAGTTCGGCGGGCTTCACGACGACCGTGCAACCGGCGGCGAGCGCGGGGGCGATCTTGCGAGTGGCCATGGCCAGCGGGAAGTTCCACGGGGTGATCAGCAGGCACGGGCCGACCGGGTGCTGGGAGACGACCATCGTGCCGGTGCCCTCCGGGTTCAACCCGTAGCGGCCGCCGACGCGCACGGCCTCCTCGCTGAACCAGCGCAGGAACTCACCGCCGTAGGTGACCTCACCATTGGCCTCGGCGAGAGGCTTGCCCATCTCCATGGTCATCAGCAGGGCGAAGTCGTCACGGCGCTCCTGCAGCAGGTCGAAGGCCCGGCGCAGAATCTCCGCCCGCGCACGCGGCGCGGTCGCCGCCCAGGACTCGGCCGCCTCGACGGCCGCGTCGAGGGCACGGATGCCATCAGCGGCATCCGCGTTCGCGATCCGTTTGAGCACGGCACCGGTCGCCGGATCGGTGACCTCGATGGCGGCGCCGCCGCCCTGCTGCCAGGTGCCGTTGATGTAGAGGCCGTCCGGGACGCGGGCGAGCAGTTCGGTTTCACGAGTGGACACGATGAGTCTCTTTCCGATGCGATGCGGGTGATGCGATGCGGGTGATGCGAATGGGGTGTGATCAGGGGTAGCGGTGCAGCAGGTGCGTTTCCGCCACCCTTCGCCGCGGCGTTCCCCCAGTATGACTGATCGCCCTGTACCCCCGTCGAGCGCGGGCAGCAGACCGCCGGGACCGGTTTCAGGCGGCGGCGAGTACGCTCCCCAGCACCTGCAGACCCTCGACGAGGAGGTCGTCGGGGATGCTCAGCGGCGGCAGGAAGCGGATCACGTTGCCGTAGGTGCCGCAGGTGAGCAGCACGACGCCCTGCGCGTGGGCGGCCGCCACGACGCGGCCGGTGAGGGCGGCATCCGGGTCGCCGGTCACCGGGTCGACCATTTCGATGGCGATCATGGCGCCGCGGCCGCGCACATCCCCCACGCGCTTGTCGACGGTTCGGATGGCGTTCAGCCGGCCGGTCAGGATGGCGCCGATTTCGCGGGCGCGCAGGGCCAGATTCTCGGTCTCATAGCTGTGCATGGTGGCCAGGGCCGCGGCGCAGGCGAGCGGGTTCCCGCCGTAGGTGCCGCCGATGCCGCCGACCTGAGGTGCGTCCATGATCTCAGCGCGGCCGGTGACGGCGGACAGCGGCAGTCCGCCGGCGATGCCCTTGGCCAGCACCATGATGTCGGGCACGATGCCCTCATGGTTGCTGGCGAACAAATCGCCGGTCCGGGCGAAGCCGGTCTGCACCTCGTCGGCAATGAATACGACCCGGTTGGCGCGGCACCAGTCCACCAGGGTGGGCAGAAAGCCGGGCGCGGGCACGATGAAGCCGCCCTCACCCTGGATAGGCTCGATGATCAGCGCGGCCAGGTTGTCGGCACCGATCTGCTTCTCGATCTGGGCGATGGCCCGCTTCGCGGCCCCGACACCGTCGAGGCCGGCGTCGCGGTAGGGGTACGACGTCGGTGCGCGGTAGATCTCCGCGGCGAACGGGCCGAAGCCGTTCTTGTAGGGGAGGTTCTTCGCGGTCAAACCCATGGTCAGGGTGGTGCGGCCGTGATAGGCGTGGTCGAACGCGACGACGGCCTGCTTGCCGGTGTAGTGGCGGGCGATCTTGACGGCGTTCTCCACGGCCTCGGCGCCGGAGTTGAACAGGGCGCTGCGCTTCGCGTGGTCGCCCGGAGTGATCCGGTTGAGCGTCTCAGCCACCTCGATGTAGGAGTCGTAGGGCGTGACGGTGAAGCAGGTGTGCGTGAACTGGGCGAGCTGCGCCGCCACGGCGGCCACGACCTCGGGGGCGCTGTTGCCGATGCCGGTCACGGCGATACCGCTGCCGAGGTCGATCAGCGAGTTGCCGTCGACGTCCACGAGCACGCCGCCGCCGGCCGCGACGATGTAGGCAGGCAGGGTGACGCCGACGCCGGCGGAGACGGCCTCGCTCTTACGACGGCTGAGCTCCTGGGACTTCGGGCCGGGGATGGCGGTGACCAGGCGTCGTTCCTGGGGAAGGGACGGTCCACCGACCGGGATCACGGAAAGGGCGTCTACGAGGGTCATGGCTGCTCCAGTTCTCTGGCTGTCGCATCGGCGAGGGGCCGGCGGCAATGCCAATTCCAGAAGGTTACGCAGGGCGACCACCCACGGCATCCGCCACCGTGTACAACTCCCTGGTGACCTTTCGCCACCGTGTACACTCGTCGCATGGCTCCGTCTACGGCACCGCCGCCTCTGCCCACCCTGCGCCGTCTGCTGGCCCAGCCCGGGCTCCAGCTGCGGCTGCTCACTTCCGAGCAGGAGCTACCCGCCCACGCGCTCGACCAGCCCGTGGAGTGGGTGCACAGCTCCGACCTGGCCGACCCGACGCCCTTCCTCTCTGCCAGCCAGGTGCTGCTCACCACCGGCACCCAGTTCGCCGACCCGGCGACGGATGCCTACTACCGCGACTATGTTCGCCGGCTCACGGCCCGCGGAATCGCCTGTCTCGGCTTCGGTACCGAGGTCGTGCGCGCCGGCACACCGGAGGCCCTCGTCGCGGCTTGCCTGGCCGAAGGGCTCACGCTGGTCGAGGTGCCCTACGACACACCTTTCATCGCGGTGGCCCGCGCGGCTGGCGACCTGGTCGCCGAGTTGCGCTACGCCCGCAACACCTGGGCTCAGGGTGCCCAACGCGCCATCTCGCACGCGGCCCTGCGACCCGACGGCCTGAGCAACATCCTCAGCGAGCTGTCCCGGCAGCTAGGCCACTGGGTGGCGCTCTTCGACGGGGGCGGCGCGCTCGACCGGGTCTTCCCCCGCGACGCATTCTCCGGCGCCGACGCCTCCCCGGCCCTGCCGCAGGTGCAGGCGGAGGCCGGCCGCCTGCTCCGTCGCGGGCAACGGGCCGGCACCACCCTCGACGAGGGCGGCGAGACGCTGACCCTGCAGACGCTGGGGCGGCAGGGCCGACTGCGCGGGGTGCTGGCCCTCGGCGGTGCCACCGAACTCGACCAGGCCAGCCAACAGGTGGTGACCAGCGTCGTCGCCCTCGCCGGGCTCGCGCTCGAGCAGAACAGCGCCCAGGATCGCGCCCGCGGGCACCTGAGGTCCGGGCTGCTGCAGGCGCTGCTCGGCGGCGAGCTGCCGCTGGTGCAGAGAATCTCCCGGGAGCTCTGGGGCACCCTTCCGGCCGAGCCGGTGCGGGTCGCCGTACTCTCCCCGCCGCCCGAGCGCCTGGACGCCCTCGCCGAACTGCTCGAACTGCGGGTCGAGGAGCGCCCCGGACACCTTTTCTTCGCCCGCGACGGCCGCCAGATGCTGCTGGTCGTCGACCCCGCCGTCGAGCCGCTGCTCACCGAACTGGTGGGCTTCGGCCTGCACGTGGGCGTCTCCGACCGGAGCGACTACGGCGCCCTGCCGCATGCGGTGGTCCAGGCACGGCAGGCGCTCGAGCGCGCCCACGAGGGTGCGGTCGGAATCGTCGACTTCGAGGTCATCTCGCGACAGGGGGTGCTCGCCTTCCTGGCCCGAACTGATGCCTCGGAAGTCGGCCGCGCCACCCTCCAGCCGCTCTCGGACCACGATGCCTCGCACGGCACCGCCCTCCTCCCGACCCTGCGGGTCTGGCTCGAGCACAACGGCCAGTTCGGCCCGGCCGCGACGGAACTCGGCGTGCACCGGCACACCGTTCGTGCCCGGATCAGCCACGCCGAGCAGCTGCTCGGCCGCGACCTGGGAGCCTTCCACGCCCGCGCCGACCTCTGGGCGGCGCTGCTGGCGGCGGGCTAGCCGTACTGCTAGCACGGACACACCATACGCACTGCGCAGCACGCACCAAACACTGGGGAGAGACCATGTTCAGCCTGACAGACCTTCGCGTTCCGATCATCGCCGCGCCCATGGCCGGTGGCGCATCCACCCCAGAGCTCGTGCGCAGCGTCAGCGCGGAGGGCGGCCTCGGCTTCCTCGCCGCGGGGTACAAGACCCCGGATGCGCTGGCCTGGCAGATCACCGATGCGCAGCGGAGTCCACGACGACCATTCGGCGTAAACGTGTTCGTCCCCGCGCCACCGCTCACCGATCGGACCGGAGTCGAGGCCTACCGCCAGGAACTGGAGGCGACAGCACGGGATCACGGTGTGGGATTGCCCCCGACCCGGGACGCGGACGATGACGGGTTCTCCGGCAAGGTGGCCCTTCTCATCGAGCAACAGGTCCCCGTGGTGTCGTTCACCTTCGGGTTGCCGCCGGCCGAGGCGGTGGACGGGCTTCACGCCGTCGACTCATGCGTGATCGCCACCGTCACCTCGGTTCGGGAGGCGGTGCTCGCGGCGGAACGCGGAGTCGACGTGCTCTGCGTGCAGGGTCCGGAGGCAGGCGGACACCGGGCGACCTTCACGACGGCCGAGGAACCGGGGACCACTCCTCTGCCGGACCTGATCTCCGCCATTCTGGAACTGTCGAAGCTTCCGCTCATCGCGGCCGGGGGCATCCGCTCCGGCGCCGGGATCGCGGCGCTCCTAGCGGCCGGAGCGCATGCCGTGCAACTGGGCACGGCGTTCCTCCGCACCGAGGAGTCCGGCGCTCACCAGGCGCACAAGGACGCTCTCGTCAACCCGAACTTCGATCGCACCGTGGTCACGCGCGCGTTCTCCGGGCGTCCGGCGCGGGGGCTGCGCAACGCGTTCATCGCCGAGCACGACACCACCGCGCCCCGGGCGTATCCCCAGGTGCACCACCTCACGAGCGGCCTCCGGGCGGATGCGGGTCGACGCGGAGACCCCGACGGGCTTGCCCTCTGGGCCGGAACCGGGTTCCGCGCTGCACGGGACGAACCGGCGTCGGTCGTGCTCGCCCGGCTCTGGCAGGACACCAGCCGAGCTGAATGAGTGTCTGACGCTGAACCAATTCGACGGAGATTTTAGTGTCTAAGCCGGTTTTCGGCCAGTTTCAGGCCGATCAAGGCAAAATCTCCGTCGAATTCGTTCGAGGCAGAGTGCGAACACTGCCACGCGACACAGGTGGCCAGCGGGCCAGCGCCTCGGCAAACCGGCGGGCGATCGGGCCAGCGGCTCGGCAAACCGGCGGGCGATCGGGCCAGCGGCTCGGCAAACCGGCGGGCGATCGGGCCAGCGGCTCGGCAAACCGGCGGCTCAGCGGCTCAGCGACCAGGGCTTGCGACGCACGAGGATGTGGCCGCGGCTCGTGCTCAGCCGAGTCCACAGGCCCGTCTCGAACAGGCGCACGGGTTCGTCTTTCGGTAGGAAGCCGAGACTGACCGCCGCGAAGGCGGCGCCGGCCGGCACGATCTCCAGGCCGGGGATGGGGCGGCTCCAGACCTCGGAGCGCACCCGCTGCACGATCTGCCCGCCGGTCCCGGCCGGGATGACGGCGGCGACCTCCTCGATGCCGGCCTGGGCGGCGCCGTCGAGCAATGCGGCATCCGTTTCACCGAGCAGGGTCCAGCCGCCCTTGGGCGGAGAGATGCCGGCCCAGGTCACGGTGGTCACTTCAAGGGGCACGGTGACGGCCACCGGCACCTCCTCCGCCCGCACGGCCGCGGTCAGTCGGGCGAGGCGGTCCAGCAGGGAGCGCACGGGCACGACGGCGTCGAGCTCGACCGGCGCGGTGAGCGCGAAGGTGCGCAGGCCCAGAACCGTGGGGCTGGAGTCGAGGAGACCGCGGGGATAGAGGATCGCGGTGTACACGGCGAGCACCCCTGCGGCCTGCATCAGGCGCACGGAACCGTCTTCCACCCGGCTGGCACGGGACAGGTACACCTGGAGGTCGCGAAGGGACAGGGAGTCTGGGAGAGAAAATGACTTGCTCATCTGCTCCTAAACTACCAAGGTACGGCGGGCATCACAGCGACGCCCCGACACGTAACGCCACGCGCCTGAGGAGGCCACATGGACTTGCCGATGGAGGGCCTTCTGGCCGCCCTGGACCTCACCGACACCGGCGCACGCACCAGCGAAGACATCTTCACCGGACCGTCGCAGTGGATGCCGCTCGGCCGGGTTTTCGGCGGTCAGGTGCTCGCCCAGTCCCTGGTGGCGGCGATGCGCACGGTGCCCGACGATCGTCATGTGCATTCGATGCACGGCTACTTCCTGCGTCCCGGCGACGTGGGCCAGCCGATCACGTTCTCCGTCGACCGCATCCACGACGGCCGTTCGTTCTCCACCCGCCGCACGCAGGCCTATCAGGACGGGCACCCGATCCTGTCGATGATCGCCTCGTTCCAGGACGAGGATGAGGGTCTCGAGCACCAGATCGAGATGCCGGCCGACATGCCCGAACCCGAGTCTCTGCCGACCGCCGCGGATGCCCTCGCCCAGGTCGACCACTCCATCGCCCGGTACTGGGCGAACGAACGCCCGTTCGACATGAGGCACCTACCGTCGCCCATCTACCTCAAGGTGAACGGCGAGCACACTTCCCGCCAGGCCGTGTGGATGAAGACCATGGGCCCGCTGCCCGACGACCCGGACCTGCATCGCGCCGCCCTGGCCTACGCCAGCGACTACTCGATCATGGAGCCCGTCATGCGCCGCCACGGCGTCGCCTGGGCCACCCCGGGCCTCAAGGTCGCGAGTCTGGACCACGCCATGTGGTTCCACCGTTTCGGCCGGGTCGACGAGTGGATGCTCTACGTGCAGGATTCCCCGACCGCCCAAGGCGGGCGTGGGCTCTCCACCGGCAGCATCTACAGCCGGGCGGGCCTGCTCCTGGCCACCGTCGCACAGGAGGGCATGCTGCGCGTGCCCACGAACGCGGAGTAGATTCTCAGAACGGTCTTCATCCGCACGCCCCCGGACCGACCCCGCATGCCCCGACCGAGGAGAACCATGACGAATGACACCGACATCTCCCGCCGCACCGCCCTCCTGCTCGGAACGGCAGGGACCGCCGTTGCACTGGTCGGGTGCGGCACGGGTGGGGCGGATGACTCCGGCACCAGCGACAACGGGCCCGTCGAGATCACCAAGCTCGCGGACATTCCCGTGGGCGGATCGATCGAGGCTTCCCTCGACGGCAAGCCGATCCTGATCAGCCAGCCCACCGCCGGCACCGTGGTGGCGTTCAGCGCCATTTGCACGCACCAGGGATGCGTGGTCAAGCCCGTGGAAAACGAGTTCGATTGCCCCTGCCACGGCTCGAAGTTCGACCCGACTACCGGCGAAGCCCTTGCCGGGCCGGCGACCACGCCGCTGGCGACGGTGAAGGTCACCGTCACCGGCGACGCGGTCATGGCCGGTTGAGCCGAACCGTTCTGCCCGGTCTGTTTCGGGGCTGCCCTACTCCGCCGGCACGCTCGCACGGCGGGTGAACCGGATGGGCTCGTCCACGTACGGAGCCCAGGCGGCCCGCTCGACCTCGTTGATCTTGCGGGGCCGCTCGGTCGCGGCGTCGACCAACACGATCGTGGTGCTCGCCTGCGCGAAGAGGACCGCCGGCTCCAGGCCGATCGGGGTCCACACCTCGTAGCAGACCTCGAGGCTGGCGCCGCCGAGCTTTCCGAGCCAGAGACGGATGTCCAGAGGCTGCCTCAGATACGGGATCGGAGCCAGGTACTCGGCCTCCATTCGCGCGATCAGTGTCAGCGTCGCTGCGCCCGGGCGCCCGTCCAGCACCGCGGTGCCGGCGAATGCCCCGGGCCCGTCGCCGTCTTCATCCGGCCAGAACGCCTGGATGCGCGCATCCTCGAGCACACGCAAGAGCTCGGCGTTGTTGACGTGACCGTAGGCGTCCAGGTCCGACCAGCGCAGCTTGACCGGCACATGCAGCTTCATCGTGGGCCCTAGTCGCGGGTCAGCTTGCGGTACGCGGAGCGGTGCGGCTTCGCGGCATCCGGACCGAGGCGCTCGATCTTGTTCTGCTCGTACGACTCGAAGTTCCCCTCGAACCAGTACCAGTTCGCCGGGTCTTCGTCGGTGCCCTCATAGGAGAGGATGTGCGTGGCGATGCGGTCGAGGAACCACCGGTCGTGAGTGATGACCACGGCGCAGCCGGGGAATTCGAGGAGCGCGTTCTCGAGTGAGCCGAGCGTCTCGACGTCCAGGTCGTTGGTGGGCTCGTCGAGCAGCAGCAGGTTGCCGCCCTGCTTGAGAGTGAGGGCCAGGTTGAGGCGGTTGCGCTCACCGCCGGAGAGCACGCCGGCCTTCTTCTGCTGGTCGGGGCCCTTGAACCCGAACGTGGACACGTAGGCCCGCGACGGAATCTCGGTCTTGCCGACCTGGATATAGTCCTGGCCGTCGGAGACGACCTCCCACAGCGACTTGTTCGGGTCGATGCCGGCGCGGCTCTGGTCGACGTAGGAGATGTCGACCGTCTCACCGATCTTCAGCTCACCCTGGTCGAGCGGCTCAAGCCCGACGATGGTCTTGAACAGCGTGGTCTTGCCCACGCCGTTGGGGCCGATGATGCCGACGATGCCGTTTCGCGGGAGTGTGAAGGAAAGGTCCTCGATCAGAACCCGGTCGCCGAATCCCTTCTTGACCTTCTTGGCGTCGATGACCTGGGCGCCGAGGCGCGGGCCGACGGGAATCTGGATTTCTTCGAAGTCGAGCTTGCGGGTGCTCTCCGCAGCCGCCGCCATCTCTTCGTAGCGGGCGAGGCGCGCCTTCGACTTCGCTTGGCGGCCCTTCGCGTTCGAGCGCACCCATTCGAGCTCGTCCGCGAGGCGCTTGGCCATCTTCGCGTCCTTCTTGCCCGCGATCATCAGTCGTTCCTGCTTCTTCTCGAGATAGGTCGAGTAGTTGCCCTCGTAGGGGTACAGGTGGCCACGGTCGACTTCGGCGATCCACTCGGCCACGTGATCGAGGAAGTACCGGTCGTGGGTGACGGCCAGAACGGCGCCGGCGTACTGGGCCAGGTGCTGTTCGAGCCAGAGCACGCTCTCGGCGTCGAGGTGGTTGGTGGGCTCGTCGAGGAGGAGCAGGTCGGGCTTCTGCAGCAGCAGCTTGGTCAGCGCCACGCGACGCTTCTCACCACCGGAGAGGTCGGCCACGGCGTAGTCGCCCGGCGGGGTACGGAGGGCGTCCATGGCCTGCTCGAGCTGGGAGTCTAGATCCCAGGCGTCGGCGGCGTCGATGGCCTCCTGCAGCGTGCCCATTTCGGCCAGCAGCGCGTCGAAGTCCGCATCGGGTTCGGCGAGCGCGAGGCTGATCTCGTTGAAGCGGTCGACCTTGGCCTTGATCGGGCCGACGCCTTCCTGCACGTTCTCAAGGACCGTCTTGGTCTCGTCGAGCTCGGGCTCCTGCATCAGGATGCCGACGGAGTAGCCGGGCGAGAGCTTCGCCTCGCCGTTGCTGGGGGTGTCCAGCCCGGCCATGATCTTCAGGATCGTGGACTTACCCGCGCCGTTCGGCCCCACGATACCGATTTTGGCGCCCGGGAAGAATGACATGGTGACGTCGTCGAGGATCAGCTTGTCGCCGACCGCCTTGCGAGCGCGGACCATCGTGTAGATAAATTCAGCCATAGTGTCTACCAGTCTATTTGCCGCGTGGCCCCGACCAGACACGTTCCCGATGCAAGGATCGCCGTCACCGTGCTGTGGTAGCCGTCCGTTGCCGGTCCGTTCTGCCCGATCAGGCATTCCCCGTTGAACCGAACGGAGAATTGGATCGAGTCCGCGGCCAGGTCGATGTTGGTCTCGTCGAAGGTGACCTCCATCTCCGCCTTGTCGAAGCCCGCGGCCACCAGCGCGTCCACGAACGCCCGCCCGCCTGCGTTCTCGTCGCCGGCCACGACCTTGGTCGCGACGGTGTCGAAGTAGTCCAGGTTCGCCGCGGCGTCCTTCCCCGGCTGCAGCGCCGGGGCGGGGGCAGCCGTCGCGCTCGGTGCCGGAGTGTCCGTCGCCGAGGCAGTGGCGGGCGCCGACGGTGTTGCGTCGGGCACCGCCGAACAGGCCGCCAGGCTCACACCGACCGCCAGCCCGAGCACGAGCGAGCCCCAGGCGCGTCCGAAACGGATGCCGGTTCGGCGCCTCCGGGGTACCCGATCTGATCCTGCCGGCACGTGATCCTTCCGCGACCGCGGTGCGGCCAGACCTCCGAGTCTGCCAGATCCGCGAGCGCCCCTAGGAATCGACCCCGACCAGTGCCGCGGGCTCTGCCTCGCCGCCCAGCCGAGGTGCGTCGTCGCTGTCCGACGGTAGAAAGCCATCGGTCGGCTCGGTCTGCTCGGTCTGCTCGGTCTGCTCGGTCGGCTCGGTCGGATGTGGTGCGGAAGCCGCGCCGGGCGGCGGCGAGCGCGTGTACACCGTGCTGCACCAGGCCAGGTCGTGCCCGACGGTCTCGGCCTCGACCTCGACCGAGGTGCCGTTGCGGTCGGCGTTTTCCCAGGGCCGGATGCGCAACCGCCCAGCGACGACCACGTGCTCGCCCTTCCGCACCGAGCTCACCACATTGTGGGCGAGCTGCCGGAAGGAGGAGACCGTATACCAGTTGGTCTCGGCGTCGACCCAGGACTGTTTGACCCGGTCGAAGCGGCGCTGGCTGGACGCCAGCCGAAACGAGGTGATGGCCAGTCCGGAACTGGTCACGAGGTGACGGGGCGTGGTGGCCACGATTCCGGTCACAGTGATGGTGTCGCTCATTGCGGTCTCCCTCATCCAGCGGGCCCCGGACGCATGCCCGGAACACGCGACCTGGGAGCGACGGCTCGTGCCTGTCTCCGCCGCCCCCCAGATCACGTTCTCCGAGTGTGCGGCGGCAGAATGACGCGCGGGGCGGTCATTCGGAACCTGTGCTTGATGACTGCCCCGCGCGCCTGGGGAGGGTTGGACGAGCCGCTAGAGCAGGTACCCGGCGTAGGACTTGCGGATCTTGTTCACCTTGGGCACCGCGACGGCCATGCAGTAGCCCTGGCCGGGGTTTTTCGCGAAGAAGTCCTGGTGGTAGTCCTCGGCCACGAAGTACTCGCCGAGCGGCTCGATCGTCGTGACGATGCCGTCGCCCCACCATTCGGCGGCGCGAGTGCGAGCCGTTTCGAAGAGCTGCTTCTGCTCGTCGTCGGTGTAGAACATGGCCGACCGGTACTGGGTGCCCACGTCGGCGCCCTGGCGGTTCAGCTGGGTCGGGTCGTGCAGTGTGAAGAACACGTCGAGGATGACGCTGGCCGGGATGACCTCCGGCTCGAACGTCACGGCGATGGCCTCGGCATGGCCGGTGCGGCCCGAGCACACCGACTCATACGTGGGCCTCTGAGACTCGCCTCCGGTATAGCCGGAGACCACCTCACTCACGCCACGTAACACCCGATACACAGCATCGAGACACCAGAAACATCCACCTGCGACCACAAAAGTTTGCACCCCCCTAGAGTAACGGCATGACCTTCGTACCAGCTCCGAACCGCTATGCCGACATGACCTACCGCCGCACCGGACGGAGCGGCCTCAAGCTGCCGGCGCTGTCCCTCGGCCTCTGGCACAACTTCGGCCACGAGCGCCCGATCGAGCCACAACGCGCCATCCTGAGGCGTGCTTTCGACTTGGGGGTCACCCACTTCGACCTGGCCAACAACTACGGCCCTCCTCCCGGGGCCGCCGAGACCAACTTCGGCCGCATCTTTGCCGAGGACTTCCGCGCCTACCGGGACGAGATGATCATCTCCAGCAAGGCCGGCTACGACATGTGGCCCGGCCCCTACGGCGATTTCGGCTCCCGCAAGTACCTGCTCTCCTCCCTCGACGCGAGCCTGGGCCGGCTCGGCGTCGACTACGTCGACATCTTCTACTCGCACCGCCCCGACCCGGAGACGCCGATCGAGGAGACCATGGGCGCGCTGGCGTCGGCGGTGCAGCAGGGCAAGGCGCTGTATGTGGGCATCTCCAGCTACACGCCCGAGCAGACGCGGGCGGCGGCGACGGCGCTGGCCGAGCACAGGATCCCGCTGCTGATCCACCAGCCGCGCTACTCGATGTTCGACCGGCACGTCGAAGACGGGCTCTTCCCCGTGCTCGACGAGCTCGGCATGGGCAGTATCGTGTTCTCGCCCCTCGCGCAGGGTCTGCTCACCGACCGTTACCTGGACGGGTCCGTGCCGGCCGGCTCGCGGGTCGCGACGAGCGGTTTTCTTTCGGAAGAGGTGCTCACGGACACCTACCTGGGCCGTGCCCGTGCCCTCAATGCGATCGCCGCCGAACGCGGCCAGACGCTGGCCCAGCTGGCGGTAACCTGGATCCTGCGCCAGCCATCCGTCACCAGCGTGCTGGTCGGCGCGAGCAGCGTGAACCAGCTCGAGCAGACCGTGGCCGCGCTCGATGCCCCGGCCCTGACTCAGGGCGAGATCG
The DNA here is from genome assembly GCF_004403465.1 of Cryobacterium sinapicolor. Taxonomy (GTDB): domain Bacteria; phylum Actinomycetota; class Actinomycetes; order Actinomycetales; family Microbacteriaceae; genus Cryobacterium; species Cryobacterium sinapicolor. The sequence continues at coordinate 74,428 of NZ_SOGQ01000048.1, read as the reverse complement.
ACGCGATCGAACCGTACGCTGTGCACGGCACCGGACTGGGCTGAACCACCTGGGCTACCTCTACGCTCTCCTCGCGGCGATCAGCCTGCTGCCGGTGGGCATCGCCCTGATGATCGAATTCACCGGCGTGCTGCTCGTCGCCCTGGTGGCCCGGTTCCTACCGGGTCGTGGACCTCGACCTGGCCAGCCAGGACATGGCCCTGCTGAACGGGCCTCCGCGCTAACGCCGCAGCGATGTCGGCGGCTCTCCATAGCCTGAGGGGACCATCACCCCTGAACGGTTGACCTCGGAGGAATTCATGTCCGCACCAGCGTCCGCACCACCCCGCCTGCCGGTCATCCGCGGCCTGCTGCTCGTTCCCGTGAAAGACGGCCTCTGGCGGGTCTCGAATCCGTCCGGCATGGTCCTCGGACACATCGAGCGGCGCACCGAGGCCGACGGCGACCGCTTCTCCGCTCGTCGCCTGCTTGCCGCCAGCCGAACGATGAACGTCGGTTCGTTCTGGCGCATCGACGACGCGGCGGACTGCTTCCGCTGACGGGGCGCACCTCCTCGCGGGGCACGCCGCGCCGCTCCCGGAGAACGGGCCGAGACGCCGGTAAAGTGCGCTCATGCAGTGGTGGAATAATTTCGTATCCTGGCTCACGGCAGCCAGCAATCAGTCCATGGTTTTCAGTGCCGTGGTGCTCATCGTCTCGATCGTTGTCGCCAGCGTTCTGGCGGCACTGATCTCCCGAGGGGCGATCAAACGCCTCCTCGCGCAGAACGACCGGGCTCTCAAGGCGGCCGTGATCGGGACCCTCGTGGATGCCGCGACCGAGGCATCCGTCTGGAACTCCCTCACGCCGCAGGAGCAGGTCATGGCGGACCGGGCGGTGGGCCAGGCCGACGTGCAGCTGCGCCTCCTGCCGATCAAGGGTTCGGGAGTCGCCGCGAACTGGGCCGCGCATCAGCTCGCCGAGCTCAAGCGCACCTCGGCCACGTTCGGTTATCAGCTCGAGCCCGCGCTGCTCGAATTCCGAGACCGACTGGTCGAATGGCAGGAGAAGCCGGGCCGCACCCGCAAGATCTTCCAGAGCGACCTCGACCGGTGGAAGGTCTCCAAGAACAGCACCGAGAAGAACCTCCTCGCCGAGCAGGATGCCTGGACCGCCCAGCAGCACCACGACCAGTTCGACGCTGCGCCGGCCGCTCCCGTCCCGCACCAGTACGCGTCCGGAACGGCCTCCGCGTCGACGGAGACCCAGCGCCTCCTCGACGACGTGCAGGCTCTCGAGGTGCGCCCCACCCCGCTCCAGAGCTAGACATCCGTCAGCCGCCGCCGCGCTCCCGAGCGAGGCGGCGGTTCACGCTTTAACGGCTAGCGCCACCACTCGTCGAACATCGACACCGGCACCTGGCGCTTGTGCTCGGTGTTGAGGTAGCGCTTTTCCAGCGTCTCGGCGACGTCGTCGTCGACGGGCAGCCCCTCCAGGAAGTCGTCGATCTGCTCGTACCGCAGCCCCAGGTTGGCCTCGTCGGTCTGGCCGGGGTTGTCGTCGAGAAGGTCGGCGGTCGGCGCCTTGAGGTACAACCGGTCCGGTGCCCCCAGCTCCACCAGCAGCGCGCGACCCTGACGCTTGGTCAGTCCGGTCAACGGCAGGATGTCCGTGCCGCCGTCCCCGTACTTGGTGAAGAATCCGGTGACTGCCTCGGCCGCGTGGTCGGTGCCAACGACCAGCAGGCCGGCCGAGCCTGCGAGGGCGTACTGGGCAACCATACGCACGCGGGCCTTGACGTTCCCCTTATCGAAGTCGGGCAGCGACCGGCCCGTCGCGTCGGCGAATTCCGCTTCGATGCCGTCGACGGCGCGCAGGATGTCGAAGGTGACGGTCTCCGCGGGACGAATGAACTCCAGGGCGAGCTGCGCGTCATCCTCGTCTCGCTGCACCCGGTAGGGCAGGCGCACGGCCCGGAACGTGACCGGTCGTCCGTCCGCGGCGAGCTGCTCCACGGCCAGCTGGCACAGGCGGCCGGCGAGGCTGGAATCCTGGCCTCCGCTGATGCCGAGCACGAGACCCTTCGCACCGGTTCGCACCAGATAGTCCGCGAGGAACTGCACCCTGCGGCGTACCTCCGCGGCGGCATCGATCCGGGGGGACACGTTCAGCTCCGCGATGATTCGCGCCTGTAGTTCTCGCATCCTGCAAATCTACCAAGCCGAGGGATCGGCGACGGGATTCACGGGTGTCGTGCAGTGCCCCCGGTAGGAATCGAACCTACGACAAGCGGATTAGAAGGCCGCTGCTCTATCCACTGAGCTACGGGGGCCGAACAACGCTCAACAATACCGCAGACCCGGCCTCTCGGCGCTCAAACGGCCTTCGCGGCCGCGACCAGGACCTGGGCGAGTGTCGGCACACCGACGCCGCGGAAGACCTCGACCCCGGCCGCGTCCCGGATGATCACTGTAGGGGTGATCCGGATTCCTGCGGCCTCGGCCTCCGCGGCATCGCGCGTCACGTCGAACTCGCGCACCGTCGCCTGGGGCACGAGGCGTTCGACCTCGGCCAGGACCGCCCGGGTCTGCATGCAGGGCTCACAGAACGCGGAGGAGAAGTACGTCAGTTCCATGCTGGGTAGTCTACGGAGCGCGCGTGGCGGCCTCGCCGGTGCCGGTGCCGGTGCCGGTGCCGGGACTGGGACTTGGACTAGGACCGGGGCAACGGGACCGGTCGGTGGCCGCCGTTAGACTCGGCACATGACAAAAAGTAGTGACCGGTTGGTATGGATTGACTGCGAAATGACCGGTCTGGACATTGATTCCGACGAGTTGGTGGAGATCGCCGTGGTGATCACCGACTACGACCTCAACATCATCGACCCGGGACTCGACCTCATCATCAAGCCGAATCCGGCATCGCTGGAGAACATGAACGATTTCGTGCGCAACATGCACGAGACCAGCGGGCTGATCAACGAGATCCCGAACGGAATCAGTGCGACGGAGGCCGAGACCCTGGTTCTCGAATACGTGCTGAAGTTCATCCCGGCCGATCAGAAGGCTCCGTTGGCCGGCAATTCCATCGGCACGGACCGGGCCTTCCTGACCAAGTACATGCCCCGCCTCGATGACCAGCTGCACTACCGCAACGTCGACGTGTCCTCGATCAAGGAACTCGCCCGCCGCTGGTACCCGCGGGTCTACTTCAACGCCCCGGCGAAAGACGGCGGACACCGCGCGCTGGCCGACATCCTCGAATCCATCCGCGAGCTCGCCTACTACCGCCAGACCGTGTTCGTGGCCGATCCCGGGCCGTCCAGCGAACAGGCCAAGACCAGCGCGGCCGAGGCCGTGAACATTTTCGCTCCCAACATGTAATACACTTGTGGAGTTGCTTTCCCCTGGGAAAGTGCCGAATGGTGGGTATAGCTCAGCTGGTAGAGCATCCGGTTGTGGTCCGGAAGGCCGCGGGTTCAAGCCCCGTTACTCACCCCAACTGAAACATGTAGTACCGGTGATGCGAACGCACATCGGGAGCCTCGGCTCCCGGTGTGCGTTTCGTTTTACCCGCTGTCGCCGCCGTGAGATGCTGAACGGATGCCGCAGCTGACCCACGAGGAATTCGAACGTCTCGTCGTCGACGAGCTCGATCTCCTGCCCGACGATATGGTCGACGGCCTGGACAACGTGATCTTCGTGGTCGAGGACCGCCCCGAAGACGGAACGATGGACACCCTGGGGCTCTACGACGGGGTTGCCCTGACCGAACGCGGACAGTACGGCTTCGGCGAGATGCCCGACCGGATCGTGCTTTACCGAGAACCGCTGCTGGAGCTCTGCGCAGATCTCGAGGAGTTGCGCGACCAGGTTCACATCACCCTGGTGCATGAGATCGCGCATTTCTACGGTATCGACGACGACAGGCTGCACGACCTCGGCTGGGGATGACGAACCACCGTTAGCCTTGCGTCATGAGTAGATCCCGGCCTGCCCGCGTCATCGGCGCCGCGATCGGCGCCCTCGTCATCCTGTCCGTCGGCGTCTATGGGCCGGCCACCCTGCTGGGGCCGCTACCCGAAGCCACCGCCACCGTGATCGCCCCGGCGGCAGACGAGACGGTTCCGGTCCCACCGGCGCTGCCGCCCACCGGCGGCAGCGCCGTCATCGGCCTGTCCCGGGTCACGCCCACCCCGGCCGCCCCGGAGACGACAGTGCTGGACGTCGACGCTCTCGCCACCACCCTGCCGCTCGCCGTGGCCGGCACGGCAGATCCACTGCCGATGGCAGCGGCGACGAAGATCGTGACCGCCCTGGTCGTGCTCGACGCCAAGCCATTGGCCCTCGGTGACCCAGGGCCGCAGATCCCGATCACGGCCGCCGACTACCAGGACTACATCGATTACGGCAATTCCGGCGCCCGAACCGTCACCGTCTTCCCGGGCGAATCGTGGACCGAGAACGAGCTGCTCCAGGCGATGGTCCTGGGTTCCAGCAACAACCACGCCGACACGCTCGCCCGCTGGGCCTTCGGCTCCCTCGACGCCTACACCGCCGCCGCCAACACCTGGCTGGCCGAGCAGGGACTCGACGGCACCCGCGTCGCCGACGCCACCGGGCTCAGCGACGACAGCGTGGGAACGGCCATCGACCTCGCCCGGCTGGCGGGCCTGGCCGCCGCCGACCCGGTGATCGGCGCCATCCTCTCCCAGCCGGCGTCCGCCCTGGTGGGCCAGCGCGGCGTGGACAACACCACGGCGTTCCTCGCCGAGGAGGGAGTCACCGGCATCACCCGCAGCTACACCGACGGTGCCGGCGTCTGCTTCCTCTTCACCGGCCAGGTTCAGGGCCCCGACTCGGTGTACACCTTCGCCGGCGCCCTGATCGGCGAACCCGACTACGACACTCTCACGGCCGACGTCACCGCCCTGATGGCGAGCGCCCGCGCCGGGGTGCGCGAGCTGCCCACCCTCGCACTGGGTGACGCCTACGTGGACTTCCGCACCCCGTGGGGCGCCGAAGCCTCCGGGACCGTGCGCACGGCCACGACCACGTACGGCTGGCAGGCGCAGGCCCCGGGCGAGGCCGAGGTGACCGTGGACACACTGTCGACCGGCCGCGCGGGCACGACCGTCGGCCGGGTCACTGTGGAGGCCGGAGGCGCCGAGGTGACGTCGACGCTGGTGCTCGACCGCACGATCAGCGCACCGGGCCTCGGCTGGAGGCTCCTGCACCCGGTGCCGATGATCTCGGCGCTGATCGGCGCGAACCGCTAGCGGCAAACGGCCGCGGCGGGCGGGCGGCGGGCCACGGCAGCCACTCGTCGGCGGCTACGGGTCGGCGGCTACTCGCCCTCGCCGGTAGGCAGGTACGGGTCGCTCTCGCCCGCGTCGAACCGGTAGCGCACGTGCAGGCGGCCCTGCACATCGCGGGTGTCCTCCTCGTCGTACCAGAACAGTGTTTCGACCCCCTCGACGGCGGCCATCATACTGACCCGAGGTTCGTGCTTGCCGTGGAGCAGCACCCGGGAATCGACCTGACCGGCCAGGGGCCCGTCGATGAACTCCGCGGTGTAGACGACAGCTTCCGTGCTCTTACCAGTCATGACCTCACCCTAGCCCGGCAGGCGGGCATCCGGCGGGCGCCGGGCACGATTCCCCGGACGCGTCGGGGCGACGGATGCCCGGGGTCCCCGTGATCCGGATCGTCGCCTGCCGCTCGGGCGCTTCCCTCTCCCGGTAGGCCTCCCAGCTGGTCTCCCACTGGTCCCAGCGCGACCGGAACAGCTCGCCGTCCCGGGCGAGGGCCCGCTGCTTGCGGATCCGGTCGTCGGCGTGCAGCCAGACCCGGATGTCGCTGAGCGGCGCGTGGGCGGCCGCGAGCGTTCCGCAGCCCTCCACGATCAGCGGGCGGGCCGGGTCGACGGGGTGCCATCCTGCCGCCTCTCCCCGTTCCCAGTCGTAGCGTTGCCAGGCCGCGGGCAGGCCGCGCGCCCGCGGCGCGAGCACGTGCTCGGCCAGATGCGCAACGGCGGCGTCCAGGCCCTGCCAGCCGGGGTAGATGTCGTCCAACCGCACCAGGGTGGGGCGGAGCGGTCCAGGCCAGGCGTCGACGAGCGCGTCGGCGAGGGTGCTCTTGCCGGCGCCGCTCGGCCCGTCGATAAGAATGACGGGTGCCACCCCGGCGGCCGCGAGGGCGCGGAACACGGGGGCCAGCAGCATCCGCCGGTCGCCGGCCGTGTGCAGATCAGGTGAGGACACAGTTCCAGCTTCCCGTCGCGACGGAGACGCCCACCGCGAGCAGGGCCACGGCCAGGCCGATGCCGACCAGGGCCACCTCGCACCCCCGGAAGGTCGACGGGCGGGCCCAGGTGCGCCGCACCGGGGCGCCGAACCCGCGAGCCTCCATCGCGGTCGCGAGCTTGCTGCCGCGCCGGATCGACAGCACCAACAGGGCGAAGGCCTGGCTGAGCAGTCGGCGCAGGGCGCCGTGGTCCGCAATGCCCCGGGCCCGCCGGGCCAGTTCGAGGGCACGCCAGTCCTCGAGGAACAGGCCGACCAGACGCAGCCCGGCCAGGCCGCCCAGCACGAAGCGGGCCGGCAGTTTCACGACCTGGGCAAGGCCGTCGGCCAGGTCGGTGGGGTCGACGGTCACGAAGAGCACGACCGAGGGCAGCCCGATGGCGAGGATGCGCAGGGTCGTCGCGATGGCGAGCTCGAGCGATCCCTCGGTCACGTTGACCAATCCGAAGGACCAGTAGACCGCTCCGGCTGCTTGCCCGTAGAGCAGGGTGGTGACGCCGGCGGTGGGGGCGGCGATCCAGACCGGCAGGGTGCGCAGCGCGAAGGCCTTCAGGGACAGTCCGGCCCAGAAGAAGAGAACGAACTCGCAGGCCAGGGCGACCGCGGCGGAGACCCAGTCGATGGTCAGGATGAGCACGCCCGCCAGCAGCAGCGCGGCGGCCAGCTTCGCGACCGGGTTGATCCGGAAGATGGCCTGAGTTCCTCGGGCCGGCGTCAGCACACTCACCGGGACACCGCGGCCCGCGGCGTGACGCCGGGGCCGGCCTGCCCGGTCAGACGGTATTCCCGCTCGAAGAGGGCGGCCACGAAGTCGGTGTCATGCGAGACGGCCACCACCGCCGTGCCCTCCAGCAGAAGCTCGTCGAGCAGGACCACGATCTCCCGCCAGGTGCGCAGGTCCTGGCCGAACGTGGGTTCGTCGAGCACGAGCAGCCGTGGCTGGGTCGCCAGCACGGTGCCCACCGACAGTCGGCGCTTCTCGCCGCCGGAGAGTGTGAACGGGTTCGCCTCCGCCAGGTGGTCCAGGCGCAGGCGCTGCAGCACCTCGTCGACCCGGGCGTTGACGGCCGCCTCCGGCTGGGTGAGGGCGCGCGGCCCCACGGCGAGTTCGGCCCGCACTGTGGCGGCCACGAACTGGTGCTCGGGGCTCTGGAACACGGTGCCGATGCGGGTGAGCAGTTGGCGGGACTTCCACCGGATCGGTTCCGCGTCGGCCCCGGCGGCAAATTCGGGGCTGGCGAGCACGGCTCCCCCGGCCGGTTTCAGCAGGCCGGCGAGGGTGAGCGCCAGGGTCGATTTTCCGGCGCCGTTGGGCCCGGTGACAGCCAGGGCGGTGCCGGCGTGCACCGTGAGGTCGATGTCCCGGGCGATGACCTCGGTGCGCGTGCGGGCGATTGCCAGTCCGGGTGTGCGGAGCAGAGGCACCGAGCCGGGCGCCGAAGCGGGATGCGTCCCGCCGCGCGATGATGCCAGGCCACTGCCTCGCCCGGGCACCCAGACGCCCGCGGCCGCGAGCCGTTCACCCTGTCTCGTCAGCACCTCGTCGGGGTGACCGTCGGCCAGCACTCCCCCGGCCGCGTCGAGCACGATCACCCGGTTCACGAGGTTCTGCCAGACCGCCACGCGGTGTTCGATCACGATGAACGTCGCCTCGGAGTGCTCGAGCACGCGGGCGACGGAATCGCGCACGTCGAGCACTCCCGCCGGGTCGAGGTTCGCCGTGGGTTCGTCGAGCAGGAGCAGCCCCGGCCGCATCGCCAACACCCCGGCAAGGGCGAGGCGCTGCTTCTGCCCGCCCGACAGCGCCGACGTCGGATGACTGAGCGGCAGGTGTAGGCCGACCATGTCCAGGGCGTCGTGCACCCGGCGCCAGATCTCCTCACGCGGTACCCCGAGATTCTCGCAGCCGAAGGCGACGTCGTCGCCCACCCGCGCCAGGATCACCTGGGAGTCCGGGTCCTGCAGCAGCAGCCCGGCCTGGCCGCGCGCAGCGGTCGGTTCGGCGCCGTTCACGAGCAGCTGACCGCGCTGCTCACCCTCCTCGTCGCCGCCGAGAACACCGGCGAGGGCGTGCAGCAGGGTGGATTTGCCGGCCCCGGAGGCGCCGAGCAGCAGCACGCGCTCGCCCGGCTCGATTCGCAGGTCGAGACCGTCGACGGCCCAGCCCCGCCGCCCGGCATGCCGCCAGCCCCAGCCGCGGGCGACGACGGACGCGCCCAAGACGGATGCCGCTGCTGCCGGTGTCATCGCCCGTCCCTAAACCCGGGCGCGGTTCGATCGCCCCGCGGCGAAGCGAGACAGCGCACCGGTGCGGGCGAGACCGCGCATGGCCAACCAGGACAGCAGCCCGGCCACCAGAACGCCGGAGACGATCGAGGAGGTGGTGTAGATGGCGATGAACGGCGCGGCCGACCCGGGGTACCAGAGCACCAGGTCGTTGACCGCGAGGGCCAGGCCGGCTCCCGCGCCGGCGAGCAGGGCCACGACGAGGCGGTAGTTGGCGTAGAAGAACAGCGCGAAGACCAGCTCGGCGCCGAGACCCTGCACCAGGCCGGACACCAGGATGGTGGCTCCCCAAGCGGTGCCACCCACCAGGGTCGACACGACAGCCGCGAGCAGCTCGGTGTAGAGGGCCGCGCCGGGTTTGCGGATGATGAGGCCGCCGAGAACGCCGGCGAACAGCCATCCGCCGCCCAGCAGGGCCTGCAAGCCCGGCAGCAGCGGAGTGAGCAGGCCGCTGAGCGGGTTGTAGGCCTGGTTCCAGACGACGAAGATGAGCCCGCTGGCCACGCCGATGACGCTGGCGATGACGATATCGACGACCCGCCAGCGGAAATTCCGCGGCTTACGGTTCGTGGCGGAGGTGAGAAGGGTGGTTGTTGCGTGCACTGGTCGTGCCCTTTCCGTAGATGGTTCCAGGGCACGGGAACGAGAAGATCTGCCTCCCTGCGCTGGCATGATCCAGATCAGGTTCGACGGTCGAAGCTTCAGAAGCTTCCTCTCAGCCCGGTTGACCGGACTCCCGTGTTCGAACCCAGTATAGACCGCGGCCTAGAATCGCGGGATGGAGTCCACGTCTCGCCGCCGCATCGCCGACGGGATCGAATGATGTTCACCGTTCCCCTGATCCTCGCCACGCTGCTGCTTCTGCTGCTGCGTCACTTCGTTCTGCGGCGGCGACGGATGCGCCGTGGGCTGCCCGTGCGCGGCCCCTGGCATATCCCCCAGGGCTGGCGCGACCTTCCGAGCCGGTGGTGGCGCGGACGGCGCTGACGGCGCTGAGCCCCCGAACGCGGTACGCTGGAAGTGGTGAGTCGGGAAGTCTGGTCGACAGAATTGTTCGTGTGCCACAAAATCCCGATTGTCTGAGGCTCGTCTATGACGAAACCATCACCCCTTCCTGCCACTCCAAAACTGAATGTCTTCAACCGGAGCAGCTACCCCGAGTACCTGCACGTCTCGACGATCCTGCGCAAGGAGACCGTGGGTGGTGCGCTCCTGCTGGTGGCGACGGTGCTCGCCCTGGTCCTGGCCAACACCGGCGCCGCCGATCTCTACTATTCCGTGCGGGATTTCACGATCGGCTATGAGCCGTGGCACCTCAACCTGAGTCTCGGCGCGTGGGCCGCCGACGGGCTCCTGGCAATCTTCTTCTTCATCGCCGGGCTCGAACTCAAGCGCGAGTTCGTCGCCGGAGACCTGCGCACCTTCAGCCGCGCGGTCGTCCCGGTGGCCGCGGCCATCGGCGGCGTCATCGTCCCCGCGCTGATCTTCACCGCGATCGCGTTCAGCTCGGGGCCGGAGATGCTGCGCGGCTGGGCGATCCCCACCGCAACCGACATCGCCTTCGCCGTTGCCGTCCTCGCCGTGATCGGCTCCAAACTGCCCAGCGCACTGCGCATCTTCCTGCTGACCCTGGCGGTGGTCGACGACCTGCTCGCCATCGCCATCATCGCCTTCTTTTATTCCGGCGACCTCCAGCCGGTCCTGCTGCTGCTCGCCCTCGTGCCGCTGGGCCTCTTCGCATTCCTGTCGCACAAGTACTCCTATGTGTTCGCGACCACCAAGTGGGCCGCCGGCACGATCCTGCTGCCGCTCGGCCTGGTCACCTGGGCACTCGTGCACGGCTCCGGCATCCACGCCACCGTCGCCGGAGTGCTGCTCGGCTTCGCCGTGCCCGTGCTGCGCAGCCGCCGAGGCGGCGGACCCGACGCCGGCCCGGGCCTCGCCCAGAACCTGGAGCACCGCATCCGCCCGCTGTCAGCCGGCTTCGCCGTGCCCGTGTTCGCGTTCTTTTCCGCTGGCGTCACGCTCGGCGGCGTGGAGGGTTTGACCACGGCCCTCACCGACCCGGTCGCGATCGGAATCGTCGTCGCCCTGGTGGTCGGCAAGCCGGTCGGCATCATGCTGGCCACGTGGCTGGTCACCAAGACCACCCGGGGCGCCCTCGACCCGGATCTCGCCTGGGTGGACGTGCTCGGTGTGGCCATGCTCGCCGGTGTCGGCTTCACGGTGTCGCTGCTGATCAGCGAACTGGCCTTCGGACAGGGCAGCCCGCACGACGATCACGCCAAGGTGGCCATCCTGACCGGGTCGCTGCTGGCCGCGCTGCTGGCGAGCGTCGTGCTGCGCAGCCGCAACCGGCACTACGGGCGCATCGCCGAGAAGGAGGCGCTCGACGCCGACAACGACGGCATCCCCGATGTGTTCCAGGCCGACCCTGCACGAAGCGAACGGCCCGGCGGGCGCTGACCGCCCCGGAGTGCAGTCGACCGCCCAGCCGACGTGGCTGGGCGGCTGGTGGTTTTCGCGCCTAGCGCTTGAGGGCGCGGATGATGCGGGAGATGGCCTTGCCGGCCACCCACAGGAACGGGATGCCGACCGAGAGCAACGAGATGACGTTGGGCTCGAAGCGCACCGTCGTTCCCGACTTGACGTAGGCGCCGATCGGCAAAGATGCCCCGCCGCCGCCGCCGCCGGAACCGGTGCCGGTGGCGGCGGAATCGCCCTCACCGCCGCCGAAACCGTAGTAGACGAGAGCAACGGGAATCAGGGTGACACCGTCGACCTGGACTGGATCACCGTAGGCCGACCTGACGCCGGCGGTACGAGAGATATCTGCGAGCTTCTCTGGAAGGCTAGTCATGGTTTCAGGCTACCCCCTGTCTGGTTCGAGATCGCCGAACGGAAGTCGTCCGGCGCGTGGCTGCTCAGGAGTTGCCGTTCGGGGGGTGTCCGGGTCCAGCAGTGAGGCAGGCCGCAGCGTGCCGCGGCCGAACCGTGCGGTCACCGAATCGACAGCCCGTTCGGCGCTGCGCCAGTCGTCGTCGGGGTCCCAGAGGCCCGCACCGCTGCCGTCGCCGTCGCTGAGCTGCTCGACGCGCACGCCGATCAGGCGCACCCGGATACCGGACGCCGCCAGCACCTCGAAGCTGGCGGCCACCTCCTCGTAGATCCGGCGGCCGACACTGGTCGGCTCCGACAGGGTGCGCGAGCGGGTGACGGTGCTGAAATCGGTGTAGCGCAACTTGAGCACCACGCAGCGGCCGACGAGGCCGGCGCGGCGCAGCCGGGCAGCCACCGCGACGGACTGCCGCAGCAGTTCGCTGCGGAGCCGGGCGGCATCCGTCACGTCGTATTCGAACGTGACCTCGTGGCCGACGCTCTTCTCCTCGTGTTCCACGGTGACCACCCGCGGGTCCCTCCCCCAGGCCAGCTCGTGCAGTTTGCGGCCGGAAGCATCCCCCACGCACTTCTGCAGCACGGCGAGCGGGGTGCGGGCGAGGTCGCCGATCTGACGCAGGCCCTGCCCGAGCAACGCCTGCTCGGTCGTTGCGCCGACCCCCCACAGGGCGCCGACGGGCAACGGATGCAGAAACGCCAGCGTGTCCTCGGCGGGGATCACCAGCAGGCCGTCGGGTTTGGCCCGGCCCGAGGCCATTTTGGCGACGAACTTCGTGCTCGCCGCACCGACCGAGCAGGTCAACCCCGTCTCCGCCTTGACCTGGGCCCGGATCTTGGCGCCGATCTCGGCGGGCGAGCCGTGCAGGCGGCGGGCACCGGCCACATCCAGGAACGCCTCGTCGATGCCGAGCTGCTCGACCAGCGGCGTGAAATCTTCGAAGATGCGCATCACCCGGTCGGAATACTCCCTGTACCGGCCCATGTGCGGCTCGAGTACCACCGCCGCCGGGCAGCGCCGCAGGGCGAGCGCCATGGGCATGGCCGAATTAACACCGTAACGACGGGCCACATAGTTCGCCGCCGTGACCACCGAGCGCCCTGATCGGTGCCCCACGATCACCGGGTGGTGCACCAGCTCGGGGTGATCGAGCAGTTCGACCGACGCGAAGAAGGCGTCCAGGTCGATGTGGAGCAGAGTCGCGGTGCTGTCGTCGACGGCGTCGGTCGAGACCGTGCGATCGCTGCCGTCCTGCCTGCTCATGCGTCCTGCCTGCTCGTCGTCCTTCAACTCCTGGAGAGACCCTAACCCGGACCGGCGACAGGCCGCACCGATTCCGCGACAGGAGAACGCGCCCGGTGCCGGGAATGAATGCACGGTGACGGAATGCACCGTGACGGAATGCACAGTGACCGATGCCGGTTGTAGCGTTGCAGGGGCATCCGTTCCAGTGTTCCAGTGTTCCAGTGTTCCATCGTTCCACCGAAGGAGTCCCATGACGCATGGCTGGCTTGCGCTGCAGAAACGGGCCGCGGAGGAGTTCGGCAGCCGCGTCGACCTGATCACCGACTGGGCTGCCGCCACACCAGACACCGAGTGGAACGTGACCGACCTGGTGCGCCACGTGGTGCTGGAACAGCAGTGGATCCCGCCACTGCTCAACGGCCTCTCGGTGCTCGACGCCCGACGCTCGCTCGCCCCGCTGGGCCCGGACCTGGCGAAGGAATGGGCCACCCACTCGGCGCTGGCGTCCGCTGCCTGGGCGGCGACCTCGGCCGACGCGCCGGTGACTCTGTCGTATGACACGGTGACGGCATCCGACTATCTGCGCGAGCAGGTCTCCGACGTCACGATCCACTCCTGGGACCTGGCCCGGGCCACGGATGCCGACGAGTCCCTCGACCCGACCCTGATCGAGGCGGTCTGGACGGTGTTCGAGGCCCAGCGCGACACCCTCGAGGCCAGCGGACTCTTCGCCTCCCCCGTACCGGCCGACGAGAACGCGCCGTTGCAGACCCGACTTCTCGCCCTCACCGGGCGGGACCCGAGCCCGCAGTAGCCCGCGGGCTGCGGTGACCGGAACGGGGCCCTACCGGCTCACCTTCTCCGCCCCGGCGATGCGCTGCGCAATGTAGATCGGGATGATCGACATCAGCACCAGCACCACGGCGATGACATTGACGATCGGCGCCTGGCTCGGACGGAACAGGTTGTCCAGAATCCAGATCGGAAGCGTCTTGACGCCGGCCCCCGCAGTGAAGGTCGTCACGATAATCTCGTCGAAGCTGAGGGCGAAGGCGAGCAGGCCGCCCGCAAGCAGCGCCGAGCGCAGCTGCGGGAAGGTGACCAGCCGGAACGTGGTCCAGAGCCCCGCGCCGAGGTCGGCCGACGCCTCCTCGTAGCTGGTTCCGAGGCGCCGCAGCCGGGCGATCACGTTGTTGAACACGGTGACGATACAGAACGTGGCGTGGGCGACGATCACGGTCGCGATCGACAGTTGCACCCCAAGAATGGTGCGGAAGGCGTTGTTCAGGGCGATCCCCGTGATGATACCGGGTAGGGCGATCGGCAGGATCACCAGCAGACTCACCGCCTCGCGGCCGAAGAAGGCGAACCGCTGCAGCGCCAGGGAGATCAGGGTGCCGAGCACGAGCGAGACCAGGGTGGCGATGAGGGCGATCTGCACGCTCGTGAGCACCGCGTCGAGCGCCCCCTCGCTCTGGAAGGCCCGCCCCCACCATTCCAGGGTGAGTCCCGGCGGCGGCCAGACGAGGCTGGTGCTCGTGCTGAAGGAGTTCACCAGCACGACCATCAGCGGCAGGTAGATCACGAGCAGGATGAGACCGGTGACGATGCTCAGGACGCCTCGTGCGGGCCTCGACAGACGCATGATTCTCCCCTTACAGGTTTTCCAGGGCGCCGGTGCGGCGCACCACGGCCAGGTAGCCGAAGATGATGACGATCGGGATCAGGGCGATCGCCGCGGCGAGCGGCAGGTTGTTGGCCGCGCCGACGTTCGTGTAGACGAGGTTGCCGAGCATCTGGTTCGCCCCGCCCACGATATTGACGGTGATGTAGTCGCCGAGCGACAGGGAGAAGCTGAAGATGGACCCGGCGATGATGGCCGGCCAGATCATCGGCAGCACGACCAGGCACAGGGTGGCCCAGGTCTTGCCGCCCAGGTCCCCGGACGCCTCGAGCAGGGAGTCCGGAACCCGTTCCAGGCCGGCATAGATGGGCAGGATCACATAGGGCAGCCAAAGATAGGCGAGCGTGATCACGGTCGCCGGCAGGCCGTAGCCGGGGCTCTGCCCACCGAACGGGGCCACCAGCCATTCGAAGATGCCGTTCTGGGAGAGCACCGACCGCCACGCGTAGGCCTTGACCAGGTAGCTGGCCCACAGCGGCATCAGCACCGCGATCACCAGGATGCGCTGCCACCGGGGACTGGCGACCTTCGCCATGAAGAACGCGATCGGCAGGGCCACCAAAATGTCGATCAGGGTCACCAGCAACGCCACCCCCACCGTGCGCACCGTCACCGTCTGGTAGAGCGAGCCGGTAAGGACAGTGATGATGTTGTCGAGCGTCCACGACCGCGTGATGGTGCCCGTGAAGCTGTCCACCGTCCACAGGGCGGTGATCAGCAGGGCTGCGAGGGCGACGATGTAGATCAGGCCGAGCCAGAGCAGAGGGGCGGACAGCATCAGCGTCAGTCGCAACCGCGGATGCGCGCTGAGCGTGATGGAACCGCGTCGGGCGAGCGTGTCGCGGTGCGGGGGCACCGGTATCCGTTGCCCCGATGACGCCGTGTCAACAGCCATGATTCCTCCGTTCCGGCTCGGCCTGACAGGATGCCGCGCTAGCCCTTGATCTCCTGCCAGGCGGTCGTCCAGTCGGAGTAGTCGGTGCACTTCACGTCGGTGCGGCCGTCGAGGCAGTCCTCGATCGGAGTCGACCAGTACCAGATCTGCGACGCGTACTCCTCGTCGCCGGCGTGGAAGATCTCGCACTGGTCGGGGTTCACCGTGAAGTCGCAGGCGCCCTGGTTGGAGGGGGCCTCACCGAAGTACTCGGTGGCCTGGGCGTTCGCTTCCGGGCTGGCGATGTAGTTCAGCCAGGCGTAGGCGCAGTTCGGGCTCTGCGCCCCGGATGCGACCATCCAGGTGTCGGACCATCCGGTGACGCCCTCCTCGGGGAGCACAACCTCGGCCGGGGTTCCTTCGGCCAGGGAATTGCGGATGACCTGCCAGGTGGTGCCGACGACGGTGTCACCGGTCTCGAAGGCCTGGATCGACTTGAGGTAGTCCGACCAGTATTCGCCGATGTTCTCCCGCTGCGCCTTGAGCAGGTCGACGGCCGCGGCAAGCTGGGTCTCGTCCAGCGAGTACGGGTTCTCGATGCCGAGATCGGGCTGGTGGGTCATCAGGTACATGGCGGCGTCCGCGATATAGATCGGGGAATCGTAGGCCGTCACCTTGCCCGCGTACTGGCTGGACTCGTCGAAGACGACGTCCCAGGAGGTCGGCGCCGGCGTCACGGCATCGGTGTTGTACATCAGCAGGTTCGCACCGTAGCCGTGCGGAATCCCGTAGGCGACGCCGTCGACGCTGTTCCAGTCCTGCATCTTCAGGAAGTCATAGATGCCCTCGTAGTTGGGGATGAGGTCGGTGTTGACCGGGGCCACGTCTCCGGCCGCGACCAGGCGCAGCGATGCATCGCCGGAAGCCGCGACCACGTCGTACTCGCCGGTCTTCATCAGGTTGAAAGCCTCGTCGGAGGTGCCATAGGTCTTGCTGGTGACCATGCAACCGGTCTCCTCCTCGAAGGCGCTCACCCAGTCGACGGACGGGTCGTTGCCGCCGTCTTCGACGTAGCCCGGCCAGGCCAGGATCGAGACCGTGTCCTCGTTCTCGGCGAGTTCCGTGGGCGCTTCGCTTCTCTCCGCTCCCCCGGTGCCCGTGTCGCCCCCGGTGCCGCAGGCGGTCAACAACGCCACCGAGGCGATCGCCAATCCCGTGAGGATTGACGAACGAATACGGGTGCGTCGTGCTGAAAGATGTGTCATTGCATTCTCCATTCCGGTTATCGTGCTGTGTCGGTGGTGTGTTTCGGGGCTGGAACGGTGGCTGGAACGGTGGCTGGAACGGTGGCTGGGTCGGTGGTGACGGCGGTCGCCTTCTCGAGCGCAACGATGTCGCCGTCCTGCCAGCCGACGCTCACCCGGGATCCGCGCTCGTCCTCCGTCACCCGGTGCGCGTCGTTCTGCTCGAGCGCGATGATGCGCATGCCGGCGTCGAGGTCGACGATCAGCCGGGAGGTGCTGCCGACGTAGATCACCTCGGCGAGTGTGCCGGGTGCCGTGCGCTGGGTGGACAGCGCGGCATCCGCCCGGCCGACCGTGACCTTCTCAGGGCGCAGGGCGTGCATGCCGACGCGACCGAGCACGGCCCGGGAGAGGGCGTCAGGGAAGATGTTGGAGGTACCGACGAAGGCGGCCACGAACGGCGACAGTGGTCGGTCGTAGATCTCCGCCGGTGTGCCGAGCTGCTCGATGCGCCCCTCGTTGAAGACCGCGATGCGGTCGCTCAGGGTGAGCGCCTCCTCCTGGTCGTGCGTGACGAAGATGAAGGTGATGCCCAGTTCGCGCTGCAACTCCTTGAGTTCGACCTGCATCTGCTCCCGGAGCTTGAGGTCGAGGGCGCCGAGCGGTTCGTCGAGGAGCAGCACCTTGGGCCGCACGACGGTGGCGCGGGCCAGGGCGACCCGCTGGCGCTGACCGCCGGACAGCTGGCCGGGTTTGCGGTCACCGAAACCTCCGAGGCGCACGGTCTCGAGGGCCTGCCGGGCCTGGGCGTGGCGTTGGCGCCTGGGGACGCCCCGCACGCGCAGCCCGTAGGCCACATTGTCGAGCACGCTCATATGGGGGAAGAGGGCGTAGTCCTGGAACACCGTGTTCACGTCACGGTCGAAGGGGGCGCGGTCGGTGACGTCTTCCCCGAGCAGCGACACCGTGCCGGCCGTGGGCTGCTCGAATCCGGCGATGAGGCGCAGCACGGTGGTCTTGCCGGAACCGGACGGCCCGAGCATAGAAAAGAACTCCCCCTCGGCGATGTCGAGGTCGATGCCGTCGACGGCATTCGCGGTGCCGCCGAAACTCTTCGTCAATCCGGTCAACCGGATCGCGGGGCGGTCAGCGGTCATGACGACTCCTTGCTCGGACAGGGCTGGGCGGCTTTCGGGGCTACGCCGAGACATTATGGACCCGTCGGCCATTTCTCTCAGTTTCGGTCTGGTCTCGGTGGTCGAGCCGCCCCGGTGGTCGAGCCTGTCGAGACCCGGTGCGCCGACGTCCGGATGTTCGCCGGCATCCGTCACGGTCGCAGTCGCTGCCTGCGGTAGATTTTCGCGACACGCCGCTTCGGCGGGCGCCGCGAACGGCGTTTCCGGAAAAGCTCCTCATTTACGTGACGACGGATGCTGCCGGACGGCACATTCACGTGGACCTCACCGACCGGGCGCACGTTCATCAGCGAGGCGGCCACAATCATCCGTGCACCGGGGAGTCGCCGGAATCGAAGCGGATTGTTCGATCGCTGGCCTCGGATGATGCCGCGCCGTTCTGAGCGGTTTCGACCGGCTCAACCACCGGGGCTGCTCGGAAGCCGCGTTAGGCGATCGACGTTCCGAAGAGGAGGCCCAGCAGGTAGGTGACGCCGGCGGCGCCGAACCCGATGATGAGCTGACGGATGGCGCGGCGCCAGGGCGGCCCGCCCGACAGTAGACCGACGATGGCACCGGTGGCCAGCAGGGCGAGCCCCACGAGCGCGGCGGCCACGATGACCGCGGTGATCCCGTCGAGCCCGAACAGGTAGGGCAGCACCGGCAGGATCGCCCCGGACGCGAAGAAGCAGAAACTCGACGTGGCTGCCCCGATACCCGTGCCGATGGCTTCGTGCTCGTCGACCGCCGGCGACAGGCCGCCGGTCTTCTTGACCTCGACGGGACCGGTGGCGATGGCCACCGTGCGCAGAACTTCGCGGGCGTGGATTTCGGCCTTCTCCGGCGACATCCCCTGCGCGCGATAGACCAGGGTCAACTCGTTCGCGGCCAGATCGAGGTGGGACAGTACGCTCCGGGACGCCGGATTCGGCGTCGACGCCTCGAGCAGCTCACGCTGGGACCGCACCGAGACGTACTCGCCGGCACCCATCGAGAGCGCTCCGGCGAGGAGCCCGGCGATACCGGTGAAGAGGATCGTGGCGGCGGGCACTCCCGTGGCGCCGATGCCCAGCACCAGGGCCAGGTTGCTGACGAGACCGTCGTTGATCCCGAAGACAGCGGCCCGGAACGTTCCGGCCAGCCGGTGCCGGCCACGAGCGGCCAGCCCGCGCACGACCTCCTCGTGGATACGCTCGTCGGCGGCCATGGTGTCGGTGGCGTCGGCATCGCCGTCATACGGTGAGCGGGCCTCGGCACGCTGGGCGAGGGCCAACACGAACACCGAACCGAACCGGCGGGCCAGGAACCCCAGAAAGCGGGTGCGGATGGCGCCTCGGAGCGGCGCTCCAACCTGGTCGCCCAGCAGATGCCGCCAGTGTTCCTCGTGCCGCCCCTCGGCATCGGCCAGAGCCAGCAGGATCTCGCGTTCCTCGCCGGAACGGCGCCGGGCCAGATCGCGGTACACGTTCGCTTCGGCCCGTTCGTCCGCAAGATACCGTCGCCAGCGACGAATGTCCCGCGCAGTCGCCGGACGATCCGGCTCCGGCTCCCGCTCCTCCTGTTCCACGGCGGCTACGCCTCGGGGGCCGCTTCGAGCGAGCTCTGCGCCACTCGAGCCGATGCGTGCGGACCGGAACCGTCGAGACCGTAGAAGGGTTCGTCGAACTCCACGACCCACACGGTTTCCCGGCCGGTTACGGGGGCGTACAGAGCCGCGCCCTGGAGTTCGCCGGCAGCCACGATCACGCCGCTCGGGTCCTCGGCGGTGGCATCCGGATACCGCTCCCGGTCCAGGCGCACCACAACCTGCGCCCCCACGCCGAGGGCGCCCGGGTTGGGACCGGACTGCCCGTCGGCGGCAGGCTCACGCTTGTTCCGCAATCCCACTACTCGGCCGCTCCGGCACGCTCGAGCACGAGCTCGCGCACGCGGGCGGCATCCGCCTGTCCGCGCATGGCCTTCATGACGGCACCGATCACGGCGCCGGCCGCCTGGACCTTGCCGTCCCGGATCTTCGCCAGGACGTCGGGCTGGGCAGCCAGAGCCTCGTCGATGGCCGCGATGAGCGCGCCGTCGTCCGATACGACCGCGAGACCGCGGGACTCGACGACCTCGATTGGGGTGCCCTCGCCGCCGATGACGCCCTCGAGCACCTGACGGGCCAGACGGTCGGTCAGCGTGCCGGCCACGACGAGTTCGATCAGCGCGGCGACCTGCACCGGCTGAACGAGCGAGTCCGCGGAGACTCCGGAGACGTTCGCGAGGCGGGCGACCTCACCGGTCCACCACTTGCGGGCGGCCTGGGGCGCTGCACCGGCCGCGATGGTGGCCTCGACGGCGTCCAAGAGGTCGGAGTTGACGACATCCTGGAATTCGAGATCAGCGAAGCCCCAGTCGGCTTGGAGTCGCTTGCGGCGGGCGGCCGGAGGCTCCGGCAGGGTGGCGCGAAGCTCCTCCACCCATTCCCGCGACGGGGCCACGGGAACGAGGTCGGGTTCCGGGAAGTACCGGTAGTCGTCGGCGTCGGACTTGGGCCGGCCGGCCGAGGTGATGCCGGTGTCCTCGTGCCAGTGCCGGGTCTCCTGGGTGATGGTTCCGCCGGCGTGCAACAGGGCCGCCTGACGCTGGATCTCGTAGCGCACGGCGCGTTCGACCGAACGCAGCGAGTTCACATTCTTGGTCTCGGTGCGCGTGCCGAGCACGTTCGAACCGCGCGGGCGAAGCGACACGTTCGCGTCACAACGCACGTTGCCCTCTTCCATCCGGGCGTTGGAGACGCCGAGCGCCTTCACGATCTCGCGGATGGCGGCGACGTAGGTGCGGCCGATCTCGGGCGAGTCGGCCTCGCCGCCCTCGATCATCTGGGTGACGATCTCGACCAGCGGCACGCCACCGCGGTTGTAATCGACCAGCGAGTAGTCGGCACCCTGGATGCGACCGGTCGCCCCACCCACATGGGTGAGCTTGCCGGCGTCATCCTCCATGTGTGCGCGCTCGATGTCGACCGTGACCAGGCGGCCGCTTTCGAGCTCGATCGTGAGCTGACCGTTGAACGCGATCGGCTCGTCATACTGTGAGGTCTGGAAGTTCTTCGCCGTGTCCGGGTAGAAGTAGTTCTTCCGAGCGAATCGCGAGTGCTCCGCGATCTCACAGCCGAGGGCGAGCCCCAAACGGATGCTCGACTCAATGGCCTTCGCATTCACCTGGGGCAGCCCGCCGGGCAGTCCCAGGCAGGTCGGGCAGGTGTTGGTGTTGGCACCCTGGCCGAATTCGTTTGCACAACCGCAGAACATCTTGGTCTTGGTGTTGAGCTCCACGTGCACCTCGAAGCCGAGCACCGGCTCGAACAGCTCCAGGGCCTTGTCGTAATCCATCAGTTCGGCCTTCTTCATCAGACGGCTCCCTCTGTGCTCGTTGACGCTGTGCCGGCAGACATTGCTTTCGGCGCCAGTTCCGGCGCCTGGCTGAGGAGGGTGCGCCCCCAGGAGGCTTCCAGCAGTGCCTCGACGGCGGCTCCGAAGCTGTAGAGGCGGGCGTCCATTTTCGCGGGCGCCATGATCTGTAAGCCGACCGGCAGGCCGTCTTCGGGGGCGAGGCCCATCGGCAGGCTCATGCCGGGAATTCCGGCCAGGTTGGCCGGGATCGTGGTGACGTCGTTGAGGTACATCGCCATCGGGTCGGCCATCTTCTCGCCGAACTTGAAGGCCGTGGTAGGCGCACTCGGCGATACCAGCACGTCGACCTTCGCGAAGGCCGCTTCGAAGTCGCGCTGGATCAGGGTGCGCACCTTCTGCGCGCTGCCGTAGTAGGCGTCGTAGTAGCCGGCGCTGAGGGCGTAGGTGCCGAGGATGATGCGGCGCTTGACCTCGGGACCGAAGCCCGCGTCCCGCGTGGCCGCCATGACCCGTTCGCTGGTCAGCGGGCCGTCTTCCGGGTTGACCCGGATGCCGAAGCGCACCGAGTCGAAGCGCGCCAGGTTGCTCGACGCCTCGGCCGGCAGGATCAGGTAGTAGGCCGCGATCGCATACTCGAAGTTGGGGGCGGAGACCTCGACGATCTCGGCGCCCGCCGCGGCGAGAAGCGCGAGGGTCTCGGTGAAGCGCTGAGAGACGCCGGACTGGAATCCGTCGCCGTTCAGCTCTGTGACCACGCCGACCCGCACTCCCTTGAGTGCCCCGTCGGCGAGGCCGGCGCGGGCGGCGGCGGCCATCGACGGCCAGGTGTCCGTCAGCGACGTCGAGTCGAGCGGGTCGTGCCCGCCGATCACATCGTGCAGCAGGGCGGCGTCGAGCACCGTGCGGGTGACCGGGCCGACCTGGTCGAGAGAGGATGCGAGAGCGATCGACCCGTAGCGGGACACACCGCCGTAGGTGGGCTTGACGCCGACGGAACCGGTGACGGCGGCCGGCTGGCGGATCGAGCCGCCGGTGTCGCTGCCGAGTGCGAGCGGCGCCTCGAAGGAGCTGACCGCGGCCGCAGAGCCGCCGCCCGAGCCGCCGGGGATCCGGTCGAAGTCCCACGGGTTGTGCGTCGGGCCGTAGGCGGAGAACTCGGTCGACGAGCCCATCGCGAACTCGTCCATGTTGGTCTTGCCGAGGGGAATCAGCCCGGCGTCCCGCACGCGCCGGACCACGGTGGCGTCGTACGGGGGGATCCAGCCCTCCAGGATCTTGGAACCGGCGGTCGAGGGCATGTCGATGGTTGCGAGCACGTCCTTGATGGCGATCGGCACCCCGGCGAGCGGCCCGAGCACCTCACCGGCGGCACGCCGGGCGTCGATGCGGGCGGCGGCGGCGAGCGCGGCCTCGCCGGCCACGTGCAGGAACGCGTGCACCCCGGTGTCGATGGCGTCGATGCGGTCCAGGTGGGCCTGGGTCACCTCGACGGAGCTGACGGACCGATCGGACAGCAGACCCGAGAGGTCGGCGGCGGACAGCTTGATCACATTGGCCATGGGTTACTCCTCGTCCAGGATTGCGGGCACGCGGAACTTGTCGCCGTCCCGGTCTGGAGCCCCGGAGAGCGCCTGTTCTACCGTGAGCGAGGGGACAACCGTGTCGGCACGGAAGACATTGGTCAGCGGCATCGGGTGGCTCGTCGCCGGCACATCCGGCGTGGCCACTTCGGCTACCTTCGCGACCGAGTCAACGATCTGGCCGAGTTCGGTCGTGAGGCGGGTGATCTCCTCCGCGCTGAGGTCGATCCGGGCAAGGTTGGCCAAATGGGCAACCTGCTCGGCCGTGATTTCAGACATGTTGCTCCGTACGATCGTCGGGGGTGGATTCCCCAATTCTATTCGGAGCCGTCGGTGACAAGATCCGCGTTGCCGGTTCCGATCAGCGCCATGTTGTGCAGGGACTCACTGCCCACGTCGAAATAGGCGTTATGGCCGACCGATCCATGCAGCCAGGAGCCGGTGACCCGGTCGTGCCCGCCGGACACGCCGAGGGTGTTCGCGCCATAGGACTCCGTACCGGGATCGCTGCCGAAGAACGCGCTGTTCACGGTCGGGTCCCAGTCGGCACTGCCCACATAGACCTTCCCCGGCGCGACGCTCAGGCGGTCGACGGACTGCACCTGGCTGCCCGGTGAACCCACCAGTACCAGGGCGTCCACGCCGAACGTCCCGCGGGCCAGCGCCGTGAGCGCCACAGTCGAGCCGTACGAGTGGGCGAGGACGGAGACGAAGGGCCGACGCGTGCCCCGGTCGGCCTCGATGCCCAGCGCCGACTGCTCCAGGAAGTCGGCGCCGACCTCGGCCAGGCCCGTCCCGCCGACGTTGAACACGTTGGGCGCCTCGTAGCCGATCCAGGCGATCGTGGCGACGCCGGCGGCACGGATGTCGCCGGTCAAGCCCCGCCCGCCGGGCGCCTGCTCGCGCAGCACCGCGGTCTGCTCCGCGTACACGGCATTGGCGGTGTCGGTCCAGTTGGCGATCTGCTGTTCCACCGCGTAGTTCATGCCGGGCACCAGATAGGTGACGAAATCGGCGGTGTCGGGGTTGCCGAGGGCGATCGCGGCCCGCCCGCCGCCGGTGCGGTCCAGGAGGATCAGGGAACGGCGAGGCGCGCCGTCGGGGGTGCGCAGGGCCGCCTTGACCTGGTTCAAAACGGCGAGTTCCCGGGTGAGCAGCGTGCGCTCGTTGTCGTCGGTCGCGCCGGCCAGCCGCTCCGTGACGTCGGCGAGGCTCTGCGTGAGGTAGCGGGCGTTGGCACGGCCCCGCTCCCGGAAGGGGATACCCTCCAGGTTGCCGACGAGCCTGGGTGCGGCCGCCAGCATCGACGACCGCTCGTCGGCGCCGAGTTCGGTCCACAGACCGGCCACCGCGGAGGCTGCGGGCGGACTCGTGAGCAGGGCGTCGACCTGGGCGGGGGCCTGTTCCACGAACGCCGCCATCTCCGCCCCGGAGAGGCTGGACAGTCCGGCCAGCAGGCTCGCTCCGGTCATCCCCCGCACGGATTCAGCGGTCGCGACCGTGGCAGTCCTTGGGACGGATGCGATGGGTTGCGCGGACACGGTCGAGTCGCCGGCTGCGGGAACCCCGACCGAGGTGCCCGTACGCGCCGTCAGGTTCAGCCACAGCGGTTCGGCCGCGGCTGGTTCGGCGCCTCGGTTCGGCACCGGCTGGCCCTGGACGGTGTTGCTGAGAGCGTGCACTCCAATGGTCTCGCTGACCCCATTGAGAGCCAGCGAGAACGTTAGAACCGCCGCTTCTAACAGCAAACCTGGGCACGTCCCCTCACGAACACCGAGCAGCACATCGACACGAGCCTGGAAGACAAGCATCGCGTATCCAGACTACTGAAACGGATGGCGCGGCCGTGCCCCCATAGCGGGTCTGCATGACCCCCCGATCAAGGGCCAAATGCACACATTCTCATACTTGCTAAGTCCTGTATAGGTGTGCTCCTATATAGGTATGTCGCTGAAAATCGCCCTCCTGGGCATTCTGGATCTCGCACCGATGACGGGCTACGACCTCAAGAAGAGCATTGAGGCATCCGTCGCCCACTTCTGGTCGGCCGACCAGTCCCAGATCTACCGCACCCTCGCGGTTCTGGTCTCTGACGGACTTGCCGAGGTCGAGGTCGTTCCGCAGCAGGGACGCCCCGACCGGCGCGAGCACCACATCACCCCGGCCGGCCGTGGGGCCCTGAATGACTGGCTGCGTTCGCCGCTGGAGCCCGAGACGCCGCACGACGCGTTTCTGATGCGACTGTTCTTCGTCGGCACTCTGGGGGTTCCGGCCACTCGGGCGCTGCTGCGGACCCGGCGCAACCAGGCCACGGCATTGCTGGCTGCGCTGCGCGGCGTGGCGGAGCAGGAGCAGTCCCCCCGTGAGCCCGACGACCGCGCCCCGGACGACCTCGGACGCCGGCTGCGCTTCGCGACACTGCGGAACGGAATCCTCCATGCCGAAGCCGAACTGGCGTGGCTGGTCGAGACGAAGGAGGCCCTCGGATGAGCCAGGTCCACTACCCCTTGGAGCACGGTGCGGACGCCACGGGGACCGACACGATCCTGTTCCTGCACGGCGGCAACGTTGCCTCCTGGTCCTGGCAGGCTCAGGTGGAGGGCATGCCCGGCCGGCATCTGCTGACCCCGGATCTGCCCGGATTCGGCGACCGGTCCGGGGAGGACTGGCTCTCCCTCGGGCAGGCCGCCGACGATGTGGCCGGCATCATCGCCGCGCATGCACGCGGCGGCCGGGCACACCTGGTGGGGCTGTCCCTGGGCGGCCTGGTGGCCACGCACGTCATGGCCCGGCACCCAGGGCTGCTGCGCTCGTGCCTGGTGTCCGGCGTTCCACTCACCGGCGTGCACGGTACGGTGCGGTTCCTGAACACACTGCAACTGCCGCTCTGGAACCGCCCCTGGTATTGGCGGGCCCAGGCGAAGGCCTTCGGCCTGCCCGCCGACGCGG
Organism: Cryobacterium sinapicolor; assembly: GCF_004403465.1. Classification (GTDB taxonomy): domain Bacteria; phylum Actinomycetota; class Actinomycetes; order Actinomycetales; family Microbacteriaceae; genus Cryobacterium; species Cryobacterium sinapicolor. Next base: position 48,817 of record NZ_SOGQ01000048.1, on the reverse strand, counting down.
TCGACCTGTTCGTGGAGCACGGCCTGAGCCTGCGCGCCGACAATGCCCGGCGCATGTTCGCCGACGTGAATCGCGGCGGCGCCCCGGAAGGCCTCGGCAACTATCACGGCCCTCTACTGGCGGTCGCGGGCGAGCGGGAATCCCGGATCGTGCGAGACAGCTTTCCCCTCCTGGTCACCCATCTGCCACAGACGCGTACCTGGATCGCGCCCGGCATGCACCACGTCTGGAGCATCGAGAATGTGGAGCTGTTCACCCGGATGGTGCTCGGCTGGGTGGACGCGTCGGAGGTCCCGGCCCGGGATCCCGGTTGACGTCAGGCCGGGTCGGTGTCCGTGTCGGTGTCGGCTATTGCTGGTTGCGGTTCGACGACCGCGGCATCGGCATCGTCCGACGACTCGGCTAGTGCATCCGGGCCCTCGGTGACGAGCAGGCGGAACTGGGCGGCGTCGAGGACGCGCAGGCCGAGCGCCTCGGCTTTGGCCAGTTTCGACCCGGCGCCCGGACCGGCGGCGACGAAGTCGGTGTTCTTGGACACGCTCGAGGCGGATTTGCCACCGGCGGAGATGATCGCCTCCTGCGCCTCTTCGCGGGTGTAGCCCTCGATCGAGCCCGTGGCCACGACCGTCAGCCCGGCCAGCACTCCCCCGGCTGCTGCGGCGGCTCCCGGACCGAGGTGCCCCGGGGTCGTGAACTGGACACCGGCACGCATCCACTGCTCGACGATGCCCTGGTGCCAGTCCACCTCGAACCAGCCGATGACGGCGTCGGCGATGATGCCGCCCACCCCGTCGACCTCGGCCAGATCCTCCCGGGAGGCAGCGCGGATCAGGTCGAGGGACCCGAAGTGGCCGGCCAGGGCGCGCGCGGCCACCGGCCCGACGTGACGGATGTTGAGGGCCACCAGAAGCCGCCAGAGCGGCTTGGTCTTCGCCGACTCGATCTCGCGCAGGAGCTTCAGCGCACTCGACGACGGCTGCGGGCCCTGAGTGCCCTGCTTCTTCTCGGCGGCCGTGGGGTTGCGCCGGAACGGCGTGCGCAGCCGCACGGAGCCGTCGTCCTCCTCCTTGGCCAGCCCGGTCTCGGCATCCCGCACGATGACCTCGATCGGCAGCAGGTCGCCGAGCGTGAGGTCGAACAGCCCGGCCTCGGTGGGCAGGGGCGGCTCCGCCGGTCGGGTGGGCTGGGTGAGCGCGGCCGCGGCCACCTCACCGAGCACCTCGATGTCGAGGGCGCCGCGGGAACCGATGTGCTCGACCCGACCGCGCACCTGGGCCGGGCAGCTGCGGGCGTTCGGACAGCGCAGATCGATGTCGCCCTCCTTGGCCGGAGCGAGCGGTGTGCCGCACTCCGGGCAGTTCGCCGGCATGACGAAGACACGTTCGGTGCCGTCGCGCAGCTCGAGCACCGGGCCGAGCACCTCGGGGATGACGTCCCCGGCCTTGCGCAGCACGACGGTGTCGCCGATCAGGATGCCCTTGGCCTTGACGACGTCCTGGTTGTGCAGGGTGGCCTGGCGCACCTCGGAGCCGGCGACCCGCACCTTGTCCATCACGGCGAACGGGGTGGCGCGGCCGGTGCGGCCGACGCTGACGACGATGTCGAGAAGCCGGGTGTTGACCTGCTCCGGTGGGTACTTGTAGGCGATCGCCCAGCGCGGCGCGCGGCTGGTGGCACCGAGTTCGGCGTGCAGGGCCAGCTCGTCGACCTTGATCACGATGCCGTCGATCTCGTGGTCCACGCTCGCCCGGTGCGCCCCGTAGTACGCGATGAACTCCGCTGCCGGGGTCGCGGATGGCTCCACCCGGTAGTAGCTGCTGGTGGGTAGACCCCAGCCCTGCAACAGCTCGTAGACGTCGGATTGGGACGCGACCGGCGGGGTCGCCCACGCGCCGATGCCGTGCACCAGCATCCGGAGGCGGCCGAGCCGGGCGCGCATCAGGCGGAGTGGTTCAGCGGCCTTGCCCTCGGCCTTCTGGCGCAGGGAGCCGGCCGCCGCGTTGCGGGGGTTCGCGAAGACGCGTTCGCCGGCCGCGACCTGGGCGGCGTTGAGGTCGAGGAAGGCGGCAACCGGGAAGAACACCTCGCCGCGCACCTCCATCAGGGCCGGGTGCCCGGTGCCCGCCAGCTGTCTCGGGATACCCGGCACCCAGGCGACGTTCTCGCTGACGTCCTCGCCGACCACCCCGTCGCCACGCGTGGCGGCGCTGACCAGCACCCCGTGCTCGTATCGGAGGTTGATCGCGAGCCCGTCGATCTTGAGCTCGCAGAGGTAGCGCACGGGCCGCCCGGCGTCGCGTTCGACCTTCGCCGCCCAGATCCCGAAGTCCTCGATCGAGAACACGTTGTCGAGGCTGAGCATGCGCTCGGCGTGCTGGACCGGATCGAACAGGCTGGTCTCGGCGCGGCCGCCCACGGTCTGGGTGGGGCTGTCCTGGCTGGCCAGTTCCGGGAATTCCCGCTCGAGCTCGGCCAACCGGCGCACCAGCTCGTCGTACTCCGTGTCGGAGATGACGACCTCGTTGCGGTCGTAGTAGGCGTCACGGGCCTCGAGGATGCGCCGGGTCAGGTCTGCGACCTCGGCCGCGGCGGCGTGCAGGGCCGCGTCTGCCTCGGAATCGGCCGCCGGACTACGCATCGACGGCGCCGGCATCGACGGCGGCGAGGACGCTCTCGACGGCACTGACCGTGCGGTCGATCGTGCACTGGCCGAGCACGCGGGTGCCGACGTAGACGACGGCGGTCTGCCCGGGAGCGACGCCGGTGAGCGGCTCGGACGGGATGATGACGAGTTCAGTGGTGGCGCCGGTCCCGTGGCTCGCGCTGGTCTCGGTGGACGAGGCGGCCCTGAGCGGAACCACCTGGGCAACGGCGGGAACCGGGTCGGCGTGGGCGCGGATCTGCACATCGCAGTCGAAGGCGATCTCCGGGTACGCCGGGGCGACGCCGCACCAGGTGAACGTCGTTCCGGCGATCTCCTTGATCGCCAGCGCCTCCTTCGGCCCGACGACGACCGTGTTGGAGATCGGGCGCACCTCGAGCACGAACCGCGGCTTGCCGTCGGCGGCTGGGGTGCCGATCTGCAGCCCCTTGCGCTGTCCCACGGTGAACGCGGCCGCTCCTTCGTGCGTGCCGAGGGTGTTGCCGTCCCGGTCCAGGATGGCGCCGGTCGCCGGCGGCACGCGCTCGGCCAGCCAGCCGCGGGTGTCACCGTCGGGGATGAAGCAGATGTCGTAGGAGTCGGGCTTGTTCGCGACCGAGAAGCCGCGCTCGGCGGCCTCGGCGCGCACCTCGGCCTTGGAGGGCGTCGCGCCGAGCGGGAACATCGAGTGGGCCAGCTGCTCCTGGGTGAGCACGCCCAGCACATAGGACTGGTCCTTGGCCCAGGCGCTGGCGCGGTGCAGTTCGCGGTTGCCGTCGGCATCCGTCTCGATCGTGGCGTAGTGGCCGGTGGCGACGGCGTCGAAGCCTAGGTCGAGGGCCTTTTCAAGCAGGGCTGCGAACTTGATCCGCTCGTTGCAGCGCATGCAGGGGTTCGGGGTGCGGCCGGCGGCGTATTCGGCGATGAAGTCGTCGACCACGTCGAGCTTGAAACGCTCGGAGAAGTCCCAGACGTAATACGGGATGCCGATGATGTTGGCGGCCCGCTGGGCATCCATCGAATCTTCGACGGTGCAGCAGCCGCGGCTGCCGGTGCGCAGGGTGCCGGGCATCCGGCTCAGGGCCAGGTGCACCCCGACCACCTCGTGCCCCGCCTCGACCATGCGGGCTGCGGCGACGGCGGAGTCCACCCCACCGCTCATTGCTGCCAAAACCTTCACCTGACGAGTGTNGCCCCCGCGCAGCCCCCGCGCAGCCCCCGCGCAACGGAACGATGGGCCGGGACGAGCGACGACGGATGCCCACGGCACCAGCCAAGGCCGGGGTCACGGGATATCGGTCAGGGGATATCGGTCAGGGTTCGCTCGATCGAGGCGAGGCGGAGCTCCAGCAGGGCGAGTCGGTCCAGCACGGCCTGATTGCTCGCGGTGCTCTGCTCGACAAGGCCGCGCAGGTCCGCCGCTCCGGCGAACTCCGTCTGCTTTTCGCGCGAGCGCAGCACGGCCGCCACGATGCTCGATGTGACTCCGGCGATGATGCCGACAATGGCGATCCAGGCGAACCAGGGAATGTTGTCCATCAGTGTGTGCTTTCTGTATCTGCTGCGACCGCCGCAACGATGCGTGCGACGTTGGTGGTGACCTCGAACGGAACGACCTCGAAAAATTTCAGGGCCTTGCCGTCGTCGGAGAGTTCGAGGTGCCCGGTCACGTAACCGGCCGATTCGAGTCGTTGCAGGTGCATGTACAACAGTGCCCGGGACATCCCCAGCCGACGGGCGAGCTCACTCACATGGAGGGACTCTGCCGCCAGCAGGGCGATAATGCGGAACCGGTGCGGGTTGGCGAGGGCGGACAGCCGGGCGATCTCCTCGTCAAGCGTCATCGTGCCCCCGCTCCCCTCGACATCCGTTTACCTGTAAGAAATACTTTACACGTGTAGGTCCATGGCGTCCAGCACCACCACGTCAGCCGCGCGGCAGCTGAGCCGCTGCGCTCGTGGCGTGCCAGGCGCGCAGCGGCGCGGCACCCGCGCCGCGGGTGAGAAACGACAACGTGCAGCAGAGCGCGGATGCCGCGGCGCGGCTCAGCGCCCCGGCACCCGGTCGGCCAGGCCGGCCCGCTCCGCCCGGGCATGGGCGGCCGGGAGAGCTGCGAGCAACGCGTCGACGTCGGCCTCGATGTTGGTGCGGCCGAGGGTGATCCGCAGGGCGCCGCGCGCCTCCACTTCACTGCGGCCCATGGCGCGCAGCACGTGCGAGGGCTCGGGCACACCCGCCTGGCAGGCTGAGCCGGTAGACACCGAGATGCCGGCCACGTCGAGCAGGAATAGGAGCGAGTCGCCCTCGCACCCCGGGAAGCTGAAATGCGCGGTGCCGGGCAGGTGGTTCCGCGGGTCCGGGTCGCCGTTCACCACGACGGACGGCACGGCCGCGCGGGTGCCCGAGACGAGCCGCTCGCGCAGCGCCGTGACCCGCAGGTTCTCCGCCGGCAGGTCGTGCAGGGCGTTCGCGGCGACAGCGAACGCCACGGCCGCCGCGACGTCCTGGGTGCCGCTGCGCACCTGGCGCTGCTGCCCGCCGCCGTGCAGCAGCGGCTCGATCGTGGCCCGGCGCGAGAGCGCGAGCGCCCCGATGCCCACCGGGCCGCCGATCTTGTGCGCCGAGACGCTCAGCGCGGCCACGCCGGCCCGGCTGAGGGCGTGGAAGTCGATCGGCACGTGCCCGTACGCCGCCACCGCGTCGACGTGCACGGGGATACCGTGCTCTGCGGCGAGCGCGGCGACCTCGGCGACCGGCTGCAGGGTGCCCACCTCGTTGTTGGCGCTGAGCAGCGTGACCAGGGCGATGTCGTCGGGGTTCGCGGCGATGGATTGGGCGACCGCGGCGAGGTCGATCCGGCCGAGGGAGTCCAGCGGCAGCCACTCGACCACGGCGCCCTCGTGGCGTTCGAGCCATTCGACGGTGTCCATGGTGGCGTGGTGCTCGCCGCCGGGAACGAGGATACGGGGGCGCGGCTGCCTGGCCCAGAACAGCCCCTTGATGCCGAGATTGATCGCCTCGGTGCCCCCGCCGGTGAAGACCACCTCGATCGGGTCGCAGCCGAGGCTGGCGGCGACGTGCTCGCGGGCCTCCTCGAGCATCCGTTTCGCGTTCTGTCCTTGGCTGTGAACGGATGCGGGGTTGCCCACCACACCCATCATGCGAACGTAGGCGTCGATGGCCTCAGGCAGCATAGGGGTGGTTGCCGCATGGTCCAGATAGATCGCCATCTCGCTCCGTCCGCGCATGCTCGAGCGCCGAGGGTCTCACCGGAGGGTCTCCCGGTGGTAAAACTCAGCTTCTGTACTCATTACTCTAGAACGCATGACCCCGCCTGATCCCCTGCGCAGCCTCGGCGTGCGAGTCACGACCCACGGCGGCGAACTCCGCGTGTGGTCGGAGACCGCCGATGCTATCGACCTGTGCATCTTCGACGCCACCGACCCCAACTGGATCATCAAGACCGTGCCCATGGTCAAGGATGAGCACGGCGTTTGGTCCGGACGTTCCCGCACCCTCTCCCCCGGACGCCGCTACGGCATCCGCGTCTCCGGACCCACCGCGCCCCGCAACTCCTTCCACCCCGAGAAAACACTGATCGAGCCCTATTCGCGCGGACTCGTGCGGGTCGGCCCCGACCAGTGGCAGTCCTCCGTGGTCGACGACGAATTCGACTGGGCCGGATCGGTCAAACCGAAGATCGCCCTGGACCACGCGGTGATCTACGAGGCCCATGTGCGCGGCCTGACCAACCTCAGCCCCTCGGTGCCGGCGAAACTCCGCGGCACCTACGCGGGCCTCGCCCACGAGTCGACCATCGACTATCTGAAAAACCTCGGAGTGACCAGTGTCGAACTACTCCCGGTGCAGGCGTTCGTGTCCGAGCAGCGTCTGATCAAGCAGGGGCTGAGCAATTATTGGGGTTACAACACTTTCAACTTCTTCTCTCCGCACGCCGACTACGCCACCCAGGCGTCGCAGGCCGCCGGGCCCGAGGCCGTGCTGCGGGAGTTCAAGGGCATGGTCAAGCTGCTGCACGAGGCCGGCCTCGAGGTCATCCTCGACGTGGTCTACAACCACACCGCAGAGGAGGGTCCGAACGGCCCGGTCAGCAGCCTGCGCGGCATCGACAACGCCGCCTACTACCGGCAGAACAGCGCCGGCGGGTACATCGACGTCACGGGGTGCGGCAACACGCTGAACGTGTCCCATGACGTTCCCCGCCGCCTGGTGCTCGACTCGCTTCGCTACTGGGCGAACGAGGTGCAGATCGACGGCTTCCGCTTCGACCTGGCGGCCACGCTCGCCCGAGACGAGAACGTCGAGTTCCAGGCGAACAGCCGGCTGCTCGCGGAGATCCAGGCCGACCCGGAACTGTCCCAGGTGAAGTTGATCGCCGAGCCCTGGGACATCGGGATGGGCGGCTGGCAGACCGGCAACTTCCCCTCCGAGTGGACCGAGTGGAACGACCGCTACCGCGACCGCATGCGCTCCTTCTGGCTGACCGACCTGGCGGCGGCCCGCGACGGGCACGCCGGCAGTGGGATCGGGCGCTTCGCTACCCGTCTCGCCGGTTCCGCGAACACCTTCTCCCGGGAGCGCGGGCCCCTCGCCTCGCTCAACTTCATCACGGCCCACGACGGTTTCACCATGGCCGACCTGACCTCGTACAACGTCAAGCACAACGTCGGCAACGGGGAGTCGAACCGGGACGGCACCGACTCCAACAACTCGTTCAACCATGGCGCGGAGGGCCCGACCCGGGACCGAGCCATCCTGACCGCCCGGCGGAAGGCCATGCGCAACCTGCTCGCAACCCTGCTGTTGTCGGCCGGTGTGCCGATGATCACCGCGGGTGACGAATTCGGTCGCAGCCAGCGCGGTAACAACAACGCCTACTGCCACGACAGCGAGCTCACCTGGTTGAACTGGGACCTCGACGACTGGCAGGAGGACCTGCACCGGGTGACCCGGCGCCTCCTTCAACTGCGGCGCGAGAACCCGGCGCTCCGGCCGGTGCGATTCGGACGCCCCGGCGAGAAGACCCTCAGCGCCAGCGAGATGGACTGGTACAACGTGGAGGGCCGGTCCATGTCCGAGGACGACTGGCACTCCTCCAAGGAGCGCACGCTGCAGTATCTGGCGGCGAGCACCCCGGAGCACGAGGAGTTCAACCGCATCCTGCTGATCGTGCAGGGCCGTGAGGAAGAGGTGACGGTTACGCTGCCTGTGCACACGGGCGTCACGTCGTACTCGTTGCTCTGGGATTCCAGCCACGACGACCTGAGCGAAGCGGTCATCGAGCACGCCCCCGGCGACCAGTTCCTGGTTCCGGCCGCGTCGATGCAGCTGCTTCGGGCGAACTGAGCGTGGGCACCCGAATTGTGGGCCGCTGACCGTGGCCAAGCGGGTGGAGGGCAGCGTCGGAACCCCGGCGACGGTGGCGCTGGTGCGTGCCGGCATCCCCTTCACCCCGCACGCCTACGTGCACGATGCGTCATCGTCGAGTTTCGGTCTGGAAGCGGCGGAGAAGCTCGACGTCGATGCCGGCCGGGTGTTCAAGACCCTGTTGACGGATGTCGACGGCCGGCTGGTCGTCGGCGTCGTGCCGGTCACAGGCCAGCTCGACCTTAAGGCGCTGGCCGCCGCCGTCGGCGCGAAGAGGGCCGTGATGGCCGACCCGTCGCTCGCCGAGCGCAAGACCGGCTACGTGGTCGGCGGCATCAGCCCGATCGGGCAGAAGAGCACGCTCACGACCGTGGTCGATGAGACCGCCCTGGCCTTCGACACCGTCTTCGTCTCCGGCGGTCGCCGCGGCTTCGACATCGAACTGACGCCGGCCGACCTGGCCCGGGCGACCCGCGCGGTCTTCGCGGCGATCGCCCGCCCATAACCGCCCGCAACCGCCCGCAACTACACGAAGAAGCACCTCCGTCGAAACGAAGGTGCTTTCTCGTGCTGCCGGGCAGCGCTAACCGGCGACGGCGATCAGCCCCATCTCAGCGGGACTCACCAGGAGTTCGTTGCGCGGCACAACCCGCACCGAGTAGCCGAAGGCGCCGCCACGGTCGAGTTCGATCGTGCCGGTGAAGAGCGTCGGCGCACCGGTATCCGTCACGCCCGCCGCGGCCGGTTCCGTCGCCAGCGGCAAGGTGCTGACATCGGTCAGATCGTCGTTGAGGAGGCTCTTGCCGTAGACCACCTCGACCGTGACGTCCTCGGGCGCCAGACCGTTCAACTGGACGTGGGCGCGCAGGTGCAGCTCATCGCCGACCTGCGGCACCGGGGCGACGCCGCCCGATTCGACGTGGGCCACGGCGACGCCGGGCCACGCCGCGACGATCCGCCCCTTCCAGATGGCCAGTTCCCTGGCGGCCCGGTAATTGTTCGCGGACAGACGGGCCTCGGCCGTGCCGGCGGGCCGGTACAGCTCCTGCACGTACTGACGCACCATCCGACCGGCGTTCAATTCCGGTGAGAGCTTTGCGAGGGTCTGCCGGATCGAGGACACCCAGCGTTCGGGCACTCCGTCGGCATTGCGGTCGTAGAACTTTGGTGCGACCTGGTGCTCGATCAGCTCGTACAGCGCGTCGGCCTCGAGCCGGTCACGTTCGGCCGCGTCACCGGCGGCATCTGCGGTGGGGATCGCCCAGCCGTTGTTGCCGTCGTAGTATTCCGGCCACCAACCGTCGAGGATCGACAGGTTGAGGGCGCCGTTCAGGGCCGCCTTCATGCCGGAGGTGCCGCAGGCCTCGAGCGGGCGCAGCGGGTTGTTCAGCCACACATCCGTGCCTGGGTACATCAGCTGCGCCATTCCGATGTTGTAGTCGGGCAGGAACGCGATCTTGGTGCGCAGCGCCGGGTCGGCCGCGAACTGCACGATGCGCTGGATGAGACGCTTGCCCTCCTCGTCGGCCGGGTGCGACTTGCCCGCGATCACGATCTGGATCGGGTGCTCCGAGTGCAGCAACAGGGCGCGCAGCCGCTCGGGGTCGTGCAGCATCAGCGTCAGGCGCTTGTAGGTCGGCACGCGACGGGCGAACCCGATCGTGAGCACGTTCGGGTCGAAGACCCGCCCGATCCAGGAGGGCACGATGCCGCCCGGGTTCTGGACCTCCCAGGCCGCGGCGATCCGTCGGCGGGCGTCCTCGACGAACTGTAGGCGCATCTGCCCGCGCACCTGCCAGAGGTCCATGTCGGACACGGCAGGCGACGCCCAGTCCGCCTCGGAGGTGTCGCTGGTGCCCAGGCGGCTCTGCGCGAGGGCGAGGAGGGCCGGGTCGGTCCAGGTCGGGGCGTGCACGCCGTTCGTGATCGAGGCGATCGGCACGTCATCGGCGTCGAAGCCCGGCCACAGGCCCTTGAACATCACCCGGCTGACCTGACCGTGCAGCTTCGAGACGCCGTTGGCGCGCTGTCCCAGTCGCAGGCCCATCAGGGCCATGTTGAAGACATCCGGGTTGCCGTCCTCGAAGTTCTCAGCGCCGAGGGCGAGGAGGTCGTCGACGGCCACTCCCGGAAGCAGGTCGGTCTCGAAGTAGCGCCGCACCAGGCTGCGCTCGAACCGGTCGATACCGGCGGCGACCGGCGTGTGGGTCGTGAACACCGTTCCGGCCCGGGCCACCTGCAACGCCTCCGAGAAGCTGAGCCCCTCGCCGATCAGGCTGGAGATGCGCTCGAGACCGAGGAAGCCGGCGTGACCCTCGTTGGTGTGGAACACCTCAGGGTCGGCCTGACCGTTGAGGCTGCTCCACTTCTTCACGGCGCGCGCGCCGCCGATGCCGAGCAGGAGCTCCTGCAACAGGCGGTGCTCGCCACCCCCGCCGTAGAGACGGTCGGTGACCAGGCGCAGGTCGTCCGTGTTCTCCGGGATGTCGGTGTCGAGCAGCAACAGCCGGATGCGACCGACTTTCGCCTGCCAGACCCGCGCGTGCAGGGTGCGGTCGTCGGGAAGTGCGAGGGATACCTGCACGGGCGAGCCGTCTGCCCGGCGGAGCACCGACAGCGGCAGACCGTCCGGGTCGAGCAGGGGGTAGCTCTCCAGCTGCCAGCCGTCGGGCGAGATGGCCTGGCTGAAGTAGCCGGCGCGATAGAACAGACCGACGCCGACCAGAGGCACGCCGAGGTCCGAGGCACTCTTCAGATGGTCTCCGGCGAGGATGCCGAGGCCGCCAGAATACTGCGGAAGCGCGGCGGCGATGCCGAACTCCGGGGAGAAATAGGCGATGGATGCCGGCTTGTCGCCCTCGAGCGCCTGGTACCAGCGGGGCTTCTCGAGGTATTCGCGCAGTTCGTCACGGGTGGCGTTCGCCCACGTCACGAAATCGTCGTCCCGGGAGAGGGCTTCGAGGCGGGCCGTGTCGACGGCTCCCAGCAACGCGACCGGGTCGGTACCGCCCTCTCGCCACAATTCGGGGGCGATGTGCTCGAACAACTGACGAGTCGGCTCATGCCAGGACCAGCGCAGGTTGCCGGCAAGCTCGTCGAGCGCGGCGAGCGACTCGGGCAGCACGGTTCGGACTGTAAATTTGCGGATCGCTTTCACAACTTCAGCCTAGGGCCGTGACGTGTCGCACAGGTTAACTGAGGCAGCATCGCACCCCCAATTCGCGCTACGGTCAGTAGGTGGCTAAGACAGTAATACGCACAGGCGCGGCTCCTGAAACCCCCGGCGCGGTTCAGGAACTCCAGACGACAGTTCCGGCAGAACCCCGGATCGGCCGTATCCCGATCCTTGATCTGTCCCCTCAACTGAACGACAACCTCTGGCCGGCGAAGGCGTTCGTGGGCGAGGCGGTTCCGTTCGCCGCGACCGCGTTCCGGGAGGGTCACGACCTCATCGGCGTCATGCTGCTGCTGACCGCACCGGATGGAACCGAGTCGCAACATCCGATGTCCTTGAAGTCCGCGGGCACCGACCGTTGGGAGACGCTCGTCACCCTCGGCGCCCAGGGCCGCTGGACCTATCGCGTTCGCGCCTATGCCGACGACTGGGCCACCTGGTTGCACAATGCCTCGGTGAAGATCCCGGCGGAGGTCGACGTGGAGCTGATGTTCCTGATCGGCTCGGAGCTCTTGAAGCGCGAGAGCGCCGACACGACCCGGCCACTCCCCGAGCGCCGGGCGTTCACCACGGCCGCGAAGACCCTCGTCGACCCTGCCAAGTCCGTCGCGGCCCGGTTCGCCGTGCTGAGCAGCCCGAAGCTGGCCGCCGCGGCGGCCGTGCGACCGATGGCCGGGCTCGACTCGGTCTCGGAGGCCCGCACCGTGCTGGTCGAGCGCACCCGGGCCGGCGTCGGCTCCTGGTACGAGTTCTTCCCGCGGTCGGAGGGCGCCGTGAAGCGCGGCGACGGCTCCTGGCAGAGCGGCACCTTCCGCACCGCCGTCGACCGGCTTCCCGCGGTGGCCGCGATGGGCTTCAACGTGCTCTACCTTCCGCCGATACACCCGATCGGCCTGGCCTACCGCAAGGGCCCCAACAACACGCTCAACGCCGGACCGAACGACCCGGGCTCACCGTGGGCGATCGGCTCGGCGGACGGCGGCCACGACGCCATCCACCCGGGCCTCGGCACCGTCGCCGACTTCCAGGCCTTCCTTGCGGCCGCTCGCGAGAACGGCATCGAGGTCGCCCTCGACCTGGCCCTGCAGGCGTCGCCCGACCACCCCTGGGTCACCGAGCACCCCGAATGGTTCACCACGCTGCCCGACGGTTCCATCGCCTACGCGGAGAACCCGCCGAAGAAGTACCAGGACATCTACCCGGTCAACTTCGACAACGACCCTCTGGGCATCCGCGCCGAAGTGCTCCGGATCGTGCGGTACTGGATCGGCGTCGGCGTCAACATCTTCCGGGTCGACAACCCGCACACGAAGCCGCTCGATTTCTGGGAATGGCTGATCTTCGAGATCAACGCCGAGTTCCCGGATGTCTTCTTCCTCGCCGAGGCTTTCACCCGCCCGGCCCTGCTGCAGGGTCTGGGCAAGGTGGGGTTCCAGCAGTCCTACACGTACTTCACCTGGCGCAACACGAAGGAGGAGCTGTCCGAATTCTTCGACGGGCTCGCCCACGAGACCGCCGACTTCCTCCGGCCGAATCTGTTCGTGAACACGCCCGACATCCTCTCCGAGTACCTGCAGTTCGGCGGCCCCGCGGCGTTCAAGATCCGGGCGGCCCTCGCGGCCACGGCGGCGCCGACCTGGGGCGTCTACACCGGCTTCGACCTGTTCGAGAGCGTTGCCCGGCCCGGCGCCGAGGAGAACATCGACAACGAGAAATACCAGTACCGGCCACGTGATTTCGCGGCCGCCGAGGCTGCCGGCACGTCCCTGGCGCCCTACCTCACCCTCCTCAACCGCATCCGCGCCGAGCACCCGGCGCTCGGGCAACTGCGCAACCTCCATCTGCACGAGAGCGAGGACGAGGGGATCCTCGTCTACAGCAAGTTCCTCGACGCACCGTTCACGGGCACCGGACGCTCGGACGCACTGATCATCGTCGCCAACGTCGACCCGCATTCCGTGCGCCAGACCCTTGTGCACCTCGACCTGCCCCGGTTCGGTCTCCCCCATGGTTCCTCCTTCGAGGTCGAGGACCTGATCACCGGCGCCATCTGGAACTGGTCGGCCGACAACTTCGTGCGCCTCGACGCATTCACCGAACCGGTGCACATCCTGCACGTGAAGGGACCAGCTCAATGAAGAACGCGCAGGGAAGTTCGGCGGCCAAGAAGTCCGTAGACAAGAAGCCCACCGACAATAAGCCCCTGGACAAGAAGCCCACCGACAATAAGCCCCTGGACAAGAAGGCCGCAGCCAAGGCGGCCGGCTCCAAGAAGGCGTCCGCGTCGGTGCCGGTGGAACCGACGCCCCACGCCGCGAAGTCGGGCCTGCCGGTCATCGCCGACCACGTGCTCCAGGCCGTCTCCACCGGCAGCTACTACAACCCGCACGAGGTCCTGGGCCAGCACCTGATCGAGCAAACCGGCACCGCAGACCCGCTCACCGTCATCCGTGCCCTCCGTCCGTTCGCGACCGAGGTCTTCGCCGTGCTTCCGACCGGCGAGCAGGTGGAGTTGGCGCACCTGGGCCACGGCATCTGGCAGGGTGTGAACACGCTCGGCGTTCAGGACTACGTGCTGGAGGCCCGGTACAGCGACGCTCCCACCTGGATCGTCGACGACCCCTACCGCTACCTGCCCACCCTCGGCGAGCTCGACCTGCACCTCCTCGGCGAGGGCCGCCACGAACGCCTGTGGGATGTCCTCGGCGCCCACTACCGGCCGAACGCGGGCCCGCTCGGCGACCGCGAGGGAACCTCCTTCGCCGTGTGGGCTCCGCACGCCCAGGCCGTCCGCGTGATCGGCGACTTCAACTCCTGGACCGGCACGCTGCACGCCATGCGCAACATGGGCAGCACCGGGGTCTGGGAGCTGTTCGTGCCCGGTCTGACCGCCGGCTCCAACTACAAGTTCGAGCTGCTGACCCAGGCAGGCGAGTTCGTGCGCAAGGCCGACCCGATGGCCCGCTATACCGAGATCCCGCCCAAGACCGCCTCCATCATCGGTGAGACCAACTACGAGTGGGCGGATGCCGGCTGGCTCACCGACCGTTCGGCCACGGACCCTCACAACCGGGCGATGAGCATCTACGAGATGCACGTCGGCTCCTGGCGTCCGGGCCTCAGCTACCGAGACCTCGCCGACCAGCTGATCGACTACCTGGACGAGCTGGCGTACACGCACGTGGAGTTCATGCCGCTCACCGAGCATCCGTTCGGCGGCTCGTGGGGCTACCAGGTAACGGGCTACTACGCGCCGACGAGCCGATTCGGCCACCCCGACGACCTGCGCTACCTGATCGACCGGCTGCACCAGGCCGGCATCGGCGTGCTGATGGACTGGGTGCCGGGGCACTTCCCGAAGGACGACTTCGCTCTGGCCCGTTTCGACGGCGAAGCGCTGTACGAGCACCCGGACCCCCGCCGCGGCGAGCAGATGGACTGGGGCACCTACGTCTTCGACTTCGGCCAGAAGCAGGTGCGCAACTTCCTGGTCGCGAACGCCCTCTACTGGCTCGAGGAGTTCCACATCGACGGGCTGCGGGTCGATGCCGTCGCCTCGATGCTCTACCTGGACTACTCCCGCGAGGACGGCCAGTGGCAGCCGAACGTGCACGGCGGCAACGAGAACCTCGAGGCGATCAGCCTGCTGCAGGAGATCACGGCCACCGCCTACAAGCGCAATCCCGGAGCGGTCATGATCGCCGAGGAATCCACCAACTGGGGTGGGGTGACGGCGCAGACCAGCGTCGGCGGCCTCGGCTTCGGCTTCAAGTGGAACATGGGCTGGATGCACGACACGCTGGAATACATGGCGGTCGACCCGATGTACCGGGCGCACCACCACAACCAGATCACGTTCTCGTTCGTCTATGCGTTCAGCGAGAACTTCCTCCTGCCGATCAGCCACGACGAGGTCGTGCACGGCAAGGGATCGCTGGTCGCGAAGATGCCCGGTGACTCCTGGCAGCAGCTCGCGAACGTGCGCGCCTACCTCGCCTTCATGTGGGCGCACCCCGGCAAGCAGCTCCTGTTCATGGGCCAGGAATTCGGGCAGCGCTCCGAGTGGAGCGAGGCGCGCGGCCTGGACTGGTGGACCCTCGACCAGCCGGCTCACCGCGGCCTGTTCACGCTCGTCGGCCAGCTGAACCGGGTGTACCGATCGAACCCGAGCCTCTGGGCCCAGGACAACGACCCGAGCGGCTTCGAGCTGCTCGACGGCGACGCGGCCGCCGAGAACGTGGTCTCATTCCTCCGTTGGGACACCGACGGCAACCCGATCGCCTGTCTGTTCAACTTCTCCGGGGCACCGCACAACGGCTACCAGGTCGGCCTGCCGTTCGCGGGGGTGTGGGAGGAGATCCTGAACACGGATGCCGAGGACTTCGGAGGCTCCGGAGTCGGAAACCTGGGCGCCGTGACCGCGGTCGACGTGCCGTGGGCCGGACGCCCGGCATCCGCCGTGGTGACACTGCCCCCGCTGGCCGGTCTCTGGCTGCGCCTGCGTCGCTAAGGGCCAGTACCCGCGCTCACGACAGCGCACGAATGGCCCCCTCGACGTTGCCGAGGGGGCCATTCGTGCGTTGGAGACGCGTGGGCGCAAGCGACCGCGCCCGAACGACCGCCACGAAACGACCGCTCCGAAACGACCGCTCCGAACGAATTCGACGGAGATTTTGCCGAAAGTGCCCCTGAATACAACGAAAGAGCGGTCTCAGCCCACAATCTCCGTCGAATTCGTTCGACGTCGCGCGCTAGTAGAGCAGCGCAGTGAGCCGGGATCGGGTGGGTGGCACTCGGGGGTCCTCCTGGCCGATGACCTCGAACATCTCCAGGATGCGTTCGCGGATCAGGTTGCGGCCGGCCGGGTCCTGCGCGGGGAAGAGGCCGAGCAGCCGATCGAAGGCATCCTCGATGTGGCCGCCGGAGAGATCGAGGTCGGCGACCGCGAGCTGCGCCTGCAGATCATCGGGAGCAGCCGCGGCCGCGGAACGGATCTCGGCCATGGTCTTGCCGTGCAACCGGGCCAGGAGGCTCACCTGAGCCAGGCCGGCGACGGCCATCTGGTCCCGAGGGTCTCGGGCCAGTGCGGTCTTGTACAGGGCGATCGCCGCGTCGTAGTCCCCGCGCTCGATGGCGTCGTAGGCCTCCTGGTGCAGCGGCGGGAGCTCGGGTTCGACGGGGACCGTCCCCTCAGCCGCGGCCTCGCCTGCGGCGGCCTCCGCCGGAACAGCCATGGCGGTGACGCCGTGCTGCGCAGCGAGCTCGAAGACGCGGTGCAGGACCTCGCGTACCTGGCCCTCGGGCAGTGCGCCGCTGAACAGCTGCACCGGCTGACCGCCGATGACGGCGGCCACGGTCGGGATCGACTGTGCCTGGAAGGCCTGAGTGAGCTGGGGGTTCGAGTCCACGTCGACCTTGGCCAGCACGAACTGGCCGTCGTACTCCAGGACGAGCTTCTCCAGGATCGGGGTGAGCTGCTTGCACGGCTCACACCATTCGGCCCAGAGGTCGACGATGACCGGAACGCTCATCGAGAGTTCCAGGATCTCGCCGAAATTCGCATCCGTGCCCTCGAGCACGAGGCTGGGCACCGCGACCGGGCCCGCTGCGGGCGCGCCCGGCTCACCGGCCACCACGGGTGCACCCGCGGCCGGCGCCGCCGGTCGGTTCACCAGTGAGGACAGGTCGACGGCTCCGCGCAGGTTCATGCCGGACGGGGGGACAACACTCATGGAAGCTCCGATGATGAGATCAGACCCTGGGAGAAGCCAAGGAGGACTATTTTTTCGTTCGAACCGGCGGCCGGAACGTGGAACAGGAGCTGGTCGCCGTAGGTGCTGGTGATGCCCTTGGCCGTAGCGGTGATGCCGGAGAGTGCCTTGCTGGCCCCCTCGGGACTTACGGTCGCGCCGGCATCCACCGGTTTGACCGTCTCGGTCTCGGTCAGGCTGACGGCGACGATACTGCCGGAGTCGTTGGTCGCCAATGCAACGGTTGGCCCGGTGCCGGCGGCCGCGCCGAATTCGATCGAGGCTGTCGTGGGCAAGCCCTCCTTGCGGGAGTTCTTCAGCTCGGTGACCTGGGTGCGGAAGCTGTCGCCCTCCGCCTCGAACAGGCCGAAGGAGGGACTGGCCTCCCCCAGCTGGAGCACGTCGGCGTAGGCGGCGGCCACCTGGTCGGGCGAGAGCAGCAGGAAAGTCGAGTCGGGCGCGATAATCGGGGCGCCGATGGTCGCCGGCGCCACCTTGGGCACGGTCGCGGCCGCCTCGAGCTGGATCATGTACTCCACCAGGTAGTCCGCCCGCGGGGACTCCTGACGCAACACAAGGGCCGTCGGTGCGGTGGCGGTATCGGCCTCGTCCTGCAGGACCGTCATGACGACCCGAGGCCAGGTGGAGGACTGCTGCGGCAGGGTGAGTCGGAGGGGCGACGTCGGCAGCGGCGGCAGGGCTGCGATCGCCGGGTCGACGCCGCGGATCTTGTAATTCGCGAGCCGCTTCTCCAGCGCGGGGCCGGTGAACCGGGTGGCGAGGGCTTCCGCATTCAGGTTCGCATCGGCATCCACGGTCAGTGTGGCGATCCCGGTCACGATGCGTTCGAGCTGCGGCACCGTGACGGCCGGCGGCGGCACGTCCTGGGCCGGAGCCTCGGTGCCGGTCGGGGTCGGCGTCGCGCTGACGGCAGCCTCGGGAGTGGACGCGGCCGGCCAGAAATCGGCCGAGCAGCCGCTGAGCACGAGGCCGCTGACCAGGATCACGGGCACGGCGACCATGGACCGGGTGACGGATTTGCCCGAACCGTTGATCTGGCTCGCCTTGATCGACTTGGGGCGGGGCACGCGCGGGAGCTGGGGCATCCGGGGCCCGCGCGGCAGGTTACGGCGGGGGCCGCGGGAGCGGCGCAGGTGCAGAAGTGCCAGGAGGTAGATGATCAGGCCGATCAGGCCGACGGCGGCACCGCCGACAATTAACGGGCCTGCCCAGGGCGTCGAGTTGTCGGTGGGCCACGACAGGCTGACCTCTGTGGGGGCAGCGGCCGTTCCGTCGGACGCCACGATCAGGGAGATGCCGTCGGGCACTTTGAGAGTGGTGGTCAGGGTGGTCTCCGCCGTGAACTCCTGAAGCCACAGGTCGGAGCCCGCGGGGTTGGTGACCGTCTCCGGCGCGTCCGCGGGGTCGGCCTCGGCAGCCGATTCGGCCTCGGCAACCGGCTCGACGAGCTTGCTGCTGAGGGCGACCGCATCCTTGGCTTTTCGGATGTCGACGTACGGTTCGTCTCCGAGCCACGCCTTCACATCGTCGGTACGACCGTAGGCCAGGAAAATCGTGTCGGAGCCGCTGACGGTGATCGTCTGGCTTCCCGGCACTGCGTTGAGCGCGCTGGACTCGACCACCGCGAAGCGGGCATCCTCGACGGAGGTGCTGAGGCTCACCGAGGCCGGCTCGAGAAAAATGGTCCGCTGAGCGATGCCGAGCACAATCATCCCGGCAGCTATTACGAATGCCACTATGGCAAGAACAAAACGCACGTCAACCCTCCTGTGTCGCCGGCCGCTCATCGCGCACGCGGACGCACTGGGCCCGGGTACGGGCCCGATCAGCAACAGACAGGACTTCCCACGATACCGGCTGCCCCTGAGAGGCACCTAATAACCCCTCATGTCGGGGCGCGTCAGTGCCTTCACAACAGACTAAAATTGCAGACGCTCCCCTCGGCAGACCGTAACCGGGGGTCAGAGCCCCATTTTGAGGAGACAGCGTGGCGAACGACGAAGCAGACTTCACCCAGGTATTCCGCGGTTACGACCGTGACGAAGTCGACAAGACCATTCAGGGGCTGCGCCGGGACCTGATTCAGGCGAACACCCAAGGCACCGAGGCGAAGAAGGAGATCAAGCGCCTCAACACGCAGATCGACGATCTGAACGCGGAGATCGAAGAGGTGGGCAGTCCCACCTTCTCCGGCCTCGGCACCAAACTCGAGAACACCCTGCGTGTGGCGGAGGAGCAGTCGACAAGGGTGATCGCCCAGGCCGACATCGACGCCGAGCGGCTGCGCGCCTCCGCGGCCAGCGAAGTGCAGACACTGCTGCGCGAGGGCAAGGAGCACGCCGAACGGATGCTGTCCGATGCCACGGTGAAGGCGGGCCGCATCCAGGGCGACGCCGTCGCCGAAGCCGACGACCTGCTCGCCCGGGCCCATGAGGACTCCACCACCCTCACCCAGGACGCCGTGCATGAAGCGGCCGCCATCCGCGGCGCAGTGGCCACCGAGGCCGCCGAGTTGCGCGCCACCGTGAAGCGGGAAGTCGCCGCGATCCGATCGGAAGCGGAGCGCGAGGCCGCCGAGGTACGCGTGGTGGCCCAGCGAGAGGCCACCGAGGCCCGCGAGGTGGCAGCCGGGCTCACCAGCGAGACCGAGCTGACTCGCGCCGAGGTCGCCCATGAACTTGACCAGCAGCGCGCCGACCTGGCCCGGGAAACGGAACAGGCCCGCATCGACCTCGCCGCCGAAACCGAGCAGCACCGCATCGACCTGGCCCGGCAGACCGAACGGGACCGCATCGAACTGGCCCACGAGACCGAGCAGGCGCGCAACCTCCTCGCGATCGAGATCGACCAGGCCCGCACCGACCTCGAACGGGAGATCGAGCAGGGCCAGGCCGACCTGGCCATTGAGAGCGAGCAGGCCCAAACCGACCTGGCCAGGGACCTGGAGCGCCAGCGCGCCGACCTCAGCCGCGAGATCGACAAGGCGCGCGTCGACCTCGCCGCCGAGATCGAGCAGTCGCACGCCGATCACGGTCGCGTCAATGAGCAGACCCGCGCCGACTTCACCGCTGAGAGCGAGCAACTGCGCATCGACCTCGACAACCACCTGACGGCCGCCCGCAAGCGGGGTGAGCACGAGGCCGCCAAGCTCAAGCGCGAGATCGATCAGGCCCGGGCGGACTTCGACGTCGAGTTGAAGGCCCGTCGGGACGAAGCGGAGCAGGGCCAGTTGCAGCGCCACCAGGAGGCGGTGGCGCAGACGCAGAAGTTCGTCACGGATGCCACGAAGCAGCTCGCCGAGACGAAGCAGCGCACGGTCGAACTGCGTGCCCTGAACGACCAGCTGGACGCATCCGCCCGGGACGAGGTCAGGGCGGCGAAGAAGGTGGCCGAGGAGTCGGCAGAACGCCTCGTGCGGGACGCCGAGACCCGGGCCGCGGCGCTGGTGACGGACGCCGAACTGCGCACGCGCGTGCTCGTGGCCGACGCCGAGGAGCGCCTGTCCCAGATTAGGATTGAACGCGACGCCGTGGCCGGCTACTTCGAGAGCCTGCGCGGCCTGCTCACGCAGGCGGAGAAGGTCGCCGCCAGCGGCGACGACTCCGACGTCGAGCACTGACACGAGCCGTGGGGAAATAAGTGAAGATTCAGAATGCCTTTCGCGTCGGATTGATCGGCACCCTCGGCGTCGGTGTCGGCCTGCTCATCATCACGTCGGTGATCACGCTGCAGACGATCATCACCTACATCGGTGCTGCGCTGTTCCTCGCCCTCGGGCTCGACCCAGCAGTGTGCTGGTTGGAGAAGAAAAGGTTCCCCCGCTGGGCCGCCATGCTCACCGTGCTGGTTGCCGTGATCGGCGTGCTGACCGGCGTGATCTTCGCCGTCGTGCCGATCATCGTCGACCAGGTCTCCAAGCTCTCCAAGGCCGTGCCGGACCTGATCAAGTCCATCAACACCTCCACGTTCCTCGCCGACGTGCAGAAGCAGTTCCCGGCCCTCCCACTGTCGAAGATCACCGAATCGATCACCGAGTTCATCGGCGGCAACATCTCCAACATCACGGGCACCATCATCCAGTCGGGCCTGGCGATCGTCAGCGGTCTCTTCGGCGCACTGATCATCCTGATCCTGACGCTGTACTTCACGGCGTCGCTGAACGGCATGAAGCAGGCCATGTACCAGCTGGTACCGGCGTCCAAGCGGGCCCGGTTCGCCGATCTCAGCGAGCAGATCACGACATCCGTCGGCCGCTTCGTGATCGGCCAGGGTGCCCTTGCACTCTGCAACGGCGTGCTCAGCTTCATCTTCCTGTCGATCATCGGAGCACCCTTCCCGGCGCTCCTCGCGCTGATCGCGTTCCTGTTCTCGCTGATCCCCCTCGTGGGCACGATCACCGGGTCGATCATCATCGTGCTGACTTGCCTGATCCCCGGGATCGGCAGCACGACGTTCACGGCGCTGGTAGCCGCGATCTATTACCTGATCTATATGCAGGTGGAGGCCTACCTGCTCAGCCCGAACATCATGAACCGGGCCGTCGCCGTTCCCGGCGCCGTTGTAGTGGTGGCCGCCCTCGCGGGTGGCAACCTGCTCGGCATTCTCGGCGCGCTGATCGCCATCCCGGTCGCCGCGGCGACCATCACGATCATCAAGCAGGTCGTGATTCCCCGCCAGAACGAGCTCTAGTTCGAAGCGGCCCACCTCGTGGGCAACGGCGCGGCGGCAGGATTGACCACGGCCACGATCTCGTCGAGCACGCGGCGGGTGGCACTCTCCCCCACCCACAGGTGCTTCCCGCCCTCCACGGCGATGAACCGGGTGTCCGGCACACTCGCGAAGCGCTGCCGGGCCTCCGCGGGGCGCAGGTAGTCGTCGAGCTCGGGGATGACGGCCACCAGCTTCGCGTTTCGGCCGGCCCAGGCCGCGAGTTCCGCGTCCGACGCCCGGTGCAACGGCGGCGAGAGCAGAATGGCGCCGCGAATCGAGTGCTCGAGACCGTACTTGATCGCGAGCTCGGTGCCGAACGACCAGCCCAGCAGCCAGGGATCAGGCAGACCGCGCTCGGCGACGAAGGCCATCGCGGCGGCGACATCGAGGCGCTCGTCGACGCCCTCGCCGAAGCTTCCGCCGCTCGTGCCCCGCGGTGAGGCCGTGCCTCGGGTGTTGAAGCGCAGTACCGCCAGATCGGCGAGGGCAGGCAGCCGCCCGGCTGCCTTGCGCAAGATGTGCGAGTCCATGAAGCCGCCGTGAGTGGGCAGCGGATGCAGGGTCACCAGCGTGGCCACCGGCGCCCGGTCCACGGGCGTGGCGAGTTCGCCGACCAGGGTCAGACCGTCCGCCGTGTGCAGCTCGATCTGCTCACGCACGGCCGGCAGTTCGATGCCGCCACGAATCTCGACGCTCGACGTCACGGTTTCTCCTTTGATGCCACGCAGGGCGGCTACTTGATCTTCCAGCAGTGCGAGTGCCAATGGCGCCGCGCGGCGAGGTCGGATGCCTCACCCATGACGCCGTCGCCGCGCCAGGCGACCACGTGGGCGGTGCCCGGAGAGACCTCACGGTGGCAGCCGGGGCACACATACGCTTTCACGGCCTGCGGCCCCGGTACGGGTTGCACGGTCCAGAGGCCGTCGCGGCGGGCCTCCGTGCGTCGCCAGCCGGCGCGCATCCGTTCGATGCCCTCGTCATCAGAACCCGGTCCGGGCTTGCGGCCACGGGGTCGGTTGCGGCGAGCCATTGGGCCAGTCTACGTGCGGGTCTGGCGGACCGCGGCGCGCTAGTACCAGCCGACGTCGCCGGAGTGGGCCCAGGCGCCGCACGGGGTGCCGTAGCGACCGGAGATGTAGCCGAGGCCCCACTGGATCTGGGTGGCGGGGTTGGTCTGCCAATCGTCTCCGGCGGACGCCATCTTGGAACCCGGCAGAGACTGCGGGATTCCGTAGGCGCCGCTCGAGCGGTTCTCCGCATTGACGCGCCAGCCGGATTCCTTGTGCCAGAGCGACACCAGGCAGTTGAACTGGTCGTCGCCCCAGCCGCGAGCGGCCACGGCGTCCGCCGCGATCGCCTGGGCCGAACCGGGGTCGGGGATGGCCGCCGACGGAGCCGAGCTCGACGAGGACTTGGACGCGACGGGAGCCGCGACGGGAATCGGAACGGGTTTGGGCTTCTCGGTGACGGTGAAGCTGTCGCGCGTGAAGGTGTTCGAAGCTGCCGCGGTAACCTGGATCTCTTGGGCTTCCTGACCGTTGAACCGGTCGCCGGCCACCTGAAAGTAGGGTGAAGCCGTGGCTCCGGAATACGGGTCGACAACCGTGACGAGCACGAACGCCGCTGCGGCGGTGAAGGCGAAGAGGGAAACGCGCCCTCGGGCGCGAGACCTACTCATTCTGACCTTGACGGGCCTGCTGGCGTGTTCGGACGGAATGATGTTCAAATGTCTACCCACGATTTGTTGAGCTTATCGGAAATCCGACATAACAGCCAGATAACGACACGGATCGATCGACGGCAGGATTCGTCGCACGATTCAGCGGACGGCCAGGATCACGTCGACGACGCTGTCCAGCACGACGTCGACCTGTGATTCCCGGTAGCCGCCACGCTGAGGCCGGAACACGGCGCACCGCACCTCTTCCACCGTGACGGGGAATCCGTCTTCGAAGTAACGCACGAGCTTCTGGGCGAACCGGTCGACATCCGTTCGCCTGTAACCGACGCTGAGAACGCTCACCCGGTGGAAGCGGTGGCCGTCCCGACGGCTGAGCCGGTTGACGAGCACCTGAGCGAGATCGTGCACCTCGGCCAGCCAAGCCTCGCTTCCCTGGGTCTGCGCCGCACGGTCCCGGTCGCGGGTCGCGAAGGCGTCTTCCAAACGCTCGAGGGCCGCATCCACGTGCGCGGGCGAGTAGCCGGCCTTGTGCATGCTGAACGCGGTATGACGGATGTCCGCGGCCGTCAACCCGACACTGTCATCGGTGGCGTCATAGGCCTTTCGGGCGACGGTGAGGAACTCCTCGACTTGCGGGACGCTGTAGCCGAGCGTCTTCTTGCCGGTTCGAGGGAAGGTGGTCACTGGAACATTCTGCCTCACAGCCGCCCGACTGACGAAACCGAGGTCGCTAGGTGAAGATCAGGTAGAGGGCATACGCGGCTGCGGCGGACGGCAGAATCGAGTCCAGCCGGTCCAGGAGGCCGCCGTGTCCCGGAAGCCAGGAGCTCATGTCCTTGATGCCGAGGTCGCGCTTGATCAGGGATTCGGCCAGGTCTCCGAAGGTGGCGCTGAACAGGATGACCACACCGAAGATAAGACCGAACCACCAGGGCTGGTCGAGCATGAACACGGCGAGCAGCACGCCGATTCCGAGGCAGGCAACGCCGGCTCCGGCGAACCCCTCCCAGGTCTTCTTCGGGCTGATCGAGGGGACCATGCGGTGCTTGCCGAAGCTGAGGCCGGCGGCATACGCTGCGGTGTCGGCGGAGATGACCAGCAGGAGGAAGGCCAGCGTCCACCACTGCCCGTCGGGCTGGGCGACCAGGAGCACCGAGAAGCTGCCGAGGAAGACGACATAGGACTGGATCAGGAAGCCGCCGCCGATGTCGCGGAGCACGACCCTGACGGGGGCACGGTGGTCGCGCCAAGCGAGGAGGACAAGTCGCCACAGGGCGATCAGCGCGATGCCGCCGAGCGTGGCTAGCCATTGGCCGGCCGCACCAAGGTAGAAAGCCGCGGGGACGACGCCCACCGATGCCAGCACGACCGGCACGCGCGGCACGTTGCGTCCGGCGAGGCGAAGCGCTTGGGCGAGTTCGAAGGCCGTGAAGCCCACGAACGCGATCGCGCAGACCATGAACAGGTCTTTGATGAAGATGAGACTGAAGAACATGAACAGGCCCAGTGCGAGCCCAATCAGGGTGGCCAGGATCAGGTTGCGCCCGGTGCGCGCCTGGATGCGTTCCTGGGTCGCGTCCAACTGCGCCCGGGTAGCCAGCATCTGACGTTCGAGATCGGCCTTCTTCGATTGCATCTGGGCCTTGAACTCGGCGCGGCTGACGCCGTGCTCACGCTTGGCGCGCAGGCCTTCGCGTTCCCCGGAATCACCTGATTCGTCCGTCATGAGGCTGGATCGTCCTTAGATCTCGAGGAGTTCGGCTTCTTTGCGCTTGAGGGCATCGTCGATAGCATCCACGTGGGCCTTGGTGATGTGTTCGAGTTCCTTCTCCCCGCGGGCCACGTCGTCGTCACCCACTTCGCTCTTGAGCGCGTCGAGGTCGTCCTTGGCCTTCCGGCGCAGATTGCGCACCGACACCTTGGCGTCTTCGGCCTTGGTGCGAACGATCTTGACGTACTCCTTGCGGCGGTCTGCCGTCAGCTCGGGCAGCGTGGCCCGGATGACGTTGCCGTCGTTGCCGAGGTTGGCGCCCAGGTTCGGGGTGTCCCGGATGGCCTGCTCGATGTCGCGCAGGGCACCCTTGTCGTACGGGCCGATCAGGAGCGTGCGAGCTTCCTGGTTTTGCAGGGAGGCCAGCTGTTCCAACGGCGTCGGCGTGCCGTAGTAGTTCACCAGGATCTTGGCGAACATCTGCGGGTTCGCCCGACCGGTTCGCACGGTCGCGAAGTCGTCTTTGGCGGCTTCGACGGCCTTGTGCATGCGGGCGGTGGCGTCGGACAGGACATCCGTGATCACGATGACTCCTTCTTCGGTGGCGTTGACAAGCTTAGTTGGAGACGAGGGTTCCCAGATCGGCGCCGAGAATGGCGGCCGTCACGTTGCCGTGCGGGGCCATGCCGAACACCTGCATGGGCATCCCGTTGTCCATGCAGAGACTGAAGGCCGTCGAGTCGACGACCTTCAGGCCGCGCTGCAGGGCCTCCTGGTAGGTGATGCGGTCGATCCTGTGCGCGTCCGGGTTGGTGCGCGGGTCGTCGGAGTAGACGCCGTCGACGCCGTTCTTGGCGACGAGCACGATCTCCGCGTCGATTTCCAGGGCACGCTGGGCCGCGACCGTGTCGGTGGAGAAGTAGGGAAGACCGGCACCGGCACCGAAGATGACGACCCGGCCCTTTTCGAGGTGACGTTCCGCGCGGCGCGGGATATACGGCTCGGCGACCTGGGTCATCGCGATCGCGGACTGCACCCGCGTCTCGGCGCCGGCCTGCTCCAGAAAGTCCTGCAGGGCGAGGGCGTTCATGACTGTGCCGAGCATTCCCATGTAATCGGCGCGCCCGCGGTCCATTCCGCGCTGCGAGAGCTCGGCGCCGCGGAAGAAGTTGCCGCCGCCGACGACGATCGCGATCTCGACCTGCTTGGCCGCCTCGGCGATCTCGCGCGCGAGGGCGCTGATGACATCCGGATTGACGCCGAGGCTGCCTGCCCCGAATGCTTCGCCGGAAAGTTTGAGGAGGACCCTGCGCTTCTTGACCGTGTCTGACATGCTGTGCGCTTCTTTCGTTGTGCTGCTCTGTGCCGTGCGGTGTGCTGTGCGGGGGCCGTACGGTGTGCTGTGTGCTGTGCTGTGCGCCGTGCTGTGCTGTGCGCTGTGCTGTGCTGTGCTGTGCTGTGAGTCCAGGCCGCGTTCCGGCTGCGTTCTAAAACTACTGGGTGGGCCGGTGGGTGCCCACACACAGAAGGAGACCGGATTGCGACTGCAACCCGATCTCCTTCACTGTGATCAAACGACCGGTTACGCGCCGACCTTGAATCGGGCGAAGCCCGAGACGGTCAGTCCCGCGTCGGCCAGGACCTTGCTGACGGACAGTTTGTTGTCCTTGGCGTAATCCTGCTCGAGGAGTGCGACCTGCTTGAAGTACGCGGTGACGCGACCCTCGACGATCTTGGGCAGTGCCGCTTCCGGCTTGCCCTCGTTCTTCGAGATCTCGGTGACGATCCGGCGCTCGGACTCGACGAGGTCGGCGGGAACGTCCTCGCGGGCGAGGTATTCGGGGTTCGCGAAGGAGATGTGCTGGGCCACGCTGCGCGCGGTCTCGGCATCCTCACCGGTGTAACCCAGAACAACGCCGACCTGCGGGGGCAGGTCCTTGCTGGTCTTGTGCAGGTAGATCGCGAATTTCTCACCCGTGACGGATGCGACGCGGCGGAGTTCGAACTTCTCGCCGATGATTGCGGCTTCGCCATCGATGAGCTGGCCGACGGTCTGGCCGTCGACCGGAGCGGCCAGTCCTTCCCCGACCGTGGTGGCGCCGGCAGCGGCGACCGCGTCGAGGACCTTGTCGGCCAGTGCGACGAACTTGTCACCCTTGGCGACGAAGTCGGTCTCGCAGGCCAGCTCGATCAGGGTGGCGGTGTTGCCGATTTCCTTGGCGGCGACGAGTCCCTCGGAGGTGGAACGGTCGGCGCGCTTGGCGTTGCCCTTGGCACCCTTCATCCGGAGGAGTTCGACGGCCTTTTCCATGTCGCCTTCGGCTTCAACGAGGGCGTTCTTGGTGTCGACCATGCCGGTACCGAGGCGCTCGCGCAGCGCTTTGACGTCTGCGAGGCTGATGCTTGCCATGCTTGGTCCTTACTTGGTTTCTTCGGCGGGAGCGTCGGCGGCAACAACGGTTGCGGCTTCTTCTTCTGCGGCGGGAGCTACGACGACGGGGGCTTCGACGACGGGGGCTTCGACGGCGACCGGCTCGGCGGTCGCTTCAGACGCGGCGACGGTCTCGTCAGCTGCCGGAGCAGTCTCGGCCGGAGCGGCCAGGAGTTCGGCTTCCCACGCGGCGAGGGGCTCGATTTCGGCCTCCGGCTTGGCGTGACGCTGAATGAGGCCCTCGGCTGCGGCGTCCGCGATGATGCGGGTCAGCAAGCCGACGGAGCGGATGGCGTCGTCGTTGCCCGGGATCGGGTACTGGACGTCGTCCGGGTCGCAGTTGGTGTCGAGGATCGCGATGACGGGGATGCCGAGCTTGCGCGCTTCGTCAATGGCGAGGTGCTCCTTGTTGGTGTCCACAACCCACAGCGCCGACGGCGTCTTCGTGAGGTTGCGGATTCCGCCGAGGCTCTTGTGAAGCTTGACGAGCTCGCGCTTCTTGATGAGCATTTCCTTCTTCGTGAAACCGCTCTTGGCGGTGTCTTCGAAGTCGAGCTCTTCGAGCTCCTTCATGCGGGCCAGACGCTTGGACACGGTCTGGAAGTTGGTGAGGAGGCCACCGAGCCAGCGCTGGTTGACGTAGGGCTGGCCCACGCGGATCGCCTGTTCGGCGATCGATTCCTGCGCCTGCTTCTTCGTTCCGACAAAGAGGATGGTGCCGCCGTGGGCAACCGTCTCCTTGACGAAGTCATAGGCCTTGTCGACGAATCCGAGCGACTGCTGCAGGTCGATGATGTAGATGCCGGACCGCTCGGTGAAGATGAAGCGCTTCATCTTCGGGTTCCAACGGCGGGTCTGGTGCCCGAAGTGCACGCCGCTGTCGAGCAGCTGACGAATGGTTACGACGGCCATGAGCCGTTCTCCTTGTCCGGCGCGCGCTGCGAAGCAGACGAACGCCAATCGGTTTGTGTCGTGATCGGATGACCACTACTCCTGGTGCCCGGCACAGACCCGCCCAGCTTCTGAAGGAAGCGAGGACCGAGTGGCTCTGGAGGCCGAGTGGGCACGCGTAGTCAGCGCATAAAGCGCTGCTTCGAAGAGTTTAGCACCCCCGGGAGGTGCCACATGCGCGCCGGTGGGTGGGGGCATCCCTCCCCAGGCGAGGTGGTGCGGGACTCGGTCACGGATGCCGCCCCCGTCGGTTTCGAGCGGGGCGGATGCCGCACGGTGGTGGCATGAACGTCTTCCGACTGGTCCTCGCGGCCGCGCTGCCGCCGCTCGTGTTCCTGTCCGCCGTTCCCAATGACGCGACCGCTGCGGCGCCTGGTTCAAGCGCAGCCGTGTCTGTGATTGCGTCCGTGGGCCCGGTGGACCCGGTGGGCCCGGTGGGCCCGGTGGGCCCGGTGGGCCCGGCGCCCCGCGCGGCGCCGACCGCGAAGACGGACACGGCCGGCACCTGGCTCTGGCCACTGCCACCGCCGCATCCGGTGCTCCGGGGTTTCCAGGCGCCAGCCACTCTGTATGCGCCGGGGCATCGGGGTCTGGACCTCTCGGCCGAGGCCGGCCGGGAGGTGGTTGCCCCGGCCGACGGTGTCGTCTCGTTCGCCGGGGTCGTGGGCGATCGCCCTGTGGTCTCGATCGAGCATGCCGACGGCCTGGTGTCCAGCCTCGAGCCGGTGTCGGCCGGCGTCACGGTCGGCGACCATGTCACGGCGGGGCAACCCGTCGGCCAGGTGGGCGACGGCGGGCACTGCGCGGGGCGCTGCCTGCATCTGGGCGCCCGGCTGAACGGTGGCTATGTGTCGCCACTGTTGTACCTGGCCGGGATTCCTCGCGCGGTGCTGCTGCCGGCCCTGCTGCTGAGGGCAGATGACTGAGGGGAGATAGCTGAGATGCCTGTGCCCGTGTGTGCGGAGCCGGTTGCTCCGGGGTCAGGCGCGCGGGTGCGCGGTGCGGTAGCTCTGCTTGAGGCGCTCGGCCGAGACATGAGTGTAGATCTGGGTGGTGCCCAGGCTGGAGTGTCCGAGCAACTCCTGCACGGCCCGGAGGTCGGCTCCACCGTCGAGCAGGTGGGTGGCCGCTGTGTGGCGGAGGGCGTGCGGACCGGCCGGCCCATTGCCGGGCACATCGGCCAGCAGTGCGGCGACCAGCCGGTAGACCGCCCGAACACCGAGGCGCTGCCGGCGCGCACCGAGGAACAACGCGCTCACCGGCGCGGCGGTGTTCTCGACAGCCGGCTTCACGGTGAGTACAGGGCTCGCGGCGGTCGCGACGTTTGTGGTCGGCCGTGCTGCCTTGGCCAGGACCGGGCGGCCCCGCTCGAGATAGTCGAGGATCGCGTGCTGGGCAGGCACACCGAAGGGAACCACGCGTTCCTTGGCCCCCTTGCCGGTGACCCGCACCGTGAGTCGATGCAGGTCGACGTCGGCTGGGTCGAGGCCGACCAGCTCGGAGACCCGCAGCCCCGACGCATAGAGCAGTTCGACGATCGCGAGGTCGCGAAGCGCCGCCGGTTCGTTGTCGGCGGCCCGGAGTTCCAGGTGGGTGAGCAGCTCCTGCATCTGGGTGTGGTTGATCACGCGCGGCAGCGGCCGGCCAGGTTTCGGCGAGCGCAGCCGCACCGCGGGGTCGGCCGCGCTGCCGCCGGTGCGTGCCAGCCAGGCCGTGAAGCTGCGGGCCGAGGCCGACCGGCGTGCAATGGTCGCCCGGGCCAGTCCGGCCTGGGTTCCGATCCACAACCAGTCGCGGAGCAGGTCCAGGCTGAGCCCGCTCGTGTCGGCGACGCCGCGGCTCTCGGCGAAGGAGACCAGCCCGGACAGGTCGGTGCGGTACGCGCGCACGGTGTGAACGGAGAAGCCGCGCTCAACGGCCAGATAGACCACGAAATCGTCGACGTAGGCATCGAGGAGGTGCGCCTGCCCGGACTCCGGTGCCTCCGGGGGAACGTGAACCGAGCCAGGGATGGTCATCGCGGTCACACCTGCCGCGAGAAGGCTTCGGTGCGCTCCTCGGGCGTGAGCACCTCCATTCGGGAAAGGAAGGCAGCGTCGAAACCGGTCACCGCCGGAAACTCGCCGAGAGCCACGTGCGAGTGCACGACCTGGTCGTCGTACACGTGCACGAGGTTGATCGACTGCCCACCCTGCAGGCCGCTGAGGCTCCCCCGCGCCGCGGTCGGATCGATCGTGTAGCAGGTGGCGGCGGCCACCGACACCGGGATACCCGCGAAGAGACCGGTCGTCGCGTAGTGCAGGTGCCCGCCCAGGATCGCCCGGATGTCGCTGCCGGCCACCACCTCGGCCAGTCGTGCCTGCCGTCGTAGCTCGAGGATGGCCATCAGCGGCAGCATCGTGGGCACGGGCGGGTGGTGCAGGGCGAGCAGGGAGCCGTGCGGAGCAGGCTCGCTGAGCACCTCGGCCAGCCACGCCAGCTGCGCGTCGGACAGATCGCCATGGTGGTAACCCGGAACGCTGGTGTCCAGCGCGATGATGCGCACTCCCCCGACGTCGAAAACCCGGTCGACCGGGGCGGTCGATCCCTCCTCCCGGAGCAGCTCGGTGCGGAAGGCCTCGCGTTTATCGTGGTTTCCCATCACCCAGATGACGGGGGCACCCATCCGTTCGGCAGCGGCCTCGACGATGTCGCGCACCCGGCGATACGCATCGGCCTCACCGCGGTCCGCGATGTCACCGGTGAAGACCAGCGCGTCGGGCCGGAGACCGGACCGCTCCAGCTGTGCCATCGCCCGGTACACCGTGGTGTCGGTGTCGATCGAGCCGTAGAGCGCCCGACCGCCGCCGAGGAAGTGGGTGTCGCTGATGTGCGCAATGAGGTGGGTGGCGGGCGGGTACTGGCCCAGTTGCACGGCTGACATGGCGCACCTTTCGTCGGTGCCGCCCAGACTACGGCCTGCCCCTGACGCGGGCCTCCCGCCTTGCGAATCCAGCCTTCGGCAGGGGTGGCGTGCGCCCTTCAGTGGGGGTGCCCGCGGCCCCGTCTGGGGGCTCGTCTGGCCTAACGGCTCACGCGGGTCCGCCCTAGTTTCTACCACGTGTTCTCACCCATGAGGACTGTCGAGACCCGAAATCGATTGAAGGGCATCACATGAACAAGAAGACCACGCCTGTGGCCACCGCCGGCACCGTCAAGCAGCGGCGAGTCAGGAGCATCGCGCTCGTCGCGACCGCCATGCTTCTGGTCGGCAGCGGTGGAGCGTACGCGTACTGGTCGACGACCGGGTCCGGCTCCGGCAAGGCAACCAACGGCCCGTCCAATGGCTCGCTGGTCCTGATCGCTCATCTGGCCGACGGTCTGACCCCTGGCGCCTCCGTCCCGGTGACGTACTCCGCGACGAACGCAGGCACGTCCAGCCTCCGCGTCGGGACTATCGCGCAGACCGGCACCACCAATGCCCCGGGGTGTGACTTCGCCGACAACTTCACCATCGCTTCGACGGTCTCCTCCAACACGCGAGTGATGGGCACCCCGGCCAACCAGACCGCCGTCAACGAGACCGTTGCGGGAACCTCGACGCTCATGTTCCTCGACACGGCCGAGAACCAGGACGCCTGCAAGGGCGCCATCGTCACGCTGGACCTCACCTCCAACTAGCCGATCTCATGCGGGCGGGCTCTCTCCAAGCCCGCCCGCAGATGCGATTTCCCGTTCGCGTATGCAGGTTCTTGTTTATCCCCGCTCGTTCGACAGCTGTGAGAGGTTGACGTGATTTCCCTCCGTCCTCGACGTTCCCCGTCCGGAAACACCCGCCTCTCGTTCTTCGGCCTGACCGTCACCGCTACCCTCACCGCTCTGCTCGTGTCCGTCTCCGTCACCGGCGCAGCCTCTGCTTACTACACCACCCCCGGAACAGGTTCCGGCTCGTCCGCACTGGGCACACTGCTGCCGCCCACAGACCTACTCGTTCCCGCAACGAGCGCCGGCACCGTGAGTCTGAGTTGGACGGCATCCGTCGGCACGCCCGCGCCGACCGGCTATTACGCCACCCGCATCGAAACCGGCACCGGTACAACCGCTCCAGCCTGCGGCTCCGGCCCGACCTCCACGGTCGTTACGGCTTCCTGCACCGACCTCGATATTCTGACCGGCGACTACACCTACACGGTCACCGCCGTCTACAACGGCTGGACGGCGGCGAGCGCGGCCAGTGGCGGCGTGACTGTCTCGAATCCGACGCAACTGGCGTTCCAGGCGCAGCCGCCCAGCGCGACCAGTGGCACCGCCTTCACCGGCCAGCCCAGCGTCGCCATCCTGAATGCCGAGGGAAGGACCGTGCCGACAAGTACGGAACCGGTGACCCTGACCATCACCGATTCTCCTGCAGGTGCGACGCTCGAGTGTGTGCAGAATCCGGTGGCTGCCGTAGCCGGCATCGCGACCTTCACCGGCTGCCGAATCGACAAGGCGGGCAGCTACACGCTCACCGCCACCGCGAACCGGCTCGCCGCCGCCACGAGCAGCAGCTTCACCATCGAGGCCGGAGCCGCAGACCAACTGTCCTTCACCTCTCAACCGTCCGACGCCACCGGTGGAATCGCATTCGGCACGCAGCCGGTCGTCACGGTGCAGGACGCCTTCGGGAACACGGTCACGACCAGCACGGCCAGCGTCACCGCCACGGCGACGGGCCCGTCACTGACGTGCAGCCCTGCCTCGAACACCGCGTTGGCCAGCGCCGGCATCGCCGCGTTCACCGGTTGCGCGATCGCCAGGGCTGGCACGTACACCCTCACCGCCACGGCGGGCCTGCTCACCACCACCAGCGAGCCCGTCACCGTGGTCGTCGGCGCCCCGGCGACACTCGCCTTCACCACGCAGCCCCTCACCCCCAGTACCGCCGGGGCTGCTCTGTCCGCGACCGTCGCGGTACAGGACGCGGGCGGTAACACGGTCACCGACAGCACCAACCTCGTCACCCTGGGCGTCACCAACGGTTCCACCACGTGCGGCTCGTCCACGCCCACTGCCGGCGCCGCCTCATTCACCGGCTGCACGCTCGACACGGCCGGCACCTACACTCTCTCGGCGACCTCGGCGGGCCTCGCGCCCGCCCAGAGCGCGATCATCACCATCACCGCCGGTGCCGCCACGGCGTTGATCTTCAGCACGAAGCCGGCCAGCGCGACGGGCGGACTGGAATTCGGCACCCAGCCGGTCATCACCGTGCAGGACGCGTTCGGGAACACCGTCACCGGCAGCACCGCGACGGTGACCCTGGGCGTCACCGGGTCCCCCGCCACCGGTGTGCTGATCTTCACGGCGACCTCGGTGGTAGCCGTGGCCGGCGTCGCGACGTTCGGCCACTGCAAGATCGACAGGGCGAACGCCGCGAACAGCTCTTACACGCTGGCAGCGACCTCGCCCGGTCTCATCAGCGTGAGCAGCAACATCACCGTCGCGGTGGGTGTTCCGGCCAAGTTGATCGTCAGCCAGGTGCCCGCCACCCTCAAGAAGGGTTCCCCTTTCTCACCACTGGTCCTGATTCACAATGCCGGTGGAAACACCGTCATCTCCAGCGCAACCGTCGTGCTCTCCTCGGCCACCAGTTCGAATCCACCCGGCTCTCTGACCTGTCCGGCCGTGGGCGGGAAGACTCAGTCGGCCGTGGCCGGGGTCGCCACCTTCTCGAACTGTGAGATAGACAAGGCCGGCACGTATTCCGTGACCGCAACGGGCCTCGGGTTCTCGGCCACCGCCACTGTGGTCATCACGAACAACAATTAGCGTACGGGCAGGCAAAAACAGGTGAGGAGACACCCCGGACCCTTACCCGGCGACGGGCGTATCCGGTGCCCCTTCGCCGCTACCGGCCGCGCACCCAGCCGGTCTCCTTCTCGCGCACCACCCCCTCCAGGTCGAGGGCGCCGAGGGAGCCCTGCACCGCGGCTGTCGACAGACCCGCCCGGCGGGCGATGTCGGGCACGGTGCGCGCCGCCCGCGTGCTCAGGGAGTCGAACACGCGCACCTGCTCACTCGTGCGGCCGCCGAACCCGGCCGTGTCGCCGTTGGCGGGCGGCAGGTCGAGGGTGAGGTTCAGCATCCGTTCGCCCACGAGCTCGGCCATCTCCGCGGCCGTGGTGACGCATACGGCGTCATACTCGCGGATCAGCCGATGGCAACCGGCCGAGGTCGGGCTGGTCACCGGACCCGGCACGGCCCCGAGCGGGCGGCCGAGCGCGGCGGCGTGCCCTGCGGTGTTGAGCGAACCTGAGCGCCAGCCGGCCTCGAGCACGACCGTGGCCGCGCTAGCGGCGGCGATCAACCGGTTGCGTTGGAGGAACCTCCATTTGGTGGGCGCGGCCCCGCAGGGCAGTTCGGAGACGATCGCCCCCACGGTAGCGATGCGGCTCAGCAGTGCGTCGTGGCCGCTCGGGTAGTAGCGGTCCACTCCCCCGGCGAGGAAAGCGACGGTCAGCCCCGAGCTGGCCAGTGCCGCCCGATGAGCCATGCCGTCGATGCCGTAGGCCGCCCCGGACACAATCAGGAAGCCGCGGTCGACGAGCCCGGCGGAGGCCTCCATCGCCACATGCTCGCCGTAACCGGTGGCCGCACGGGCACCCACCAGGGCGATCGAATTGGAGAGTGCGCTCAGAGCCGTCGGGACGCCCCGCCACCACAGCGCGACCGGCGCGTGGACCGCCAGGTCGTCGACGCCCGTCGGCCAGGGCGGATCGGTGGGCACGAGAAGCCCGGTGGACACGCGCGCCGCCTGCTGCAGCGAGCGAATCACCTCGGCCGAGGACAGCCGCGGCCGCCACCGTTGCAGCCCCTGCTCCAGTTGAACCGGCAGGTCGTCGGTCAGCGGCCACCCCGTGGCGGCCAGCGCGGCCGCGAGGCGGGCCCCGGTCCAGAGGTCGAGAACGGCGGTGAGGGCCGGCCCTGCACCAAGCCCCTGCACGAGCAGTCCGGCGGCTCCGTCGCCCGGCTCCGCGATGCCGGTCCACGCGGCGCGCGCGAACAGGTCGGCGGCGGCCGCGGCATCCGTCGGGCCCGGCCCCCAGGATGCCCGCACACCCCCGGTCAGCGCGATCACCGTGGATTCCTCCAGCCCGAACAGCATCATGACGTCATTCCCTTCCGCAGGTACAGGGCCTGCCCAACCTGTTCGATGCCGGGCCGGGAGACACCCTGGAGGTCAGCGATTGACCAAGCCACAAGCTGCACGCTCTAAAGGCGTAACTGGGCAGAAAAAAGCC
Organism: Cryobacterium sinapicolor; assembly: GCF_004403465.1. GTDB lineage: Bacteria > Actinomycetota > Actinomycetes > Actinomycetales > Microbacteriaceae > Cryobacterium > Cryobacterium sinapicolor. Next base: position 13,096 of record NZ_SOGQ01000048.1, on the reverse strand, counting down.
CCGCTCGCGGCATGCGAGCGGGGCTTCGTTCACTTCTGGCGCGCTAGGCGTGCGGGAATGGCACTCCCGCATCAGTCAGCGATCTCACGAGCCAGTCAAGAAACGCGGCGGACCCGAGGAGGATTGAGATCACCGCTTCAACGCGAACGAGATTGGATGCTGTCTTGTCCTGCCGAAATTTGGCACCTGAGTGCCCAATCTGGACCTCGTCTGTCGTAGCATTGGTGGTAAGAGCCGCCGCGGCACCCTCGGCTTTCCTTCGGAATCTGAACAACTGGTCTCCTCGTACATAGGTGGAACCGGATGGAACGGTGCAATCGAGCTGGAACTCGATGCGGTACTTCTAGATCACGACCTCTCCCTGCCGAAGAAATCGACAGGGAGATTTCGTTTTAAGGTCCTGTCTGAAGTTCACGAAGTGGATTTCAGTTTCATCGCCTACCTCTATGGTATTTGCTGCGTATGACTCAGGGACGGCTTCTTAACCCCTGCAAGCCAACCATTTGAATCCGTAAATAATCGAGGCCCTGTGGATAACACGAGGCGCCTTGAGCGCAGGCTCAACACCCTGGCCCCATGGATCGGGACACCCTTGGCCCGGCAAACGGTCGGGCATTGGTCGGGATTGGTCACGAAAGTGCCCGAAAGGTCATGAAAGTGCCCGAAAAGTCACGAACGATCAGCCCGCGAAGTGCCCATTTCGGCCCTAATTCACGCTCTTGACCGGGCTTTTCCGCTGTGACGGCCCTGTGGATAAGTATTCCGATGCGCGTTCGAGGACCTGTGGATAAGTCGCGAAAAAACTTTCGATCTTTTAGACAAACTCATAACTTTGAGTCTCATGCACCGAGAAAAGAGTCGTCCCGATCAAGACAAGGGTGCATTGAGGACAACGCTGGGCGACGTTGAGCCCGCGCCGAGTCTCGACCGGTTCGGCGTTCATTTCATGGCCGCAAGCCGGACAGGGTGGCCCGATCCAGCCGATTCCATCATCCTCCATGCCCGAAATCTTCCCCCATGCACCGCTTACCCGTCGGAGTTGTCCACAGGCACGACGAAGCCCCCGCCGGATTGCTCCGAGCGGGGGCTGTTTTGGTGAGTCGGGACTACTCGTCGGCGTACTGGATGCGATCCCAGCCGTCGGCCGACGCCTGGATCGATTCGGCCTGGATCTCGCTTACGGTTTTGGATCGCGTCGGCGTCGGCGTTTCGTAGGTTGAGCCACCGGTCATTGCCTTGATCTGGGCGGCCTGGGCCTGGCTGGGTGTGGCGTTCTTCATTGTTGTGCTCCTTGTTCGTGGTTAGTAGTCGTCGTCATCATCGTCGGGGCCGTCCGCGTACGCCTGAAGGATGGTTAGTCGAGGCCGCCGACGGCGTCTCGGGCTGATTGCTCGGCTCGCGACGCCGCCCTGGTCAGGGATGAAGCGGGCACGCTCCGCGTCTCGCGCCTCCTCCTCGTCGCTCGCGGCTGGTGGCGTGGCCTCAACCTCGAAGACGAGGCGCGAGCCGTGGGCGGCGTCTCGACGTTCCTCTTCCCGTTCCTCGTCCAGCCTTGCCATGAGCTTGACCCCATACGCGAAGCGGGCCTCCGAGAGCTCCCGGTCCCGAGGCGTGCGCGCCGCCTCGACGGCGAGCATGTCGCGGTAGCGTTCGTCTCGGGTCATTCGCCGACGGCGTCGGTCGATGACCCTGCCGGTCACGCACTCGCGGAGGTCGTACGCTTCCCACTTGGTCAGCGTCCCCGCGGCTTTCTTCGCCTTGAGCTTGGCAAAAACGATCTTGTCGGCTTCTTTGAATAACGGCGCGGCCGGGTGCTCGCTCATGTCGATCCAATTGTCGGGAGCGATCACGAGGGTCGGTGGACACGGAACCGGTCGGTCGGGGAGCTTGAGTGCCATTAGTGGGGCCTCTCTTCGTTGGGTGTGTCGAGGGCTCGGGAGTAGGCCCCGAGCTCGATGGTGAAGTCGTCGAGGAGCGCGAGGATCTCCCTCGCCCTCCCCGGCAGGCGGCCCGGCTGGTTCGTCTCTCTGAACTGTCGGAGCGATTCGCGGAGGGCCGCGGCGTGGCGAACCGTCGACCGTCGGGCCATGCGTTCGCGAATCGCGCTCATTGGTCGGCCCGTTTCAGCGAGAGCCCGAGGAGCAATGCGCGCTGAGATTCCGCGCGGAGGATGATCCCGTAGAGGGTGGACCGCTCCGACTGCGTCGAGGCCCCTCGAAGGTCGCGGTTCGCGTGAACGAGCACGTTGTCGAGGCGGAGCTCCGATTGCGTCCGGATGGTCGCGGCGTCCTCGCCTACCAAGGATGCGAACACCCTCCCGGCCTCGGCGTGGGCCTTCTCCGGCGAGATCCCGACCTCGGCGGCGATCTCCTCGAACGTCCGGCCGGAGACGCGCAGATCGGCGATCCGGCGCTGTCGCGGGGTGATCTCCTCCGCGTCGGACTTCTTCTTCGCCATTAGCCGAGCTCGCTCTCGCGGATGCCGAGCGCGCGGACGGCGTCCCCGACGCCTTCGATCGCGACCGAGAGAGGGATCGAGCCCGCATGACCCCGGATCGCGTGGCGGCTGGTGTCCCCGAACTCGAACATTTCGAGGAGCCCGGCGGACTCGCTGAGCTCCGCCTCGGCGTCGGCGAGCATCCGGCGTGCCGCGACGAGCTTCAGCCGGGCGTTCTGTGCCTTCGGCTTCGCCGCGGCCTTGAGCGCCGCTTCGTTGCTGAGAACGAGCGCCCGGAACGTGCTCACGGCGTCCATCTGGCGGGCCTTCGCGCCCTCGATGCGGGCGTCGAGGAGCTCGACGGCATGCTCGGCGGCGTGGACGGCCGTGATCGACTCCGAGAGGGTGCTCGGCTTGCCGAGGGCGTCGCGCTTGCCCTGGTCGTCGCGGGCCGCCTTTGCCTGGACGACGGCATCGAAGGTCGGCTTCGTCTCGCGCTGGAGGCTCTGAAGGTGGTCTACGGCCTCCTCAAGAGCGACGATCCCGGCCTCGACAACCTTCACGCCGCATTCGCGGGGAAAGTTGATGACGTAGCCGACTCGGCCTTCGTTGGAACGGTTGGAGAATTTGAGCAATGACATGAGATGCCTTTCGATTGGTTAGCTAGTTGGTGTTTCGATTGCTGGCCTTGCGCCGCGCCGGATCACGCGGGTCGAGAGCTTGCTCGTTTTCAGGTCATGGGATCGCCCTCCCGTCGATGTCCGCGAGGCTGAGGTCGGTCGCGCTCGGGACATAGACGCGCTTATAGCGGTCGGAGCCGTTCGCGGTCTTTCCATCCGCCGCGATCCTGGCGCTCTTGATAAGCGAGTTGATCGCGTTGGTAACGGTTGCGTAACTTTCGTCATGCGACGTCTTCCGCGCTTCGAGAATTTCCGCGCGGGTGACGCCCTCGGCGGCCGTGTGCGCCGGGATCACATGAGAGAAGATCTCCTCCGCCCGGCGTTCCGTCGCAGTCGGCGGCTTACCAGTCCCGAAGAGGGCCTCCGTGCCGCGGGCCATGAGCGCCGCGACAATGCTCGTTGTCGCCTCGTGGGCGACGCCGCGGCGGCTCACCGACTCCGGAATCTCGACGATCCGCTTCCGGATGATCCGGCGCGAGTCCGTCGCTCCGTCTTTCATCTTCTCCAGCGTCAATGCGACGAGATCGCCGTCCTTCTGTGTCGCGAGGACGGCGTCGAGATTGGCCTTCCACGCTCCAGAGCCTCGGCCGTCGACGCCGCCGCCCTTGCCGGGGTGGTGAACGATCAGCGCGGAGGAACTCTCGCGGCCGGAGACGATCAGCCGGGCCGCTCGGAGCGCGTCGGCCATATCTCCGGCGCTGTTTTCCTCCATGCCCTGAGTAAGCGCCGAGAGAGTGTCGAAGATGACGAGCGACGCCTCGACAGAATCGACGAAGCGGCGGAGCCCGGCGACATCGTCCGAAGAGAGGAGGTTGATCGGGCTCGGATAGACGATGAAATTCTGATCGAGGAGGGCGATCTCGGCCGCTTCGAGGTCGCGGTCGACGATGAACGCGCGGCGACGCATCCGGAGGCCGCGCGGACCCTCACCAGCGACGAAGACGACGCGGCGCGGCCCGGCCGTCTCGATCTCACCGAGGAATCGTGCGCCGATCGCGAGCGAGCATCCGGCATCAATGGCGAGCGCGGACTTGAACGAACCTGTCTCGCCTACCAATCCAATGACGGACGCCTCCGGAAAGTAGCCGTCGATCAGATAGGCCGCGTCGGCTATGTCTTCGAGGTCGGCGCCGTAGAGCGCCGCGGAGGCGTTGAATCCGACGCCGGGATTCGCGGCCGACTTCCGGAAAGCGTCGCGGTCGGCGCGGGCCTTCTCGACGAGAAGCTTCTCGCCGTTCTCCGGGTCCGCGACGAAGCGGGCCAGGTCGGCGGGAGTCATGTTCGGGAAGGCCGCCTGGAGACGGGGCAGGATGCCGAAGCCGAGCACGGACTCGGCGAGGTCGGCCTCGACGCTGGCCGAGACTGTCCGCGCCCACGCCGGGAGCTCGCCGATCACGTCGCCGAGGTCGGCGTCGCCGAAACGATCGGCGAGCGCCTTCCGGGCGGCCCTCTCTGCCAGCTTCGCTCGGCGCTTGGGGGTGACGTCCGGGCTCGCGCTCGCCGCCGCCCACAGAGCGGCGGAGACGATCGCCTCGGCCTCGTCGGCGATCTTGCCCTCGGCTGTGGTGCGCGCGTAGAGCTCGTCCTCGATCATCACCCACTCACCGGAGGCGTCGACCGGGGGCGCGGGGGTCATTTCTCCAACTCCACGCGGGCGAGGTCGGCCCGGAGCATGGCGGCGGCTTGGCGGCGCTTCTGGTCGTAAGTGAGGCCGGGAAACTGGCGCTCAACCTCGGGCATGTAACCGCGCAGAACCTCCTCATTGGGGAGGCCGCGCGAGGAGTACCTCTTCCGCTTTGGCGGCTCCTCGATGCCCGCGGCGGCGCGGACGGCGGCGGCTTTCGCCCGCTTGATCGCCATGGCCTTGACACTGGCGGCGGCGGCCTTCTTGGCGCGCTCGGTCCTCCACTCGGGCGACTTCTGCGCGGCGAGCGCGAGAGCGGCGGAGCGTGCGATATCTGAGCGGCGGACGGCCGCGTCGATCTCCGCCTGAGTCGGCTGGGCGCTCACAGCGTCGCCCCGGCGAACGCGGCTCGGATGATCGCGGCCTGCTCGTGGCTGAAAGGGGCCGCGCTGGCGACCGAGGCGGAGGCCGCGCGGTCGAAGCCCATCGAGAGGAGGCGGTGGAACTCGGCGCGGTTATCGTCGCCGATGTCGAAGAAGTCGCCGTCTTCGTCGACCTCGGGGGCCGAGCAGGGGATAAGGGTCTTGGCGGGCAAAGGAGCACCTCAATGAGATTGAGTTGCTCTGTCTGGCCAGAGTCGGGCTGCGGCGAGATTCGCCGTTAGTCAGTCACCGATGCCTGCATCCCTGATCCGAAGACGTGCATCGTTCCTTCGAGGGGCCGACTTTCGCCGACGTTCAAACACTACCGCTAGCAACCGGTTTAACTAGCAACAAGTGGAGGAATTCCTCCGATGTTACGAAACTGTAATTATCCGGAGGCTTGCCTCGGCTTCGGTCTGGAGTTGGTTCGGCGCGGTCGTCGCCGGGGCCGTCGAGGGCCGCTTGCTCGGCGCTGGAGGCGGTCGAAATGGTCCGTCCTGATGTCAAGAAACGGGTTTGACATTGGGGGGCATGTCAAAGGCCATTCTTGACATCAGAACGGGGGTTATCAAACGATGTCAAAGAGGGGCCTTTGACATTTGACAACCCTGTAAATATAGGGGATCTAGGGGGTTTGGACGCTGTCAATGTCAAAGGCCAATTTGACACCCGGCAACCAATGTCAAGACGTTCTCTATCCCTTTAGGGATAGAGGGCTTGATATGCCCCGATCTGACATCAGGGAAACGGGGACGACGGGGAGAGATTGGGAGGCCGATCGAGTGGCCCCCCGCCGGGGCCGTCGCCGGGCGGCGAAATGCAAGCGGCGGGCTCCTCGGGAATCCGGCGGTCTGCGCGCCCGCTCGAAGAGCTCCTCGGAAGGTCGCGGGAGCGCCCCGGATTGGTCAGCGAGAGCCCCACGAGGCCGTCCTCGCCTGGAGCCTCGACACCCGCCGACGGCCTCGTGGACGCCTACGCGCTCAACGACCGCGAGGCGGCGGCCTGGAGCCAGAGGAGTGGCACTAGCCGAGGAGGGGCGCCTCCGCTTGACGCCCGAGTTACGCCCCACGGGTCAACCGTTGCCGATTGGTGCGCGGGGCGTAGCTCAGCGAGGGATCAGGGCGACGCTTCGGCGGGTGTGGTCGCGGCGTCCCTCGTCGTCGGCGGGCGGCCGGGTGCCGCGCCCTGGAGTGGCGAACTCGACCCGGTACAGGGCCGCGACGACGGCGCGCTGCACGTCGACGGAGAGGGCCGCCCACGCCTCCCGGATATTGGCGGCGTGGATCAGCGGCCCAAGCGTGTCGACCTTCCCGGCGTCGGTGAGCCGTGCCGTGAGCTCGGCGGCCTGACCTCGGAGGCGTGCCACCGAAGACCGCGCCTGATCCTTCGTGAGCGTACCGTCGGCGACGAGGTCGGCCACGTTGCCGAGCCGAGCCTGTAGGGCCGTGAGCTCGGCGCTCAGGGCCGCACGATCGGGAGCCTCGTGGTTAGCGAGAAGCTCGACGGCATCCGATCGGGAGAGCCGGGCCATGACCGTATGAGAGACGAGCTCATCGGCGACGTCGGCCTTCCGCGCGAGGTGGTAGCTCGCCGAGCACCGGTAGACGGCGACCTTGTCGCGCGTCGCCCCGGCCTTCATGGGAGCGCCGCACACTCCCCCGCCCTCGACGACAACGGCGCACGTCGCGAGGCCGGAGAGGAGCCAGCGCCGGGGCGCTCCGCTGGTCTTGCGCCGGGAGGGGTCGCGGAGGATCTCGCTCGCCGCGGTCCACGTCTCGACGCCGACGATCGGCTCCCAGCCGCCCGGCGTGAGCGCCGCGAGGTCGTAGCGGTTGGCTCGGTGGCCGGTGGTCCCCATCTCCCGCGGAAGGGCCACGAGAGCGGCGTATCGAGGATTGGTAAGCACTCCGCGCACGGTGTTCTGTCCCCACGCCTTCCCCGTCGTCGTCGTGAGGCCGGATGCGGTCCACGCACGCGCCACGGTCCCGAGCGAAGCGCCCGCGAGGAGGAGGTCGAACCCTCGACGGATCGCGGCGGCCTCCTCGACGATCGGCTCGTGACCGTAGGCCGGGTATTCCGTGCCCCCGGCGCCGAGCCTCGTCGACTGGACGCCCTTCGCGCCCGCTCCGAGAGCAGAGTATCCGAACGCACGCCGACCTGTCGGAGGGAGTCCGAGCTCGCGAGACTGCGCGTTGCTTTCCTTCTGGCGGCGGCCCTTCCGCTCGACCTCCATGCGCGCGACGCTCGACGTAACCCGGAGCATGAGTCGCCCAGTCTCGGTCGAGAGGTCGATCGGCTCGGTCCCCTCGCTGGTCATGAGGTTCACGCCGTATCGCTCGTTGAGGTCGATCCAGTCCTCGATCTCGCGGGGCCGACGCGTCAGCCGGTCAAGGTTCCACGCGATCACGACGTCGAACTTCCGCGCCTTCACGTCGGCGATCATGCGTTGGTAAGCGGGGCGGACCTTCTCAGACGAGGCCGAGACGTTGTTATCGACGTAAATCGCGGCATTGTCGACCGTCCATCCCTTCCCCGTCGCGCGTGCAAGGCAGTTCTCGCGCTGTCGGTCGATCGCGAGCTCGTCGCCTTCGACGGCCTTGGACTGGCGGAGGTAAATCGCTATACGGGGCATATCTGAAGTATGTCTTAGTCATACGCAAGCCACCCGCAGCACGCGGTCGTAGCCGCGCATGGTGATGCCACCGCGCTCGAGCGCACGGTCGAGGATGGCCGTGGCCGCGCCGCCGAGCCGGGCCGCGGGGCCGCGCAGCCAGGGGCCAGGCACGTCGGAGTTGAGCGCCCACGGTGTGCCGGCGAGGCGATGGGCCGCGGCGGCACGTGCCTCTACCACCCGTCCGCGGGCGACCGCGCTGACCAGGCGCGGCGTCTCGGCGGCGAGCCGCAGTTGGGCGGCGGTGATTCGCTGCACCTTCAGCTGGATGTCGATGCGGTCGAGCAGCGGCCCCGAGATGCGCGCCAGGTAGCGGCGCCGGGAACTCGGCGGGCAGGTGCAGTCCAGGTCGGGAGCGCCGTACTGGCCACACGGGCACGGGTTGGCCGCCATCACGAGTTGGAAGCGGGCCGGGAAGTGCGCGACCGCATTGGCGCGGTGGATGCTGATCATCCCGGATTCCAGCGGCTGCCGGAGCGCGTCGAGCACCGCCGACGCGAATTCGGGAGCCTCATCGAGGAAGAGCACCCCGTGCGAGGCGCGCGCGGCGGCACCGGGCCGGATCTGCCCGCTGCCGCCGCCGACCATGGCCGCAGCCGTGACTGTGTGGTGTGGGGCCTCGAGCGGCGGACGGGTGATCAGGGCGTGCCCGACGGCGCGGCCGCTGAGCGACCGCAGGGAACTGACCTCTAGGGAGGCCTCCGGGTCGAGGTCGGGTAGCAGACCCGGCAGCCGGGCCGCCAGCATGGTCTTGCCGGCGCCGGGCGGCCCCACCATGAACACGTGGTGCCCGCCGGCCGCCGCGATCTGCATCGCCAGGATCGCATCGTCATTGCCGATGATGTCGGCCAGGTCGGGTTCGGCCGCTTCTGCCGCGGCGTCACGGGGAACCAGGATGGGGTCGACCGGGATCGGGGCGAGCGTGGCGCCGTGCCAGATGGCGGCGTCCCTCAGGGAGGCGACGCCGATCACCCGCACGCCCGGCACGAGGGACGCTTCCTCCACATTGCCGGCCGGCACCATCACCGTACCGTGGCCGAGCCGGGAGGCCGCGATCACGGCCGGCAGCATGCCCGGCGTCGGCCGCAGCCGCCCGTCGAGGGCCAGCTCGCCGATGTGCACCACCCGGCCAACCGACCCTGCCGAGACCATCTGGTCGGCCCCGAGGCAGGCCAGCGCGATCGCGAGGTCGAAGCCCGATCCGTGCTTCGGCAGCGACGCCGGGGAGAGGTTGACGGTGAGTTTGTTGCGGGTGAGCGGGCAGCCGGAGTTCTTGGCCGCCGCGCGCACGCGCTCGGTCGCCTCCGACAGGGCCGCATCGGGCAGCCCGATCAGGATGATGCCCGGCAGCTGCCCGGAGATGTCCGCCTCCACCTCGACCAGCGCCCCGGTCAGCCCAACGAGGGCCACCGCATGCGTGCGGGCGAGCCCCATCAGAACACCCCCGTCAGGTGCTCGATCACGGGTTCGGTGCCGGGGCGGATGATCACGGCGATCGCATCGACGCGGATGCGCGCGGGCCGGGCATCCGCCTGCTCGCACCAGGCCGCCGCGAGACGACGCAGCCGGCCGAGTTTGGCGACCGTGATGGCCTCGAACGGATGCCCGAAGCGGGTTCCCGAGCGCGTCTTCACCTCGACGAAGACGATCTCTCCCCCGATCTCGGCGACCAGGTCGATCTCACCCTGACCGCAGCGCCAGTTGCGCTCCACCACCCGGTAGCCGGCGTCGGCGAGGAAGACCGCGGCGCACTCCTCGCCCTGCCTGCCCAGTTCGTCTTTGCGTGCCACGAGCACCTCCGCCCCCAGCGTGGCGGGCCGGCACGCCCGGCACTCGCTATGACGGAAGACTGTGCGGTCGGCGCCGCGTCGCCCTTTGGGGAGGACCAGCCCCCCGCCGAGCTCGGCAGTTCCGTCCCACGCGAACCGACGACGGTGCGGGGTGCGACGCAGCTCGCACCCCTCGAACTTTTCGGTTCAGCGCGAAGGAATGGCCCGACCCAGTCTTTCCGCGATCAGGGTCGCCGATTGGGGCGTCCGCGGCCCTTCAGCAGCCCTCGCACCAACGAATTCGACGGAGATTTTGCCGGAATCGACCCCGAATCGGCCGAAAAAGCGGTTCTGAACCAAAATCTCCGTCGAATTGGTTCGACGCCGGGCGCGGTGCCCCGCCTCGGCCGAACCGGCGTCCACGCGGTGCGGCAGGTTCGGCAGTCCGGGAGCGAGGCAGGTACGGCAGTCCGGGAGCGAGGCAGGTACGGCAGTCCGGGAGCGAGGCAGGTACGGCAGTCCGGGAGCGAGGCAACCGATCGCGCGGGATGACCTCCGGGGGGAAGAACGGCTACAGCCCCAGTTTGGCGAGCTCCGCATCCATTCGCCCGGCGAGGGACGCATAGCCGGCGTCGTTGGGGTGGAGGCCGTCGTCGGCCATCCACTCGGGGTGCCCGTCGAGCCAGTGCGAGGCCCCGGGAATGTAGTCGGCGTCTGCGGCGAGCGCGGCCGCCTGCACCCAGCCGATGATCTGGTCCACCGAGTCCGGACGCTCCTCGGTGTACCAGAACGGCTCCACGACGATGAGCCGAGCCTCGGGCAGGGCCACCCGGATCGTCTCGAAGTCGCTGATGATCGCCGCCTCGATCTCGTCGGCGCGGGACGGCATCGAGAAATTGTCGTTGAGCCCCATGGTACTGATCACGATGTCGGGCCGGGCCGCGATGATCTGGTCGACCAGGTCGTCGCCCGCCCGCCGCTGGTTCACGAAGCCGAGGCCGTTGCGGCTCGGGTTGACCTCGGTCCAGCCGCGCTCGGCGGAGACGATGGTCGACCAGCGACTGTCCGTGGCCGTCGCGCCGGTGCCGCGCGTGTAGGAGTCGCCGTAGAAGGCGACCACGGTCTCACCCGGGGCGCGAGCCGCGGAGCCCGGGTCGGCCTCGCCCGGACCACGGCTCAGAACGCCGCCCAGGGCGAGAACGGTGCTGACCGCCGCCCCCGCGAGCAGCACGGCGGCGATCCAAAGGATGACGGCGGGACGTCGGGCGGGAGTCATGACACTGATTCGGAGCGGGTCGACGTCCGGGTTGGTCGCACGCGCGCGCCCGGCATGCTCAGCGCACCAACCGGGGCACCGAGGCACCGGATGCCGCGTGTCCGGCCGCCGCGAACGCGGCATCCGTCTCGCGCAGCACCCGCAGCACGTTGGCGCCGGCCAGGGCGGCGAGGTCGGCGGCCGGCCAGTCGCGCCGGGCCAGCTCACCCAGCAGCGCGGGGTAGCCGTCGACGCCCTCGAGGCCGGCGGGGAACTCGTCGGTGCCGTCGAAGTCGCCGCCGAGGCCGATGTGGTCCACCCCGGCAACGCGGCGGGCGTGCTCGACGTGGTCGGCGACATCCGTCAGCGTCACCACGGGGGCCGGTCCGGTTCGCTCACCCTCGAACCAAGCCGAGTAGTCCTCGGACAGGAACTGGGGCACGAAAGTGAGCATCAGCACCCCACCGTTGGCGGCCAGGCGCCGAAGCACGCCGTCGGGCACATTGCGCGGATGGTCGCTGAGGGCCCGGCAGGAACTGTGGCTGAAGATGACGGGCGAGTCGGAGGCGTCGAGCGCCGCATGCGCGGTGGCCGGGGAGACATGCGAGAGGTCGACCAGCATGCCCAGCCGGTTCAGTTCGCGCACGTAGTCGACGCCGCGGGCCGTGAGACCGCCGTGCTCGGGTGCGTCGGTGCCTGAATCGGCCCAGGACGTGTTGTGCGCGTGAGTGAGGGTGAGGTAGCGCACGCCGAGCCTGGCGAACATGCGCAGCACGGCCGGGGAGTCGTTGAGGCTGTGCCCGCCCTCGGCACCGAGCAGCGAGGCGATGCGCCCGGCCGCGCGGGCGGTCTCCACGTCGGCGGCGCTCCGCGCGATGCCGAAGTCGTCGGGGTAGCGCGCGGCGAGCCGGTAGACCCAATCGATCTGCTCGAGCGTGCCCTGCACGGCGTCGGCGCCGTGGTGGTCGTCGCTCACGTAGACCGACCAGAACTGCGCTCCGACCCGCCCGGCGCGGAGCCGCTTGATGTCGGTGTCGGTGACCAGACCGCCCTCGAGCCCCTCCACGGAGGAGTCCCGGCTCTGCCGGCACTCCCATGCCCAGTCGTTGTGACCGTCGATCAGTGGGACCAGGGTGAGCGCCTGCTCCATCACGACCGACGCCGCGACCGACGCTGCGAAGGATGCGACGGATGCTGCGCCGGGCGCGGGCGCGGACGGAACAGGTGTGTTCATGCCACCACGCTAGTGCCGGCCGGCACGGGCGGGGAACGGAATCCACCTACAGTTGAATCGGCCCAGTCGAGGCTCGGCATGCCCCCGACGGCCTGAACCAGTTAGGACCCCCTCTCATGATGGGTGCACACCATGCCATGACCGGGGCCGCCGCCTGGATCGCCGTCACGGCGACCGCGGGGCACGGTCTCGGGCTCTTCCCCGTGACGCCCGTCGGCACGGTCGCCGGCTCCCTGCTCTGCGCCGGGGCGGCCCTCCTCGCCGACGCCGACCACACCTCGGCCACCGTCTCCCAGTCCGTCCCGTTCCTCGGCCGGCTGGTTACCACGGGGATCTCCCGGGCGTCCGGCGGGCACCGCCACGGCCTGCACAGCCTGCTCGGCCTCGCCTCGGCGTGGCTGCTCGCAAGCGTGATCGGGCTCGTGCTCTGGGAGCCGGTCTGGGCGACGGAGCCCGTGCGCGTCGGCCCGGCCCTGATGAGCGCCGCGGCGATCGCCTTCGCGGCCAAGGTACTGGGCCTCTCGAGGGGGTCGTGGGGGCTGGCGTGGGTGATCGGCTTCGCCGTGGCGGCCTTCATCGCGGTCTTCGCCCCCGAGCAGCAGTCGTGGTTCGTGGTCTGCTTCACGCTGGGCTATGGCGTGCACCTGCTGGGCGACCTGCTCACCACCGGCGGGCTTCCCCTGTTCTGGCCGTGGATCCCGAAACCGCCCAGATGGTGGCGCCGGGTGCCGGTGCTCGAGCAGATGTGGTCGTCGGGCGGCTACTGGTCCGTGCCGGTGCTGGGCAACGCCGGCTCGCTGCGCGAGTGGCTACTGCTCATCCCGGTCACCGCCTATGCGGGCTACGGCCTGCTGTTCGCACTGCTGGAGACGTGGGACGTCAACCTGGAGGCCGTGCTAGCTGTTCTTCCCATTGACGTTGTGAACGCGGTCGATGGGTGATTTGCCGCCGATGCCGGTATGGGGCCTGTGGTGATTGTAGCTATGGATCCAGTCTTGGTATGCG
>NZ_SOGQ01000032.1 GCF_004403465.1 Cryobacterium sinapicolor | reverse complement strand
CAGGTGGTGCTCAACCACGCCGGTAGTGGGGCTGAACGACACGAATCACGCATCTGAACAGTGGGGCTCAACCGCACCACAAGTGGTGCCCAACGAAGCCAATATTCACATGATGCTCGGATGAGCCGCCGCCCACCTGGCCGGGGAACGCGTTCGGCTGCTCCCCCAGGGCATATTGTCTTTCACCAGGCGCTCAGACTCCGCCGAGTTGCATAATCGCCCAGGGCTGTGCAACGTGCCTATTCTTCTCCGAAGCCCGACTCCAGAAGGTCCCCGAGGGCTGCTACGGCCGCCGCTCCGTTCGCATCCGACGAAGAGATCTCCGCGCTCATGCCGCGGGTGAGTCCGAGCGACATCACGGCGAGCAGACTGGACGCGTCCTTACCGTTCACGGTGACCCGGGCCTCGAACGTGCTGGCGAGCTTCACGAAGTCGGCCGCCGGCCGGGCGTGCAGGCCAGCAGTGTTGACCAGGGTGACGGTTCGCGTGACCTGCTGCGGTAGCTCTGGGTCCGCGGCGACCTCGGACTCGGCCCCGATTGCGGACTGAGCGGCACGAACGACGGAGTCGAGGTCTCCCCCGACCTCGGCGGCGACGGCTGCCGCCACTCCCCCCTCGATGAGCGGCGCGTCCGCGATGCGTACCCGGGCACGAACCGCATCATCGAGGAAGTCCAACGCGGTTTCGGCCGTCAGGATGGCGGAGCCCAGATCACAAAGGAGCACCACGCCGGCGCCGGCATCAGCCTGCTCAATGCCGCTGAGCACCTTCGTGAAGCTCGTGCCGATCCCCCCGCCGTCCGTTCCGCCGGCCGGGACCATCCTCGTCTGTGGTGCCATTTGGCGCGCCAGATCCACGAGACCGTCGGCGATCTTCGTGCTGTGAGAGATGAATACGAGGCCGACGGACTGTTCAGGACCGGCCATGTCAGACCATCGAAGCGGTGTCGGCCGCTGCACGCAGCAGCAGGGCGGAAGACTGCGCTCCCGGGTCGCGGTGGCCGATGGCCCGTTCGCCCAGGTAGCTCGCCCGCCCCTTGCGCGCGACCCACGGTTCCGTCGCCTGCGCCCCTGACTCGGCGGCGACTGCCGCGGCCACGAGGATCGCCAGGTCGTCCGCGCCTTCGGCGCGGGCTGCCTCGGCTGCATCGACCGCAGGAGTCCAGGCGTCGACCATGGTCTTATCCCCGGACTCCGCCTTGCCGCGCAGAACGATGCCGTCCCGCGCTGCCGTCAGAAATGCGACCAGAGCAGAACCGTCAAGGTCGGCCGCGCCGGTCACAGCGACGGCCGCCTTGAGGAACGCAGTCCCATACAGCGGACCCGCGGCGCCGCCCACGGTTGAGATCAAGGTGGTCGCGACGAGCTTGAAGACGTCCCCGGGGTTCGCCTCGGACGGGAGATCCTCGAGTTTGGACAACACCGCCTGGAAACCACGATCCATGTTCTCGCCATGGTCACCGTCGCCGATTGCGCGGTCCAGATTGATCAATTCCACACGGTGCTCGCTCATCACAGCCGCACTGGTCCTGATCCAGGCCTTCGCCCAGGTGACGTCCAAATTCATTTGAGCTCCTTCTGCCGACCTACCGTCCCCACCGTAGCGCTGCCGTCTGGACGGGCGCATCCCACAGGGCGGTCAATTCGTCATCGAGTTTCAGCACGGTGATGGATGCCCCCTGCATCTCGAGCGACGTCGTGAAGTTGCCGACGAGGGTCCGGGTCACGTCGATCCCCTGCTCGGCCAACACCTCGGCGGCCCGTCGAAAGACGATGTACAGCTCGATCTGCGGTGTGCCACCCATACCGTTGACGAACAGGAGCACCTTGTCCCCGGCCACGAACGGAATGTCCTCGAGGATGGGGCCGAGGAGACGGTCGACGATGGCATCGGCAGGCTCGAGCTTGATGCGCGCGCGCCCCGGTTCGCCGTGGATCCCGATCCCGATCTCAATCTCGTCATCGGCGAGGGAGAAGCTGCCCTCCCCTGCGTGGGGAACAACGCAGGGAGTCAGGGCCACACCCATCGACCGGACACCGGAGATCACCCTCTCTGCGATCGCGGCCACGGTCTCCAGGGCGTCTCCACGCTCAGCGGATGCTCCAGCGATCTTTTCGACGAGGACCGTTCCGGCCACACCGCGTCGTCCGGCCGTGTAGAGCGAGTCCTTCACGGCGACGTCATCGTTGACCAGCACGGAGCGGACCTCGATGCCGTCGGCGGCGGCGAGGTCCGCGGCGGTCTCGAAATTCAGGACGTCCCCGGTGTAGTTCTTGACGATGTGCAGCACCCCTGCTCCCCCGTCCACCGCCTTCGTCGCGGCGAGGATCGGATCGGGTGTCGGCGAGGTGAAGACGGCGCCGGGCACGGCGGCATCCAGCATTCCGAAACCGACGAACCCGCCATGCAGGGGCTCGTGTCCGCTTCCTCCTCCGCTGACCAGACCCACTTTCCCGGTGACGGGGGCATCGCTGCGCACGATGTAGACCGGTTCCGTGGAAACCCGGACGATATCGGCGTGGGCAGCGCCGAACCCGGCCACGGCCTCCGCGACGACGTTCCTGGGATCATTGACGAGTTTCTTCATGTCTCTTCCTTCGATCGAGGTGGATGAACGGCCCGTCTACGGGCTGTTGTAGAGCAATGTGCAGTCCCGCCTCAACCTACGCGCTGCCCCCGTTACCGGTAAGGGGTTGTGATTTGCACGTCCACCGGCCCATTCCGCTGCGTTAATCGCCGCGCTATGTTATTGCCGATCACTCACTGCTTCGGGTTGCTTCGGCACCTCCAGCCTCACTAAGGAAGGTCAACGTGGACAATATTGGAGTCGTATTCTTATCGGAAGTGCTGGGCACGGCAATGCTGGTCCTCCTCGGAACCGGTGTGGTCGCCAACGTCGCGCTGGCCAAGAACAAGGGCCTTGGCGGCGGGTTCCTCATGGTCACATTCGGATGGGGCTTCGCGGTCTTCGCCGGCGTCATCGTCGCCTACAATTCCGGCGCGCACCTCAACCCGGCTGTCACCCTCGGTCTGGTCGCCTCGGGGGCGACGGAGTTCGGTTCGGGCGTCCCCGTGAACTTCCTTTCCGTCGTCACCTACATCGCGGCGCAGTTCCTCGGTGCGTTCATCGGAGCAATCATCTGCTGGGTGGCTTACAAACAGCACTTCGATGCAGAGCCGAACTCAGCCAACAAACTCGGCGTCTTCTCGACGGGTCCGGCCATCCGTTCTTACGGCTGGAACCTGACGACCGAGATCATCGGCACGTTCGTGCTCGTCTTCGTCGTACTCGCCTTCGGCGGAGGACGTCAGGGCGAGAGTGGCGGACTGGCCGCCCTCGGCGCACTGCCGGTTGCACTGCTCGTTATCGTTATCGGCACCTCCCTCGGAGGGCCGACCGGCTACGCAATCAACCCGGCACGAGACCTGGGTCCCCGCATCGCGCACTTCGTCCTGCCGATCAAGGGCAAGGGCCCATCCGACTGGGCGTATTCGTGGGTTCCGGTGATAGGGCCGGTCATTGGCGGTGTGCTCGCCGGATGGGCATCCCTGTTCCTCTTGCCTGTACTCACCTAGCCCTTCCCGTGGGCCGGTTCAGTCGATGAATCGGCCCACTCTTTGCGGTGTCACGCAATGGCGTGCGCTGGATCGAGCACAGATTTTCACAATTCAAGGAGGCATTCCATGGCAAAGTACGTCATCGCAATCGACCAGGGAACGACAAGTTCTCGAGCGATCGTTTTCGACAAAGCCGGCTCGGTGATCGCCGTCGGCCAGCACGAGCACGAACAGATCTTCCCGCGGGCCGGATGGGTGGAACACGACCCGATGGAGATCTGGAACAACACCCGTGAGGTCATCGGTCAGGCGCTGTCGAAGGCGAACCTGACCCGGCATGACATCGAGGCCGTGGGAATCACCAACCAACGCGAGACCGCCGTGGTCTGGGACCGCCACACCGGGCTTCCCGTCTACAACGCGATCGTCTGGCAAGACACACGCACCCAGCCGATCGTGGATCGTCTCGCTGCCGACGGCGGAGTCGAACGGTTCAAGGCCAAGGTGGGACTGCCGTTGGCGACCTACTTCTCCGGCACCAAGATCGTCTGGATCCTCGAGAACGTCGAGGGTGCCCGCGACAAGGCCGAGGCCGGCGACCTGATGTTCGGAACGACCGACTCCTGGGTACTGTGGAACCTCACCGGAGGGATCGAAGGCGGCGTCCATGCGACGGACGTCACCAATGCCAGCCGCACCATGTTCATGGACCTGAAGACCCTGCAGTGGGATGACGAGATCCTCGCCGCGTTCGACGTGCCGAAGTCGATGCTGCCCGAGATCCGCTCCTCCTCGGAGGTCTACGGGCTGGTGAACGAACACAGCCTGCTGCGGGAGGTGCCGATCGCCGGAATCCTGGGTGACCAGCAGGCCGCAACCTTCGGGCAGGCAGCCTTCGACCAGGGTGAGGCCAAGAACACCTACGGCACAGGTAACTTCCTGATCTTCAACACAGGCACCGACATCGTGCATTCGAAGAACGGTTTGCTCACCACCCTTGCCTACAAACTTGGCGACGCAGAACCTCACTACGCACTGGAGGGTTCGATCGCGGTCACCGGTGCCCTCGTTCAGTGGCTGCGGGACAACCTGGGAATGATCAGTACCTCCGAGGAAATCGAAACGCTGGCCAAAACCGTCGAAGACAATGGCGGCGCCTACTTCGTGCCGGCCTTCTCCGGACTCTTCGCGCCGTACTGGCGTTCGGACGCGCGCGGAGCCCTCGTCGGCTTGACCCGGTTCGTGAACAAGGGCCACATCGCCCGTGCCGCACTCGAGGCGACGGCGTTCCAGACCCGCGAGGTCCTTGACGCGGTCAACGCCGATTCGGGTGTGCCGCTGACCGAGTTGAAGGTCGACGGCGGCATGATCGCCAACAACACGCTCATGCAGTTCCAGGCCGACATCATCGGAGTACCGGTGGTGCGACCGGTCGTGGCCGAGACCACCGCACTCGGAGCCGCGTACGCCGCCGGCTTGGCAGTTGGGTTCTGGAGCGACCTCGACGAGCTGCGGGCCAACTGGCAGGAGGACAGCCGGTGGACGCCGCACATGGACGAGGAGGAGCGAAACCGCCAGCTGCGCAATTGGAAGAAGGCCGTCACAAAGACGTTCGGTTGGGTGGACGAGGACGTCGTTTAGCGCGCCAGCTCCGGCCGGTCGGGTCAGACCCGACTGGCCGCCACCCATTCGGCCAGCTTGGCCGTGGCCGCACCGGAGTCGACTGCCTCAGCGGCCACGGCCATCTTGGTGCGGAAACGATCAAGAATGTTGACCTGAGCCTGCCCAGGATCCTTTGCCAAGTCGAACGAGACCAGGCCGGCGGCCGCGTTCAGCAACACGATGTCACGGACCGCACCGAGCTCACCGCCCAGCATCGAATGGACAACGGTGGCATTGTGTTGCGCATCCGCGCCAACCAACTCACTGATCGACGACCGACGGATACCCAGGTCCCGCGGATCGATGTCGTGCTCCGTCACCAGCCCCCGCGACACCTCCCAGATATGGCTGTGACCGGTCGTGGTCAGTTCGTCCAGACCGTCGTCGCCCCGGAAAACCAGGGCCGTCGCCCCGCGGGTCTGGAAGACACCCACGATAAGCGGAACGCGGTCCAGATTGGCGACGCCGACGGCTGACGCCTCGGGACGAGCCGGGTTGCACAACGGGCCGAGGTAGTTGAACACGGTGGGGATGCCGAGTTCCTTACGCGCCTGGGCGGCATGCCGAAACCCCGGGTGGAACGCCGCGGCGTAGGCAAAGGTGATCCCGGCGGTATCCAGAATGGCCGCGACCTTGTCGGCAGTCAGCGTCAGATCGATGCCGAGGGCAGCGAGCACGTCCGAGGAACCCGACGCGGAGCTCGCGGCCCGATTGCCGTGCTTGACCACGGGGACGCCGACCCCCGCACAGACGATGGAGGCCATCGTCGAGATGTTGACGGTACCGAATCGGTCCCCGCCGGTCCCGACGATATCCAGGGCCATCGGGTTCACCGCCAGGGGGACGGCATGTTCAAGGATCGCATCCCGGAAACCGACGATTTCATCCACGGTTTCACCCTTCGCGCGGAGGGCCACGAGGAAGCCGGCCAGTTGAGCCGGAGTCGCCTCCCCGAGCATGACCTGCTGCATGCTCCAGGCGGCATCGGACACGCTGAGGTCCTCCCCCGAAAGCAGGGCGTTGAGGACGTTTGGCCAAGACTGAATTTCAAGCATGAGAAGATTTTAGCGAGATCGTCGGACCGCCCAGAATTCACTTCCGGAGGCGCGTTTGTTGCAATCAGGTAGTCATTCCGGCAAATGAGCGACAGGCCTGTCCGGATGACAATAACCACTCCACAAATCGGCCATAATGGAATGGTGACGAGCCCATCTATTACGTACACGGTCAATGCGCCCGTTGTTAACCGGCCCAACAGCGTGGCTGTTGGCACTATCGTCTGGCTGGGCAGCGAAGTCATGTTCTTCGCCGGCCTATTCGCCATTTACTTCACACTGCGGTCGACGTCACCGGAGTTGTGGTTGTTCGAGACGGAGAAGCACGGCTTCGGCTTCGCCCTGGTGAACACGCTGATCCTCGTGTCCTCCTCGGTGACCTGCCAGTTCGGCGTGTTTGCCGCTGAACGCCTGCAATCACGTTCGACCGGATGGAAGCCGAGCCAGTGGGGCATGGTCGAGTGGTTCTTCCTCACCTACGCCCTCGGCGCCATTTTCGTGTCCGGCCAGGTCTTCGAATACGCGACTCTCGTTTCCGAGGGAGTGTCACTCACCAGCAATGCCTACGGCTCTGCGTTCTACCTCACCACCGGTTTCCACGGAATCCACGTGACCGCTGGCCTGATCGCCTTCCTGCTCGTCATCGGGCGCGCTTTCGCCGTCAAGAACTTCGGCCATAAGGAAGCAACCAGCGCCATCGTCGTGTCCTACTACTGGCACTTCGTCGACGTTGTCTGGATCGGGCTGTTCCTCGTCATTTATGTTCTTAAATAGAAAGTCGGAGTGGACACCACGTATGACCACGATTAGCACACCCAAGCAGACCGGCGGTCGCAAAGCCGGACGTCGCAGCCCGCTTGCCAGCGTCGCCCTCATCGCGATCGGACTCCTCTTCACGGGAGGCGCTTACGCCGCTTTCAGCACGAGTACGGCGAGTGCCGAAACGAATGCTGCCTCCCAGCAGACCGTCGGTGAAGGCCAGAAGCTCTTCGCCGCGAACTGCGCCACCTGTCACGGATTGGAAGCGGCAGGCACCGAGGCCGGCCCCAGCCTGATTGGCGTGGGCGCGGCGTCAGTCGACTTCCAGGTCGGCACCGGGCGCATGCCGATGCAGTTGAACGGACCGCAGGCTGAGAAGAAGGCCGTCCAGTTCACAGACGAGCAGATCGCCTCTCTCGCCGCCTATGTCGCGTCCCTCGCGCCGGGTCCGGCACTTCCGGATGCGTCACTCCTCGACGGTGAGGGCGATGCCGCCAACGGAGCCGAGCTGTTCCGCATCAACTGCGCGATGTGCCACAACGTCGCCGGCGCCGGCGGTGCTCTCACCCAGGGCAAATACGCTCCTGCTCTGGCCGGGGTCACCGAAAAGCACATCTATGAGGCCATGGTCACCGGCCCGCAGAATATGCCCGTGTTCAACGACATGAACATCTCCCCGGAGAGCAAGCGGGACATCATCACCTACCTCAAGTACCTGGACAACAACCCGTCTCCCGGTGGATTCGCCCTGGGCGCCCTTGGACCGGTCTCGGAAGGTCTTTTCCTGTGGATCTTCGGTCTCGGATCCATCGTCGCCTTGACGGTGTGGATCACCGCGAAGTCGAACTGATCACCGCCCAGGTCTGACACAAACTGTTTTTATGAGAATTCCGATGAAGGAGAACAATGGCCATGGACGATAACAGCGGGAAGGACTTGACCGCCGCTGACTCGTCGAGCGTCGGGCATGAGGGGGCTCCCGCAGGCACGGCCGTCGTCGTACGGGATGCAGTGGCCAACCCGGGCTTCCCCCCACACCGCCCGCGCGTCACCGATCTCAACCCGAGCGCGGAACGTCGCGCCGAGCGAACCGTCTACACGCTGTTCTACCTGTCGATCGTCGGCAGCGTTTTCGCGATTGTGGCCTACATGGTTTTTCCGATCATCCCGGAAGAACCGGATTCGGTTCGTCTGAACAACCTCTTCATCGGACTAGGCCTCACTCTCGCCCTGCTCGCCATCGGCATCGGGGCCGTGCACTGGGGCAAGGCCCTGATGTTCGACCACGAAGGCGTCGACGAGCGTCACCCCGTGCGGGGGTCCGATGAGACCCGCGAACGTGCGGTCGAGATCTTCCACGAGGCCAATGTCGAATCGGGTATCGGTCGCCGCACCCTGATCCGGAACAGTCTGATCGGGGCGCTGATCGCCTTCCCGCTGCCGGCCGTCGTGCTGTTCCGCGGATTGGGCCCCCAGGACACCAACCCGGCTGCTCTGCTCGAACACACCATGTGGAAGAAGGGCACCAGGCTCGCCATCGACCCCACGGGCACGCCGATCAAGGCCTCGGACGTCACTCTCGGTTCTGCGTTCCACGTGATCCCCGAGGGTTTGCAGGACCTCGGTCACGGCAAACTCGAGGAGAAGGCCAAGGCCGCGGTTCTTTTGATGCGCCTGAAGCCGGAAGACATCAACGAGCCCGCCGACAAGAAGGATTGGTCGTACGACGGTATCGTCGCGTACTCGAAGATCTGCACGCACGTCGGATGTCCGGTCGCGCTCTACGAGCAGCAGACCCACACGCTCCTATGCCCCTGTCACCAGTCGCAATTCGACGTGACGAACCAGTGCGAGGTCATCTTCGGTCCGGCTAAGCGCCCACTGCCGCAGCTGCCCATCACGGTAGACTCCGAGGGTTACCTCATTGCACAGAGCGATTTCACTGAACCCGTCGGACCGAGCTTCTGGGAGCGGAATTGAGTACTGCAACTACGACCACTGAGCTGGTCGAAACGAAGAAGTCCGGTGGTCTCACCGGGGCCGCCGCAAACTACATCGACGAGCGCACGAGCATCTCGACTGCGGTCAAGGAGCTGGGTCGCAAGATCTTCCCCGACCACTGGTCCTTTCTGCTCGGTGAGGTCGCTCTCTACAGCTTCGTCATCATCCTCCTGTCCGGTTCGTTCCTGACCTTCTTCTTCAGCGCGTCGATGACGCCGGTGGAATACGACGGCTCATACATGCCGCTCAAGGGTGTGGAAATGTCCGCGGCGATGGCATCTTCTCTCGACATCTCCTTCGACATCCGCGGCGGACTCCTCATGCGCCAGGTACACCACTGGGCAGCACTGCTCTTCGTGGCCGCCATCGGGCTCCACATGCTCCGCATCTACTTCACCGGAGCGTTCCGCAAGCCGCGCGAACTGAACTGGGTCATCGGCTTCGTGCTGTTCATCCTGGCCATGGCCGAAGGTTTCACCGGTTACTCTCTCCCCGACGATCTGCTCTCCGGAAACGGACTGCGGATCATCGACGGAATGGTCAAGGGAATGCCGCTCGTCGGTACCTGGATCTCCTTCCTTCTCTTCGGCGGCGAGTTCCCAGGTGAGGCGATCGTCGGTCGTCTCTACTCCCTGCACATCCTCCTGCTGCCGGCTATCATCGTGGCGTTGATCGCAATGCACCTGCTCTTCGTGGTCGTGCACAAGCACACCCAGTACCCCGGTGCCGGACGCACCAACCAGAACGTGGTCGGTTACCCGGTTCTCCCGGTGTACGCGGCCAAGGCCGGCGGATTCTTTTTCATCGTCTTCGGCATCGTGATGCTGATGGCATCGCTGTTCACGATCAACCCCATCTGGAACTACGGCCCCTACGATCCTTCCCCTGTTTCGGCTGGAACACAGCCGGACTGGTACATCGGTTTCGCTGATGGAGCCCTTCGTCTGATCCCGCCGGGGCTCGAGTTCGTGTGGCTGGACCGCACCTGGTCCTTCAATATTCTGATCCCGCTCGTGACGCTCGGCCTCTTCATCCTGGTTGTCCTCATCTACCCGTTCATCGAGGCGTGGGTGACCGGGGACAAGCGTGAGCACCACATCCTCGACCGCCCCCGGAACGCCCCGACACGCACCGCCATCGGTGCCGCCGGCGTCACTTTCTACGCGGTGCTGTGGGCGACGGCCTCCTCGGACATCATCGCAACGCACTTCAAGGTGACAATGGAAGGAGTGATCCACACCATGCAGTTCCTGGCTATCGTGGGTCCGTTCATCGCCTTCTTCGTGACGAAGCGGATTTGCCTGGCGCTGCAGAAGAAGGATCGCGAAATTGTCCTTCACGGTTACGAGTCCGGACGCATCGTTCGTTTGCCTGGCGGCGAGTACATCGAAGTCCACCAGCCTGTCGACGAATACGAGCGCTGGAAGCTGGTCAGCTACAACGACTACAAGCCGCTCATGATCCGTCCGAATTCCCAGGGCAAGATCACGGTCGGGCAGAAAGCCCGTGCCGGGATGTCCCGCTGGTTCTTCGAGGACCGGATCGAACCGGTCTCCAGCACGGAACTCGAACGGTCGCACTCCGACCACCACTAGGCTCCGGCCGAAACTACAGAACGGGCATCGATGTCCCTCCAGACCCTGTCGGAGTGGCTTCGGTGCCCGAACTGTTTTCTCCCGCTCTCGCCCAACGAGCCTCTGGCCCTGCGGTGCGGGTCTGGACATTCGTTCGACGTGAACAAGCGCGGGTATGTGTCTCTGGCCGGCAGCGCGAGCGGTTTGATCGGCGACAGCGCCGCGATGGTCGACGCGCGCGCCCTCTTCCTCGAAACCGGCTGGTACCAACCGCTGCGTGAGCGCCTCGCCGAGCGGGTAGCGGCCGAGGATCCCACTCGGGTTCTGGACATCGGCTGCGGAACCGGCTATTACCTGCAGGGCATCCTCACGCACTCTCCGGCCGTCCGCGCTCTGGGCATGGATCTCTCCCCCGTGGCGGTCCGGCGCACCGTGAGCGGTCAAACTCACGTTGACGGGTTGGTAGCGGACGTCTGGTCCCCACTGCCGGTGCGTGATGCCTCAGCTGACGTGATCGTCAACGTCTTCGCTCCCCGGAACGCGTCTGAATTCCACCGAGTGCTTCGCGAGCATGGCCTGCTCTTCGTCGTCGTGCCGCAGGCGTCCCACCTCCGGGAGCTCCGGGCGGCCGGTCTGGCACTCGACGTACCCGCGAATAAAGGTGCGCACCTGTCCGCGGCTCTGTCCCCCGCCTTCGAACTCGAAACGCGGGACGAGCTGTCGTCCACGCTGAGGCTCGAACCGGCCCAGGCATCCGCTCTGATCGGGATGGGCCCCTCCTCCCACCACACGGATGCTGCGGCGCTCGCGCGCCAGCTGAGCGGCGTGCAGACCGTCACGGCGTCCTTCGAGCTGTTGGGATACCGGCGGCTCTCGAACTGACAGCGGCGCGTCCGCTGCTGGTTCAGCACACCTCGACTGCGTTGCCTGCCGCGATTCAGGCTGGTCAGTGTCCCGCGCGACGCTGACCAGTGTCCCGCTTCGGAATCGCCGGTATCGGCCGACGCACCACGCTGGCGGGTGCCGGATGGGCCGCGGGGCTCACGGTATCGATCAGACTCCCGGAGGACGGCACCCCCCGACTCGCCCGACCGGACGGCCTTACCAGCTTCTCAACACTTCGGATGCAGGCGACGACAGAACGGCGCCCAAGACCAGTGTCCGGAGCGCCGTTCGTCCGTGCCGTAGGCACGTGAGTGAGTTTAGATCAACGAGCGAAGTTGCCTCGATAGTACTCGTACACCCAGCCGACGAGGCAGATGACACCGATACCCAAGGCGATTATCGAGATCCACACGCCCACAGCCAGACCCAGGAAGAGCAGAGCGGCGCTGGCGGCCAGCAGGATAGGCCACCAGCTCCACGGGCTGTAGAAGCCGACCTCGGGGTCACCGTCGTCAATATTCGCGTCGAGGCGGTCCTCGGGAAGTTCGCCGCCCTGGGCGCTATGCACGCGTCCCAGATAGAAGGCGATAAAACTGAAGAGGATGGCAGACAGGCCGAGTGCGAACGTGCCAGCCCACTCAACCTTGTTTTGCAGCGGGTCGACGAGGCCCCAGATGACATAGGCCACCGTGATCACGACGAAAAAACCCGTCAGAATCCAGAGCAGATTTACGTTGGCTCTCATCTACTTTATCCTTTGCGACGCGGCGTCGTACGTAGGGGCATCCGGTGCATCCTTTGCCGGCCCGATACCGACCGTAATGGGCGCCTCCGGGTGGTTCAGGTCGAACGCAGGGCGCTCAGACCGGATGCGAGGGATGGAGGTGAAGTTATGACGGGGCGGCGGGCAGGACGTCGCCCACTCGAGTGACCCTCCGTAGCCCCACGGGTCATTCACGGTGACCATGGGAGCCTTGCGGGCAGTGATGTAGACGTTCAGGAAGAACGGGATCATCGAGACCGCGAGGATAACCGAACCGATCGTGGACAACTGGTTCATCCACGTGAAACCGTCTTCGGGCAGGTACGAGGCGTAGCGCCGCGGCATGCCGACGACGCCCAACCAGTGCTGCACCAGGAAGGTCGTGTGGAAACCGATGAAGAGAATCCAGAAGTGCCACTTGCCGAGGCTCTCGTTGAGCATCTTGCCGGTCCACTTCGGCCACCAGAAATAGAACCCGCTGAACATCGCGAAGACCACGGTGCCGAAGATGACGTAGTGGAAGTGCGCGACGACGAAGTACGTGTCGGAGACGTGGAAGTCGAGGGGCGGGGAAGCCAGGATGACGCCGGTGAGACCCCCGAAGGTGAACGTGACCAGGAAGCCGAGGGCCCACAGCATGGGCGTCTCGAAGGTCAGGGATCCGCGCCACATGGTTCCGATCCAGTTGAAGATCTTCACCCCGGTGGGCACGGCGATGAGCATGGTCATCAGGGAGAAGAACGGCAGGAGGACAGAGCCGGTGACGTACATGTGGTGCGCCCAGACCGCCACGGACAGGGCCGCGATGGAGATGGTCGCGTAGATCAGGGTCTTGTACCCGAAGATCGGCTTGCGGCTGAAGACCGGGAAGACCTCAGACACGATGCCGAAGAACGGCAGCGCGATGATGTAGACCTCGGGATGCCCGAAGAACCAGAACAGGTGCTGCCACAGGATGGCTCCACCGTTGGCCGGATCGTAGATGTGCGAGAGAAAGATGCGGTCTGAAGCGGCGGCCAGCAGGGCCGCGGCGAGGACCGGGAACGCCATCAGGACGAGAAGGGACGTGACCAGGGTGTTCCAGGTGAAGATGGGCATCCGGAACATGGTCATTCCGGGGGCGCGCATCGTGATCACCGTGGTGATGAAGTTCACGGCGCCGAGAATCGTTCCGAAACCGCTCAGCCCGAGCCCGACCATCCAGAGGTTGCCGCCGACGCCCGGGGAGAACGTCGTACTGGCGAGAGGCTGATAGGCGAACCAGCCGAAGGACGCTGCACCCTGCGGAGTGAGAAACCCGCCGATGGCAACGAGGCTGCCGAAGAAGAACGCCCAGAACGAGAAGGCGTTCAATCGGGGGAACGCCACGTCGGGAGCGCCGATCTGCAGCGGCATGAGGGAGTTGGCGAATCCGAAGAACAATGGCGTCGCGAACATCAGAAGCATGATGGTGCCGTGCATGGTGAAGAGCTGGTTGTACTGTTCCTTCGTCTGTACGACCTCGAGGCCGGGGGCGAAGAGCTGTGCGCGGATGACCAGGGCCATGACTCCGGCGAGGCAGAAGTAGACGAAGGACGTGATCAGGTACATGTACCCGATGACCTTGTGGTCGGTGGAGGTGATCCAACGGACGATGACGTTACCCTTGCGGTCAACGCCGGGGGGCCGGCGCGATGCTGTCGGGGCGGCCGGTGAGGTAGGCGCCGTAGTGGTGGTAGTCATGGACTAGTTGCCCTCCTGCTCGGTCGGGGCTGTCGTGCCCGGCTGGTTCTGGTTGCGTTCGTACTCGAGCCCGAGCTGTCCGTCGTTGCCTGCGGCACGGAGGGAGTCGATGTAGGACTCGTAGTCAGCCTCGGATACGACCTCGACCTTGAACAGCATCAAGGAGTGGTACTCGCCGCACAACTCGGCGCACTTACCGGAGTAAGTCCCGATGCGCTCCGGGATGACGGACATGTAGTTCGTCTTGCCGGGGATCATGTCCTTCTTGTACAGGAAGTCCACCACCCAGAACGAGTGGATGACATCGCGGGCGTCGAGCGCCAGTTCGACTTTCTTGCCGACCGGCAGGACGAGGGTGGGGATCTCAGACTGAACCAGCGAGCCGGCCGGTCCGTCGACGTCGGGCTGACCCTGGATTCCGGCGGTGTACACGTCTTCATTGATGTAGTTGAAGTCCCACGCCCACTGCTTGCCGATGACCTGGACCTTGACCTCGGGCTCATCGAAGCGTGCCTCGATCTGCGCTTGGTCCCGCGCGGTGAAGGCGAAGAAGCCGACCACGAGAATGAGGGGAACGACCGTGTAGAAGATTTCGATCGGCATGTTGTACCGCAGTTGTACCGGGAGGCCGGTCTGGCCCTTGCGGCGCCGGTAGACCACGACAGCCCAGATCGTCAGCCCCCAGGTGAGAAGCCCCACGATCATCAGAACGATCCAGGAAGTTGTCCACAAACCGGAAATGCGCTCAGTCTGATTGGTCACCGCCGGCTCGCCCTCGATGAAACCGGGGAGGTAGCCATGGAGCTGGGCTTGCGAGCAACCTGCTAGAACAAGGGCCAACGACGCTGCGATCGGAATTGCAGCCCATCGGAGACGATGGTTTTTGCGCACCAGTAACCTTTCGGTGAGACTCGACGACACTTAACGGAAAGTGCTTTTATAGACTTCAAGCCTACTGCGGGTGGCACGTTCCGTTGTGCAAGAACAGGCCGCCTGAGGTAACGAATTCGCCGCCAGTCGCAGTATTCGCAGTGCTGTCGTTCCGTTGCTGTTCAATTGAAGCTGCGGGATCAACTGAAGGAATCTCCACACGCGCAACTGCCGCCGGCATTGGGATTGTCGATGGTGAACCCCTGCTTCTGGATGGTGTCCTCGAAGTCGATGGATGCCCCATCCAGGTAGGGAACACTCATTTTGTCGACGACGACCTCGACCCCATCGAAGTCGACCAGCGCGTCCCCTTCGAGCACTCGCTCATCGAAATACAGCTGGTAGATGAGGCCGGAACAGCCGCCGGGTTGCACGGCGACGCGCAGGCGAAGGTCTTCTCTTCCCTCCTGGGCGAGCAGGCTCCGCACCTTGTCGGCGGCGGCGGCGCTCAGACCCACGCCATGGGCGGCTGTGCTGGTGACGACTGTGTCGGTCATGGGGCTCCTCATTGTTCGCATCGTTCTTGCGTGGTCGTGTGCAGCGGCCGGATGTCCGCTGGATTCCACGCAGATTCTACCGAGCAATGCCGGGAATGCACCCCGTTCATTCCCGGCTCTCAGCCCCGCACGGTGAGGTCATCGTTCGGTGCGCTGGTTCAAGCGGCCGAGAAGGAAGGCCTCGCTGAGGATGGCCCGCTTGAACACACCGAGGTGCAAAGATTCGTTCGGGCTGTGCGCCCTGGAATCGGGGTCTTCGACCCCGGTGACCAAGATCTGTGCCTCCGGGAACACGCGGACCAGATCGGCGATGAAGGGGATTGATCCGCCGACGCCGATGTCCACCGGGCTTTCACCCCACGCTTCGGCCATGGCGCTTCGCGTCTCGGCGACGGCCCAGCCGCCGGTGTCCACCAGGAAGGCCTCCCCCGTGTCGACGTCGTCGATGTCGATTCGGGCACCGAAGGGAGCCATGGCGCGCAGGTGCGCCTCGAGCGCGCGGAAGGCCTCGTCGGCCGGCTGACCGGGAGCGATCCGGGTGCTGACACGTACGGTGACGGCCGGCGTGAGGGTGTTCGACGCGTTGGCCACGGACGGTGCATCGATCCCGGTGACCGTAATGGACGGCTGGGACCAGATCCGGCTGAGGACCGAGCCGTGCCCGATCGGGCTGACGCCGTCGGTGAGCCCGGTCTCCAAGCGGAGCTGCTCCACGGAGTAGTCGGGGGTCGGAACGTTGATGCTCGTCAGCCCGGCGACGGCGACAGAGCCGTCCTCGGCGTAGAGGCTGTCGAGGAGGCGAACGGCTGCCATCATCGCGTCGGGAACAGCTCCCCCGAACATACCTGAATGCGATGCGTGGTCAAGAGTGCGAACGGTCAGACGGAAGGTGACGTTGCCGCGCAGTGCCGTGGTCAGCGCCGGGGTGTTGATGTCCCAGTTGTTCGAGTCCGCGACGACGATGGCATCCGCCCGCAAGGCCTCCCGGTTCTCCCCCAGGAAGGTGGCGAAGGACCGGCTGCCGAACTCTTCCTCCCCCTCGATGAAGAGCGCCAGGCCAAGGTCGAAGTCGGGTCCTTCAGCCTCCACGAGAGCTCGGATCGAGGCGATGTGTACCATGACGCCCGCTTTGTCGTCCGCGGCGCCGCGTCCGTAAAGGCGGTCGCCGCGCACCGTCGGTTCGAAGGGGTTGGAGTCCCAGTCAGCATCCTGGCCGGGAGGTTGCACATCGTGGTGGGCGTAGAGCAGAACTGTCGGGCGCCCGTTCCGAGCGGCGCGCGTGGCCAGAACGGCCGGGTGGCCGAGCTCGGCACCGCCCGGGATCCCGGCCGTCTTGATTTCAACGGATTCGAACACCCCGAGACCGCGGACAAGGTTCGCGACGGCATCGGCGCTGGCGGCGACCTGTCGAGCGTCGAAGGCGTCCCAGGATACGGAGGGAATCCGCACCAGGGAGCACAGATCTGCGATGGTGGTGGGAAGGCCTCGCTCGACGGCCGCGCGAAGAGCCGGTGCGGCCGGGGAGATTGCCGTGGGAGCTGTTTCTCGAATATCGGTCATCGGGTAATCTTAAGGCAACCAATTGCAAGGAACTGATGTGGCTAAGCCTGTGAACCCAGACGCACAACCATCCATGGAGACCCCGGAAGAGACGAAGTCTCGTCTCGCGGCCGGCCACCCCGTCGGCAAAGGGCAGGCGACGCCCAGCCGGAAACAGCAGGAGGCCCTGAACCGGCGCCCTCTGGTTCCGGACGACCGAAAGCTCGCGGCCAAGCAGGCCAGAAGCAAGGCCGCTGAGACTCGCGAGCGCACTCGGATCGGGATGGCTGCGGGGGACGAAAAATACCTCCCGATGCGGGACCGCGGCCTGCAGAAGCGCTTCGTTCGCGATTTCGTCGACGCTCGCTTCAACGTGGGCGAATTCATGATCCCGGTGATGTTCCTCGTGATCCTGCTGAGCGTCTTCCCCGACCCGGCCATCCAGACCTACGGTTTCCTCGCTCTGTGGGCCTTCGTTATCGTCGCCGTGGTCGACTGCATCATCCTGGGCTTCATCGTCACCCGCAAGCTCAATGCCAAGTTCGGAGTACAGAAGGCCGAGCGGGTTCGCTGGTACGCGGCAATGCGGGCGTTGCAACTGCGCGTCTTACGTCTGCCCAAGCCCCAGGTCAAGCGCGGACAGTACCCGTCCTGAGGTCCGTTCTCCAACGCTCAGGCGGAGAATGCCCCTGATCTGATCAGCGGTACCCGGAGTTCCTCATCCGTCAGAGATCCGTGCTGACCGACCATCGACCGTGCGGATTGGTTCGGCTCTCGGGAGTCGTAGTAGGCGATGAGTTTGCGTGCGGCGACGATGACGTCGCCGATGCGCGGCAAGACATCGGGCGAAACATCGCCGAAGAGACCGGACTCGACAGCCTCAGTGCGCGTGAAGATCCAGGCGCGGTGGCCCTCGACGGCGCGCCACGTGTCGGCAAGAGCCGCGGCGGCCTCGTCGACCGCTTCGGGTTCGAGGTAGAGGTGCAGGCAGCGTGGGTCCCCGCCGATGTGCCGGACGCCGCCGACGAGTTCGGGAACCGTGTCGAAGAGCACGTGACTGGTCGCCGGGACGTCGATGATGCCATGGTCGGCCGTGAGCAGGAGCCCCTCGTCGGCCGTGAGTCCTGCGGCGAAGCGGGCGGTCGCATCGTCGAGGACTTCCAACGCAGCCAGCCACCGGTCGGACTCCCAGCCGTGGGCGTGGGCGGCCACATCCAGCTCGGGGACATAGAGGTAGACGAGGGCGCGCGGCTCGGTGTCCAGAAGGTGCCTGGCGGCGGCGAACCTGTCGGACACGCTCTCCGCCGGCACATAGCGCGCACCGCGAAGCGCCGCCTGGGTGAAACCGGATGCGGAATAGCGGCGGGGTCCGATAGCGAAACCGGGAACGCCGGCATCCGCCGCCCGTTCGAAGACTGTGCGCACGCGCTGCCAGGTCTCCGGCCGCATCCCGTCATCCCAGCCGGTCAGCTGGTTCACCACGCGGTCCCTGTCGGCGTCTCGGACCCGGTAGCCGACGAGGCCGTGCTGCCCAGGGGCGACACCCGTGGCGAGGGTCGTGATCCCCGCCGCGGTGGTGGACGGGAAGACCCCGTCGATCACGCTGGACTTGGTCAGCAGCGACTTCAGGAACCGGGCGTGCCCGGCCCGGGCGCGCAGGGAACTGATTCCCAGGCCGTCCGCGAGAACAACGACCGTTTTGTTCGTCGGAACGAGGCGTAGTGGATTGGGAAGACCCTGGACCGACGCGAGGGAAGATGTGAGTACGTCGGCAAGGCGAAGGGTGCTGAATTGGCGGGCCGGTAGCATAGAAGGCATCGTGCCAAGTTTGACATAGACAAAGCCGAATCGATCCAGCGCCTACCCGACAGCGCGCGTCCCGCAACGCACGCCTCAGCAGAATTCACGAATGAGCCGTCAAGACAGCACCCCGCCCGCCACGTTCACCGAGCGCATCGAAGACGTCGATGTCTCCACCGAGATGCAGGGCTCGTTCCTCGAATACGCCTATTCGGTGATCTACTCTCGGGCGCTCCCGGACGCCAGGGACGGACTCAAGCCCGTGCAACGGCGCATTCTGTATCAGATGAGCGAGATGGGGCTTCGTCCCGATCGCGGCCACGTCAAGTCCGCTCGAGTCGTCGGCGAGGTCATGGGCAAGCTGCACCCGCATGGCGACACCGCGATCTACGACGCTCTCGTGCGGATGGCGCAGGCATTCACGCTGCGCGTTCCCCTGATCGACGGCCACGGCAACTTCGGCTCCCTTGATGACGGCCCGGCGGCCCCTCGCTACACCGAGGCCAGGCTGGCCGCTCCCGCCTTGGCCATGACGGAGACTCTCGACGAAGACGTCGTCGATTTCGTGCCCAACTATGACAATCAGCTCACCCAGCCGGACGTTCTCCCGGCCGCCTACCCGAACCTGCTGGTCAACGGTGCGAGCGGTATCGCCGTGGGCATGGCCACCAACATGGCACCGCACAACCTGATCGAGGTCGTCGGTGCGGCGCGACATCTGCTCGCCCACCCGAACGCGAGCCTGGAAGACCTGATGGAGTTCGTTCCCGGGCCTGACCTGCCCACCGGCGGCACGATCGTCGGATTGGCGGGAATCAAGGATGCCTACGCGACCGGCCGCGGCAGCTTCAAGACCCGGGCACGGGTATCCGTTGAAGCCATCACCGCCCGCAAGGCAGGTCTCGTCGTCACGGAACTCCCCTACCTCGTCGGCCCCGAGCGGGTCATCGAGAAGATCAAGGATGGGGTCAATTCCAAGAAGCTCAACGGAATCTCCGATGTCACCGATCTGACGGACCGCACCAAAGGACTTCGACTCGTCATCGGGATCAAAACCGGCTTCAGCCCGGAGGCCGTGCTCGAGCAGCTGTACCGGGTCACCCCGCTCGAGGACTCCTTCAACATCAATGCGGTCGCCCTCGTCGACGGCGGCCCGCAGACGCTGGGACTTCGGGAACTGTTGCTCGTCTACATCGGACACCGCATCGAGGTCGTCACCCGGCGCTCCGCTTACCGGCTGGCCCGACGCAAGGAGCGCCTGCACCTCGTCGAGGGTCTGCTGGTGGCGATCCTGGACATCGACGAGGTGATCCAGGTCATCCGCGCCAGCGATGACAGCGAACAGGCACGCGCCAAGCTGATCGATGTCTTCGACCTGAGCCAGATTCAAGCCGAGTACATCCTCGAGCTCCGCCTGCGGCGCCTGACCCGGTTCTCCCGAATCGAACTTGAAAACGAGCGGGATCAACTGCTGGCGGAGATCGCGGCCCTGGAGAAGCTTCTCGGCAGTAAGGCGTCCATCCGCACTCTGGTGTCCGACGAACTCGCCTCGGTGGCCGATCGTTTCGGCACGCCACGGCGGACCTTGTTGACCGAGGCGACGGCGAGTATCGCCGGCGCAAACGGCGCCGCCGCCAAGCGGAAGGCCGCCATCCTCGAGGTGACGGACACCCCGACCCGGGTCTACCTCAGCGCAACGGGCAGGATCGCTCGGGTGGAGCTTGCGGCCGACACTGCGGACCTGCCGGAGCGGATCACGCCGGCACAGAGGCGCAGCAAGCATGACGCCGTCCTCTCCGTTTTGGACACGACCAGCCGAACTGAGATCGGAGCGGTCACAAGCCTGGGGCGGCTCATCCGCTTCTCCCCCGTCGACCTCCCGGTGTTGCCGCCGACCTCGGTCCAGCTCGGGGCGGGCGTGCGCGTGAGCGATTACCTGGCCTTGCCCAACAAAGCCGAGAGGATTCTGGCGCTCGTCGCGCTCGACTCCGAACGGTCGATCGTGCTCGGGACCAGACAGGGCACCGTGAAGCGCGTCACCGCGGGCGATTGGGCCAACAAACCAGACTTCGAGATCATCGCCTTGAAGCCCAAGGACGTGGTGGTCGGCGCTGTGCAGGGTGCGGAAGACGACGAACTGGTCTTCATCGCCTCCGACTCCCAGCTGCTGCGCTTTCCGGCCGGCTCGGTGCGCCCGCAGGGACGCACGGCCGGCGGTATGGCCGGCATCAAGCTGACCGCCGGCGCACACGTGGTTCACTTCGCCAGCGTGGACGCACGGAACGAGGATGTCCTCGTGGTCGCGACCATCGCCACCGGCAGCCACACGCTGACCGGAACCGATCCCGGCAGCGCCAAAGTTTCCGACTTCTCGGAATACCCGGCAAAAGGCCGGGGAACCGGTGGCGTGCGCTCCCAGCGATTCCTGAAGGGCGAAGACACCGTCTCCGTTGCGTGGGTGGGTCCCCTTCCGGCCCGGGCGGTCTCTTCAGATGGCACGCCCCGAACGCTGCCTGAATCGGGGTCGCGGCGTGACGCATCCGGAGCCATGCTCGATTCCGTGATCGGTGCCATCGGCGCCCGGATCGGCTGACCACTTCGCGCTGTCTCCAGCAGGAACCGCAGGACAGGGCGCAGGGTGGTGGGTTATGGTGGCGAAATGACACACCTCGACGACTCCGCCATTCTCGTCCTCGGCGCCTCGGGGGGTCTGGGACGTGAAATCGCCCGACTTCTGGCTGCCGGAGGCGCCCGACTCGTCCTGAGCGGGCGCGACCAGGCGAAACTTGAGGCGCTGTCGATCCCCGGGACCCGTCTCGCCGCCGACCTGACCGACCCGGAGGCGATTCCGGCTCTCGTCGCCGAGTCGATTCGAGTCAACGGGCGGCTCGACGGCATCATCAACGCCGCGGGGGTTGTCGCGTTCGGGCCCGCGACGGAGGTGAGTGACGAAACGCTCACGGAGCTGTTCGCCCTGAACACGCTGGCGCCGATCCGCCTGCTGCGGGCCGCCCGATTCGCGCTGACCGAATCCGCCGAGCAGGGCCGCGACCCCTTCGTCGTCACGCTCAGTGGGGTCGTCAGCGAAAGCCCGACCGCCAATCTCGCCGCCTACTCGGCGTCCAAGGCCGCCCTCGCGGCCTTCGGACAGGCCGCCGGCCGGGAACTGCGCCGCAGCGGCATCCGTATCTTGGACGCCCGGCCCGGCCATACCGAGACGGAACTCTCCACTCACCCGATCCAAGGGACCGCCCCGCGCCTGCCGGCCGGCTACTCCCCCGTTGTCGTTGCCCAGCGCGTCGTCGACGCCATCATCAACGGCGAGCGGGACCTGGCGAGCACGTCCTTCCAATCGTGAGACGCCCGGCCCGGGTCATCACACGTCGATGCGGTCGCGACTGAGTTTGTCCGAACTTTCGATGATGAATTCCTTGCGCGGGGCGACGTCGTTGCCCATCAGGAGTTCGAAAACGTTTCCGGCCATCTCGGCGTCGGCGACCCTCACCCGGCGCAGAGTGCGGTGCGCCCGCTCCATCGTCGTTGTCGCAAGCTGGTCGGCATCCATCTCGCCCAGACCCTTGTACCGCTGGATCGGATCCTGATAGCGCTTTCCGCTCTTTTTGAGGCCGGCAAGGACGGCCTGAAGTTCGACCTCCGAATAGGTGTAGATGGTTTCATTAGGCTTCGTCCCCGGGTTCATCACCACGACCCGGTGGAGTGGCGGGACGGCCGCGAAAACGCGGCCCTCCGTGATCATCGGGCGCATGTAGCGGAAGAACAGGGTGAGCAACAGCGTCCGGATGTGCGCGCCGTCCACGTCCGCGTCGCTCATAATGATGACCTTGCCGTAGCGGGCGGCGGACAGGTCGAAACTCCGGCCGGAACCGGCGCCGATCACCTGGATGATCGATGCGCACTCGACGTTGGACAGCATGTCGGCGACGGATGCCTTCTGCACGTTCAGGATCTTGCCGCGAATGGGCAGGAGCGCCTGGTGTTCACTATCCCGAGCGAGCTTGGCTGTTCCCAGTGCGGAGTCTCCTTCGACGATGAAGAGTTCACTCGTCGACACGTCGTTGCTGCGGCAGTCGACCAGTTTTGCGGGTAGAGACGAACTCTCCAGTGCGTTCTTGCGGCGCTGGGTCTCCTTGTGGGCACGAGCCGAGATGCGCGATTTCATCTCGGCCACGATCTTGTCCAGCACGACCGCGGCCTGCATCTTGTCGTCCCGCTTCGTCGACACGAATCGCTCGTTCATGGCCTGGGCGACGACGTTGGCGACGATGGCGCGAACCGCGGGTGTGCCGAGCACCTCCTTGGTCTGCCCCTCGAACTGAGGCTCGGGCAGCCGCACGGTGAGCACTGCGGTGAGGCCGGCCATCACGTCGTCTTTCTCCAGCTTGTCGGACCCCATTTTGAGTCGACGGGCGTTCAACTCAACCTGGGCACGGAGAAATTTGAGCAGGCCCGCGTCGAAACCGGCCTGGTGCGTTCCGCCCTTCGGCGTGGCTATGATGTTCACGAAACTGCGGACGACGGTGTCGTACCCTGTCCCCCAGCGAAGGGCGATATCCACGGCGCAGTCCCGGACCAGCTCGGTGGGCACCATGGCGCCCGTGGGGGTCAGAACCGGGACGGTCTCCCGGAAGGTCCCATTGCCGGTGAGGCGCCAGGTGTCGGTGATCGGGCTGTCGGTGGCGAGGTGGTCGACGAACTCCGAGATCCCACCCTCGAACTTGAAGGACTTGAGCACGTGCACGTCAGTGCGCTGGTCCGCGATCTCGATCCCCAGGCCCGGCACGAGGAAGGCCGTCTGGCGCGCCCGTTCGAGCAATTCCTCGGTCTGAAATGCCGCGCCCTTGGTGAAGATCTGGCGGTCGGCCCAGTAGCGCACTCGCGTGCCGGTCACGCCACGCTTGACTTTGCCGATGACGCGGAGCTCACTCTGCTTCTCGAAGGGTGTGAAGGGCGCGTCGGGGCTCTTCTCGCCCGAATCCGCGAAGATCCCCGGTTCGCCACGGTGGAAGGACATTGCCCAGGTCTTGCCGTCTCGGTCGACTTCGACGTCGAGACGTTCGGACAGGGCGTTGACAACGGATGCCCCCACACCGTGCAGTCCGCCGGACGCCGCATACGACCCGCTGCCGAACTTGCCGCCCGCGTGCAGTTTGGTGAAGACGACCTCGACCCCGGTCAGTCCCGTTTTGGGCTCGATGTCAACCGGCACACCGCGGGCCGTGTCGCGCACTTCGACGCTCTCGTCCGCGTGAAGCACGATATCGATGCTGCTGCCGAATCCACCCAACGCCTCGTCGACCGAGTTGTCGATGATCTCCCAGAGACAGTGCATGAGCCCCCGCGAGTCGGTGGACCCGATGTACATGCCCGGACGTTTGCGAACCGCTTCCAGCCCTTCGAGTACAGACAGGTGGCGGGCGGAATAATCAGAAGAACTCACAACAATCAAGAATACCGGTCGGCGCTCCCCGCCAGACGTCGACACCCGATCGAAGTGCACTACGCGGTGAGCGAAATAGCGGTCCCCCGACTCGATATCCGCGCCGGACCGTGTTTCCATGGAGTACAGGTTAAATTGGTATCAGTTGGTATCAGTCTGGAGGAGGAAACCATGTCCCAGATCGCAGCCGAGAATGGTGCCATCAACCAAGAGAAGGCTCCCCACCAGCTCACCGCGGCAGACCGCTGTGATGCGTGTGGGGCTCAGGCCTACATCCGTGTGGTCGTGAACAACAGCGAGCTGTTGTTCTGTGCACACCACGGTCGCAAGCACCAGGAGAAGCTCGCCGCCATCGCGGAGAGCTGGCACGACGAGTCGAGCCGCCTCCTCGAGGATCAGCGCTCCTAACGGAATCGGCGGGGCGCACAGCAGCTTCGGTTGCTTTGCGCCCCGCCGAGTCAGGCCGCTACTCTGTTGGAAGTCCGAGCCGTACCGCAACCTGGTTGCGTGCGGCTTTTGCCATGTCGTCAGCGGCCGACGAATGTCCGCCGGGACGGTATTCGTGTCCGATGCGCACCAGAGCAGTGCGCAGGAGGTGGTCGGCAAGACCGGGATTTCGGGCGAGCACAGGCCCGTGCAGATGAGTACCGACGACGCTGCCCATGACGAGTCCCTCGGAACCCGCGCCATTGCCGGTTCCGTAAAGCACTTGGCCGAGCGGCGACGCCTCGGCGCCGACGTAGCTGCGGGAATGGTTCTCAAAACCGATCAGCCGGCCGTGTCGGGAGGTGACCACGATGTCATCCGTGGCGCGTGCCGGCATCGGCACAGCGCGACCGGCCAGGATGCCCAGCCCCTCGACGACGGTTCCGTCGCCGAGTTCTATGCCCCAGCTCAGGAGTTCCCAGCCGGTTCCGACCAGGAGGATCGGGACACCCGCAGTGGCCCAGGTGCGCAACTCCGTGGTCATCGTCGCCAGGATGTCCCTGGCGCGCACCAGATCGGCGTCGGAGCCCGATCCGACGATGACGGCGTCGACCTGGTCGGGCAGATCAGCCGAGGAACGCACCTCCACCACGGCGGCCTCAACACCGGCCCACCGAGCCCGCTGGGCGAGAACGCGGGCGTTGGCGGCATCGCCGTTGGTACCGAGGAGTTCGGGTAGCAGTGACACGATCGAGAGCGGACGGGTCATTCCTGCTCCTCCTTGTTGGTGACGAGCCCCAGGTGTGCCCTGGTGCGTCGCATGGAGTCCGCGGAGAAAATGATCGTTTTCAAACCCGTGAGTGGTTCCGGCAGCGCCAGGAACTCGTCCAGGGCCAGGCCCAGGTCCGACTCGATGCGGTCGACGACCACGTCGTCGTAGACAAGCTGAAGGGCGATGTCCTGCGCCTTCGATCCGGACGCGATGCGGACCCGGCCCAGGCTCGAGGTGTTCACGGGCCAGAAGTACGACGGGTCGCGCACGTCGGACCCGATTGCGATGAGGATCTGATCGGTCCCCGGTTCGAGACTGTCGACGTTCAACTGGAAACTGGCCGGATTCTGCACCAGCACGAATTCGACCTGCCGACCCCGGACCGTGACGATCTCGCCACGGCCGAAGACCGGAGGAATGGCCGAAATGGCACCGATGGCCAGCACTGGATCGAAGCGTCCACCGAGTGCGGCCCGCGCTGTGCTCAGCGCGGTCAAGGCGTCCACGGCATAGTGCGTGCCGCGGGCGGGCAACCCGATCGGGTACCCCACCC
Source organism: Cryobacterium sinapicolor (assembly GCF_004403465.1). Lineage (GTDB taxonomy): Bacteria > Actinomycetota > Actinomycetes > Actinomycetales > Microbacteriaceae > Cryobacterium > Cryobacterium sinapicolor. The sequence continues at coordinate 77,898 of NZ_SOGQ01000032.1, read as the reverse complement.
CCGCAATGCTCACGGTCGCGCGGCGTCCGTGCACCGAAGTGAGAAGCATCCCCTCTCCCTCGTCCAGCCGGGAAGTGGTGGTCGCACTGTAGCCGAGGCCCCGCGGGTTGGCAGCGAGAACTTCTGCGGAAACTCCGTAGCGAGCGATTGCAGAGGTGCCGTCGAGGCGAGCGGCCAGGGCGGTCAGGTACTGATCGTCCGCGTTGATCACGACGGTTCCGGTAGCTCTGGCGGCGATCTTCGCGAGCATCGCCGCGACCATGTCCGAGTCATGGAACCGATCGATCTGGTCGACCATGACGTTCGTCAAAGCGACTACGCGCGGCGTCAGCGAACCGGAGATGAGGGCGCCATGGCCCTCATCCATCTCCAGCACGGCGATGTCGCCCGCGATATGGCCGCTCAGGCTCGCCTGCTCGAGCAGCGCCGAGGTCAGACCCTGACTTATGTTGGCCGTGGACTGGTTGGTGAAGACGACCATGCCGTGAGCGCGGAGAGCCGCGACCAGCATTTTGGTCGTGGTTGATTTGCCGCTTGACCCGGTGACGATGACCAGTCCACCGGGGAAGCTGTTGAGGGTGCGGGGAAGGAACCCAGGTGCGATCCTGTTGACCACGAGGCCGGGGATCGCGGATCCGCCGCCCGGCTTCCTCCATCGGGCCAGTTTCCGTACGACTCGTCCGAGGAGAATCGCCGGCGCGTAGCGCAAACCGATCTCTATTCGAGGTAGTCGCGTAGGGACTGCGACCGTGAGGGGTGACGCAGTTTGGCCATGGTCTTCGACTCGATCTGACGGATGCGCTCCCGCGTCACGCCGAACGTGTCGCCGATCTGGTCGAGAGTCTTCGGCATGCCGTCGCCGAGGCCGAAGCGCATTCGGATGACGCCGGCTTCGCGCTCGGAGAGCGAGTCGAGCAGGCTCTCAAGCTGCTTCTGCAGCATGGTGAACCCGACCGCGTCAGCGGGGACGACGGCCTCCGTGTCCTCGATCAGGTCGCCGAATTCGCTGTCGCCGTCTTCGCCGAGCGGAGTATGCAAGGAGATGGGTTCCCGGCCGTACTTTTGAACCTCCACAACCTTCTCCGGCGTCATGTCCAGTTCGCGACTCAGCTCTTCCGGCGTGGGCTCCCGGCCGAGGTCCTGAAGCATCTGGCGCTGCACTCGGGCCAGCTTGTTGATGACTTCGACCATGTGCACCGGGATGCGGATCGTGCGGGCCTGGTCGGCCATGGCACGCGTGATCGCTTGACGGATCCACCAGGTGGCGTAGGTGGAGAACTTGAAGCCCTTGGTGTAGTCGAACTTCTCGACCGCACGGATCAGGCCCAGGTTGCCCTCCTGGATCAGGTCGAGGAACTGCATTCCGCGGCCCGTGTAGCGCTTGGCGAGCGAGACGACCAGGCGCAGGTTGGCACCCAGGAGGTGGCTCTTGGCGCGGGCGCCGTCCTTGGCGACCCACAGGAGTTCGCGGCCGAGGGCGCTCTTCTTCTCGGAATCGGTCATCTGGGACATCTTGTCCTCGGCGAACAGCCCCGCTTCGATTCGCATCGCGAGCTCGACCTCTTCGGCGGCGTTCAGCAGGGCGACCTTGCCGATCTGCTTCAGGTAGTCCTTGACTGGGTCGGCCGTCGCGCCGGTGATTGCGCTGGAGTAAACCGGCACCTCGTCGTCGTCGTCGACGAGAGACAGCACCAGAGCACCACTCGGCAGCGCTTCGGCCGATGCTGCACGCTTCTTCTTGGCTTCGTCGGAGTCGTCGTCGGCATCCGCGTCGTCGCCGTGCCCGGCCTCATCGTGCTCGTCGGACGCCGGCTTGGCTTTGGCTTTGGTGCTGGCGGCGCGCTTGCGCGGTGCGGGCTTCTCTTCACCGTTCGCAGCCGCAGCCGCAGCCGCAGCCGCGGCCTTGGCCAGGGCCGCCTTGGTCGGCTTCTTCACGGCGGCGGCCTTGGGCGCCGGCGCAGCTGCGTCCGGAGCCTCAGGTGTGCTCGCGGTGGGCTCTTCGGTCTGCTCGATTTTTGTGCGGGTTGCCATTCGAACACCTCTCATGCCGTGGCCCGGGAGCCTGCGGCGCTGCCAGGCGGGTCCCGACCGAATGGATCTGGCGGGAAGTGGCCTGAGCAGTGTGGATTTTGGGCAGTACTAGGACCCATGTCAAGTCCCGGGCTATTCACACCGACACTGCTGTCGTTGCTCCCAGGACCAGAACGGGCCCTATTGACAATTATTGCATGCTTTGTGTATGAGACAAGCCAGACGCGCAGCTATTCGGGCCGCTGCCCGCGACGCCATGCCCGCGCCACGGCGACCCAGAGCGGCGCAACCTCCACTCCCTCGTCACGGGACAGCTGACTGCGGGTGCGGGCGCGGGCGTGCAGCAGAAAGATCACGCCGAGTCCCACAACCAGGAACTGCACGGAGAACGCGACCCGGAAGGAATCCAGCGAGTACAGATCGCTCGCCTCGCCTCCGGAAGTCCGCCAGCCGTCTTGAAGATCGAGAAGCAGCCCAATCAGGTAGACCATCACGAAACTGGCAGTGAAGCCGCCGACGTTGACGACGCCGTTCGCGGATCCGTGGCTGCGCTGGGGATTGAAGGTTCGCGCGAAATCGAAACCGATCAGCGATCCGGGGCCTCCGATGCCGAGGGCGACGAGCAGCACCACCATCAGCCAGAACGGCGGCTGCTCCGGCCACAGCAATACCGCTGCCCAGGCCGCTCCCATCAGCGCCACGACGCTCAACACGATGTTGCTGCGGCGCAGCGGAAAGCGTGCCGTCAGAATCCCGAGGATCGGCCCGCAGACCATGCCGGCGCCTACCAGGACCATGAGCATCGCCGCGGCGAGGGACGGTTCGTAGCCGAGTCCCGACACCATGAATGGGAAACCCCAGAGAAGGGTGAAGACGGTTCCGGAGGACTGCGTCACGTAGTGCGACCAGAAGCCGAGTTGCGTGCCGGGCCGTTTGAAACTGTGTTTGAGCTGCAGGAGCGCGCTATGCCAGCTGGTCGTCCTGTTCTCCAGGGATGCGCGGTCGGGCTGGTCCTTCACGACGACGAGGACCACGACGAGGGCCACCGCGGCAACTGAGGCGGCGGAGAGGAACGTCGGTGTCCAACCCCAGGTGTGCAGCACCCAGGCCAGCGGGACGGCGGACAGCACCTGGCCGAGTTGACCGATGTTTCCCAGCCACTGTGAGAGCTGCGGGACGATGCGTCCCGAAAACCACGATGCGATGAGACGAATCATCGAAATGAAGATGGCGGCGTCGCCGGCGCCGACGAGGATGCGTCCCAGCACGGCAATCGAAATGTCGGGGGCGAAAGCGAGCGTGATCTGGCCGACGATCATCAGCGCCGTTCCGGTGGCCACCAGCACCCGGGCCCCGTACCGATCGATCATCACGCCCACCGGCACCTGCGCCGCAGCGTAGACAGCGAGCTGCACCACGGCGAGGCTGGACAGCAGCGATGCGGATCCACCGAAGCGCTCGGTGGCCGCGACCCCGGCGATGCCGAGGGATGAGCGCTGGAGGACGGCAGAGAGGTACGCGAACGATCCGACGTAAAAGATCAACCAGGATCGGCGGGAGTTCATTGCCCCCAACTTACCCGCGCCCGGCGGCCCGCATCGACGGAGCGGTCGGCGTCAGGCGGGCGAACCGTCGTCTCGGCTGCGTCGGGTGGCGAGGAAGTTCTCCAGCTCGGCGGCGATCTCATCGGCGCTGGGCAACTCGCCGGCTTCGTCGGTCAACGGGGAGCGCAACGTGCTGCCCTCCATGTAGGCGTCGTAGCGCTCCTCGAGCGTCCCAACCAGCTTGAACAGTTCGGGGTTGTCCTGCACCTGCTCGTCGATGCGGCCGACGAAATCGCGGTTCTTCTCGCGCACTCGATCGGTGGGGAAGATCAGTCCGGTGGAGGCGCTCGTGCTGTCCAGCGCCGCCAGCGCGGCGAGGGGGAATTCCGTGTCGGCGAGATAGTGCGGGATCAGCAGCACGAACCCGACGACAGAGGCGCCACTCTCCTGGAGTCGATATTCCATCAGGTGAAGCGCGTTTGCCGGCACTTGGGTGTTGGGACGCCACACCGACATGCTCTCGACCAGATCGGATCGGTTTCCACTGACGGTCACGCCGATCGGGCGGGTGTGCGGGACCGGCATCGGTATCGCGTGCACCCAGGTCGTCGAGACCACCTTGAAACGGCGTTCCAGTTGGAGCACCGCTGCGGTGAATTGTTCCCAGCGGAAGTCCGGTTCGTAGCCGGCCAGGAGCAGGAACGCCTGGCCGATCTCGTCCCTGGCCTGGTACACCCGCAAAGCGGGAGGCTGGTAGTCGGTGAGGTGGTCCTGGTCGAAATGGATGACCGGCCGGCGCGCACGGTAGTCGAGCAAGACGTCGGCGTCGAAGGTTGCGACGACGGTGTGGTCGAGGGTCTCCAGAAGATACTCCGTGAACTGCGAGACTGCGCCACCGGCATCCGCGAAGCCCGTCAGACCCGCGACAAGGTGGAGCCCCTCCGGGACGTTCTCCGCGTCCGCAGTCAGCTCGTAAATGTCACCTGGATCCAGCATCCGTTAACTGTAAGCGCCAATTTCCGAGGCGTGCTGGAATAGGCGACGCCGCCGTGATGCCGAGAGCGAACACACCCGGAGCGTACGATCGGGGGATGAACGCACCTCGCCTGACCGTATCCACAGGACCTGCCGTCGAATCGGAGGTGGACGTTCTCATTGTTGGGGCGCTCCAGTCCGGTGACTCCGCCACTCTGTTCGCCGACCCCGCTTTCGCCGGCCTCGCCGACCAACTCGCCCCCTTGGGAATCACGGGCGGCAGAGACCAGGTGACGCGTATGCCCGCCTCGATCGGCAGTGCGCGCAGCATCGCCGTCGTCGGACTCGGCAAGAAGGCTACGGTCGACGCTCTGCGCCACGCCGCCGGATCAGCTGTCCGCCAACTGACCGGGGTCACCTCGGTCGCATTCGCCTTTCCAACGACGACGGACAATGAGACGGAGGCCGTCCTGGAGGGCGCCGCGCTCGGGGCGTACTCCTTCACCGCCTACCGGCAGAGCTCGCTCGCCGCGACCAAGGTGCCCGCGCAGCAGATCACGGTGCATGCCGCCGCGGAGCCGGAGGGAGCCGCCGTCCGCGTCGGAGTCATCGCAGAGGCCGTCAGCCTGGTCAAGGACCTGGTCAACATGCCTCCGCTCGATCTCTACCCCGAATCCTTCGCGCGGAAGGCCGCGGACGCCGCGGCCGGCCTGCCCGTCGACGTGCGGGTCTGGGACGAGAAGGAACTTGCCGCGGATGGCTTCGGTGGGATTGCGGGCGTCGGCCAGGGTTCCACTCGTCCTCCCCGCTTGGTCAAGGTCAGTTACAGCCCGGACGGCGCGACGCAGCATCTCGCCCTCGTCGGCAAGGGCATCACCTTCGACACCGGCGGACTGTCCCTCAAGCCGCCAGCATCCATGGTCGGGATGAAATACGACATGACCGGGGCGGCAACCGTTCTGGCCGTGACCTTGGCGGCCGCCCGTCTGGGCCTCGACGTGCGCATCACCGCCTGGCTGTGCATCGCGGAGAACATGCCGTCCGGCTCGGCTATCCGGCCCAACGACGTGTTGCGGATTCGCGGTGGCCGCACGGTGGAGGTGCTGAACACGGATGCGGAAGGTCGTCTGGTTCTCGCCGACGGTCTCGTCGCGGCCGGCGAAGAGGGCCCTGATGCGATTGTCGATGTGGCGACGCTGACCGGCGCCGCCCTCGTCGCACTCGGCACTCGCTACTACGCCGCCATGGGTGAGGATGCCCTTGTCGCCCGTGTGTTGAACGCCAGTAAGTCCGTCGGTGAACTGGTGTGGCCGATGCCGCTCCCCGAGGAACTGCGTCCGCTACTCAATTCTGATGTCGCCGATATTGCCAACGCGAAAATCGGCAGCGCTCACGGCGGCATGCTGCTCGCCGGGGTCTTCCTACAGGAGTTCATCGGGAGTCGCGGCGACGGCGACGCCGCCGAGACAATCCCGTGGGCCCATCTGGACATCGCCGGACCGGCCCACAACACCGGTGGCGGGTGGGGATTCACGAACGCAGGGCCGACCGGAATCTCGGTTCGGACACTACTGCGACTGGCAGAGGACTTTTCGCGCCCGTAGTACAGTCGAGTGGGCGAGAAATCTCGCCCACTCTTCGCCTGCCCGGATGCGCAACGTCGCGATGGGCAGACCGGGTTGTGATGCATAAGGGAGTATCTGGGTGTCGGAACAGAAGTTTGACCTTGTCGTTCTCGGCGGCGGAAGCGGCGGCTACGCGGCTGCACTGCGGGCCGTTCAACTCGGCCTCACCGTTGGCCTGATCGAAAAAGACAAACTCGGGGGAACCTGTCTGCACCTTGGATGCATACCGACCAAGGCACTCCTTCACTCGGCCGAGGTGGCTGACGTCAGCCGCGAGGCCGCGAAATACGGAGTCAAGACGCAGTTCGAGGGCATCGACATGCCCGCCGTGAACGTGTTCCGCAAGAACATCGTGGCGTCAAAGTACAAAGGACTGCAGGGGCTGATCAAGTCGCGCGGCATCACCGTGATCGAGGGCGAAGGTCGCCTCATTTCACCGAACACGGTGCGAGTCGGTGCCGACACCATCGTGGGTAAGAACATCGTCCTCGCTACGGGTTCCTACTCCCGCTCCCTGCCGGGGCTCGCCATCGGCGGCCGTGTCATGACCAGCGAGCACGCCCTCGAACTCGAGTTCGTCCCCAAGAAGGTCGCCGTACTCGGCGGCGGTGTCATCGGCGCCGAGTTCGCGAGCGTCTGGAAATCCTTCGGCGCGGACGTGACGATCATCGAGGCCCTTCCCCACCTGGTTCCCAACGAGGAAGAGTCCATCTCCAAGCAGCTCGAGCGCGCCTTCCGCAAGCGCGGCATCGAGTACTCGCTCGGCGTCCGGTTCCAGAGCGTCACCCAGCACGAGAACGGCGTCGTCGTCACTCTGGAGAACGGCACCGTCATCGAAGCGGAGATCCTGCTCGTGGCCGTCGGCCGTGGGCCGTCGACCGCTGGACTCGGCTTCGAAGAGGTCGGCGTCACCATGGACCGTGGCTTCGTCCTGACCGACGAGCGCCTCGCGACCAACATCCCCGGCGTTTTCGCCGTGGGCGACATTGTTCCCGGCCTGCAGCTCGCGCACCGCGGATTCCAGCAGGGAATCTTCGTCGCAGAGGAGATCGCCGGACTCAACCCCATCGTCGTCGACGACCTCAACATTCCCAAGGTCACCTACTGCGACCCGGAGATCGCCTCCGTCGGCTACTCGGAGGCCAAGGCTGCCGAGAAGTTCGGCGCCGACCAGGTCTCAACCTTCGAGTACAACCTCGGAGGGAACGGCAAGAGCTCCATCCTCGGTACGAGCGGTTCCATCAAGCTCGTCCGAGTCAAGGACGGCCCCATCCTCGGCGTCCACATGATCGGCGCCCGCGTCGGCGAGCTGATCGGCGAGGGACAGCTGGTTGTCAACTGGGAGGCGTACCCGGAGGACATCGCCCCGTTCCTGCACGCGCACCCCACCCAGAACGAGGCACTCGGCGAGGCCTTCCTGGCTTTGGCCGGTAAGCCGCTGCACGCGTAGTCGCCGAACTTCGGCATTCAGACATTCACTTCTCTAATTACAGACAAATGGCTTTGAAGGAGACAATCGCATGAGCGAATCCGTTAACCTCCCGGCACTCGGTGAGAGTGTCACCGAGGGTACGGTCACCCGCTGGCTGAAGAACGTGGGAGACCGCGTCGAAGTCGACGAGCCGCTGCTCGAGGTATCGACCGACAAGGTGGACACTGAAATTCCGTCCCCCATTGCCGGAGTGATCGAAGCCATCCTGGTGCAGGAAGACGAGACCGTCGAGGTCGGAACCGCCCTGGTCATGATCGGTGACGGTTCCGCCGCTGCCGCTCCGGCCGCAGAAGCGCCGGCACCGGTGGCCGCACCCGAGCCCGTCGCGGAAGCGCCGGCTCCGGTGGCCGCACCCGAGCCCGTCGCGGAAGCGCCGGCTCCGGTGGCCGCACCCGAGCCCGTCGCCGCCCCCGCACCCGTCGCAGCCCCCGCACCCGTCGCGGCACCCGTGTTCGCGCCGGCACCGGTCGCGGCACCCGTCGCCGCCCCGGCACCCGTTGCAGCCCCGGTTGCAGCCCCCGTTGCGGCGCCGGAACCGGTCGTCGCCCGAGGATCGCACGCGGGGACATCCGGCTACGTCACCCCCATCGTCCGCAAGCTCGCGAACGAGGCTGGCGTTGATCTCTCCACCGTGGTCGGAACCGGTGTCGGTGGACGCATCCGCAAGGAGGATATCGTGCTCGCCCAGGCCGGCGCTCCCGCCGGCACGCCTGCAGCAGCGGCTCCGGCCGTGGAGGTCTCCGCCCTGCGCGGGACCACCCAGCCCATGTCCCGTCTGCGCAAGGTCGTCGCCGAGCGAGCCGTCATCTCGATGCAGTCGTCCGCTCAGCTGACCACCGTGGTCGAGGTCGATGTCACCCGGGTCGCGATCCTGCGCGACGCGGTGAAGGCCGAATTCCATGCCAAGACGGGCAACAAGCTGTCCTTCCTGCCGTTCTTCGCTCTCGCCGCCGCCGAGGCGCTCCAGGCCAACCCGATCATCAACGCCACCATTGACGGTGACACGATCGTGTACCCGAGCCAGGAGAACATCAGCATCGCGGTCGACACCGAGCGCGGCCTGTTGACCCCCGTGGTGCGCAACGCGGGCGACCTCGATCTGGCCGGCTTCGCCGCTCAGATCGCCGACCTCGCCCAGCGCACCCGCGACAACAAGCTCAAGCCCGACGAACTATCCGGTGGCACATTCACGCTCACCAACACCGGTTCGCGCGGCGCACTCTTCGACACCCCGGTCGTCTTCCTGCCGCAGAGCGCCATCCTCGGCACCGGTGTCGTCTACAAAAAGCCCATCGTCGTCAGCCAGGGTGGACTCGATGCGATCGCGATCCGCTCGACCGTGTTCCTTGCGCTGTCCTACGACCACCGCATCATCGACGGAGCGGATGCGTCACGTTTCCTCGTCACGATGAAGCAGCGTCTCGAGGAAGGTGCCTTCGAGGCAAACCTCGGTCTCTAGTCGATATCACCAGACGACGGACGCTGTGACTAGTAGTCGAAAATCTCCCTGATTCGCCAGCCGGCCTCGCCCTTGACCACAAGGACCGAGGCCGGCTGTCGTTCTAGGTCGTGGGCCTGGAGCGATACGAGCGCGACGTCCCCCGTGCGCTCCACCAAGACCGCCGACCACAACGAGACGTCCTCGGCTTCGGGGGCGTCGCCGCCCTGGTGCATCATTCGCAGGGTGTGGCTGTCGGCGGTCAGGGCCGCCGATTGCGACTGGTGCACAGCATCAAGACAGACCACCGAGACCTCGTCCAGGCACCAGGCCCGGAGCCGCAAAAGAGCCGGAACCGCTGTCGCCGGGTCGTCACTGGCCGTTGCGGCTCTATCGGCGTCACGGTCGCCGGCACCTGATGCGTCCGACTTCGCCGGGTCGGACGACGGCAGGGCGGTGGCTCCGGCCGGCGCAGTGGAGGTTTCCGGCCGCACTCCCGCAGTCACCGCGGATCCACCCGGACCCCGTGCATTCAACGCGAGTCCGGTGCTCGCCACGGCGAAAATAACGGCAAGGAGCAGCGCTCCACGGCGGACGCGGAACCGCCTGCTCAGCACAGCTTTCAGCCCACCGGCTGGGTGGACTCCCCGCAGTCGACGGACCCCTGCAGATGTGCGGGACGCTAGAGTGCCGAGCAGTCGTTGGGCCCGCACCTCCCCCGAGGCGACGCGAACCGTCAGCGCGGCTGCGCGCCCGGAGGGATCGTCCGGAACAGGTCGCCTGAGCCAGTCGCCGGCCGTTTGCGGACCCCTGCCGTCGTCGCCGGTCCGGCTGAACGTCACCGGTTCGGCCTCGGCCCAGGCGAACAGGAAGTGCTCGAGCTGGCTTGGGGCTGTGGCCGCCGGCCGGGCGGACCGCCCCGCGCACCACCGGTCCAGGTCACGGAGGGCCGCCTGAGCCGGCACAACCGGATCGACTTGATCGAGCACCGCCCGGACGACCTGCGCGAGTCTGTCGTGCATCATGGCGAGGGCCTCGGTTCGCTCACGACCGGCGTCGGGGAGCTCTTGGAGCTCCCCCAGTCCGGTCAGGACCGGGCGCCCGAAGGAGTCGAAAAGAATGGTCGATAGGCTCACGGCCGGATGCACCAGGCCGATGGTCTGCAGTTCCGCCAGCGCGGCCGCGACGGGGGCCAGGATCGTGACCGCCTCCCCGGGAGGGAGATGCCGGCGGTTCTTCAGGAAGCCGCTCAGCGCCCCACCCGTCAGCTGTTCCAGGACAAGGCAGGTGCGGCCATCAGGCAGGGTGCCGACATCGACGAGCATGGTCAGTCGTCCGGGAGTCAGAGCGGTCAGGGCACGAACTTCGCGTTCAACCGCCAGGTCCTCCGTTCCCGTACGGAAAACCTTGAGCACAACGGATGTCCCGGAGAAACCAGGCCCCTTGCCGTGGACCTCACTCTCGGGTGAGGTCGACAGTGCCGGAGCCACGCCCACGTACAGGTCCGCCCGGTCACTCGACGCCAGGCGCCGCAGAACCCGGTACCCGGCGATCAATGCCTGGCCGCCGCCGACGGGCACTGGTGCCATCGACAGCACAGGTTCCGTCGACAGCACAGGTTCCGTCGACAGCACAGGTTCCGTCGACGGCAGCAGGGATACCGGCTCCGGATCCCGAACGCGTCGACCGCGACTTCTCATGTCGCCAATGCTGGCCGGGCCGCCCTCGTCCGGGCCGCCCGGGTTGCGGTTCGGGGACAACCAGTCCGGCATCCCCCTGGGGAGGAACGCCGGGGTTTAGGATGGCAACATGCTCGACTTTGTCGTCGCGGGGCTAAGCGCCAACTCCGTGCCGTATGTTGAGGGCCTTGAGCTCCAACGCGCAGTCCACCGTTCCGTCGTCTCCGGGGAGAGGCCGGACACCGTCATCTTCCTCGAACATCCGAGTGTGTACACCGCCGGGAAGCGCACAGCTCCCGAGGAGCGGCCCAGCAACGGAACCCCCGTGATCGACGCGGACCGAGGCGGGAAGATCACCTGGCACGGCCCCGGCCAACTGGTCGGGTATCCGATCACTCGTCTTCACGAGCCCGTGGACGTGGTCGGCTACGTGCGCCTGCTCGAGGGGATCATCATCGACGCCCTGCTCGGCTTCGGCATCGTCGGTTTTCGGGTCCCGGGCCGTTCCGGAGTCTGGGTCGGCCCGGACGGCCACGTAGACAAAATCGCTGCCATCGGAATCCGCGTCGCGGAAGGAGTGACCATGCACGGCTTCGCCCTCAACTGCAACAACTCGCTCGAGCCCTATGACCACATCATCGCCTGCGGGATCAGGGATGCCGGCGTCACCACCATGTCGAGGATGGTCGGTCGCGACGTTACCCCGGCCGATCTCATTGCGCCCATCACGGCCCAGTTCGAGACCGCCTGGGCGGTGTCCGTATGAGTGCGGCACCCGAGGGGCGGAAGATGCTGCGCCTCGAGATACGCAACATGGAGACCCCGATCGAACGAAAGCCCGCCTGGATCAAGACGGTGGCGAAAATGGGACCGGAGTACCGCAAGCTCCAGAACCTGGTGAAGGGCGAAAACCTGCACACGGTATGCCAGGAGGCCGGCTGCCCCAACATCTTCGAATGCTGGGAAGACCGTGAGGCGACCTTCTTGATCGGCGGGTCGCAATGCACCAGGCGGTGCGACTTCTGCCAGATCGATACCGGCAAACCCGCCGAGTACGACACTGACGAGCCGCGCCGGGTCGCTGAATCCGTTGTCAAGATGAATCTTCGTTACGCCACGGTGACGGGCGTCGCCCGCGACGATCTGCCCGACGAGGGCTCCTGGCTCTACGCGGAGACTATCCGGCAGATTCATCAGCAGAGCCCCGGGACAGGTGTCGAGATCCTGGTCCCGGACTTCTCCGGCAACCCGGACCACCTCGGCGAGGTCTTCTCCGCCCGGCCCGAGGTCTTCGGCCACAACGTGGAGACCGTCCCCCGCATCTTCAAGCGAATCCGGCCGGCATTCCGCTACGAACGTTCCCTCGACGTGCTCACACAGGGACGGGATGCCGGATTGATCACGAAGTCGAACCTGATCCTGGGCATGGGTGAGGAGCGTGCGGAGATCAGCCAGGCGCTTCAGGACCTTCACGACGCCGGGACCGACATTGTCACGATCACCCAGTATTTGCGACCGAGCGCACGGCACCTGCCCGTGGCCCGCTGGGTGAAGCCGGAGGAGTTCGTCGAGCTCAAGGACGAGGCCGAGGCCATCGGTTTCCTCGGTGTGCTCTCCGGCCCGCTCGTGCGTTCGTCGTACCGGGCCGGCCGACTGTGGGCTCAGTCCATGCTGGCGACCGGTCGCGAGGTTCCGCCGCAACTGCGCCACCTGGCGGATGCCTCGCTCGGGTTCGCGCAGGCGGTCTCCTGATCAAAAATCGGTCACGAGACATTCAGGTGACTCGGTAGTCTTGGAACTATGGCACGCAGCAAGGACAAGACTCCCCGCCCCCCCAAGAAGCCCGGCCGCATGAAGCAAATGTGGCAGGTGTTCCAGATGACACGTCGCTACGACAAGAAGATCGTGTTGTTCATGGTTCTCGGCTTCGTGGTGCCCGTCGCCGTCGCCCTGGGCCTGGCCCTCCTGTTGTCCCCCGGGAGCATCCTCAACCTTGTGCTGTGGACGATCTCGGGCGTGCTCGCCGGCATCCTCGCCATGCTCATCATCCTGGGCCAGCGGGCCGAGAAGGCCGCGTACACGCAGATCGAGGGCCAGCCCGGCGCCGTAGGCGCCGTGCTGCGCGGTTCGCTCAAGCGCGGGTGGGTGGGCAGCGAAATGCCCGTCGCCGTCAACGGCAAGACTCAGGATGCCGTCTACCGAGCCGTCGGTCGCGGTGGCGTCGTCCTGATCAGCGAGGGGCCGCGCACTCGCACGGCCCGCATGCTCGAGGAAGAGCGCCGGATGGTGACCAGGCTCGGCGGAAGTATCGCCGTCACGATCATCAGTGTCGGCCCGGACGCCGACGCCGTGCCGCTGCACAAATTGGCTCGGCGCCTCACCCGGATCAAGCCCACCCTGACCAAGGCCGAGGTGCTCGCCGTGAACAACCGGTTGAACTCCATGACCAAGAAGCTGCCGATCCCCAAGGGCGTCGACCCGATGAAGGCCCGCCCACAGCGCGGAAACTAGCCGTTCAGCCACGCCGGACAGGCCGGCCTGCCGAACAGGCTAGCTGCGGATGAGGACGGTTCCCGCGACCTTGTCGTGGAAACCGCGCTGGTCCGAGTCCCAGACCAGCGCGGGGACCGCCAGGCCCAGCAGCAGGGACCGCACGACGGGGCGCCACAGCCCGACCCAGCCCGGCTGGAGCGGGACGACGCGAAGCCCGACCAGGCGATGCCCGATGCTGCCGCCGATCGTCGGGACGAACACGATCTGGAGCCCCACGAAAATGGCTGTCACCGCGAAACCGTTGATGACGCCGTCCGTGCTGAAGAACAGCGCCGCCGCCCCGTAGGCCAGTGCCCAGTCCAGCGCGAGGGCGCCGATTCGGCGTCCGACGCGCCCCACGGACCGAGGCCCCTCATTCGGCAGACCGAGGCGCTCCCCCGGCCAACGGCTCGGCGGAAGCTGTCCGAAGGGGATTGAATTCGAGGCTGCGGCAGGCACGGAGTGAGTCTACCGAGCGGGCCCCGCTGTAACATGTGTGAAACATAAGCGTCACTGCCGGGTAACGGTGCCCCAGTAGCCTCAATGGAGCCGCAGTGCGCGACTCACAGTTCTACCCCCACGTCGTTTGGAGAAAACACCGCATGTTCCGCGATTCGTCAGAAGTGCTCAAGTTCATCAAGGACACCGACGTCAAGTTCCTTGACATCCGTTTCACCGATTTGCCGGGTGTGCAGCAGCACTTCAACATCCCCGCGTCGACGGTCGATGAGGAGTTCTTCACGGTCGGGCAGATGTTCGACGGTTCGTCGATCCGCGGCTTCGCGTCGATCCACGAGTCCGACATGCAGCTGATCCCGGACGTGACCACGGCTTACGTCGACGCGTTCCGCACGGAACGCACCCTCATCATGCTCTTCGACATCTACAACCCGCGTAACGGCGAGATCTACTCCAAGGACCCGCGCCAGGTTGCCAAGAAGGCCGAGAAGTACCTGGCTTCGACCGGGATCGCAGACACCGCCTTCTTCGCTCCCGAAGCCGAGTTCTACATCTTCGACGATGTTCGCTACGAAGTGAACCAGCACTCCAGCTTCTACTCCGTCGACTCCAGCGAGGGTGCCTGGAACTCCGGAAAGGAAGAGGTCGGCGGCAACCTCGCCAACAAGACCCCGTTCAAGGGCGGCTACTTCCCCGTCAGCCCGGTCGACCAGCACGCCGACCTGCGCGATGACATCTGCCTCAAGCTGATCGACGCCGGACTCATCCTGGAGCGCAGCCACCACGAGGTCGGCACCGGCGGCCAGGGCGAGATCAACTACCGCTTCGACACCATGGTGCACGCGGCCGACGACCTGCTCAAGTTCAAGTACATCGTCAAGAACACCTCGGCCGAGTGGGGAAAGACCGCCACCTTCATGCCGAAGCCGCTGTTCGGCGACAACGGTTCCGGCATGCACACCCACCAGTCCCTGTGGGCCGACGGGAAGCCCCTCTTCTACGATGAGGCCGGCTACGGCGGTCTGTCCGACGTCGCCCGCTGGTACATCGGCGGTCTCCTCAAGCACGCGCCCGCCGTGCTCGCGTTCACGAATCCGAGCGTCAACTCCTACCACCGCCTGGTGCCCGGCTTCGAGGCTCCCGTGAACCTGGTCTACTCGGCCGGCAACCGTTCGGCATCCATCCGCATCCCGATCACGGGCACGAACCCGAAGGCGAAGCGCATCGAGTTCCGAGCCCCGGATGCCTCGGGCAACCCGTACCTCGCCTTCGCCGCCCAGCTGATGGCCGGCCTGGACGGGATCAAGAACCGGATCGAACCGCACGAGCCGGTCGACAAGGACCTCTACGAGCTGCCGCCCGAAGAAGCCAAGAACATCCCGCAGGTTCCCGCGTCGCTCGGCGAGGCCCTCGTGGCTCTCGAGAACGACCACGACTTCCTGCTGGCCGGCAACGTCTTCACGCCCGAACTGATCGAAACCTGGATCGACTACAAGCGCGAGATGGAGATCAAGCCGTTGGCGCAGCGTCCGCACCCGTTCGAGTTCGAGCTCTACTACGGCGTCTAGGCCGTCAGGCACCCCGGCAGCCACTCGGCCACCGACGATAGGACCGCAGCCCCCATGGGGATGCGGTCCTGTCGTGTTCGTGCCCGCCCGCGATCGAGCCGTGCCTAGCCGCCGAACGGGCCGGAGCGTTCCACCGGACCGTAGAATAGCCGCTCGAACACCGCCCGGGATCGGCGGGTCACCGACAGGTACTCCTCTTCCAGCTGATTGGCGGAGCCCGGCGGGTACTCCAGCACCCGGGCGACACCCTCGAGTTGCACGCGGTCCGTCGGGAGGACATCCGCGGTCTTGTTGGTCCAGAGGGTGATCGCGGACCGGCAGCGAGACGCGAAGAGCCAGGCCGAGCTGAGCGTGTCGGCATCCGACTGGCTCACCAGCCCTGCGGCGACGGAGGCGCGGAGTGCTCCGAGCGTCGACGAGGTGCGCAGCGCGGGAATGTCAGCCGCGTGCTGCAACTGCAGCAGCTGAACGAACCACTCCACATCGCTCAGGGACCCGCGACCCAGCTTGAGGTGACGGTTCGGATCTGCCCCCTGCGGCAGCCGTTCGTTCTCGACCCGGGCCTTGATCCGCTTGACCTCACGGATCGCCTGCTCGCTGATGGAGGACGGATACCGCACCGCGTCGGCGACGGCCTCGAAGTCGGCCAGGAGCAGGGTGTCACCGGCGACGCCTCTCCCCCGCAACAGCGCCTGCGCCTCCCAGGTGAGCGACCAGCGCCGGTAATAGGCCTCGTACGACTCGAGGGATCGGGCGACGGAGCCGTTCTTACCCTCCGGGCGCAGCCCGATGTCCAGATCGAGGGGCAATCGGTTGTCATCGGTGAGCCGGGACAGCTCCCGCACGATGAACTTCGCCCGGTCGTGGGCAGCCTCTCCGGTGAGTCCGCCGGGGCGGAAGACGTACATCACGTCGGCATCCGAGCCGAACCCCAGTTCCGCGCCACCGAACCGGCCCATGCCGATCACGGCGAACTCGATCCCGTCGGTCGTTCGGCCGTCCTCGGCGCCGTCGAGCGTGGTGCCACGGATGGCGGCGAGCACCCCGTCAATGATGGTGGCGGTGACGTCGGTGAGTCCCGTCGCCAGCTCGTCGATGCTGACCTGCCCCAGAATCGCCGAGAAAGCCAGCCTCAGCATCTCCCGGCGCCGGGCCGTGCGCAGGATGGAGGCGGCGGCATCCGGGCTCTCATGCCGTGCCAGCACGGCGCGAGCCTCCTCCCGGAGGGTGGCCGCGCTGCGCGGCCGCAGATCGTCCTCGTCTTCCAACCAGGCGACGGATTCGGGGATCGTCTCCAGGAGCTCTCCGACGAACCTGGACGAGGACAGTACCCGGGTGAGTCGTTCGGCGGCACCGGACGAATCGCGGAGCATGCGCAGGAACCAGTAGGTGGTGCCGAGGCTGTCACTCAGACGCCGGAACGCGAGCAACCCGTAGTCGGGGTCGGCTCCCTCGGAGAACCACTGCAGCAGCACGGGCAGCAGATTGCGCTGAATCGTGGCCCGCCGGGACACTCCGCCGGTCAGGGCGGCGATGTGGCCGAGAGCGCCCTTCGTGTTGCGGAATCCGATAGCCGCGAGTCGGGCCTCGGCCTGGGCGCTGGTGAGATTCAGTCCTTCCGCCGGCAGTGCGGCCACCGCGGACAGGAGAGGTCGGTAGAACAGGCGCTCGTGCAGGCCACGCACCCGGTGCTTGGTGTTCAACCAGCGCACGGTCAGCTGGGCGGCATTCGGGGCGAGCCCTGTCGCCCGGGCAAGGACGCGCAGGCTCGACTCGTCGCGCGGCACGAGGTGGGTGCGGCGGAGCTTCTCCAGCTGCAGGCGGTGCTCCATCAGCCTCAGAATGCGGTATTCCTGAGCGAACTCGGCCGCTTCCGCGCGCCCGACGTAGCCGCTCTCCGCCAGCGCAGTCAGCGCAGGGAGGGTTCCCGCCTGCCGAACTGCCGGATCCGCCTGTCCGTGCACGAGCTGCAGCAGCTGCACAGTGAACTCGATGTCGCGGAGGCCGCCGGGGCCGAGCTTCAGCTGCACGGCGACTTCGTCCTCCGGAATGTTCTTGGTGACGCGCTCTCGCATCCGTTGCACGGATTCGACGAAGTTCTCCCGGCTGGCGCTGGTCCACACCTTCGGGGACACCGCGGCCACGTATCGTCCGCCAAGCTCGAGGTCACCGGCCAAGGGTCTGGCCTTCAGCAGCGCCTGGAACTCCCAGCTCTTCGCCCAGCGCTCGTAGTAGGCCAGGTGAGACTCGAGGGAGCGCACCAGGGCGCCCGACTTGCCCTCGGGACGGAGGTTCGGGTCCACTTCCCAGAGCTCGGGTTCCACGGCCGGTTGGTTCAGGCCGCGCATCAGGAGGATCGCCAGCCGGGTGGCGATGTCGACCGCGCGCGGCGCTTCCAGGCCGGCGTCCGGGTCTCCTTCGGCGACGAAGATGACATCGACGTCGCTCACGTAGTTGAGTTCGCCGGCGCCGGCCTTGCCCATTCCGATCACGGCGAGCCGGGTGGCACGCACCTCGCCTTCGGGGAAGACGCCCCGCCCCGCGACCAGCCCGGTGGACATGCTTCGAGCAACGGCCAGGGACGCCTCCAGGGCCGCCGCGGCCAGGTCGGCGAGCGTGCGGGCAACGGCGTCCAGTCCCGCGACCGGGTCGGCCTGCTCGAGGTCGTAGGCGGCCAGCTGCGCCAGGCGGCGCCGATAGCGCACCCGCAGGGCGACCCAGCCCTCGTCGTCGACGAGGCTGGCGAACCCGTCCGTGCTACCGACCGACTCGAGCAGGTCCTTGCGCAGCTCCGGCAGGTCGGGCAGGACCGGGAGCGGTTTGGCAAGAACCGACAATTCCTCCGGATGCCGCAGGAAGAACTCGGTCAGTCCGCTTGACGCCCCGACGACCCGGAGCAGCCGCTGGGTTGGGTCGGGGTGCAGGAGCAATGCCCGCACCTCGTTCGGCGCCTGCCGCAGCAGGGACACGAGCGCCATGAGGGCGGCGTCCGGGTCGGCCGTCTTGCCGAGCAGCGGGAGCAGGGCGGCCGGTTCGGGGCCGCCCAGGTCACCGACCTCGTCCAGCCGGATCCGCACCTCGCGCAGCTCGACGAAACCTACCCGGGCGAGCTCGGTCAGAGTCAGCTGTTCCCGTGCCATCGGGTCTCGTCTCCCGGTCGTCAGAGCATCTCGAGGTTCTTGTCGAGCTCGAAGGGAGTGACCTGCGAGCGGTACTCCTTCCACTCCTGGCGCTTGTTGAGCAGCACGTAGTTGAACACGTGCTCGCCCAGCGTCTCGGCGACCAGCTCGGACTCCTCCATGTATTGGATCGCGTGGTCGAGGCTGGCCGGGAGCTGCCGGTAGCCGAGAGCGCGACGCTCCGTGTCGCTCAAACCCCACACATTGTCTTCGGCCTCGGGGGGAAGCTCGTAGCCCTCTTCGATCCCCTTGAGCCCGGCGGCCAGCATGAGCGAGTACGCGAGGTACGGGTTTGCGGCCGAGTCGATGGCCCGATATTCGACGCGGGCGCTCTGCCCCTTGTTGGGCTTGTAGAGCGGCACTCGGATCAGGGCCGACCGGTTGTTGTGGCCCCAGCAGACGAAGCTGGGGGCCTCGTCCCCGCCCCACAGCCGCTTGTAGGAGTTGACGAACTGGTTCGTGACAGCGGTGATCTCCGGGGCGTGCTTGAGCAGCCCGGCGATGAACTGGCGGCCCGTCTTGGAGAGCTGGTACTGGGCGCCCGCCTCGTAGAACGCGTTGGTGTCACCCTCGAACAGGGACAGGTGCGTGTGCATTCCTGACCCGGGGTGCTCCGACATCGGCTTCGGCATGAACGTTGCGTAGACGCCCTGCTCGATGGCGACCTCCTTGATGACGGTGCGGAAGGTCATGATGTTGTCCGCCGTGGTCAAAGCGTCCGCGTAGCGCAGGTCGATCTCGTTCTGCCCGGGACCGGCTTCGTGGTGGCTGAATTCCACCGAGATGCCGAGGTCTTCAAGCATCCGCACCGACCGGCGCCGGAAGTCATGAGCCGTGCCGCCGGGAACATTGTCGAAGTAGCCGGCATGGTCGACCGGCACGGGACCGTTCTTGCCGTACTTGGACGACTTGAGTAGATAGAACTCGATCTCGGGGTGGGTGTAGAACGTGAAGCCGCGATCGGCCGCCTTGGCCAGGGTGCGCTTGAGCACATTCCGTGGATCGGCGACGGCCGGCTGCCCGTCGGGCGTCATGATGTCGCAGAACATGCGGGCGGTCGGGTCGATCTCACCGCGCCAGGGCAGGATCTGGAACGTGGTCGGGTCCGGGTGCGCGAGCACATCCGCCTCGAACGAGCGGGTGAGACCCTCGATCGCCGAACCGTCGAAACCGAGACCCTCGGCGAATGCGCCCTCCACCTCCGCGGGCGCGATGGCCACCGATTTGAGGGTGCCGACGACATCCGTGAACCAGAGTCGGATGAACTTGATTCCCCGCTCCTCGATGGTCCGGAGAACGAAGTCGCGCTGCTTGTCCATTCACGCCCTTTCTTGTCGCTCCCTAGGCTACTGTCTGGCGTCGGCTCTCAGGCGAAACAGGCCGCCGATCGGCGTGAACGCCGCTTGGCTACACTTGAGGCATGCCAGAGTCGACCGTTCCGGATGCCCCCCAGCCCGTCAGTGAGCGCAATCCATACGTTTCCGCGCAGTCCGGACCCAAACGGGTGCGCACGCGCCATTTCCACAACGCCAAGCAGCAGGGCATCCCGATCACGGGGCTCACCAGCTATGACATGCTCACGGCGCAGATCTTCGACCAGGCGGGCATCGATTTCCTGCTCGTGGGCGATTCGGCCGGGAACAATGTGTTCGGCTACGAGACCACGCTCCCCGTGACGGTCGATGAACTCATCCCGCTCACTCGGGCCGTCGCGCGCGCCGTCACCCGCGCCCTCGTCGTCGCGGACATGCCGTTCGGTTCATACGAGACTGGTCAGAGCGAGGCCCTGCACACCGCCGTACGCTTCATGAAGGAAGCGCAGGCCCACGCGGTCAAGCTCGAGGGCGGGGTGCGCAGCCACAAGCAGATCAGACGCATCGTGTCGTCGGGGATCCCCGTGATGGCTCACATCGGCTTCACTCCGCAGAGCGAGCACGGCCTGGGCGGACACATGATCCAGGGCCGTGGCGCTGCCGCTGATCAGTTGATCGACGACGCCCTCGCGGTGCAGGACGCCGGCGCCTTCGCGGTCGTGCTTGAGATGGTTCCCGCCACGGTGGCGGCCCTGGTCACCGCTCGGCTGGAGATCCCCACGATCGGCGTGGGTGCGGGTCCCGACGTCGACGGGCAGCTGCTGGTCTGGACGGACTTCGCCGGCATGACCGAGGGACGGGTGCCCCGGTTCGTCCGCCAGTACGCCAATCTGCGGGGGGTTCTGACGGATGCCGTGCACCGATTCAAGGACGACGTCGACTCCGGCGCCTACCCCGGGCCGGAGCACAGCTACGAGTAAACCCCGCGGCTCGCGAGACTAGCGGTCGTTCTCCGCCTCGTCGGCGGCCCATTTGGCGCTGTTCGCGCGCAGCTTCTCAAGCGCGTGGAGGGCCTCGTCCCGGGTGGCGAAGGGCCCGACGCGGTCCGTGGAGGGAGACTGCATCCCCTGCTCGACCGCGCCCGTGCGCATGTTGTACCAGAACTGGTGATCGGTGTCTTCGGACATATGGTTGATCCTATGCCTAAGGATTCCGTCGGTCACCTCCTTCCGGGAGCGGTTTCTCCGCTCCGCTCCGTTCCCCGCCACATCGTGCGCCCGGAGTACGTCGGGAAGGAGATGCCCTCGCCCTTCACGGGATCGGATGTCTACTCCCCCGACCGCATCGAGCTGATCCGCCAATCCGGCCGGATCGCCGCGGGGGCCATCGACGCGGTCGCCCAGGCCATCCGTCCCGGTGTGACGACAGAGGAACTCGACCGGATCGGCCACGAGTTCATGCTCGAGCGTGACGCCTACCCGTCGACTCTCGGCTACCGCGGGTTCCCCAAATCGTTGTGCAGTTCCGTGAATGAGGTCATCTGCCACGGCATCCCCGACGATACCGTGCTTGAAAACGGCGACATCGTCAACATCGACATCACCGCCTACAAGAACGGGGTGCACGGCGACACGAACGCCACCTTCATCGTCGGTGAAGCCCGGGACGAGGTCAGGCTCCTCGTCGAACGCACCCGGGAGGCGCTCGCCCGCGGCATCAAGGCCGTTGCTCCCGGGCGCCAGGTGAACGTGATCGGCCGCACCATCGAGTCCTACGCCAAGAGGTTCGGCTACGGGGTCGTGCGCGACTTCACCGGCCACGGCGTCGGTGACGCCTTCCACTCCGGCCTGATCATCCCGCACTACGACTCGGCGCCCGTCTACGACACCGTGATGGAGGTGGGCATGGTCTTCACGATCGAACCGATGCTCACCCTGGGCGGAACCGACTGGGATATGTGGGCGGATGACTGGACGGTGACGACCAGGGACAAAAGCATCACGGCCCAGTTCGAACACACCCTCGTGGTGACCGAGCGGGGCGCCGAGATCCTCACCCTCTCCTGACTACCGGTAGGTTTTGACTATGAGTTCAACCATGGCCATCGGCATTGACATTGGCGGCACCGGGATCAAGGGAGCGGTGGTCGACCTGTCGACCGGCAAGCTCCTGTCGGATCGCGTGAAGCTGCCCACGCCCAAGGGCGGCCGCCCGGCCGACATTATTGAAACGACCAGGACCCTTCTGGAGACGGTGTCCGCTGTGGACGGAGCCGGTGCGCTGCCGGTGGGCATCTGCTTCCCTGCCGTCGTGAAGAACGGCCACACCATGTCGGCCGCAAACGTCTCGGACAAGTGGATCGGCCTCGCTGCCGAGAAGCTCTTCGAGAAGGGCCTCGGCCAGCCCATTCACTTCGTGAACGACGCGGATGCCGCCGGCTACGCGGAGTCGCAGTTCGGCGCGGCGAAGGGGGTGAGCGGAGTGGTCATCATGACCACCCTCGGCACCGGCATCGGGACCGCGCTGCTCAATGACGGAGTGCTGGTCCCGAACACCGAACTGGGGCACCTGCAGATCGACGGCGTCGACTACGAGACCAAGGCCGCATACTCAGCCAAGGAGCGGGAGAACCTGAGCTGGGAGAAATGGGCCGGTCGTCTGCAGAGGTACTACTCGACCGTGGAGGCCCTGTTCTCGCCGGACCTTTTCATCGTCGGCGGCGGAGTGTCCAAGCACCACCAGGAATTCTTGCCCCTGCTGCGGCTGAAGACAGCCATCATCCCGGCCGTGCACCGCAACAATGCGGGAATCCTCGGGGCCGCCGCTCTCGCCGTCAAGCATCAGGTCTGACCTGCCCGGGGCGCCCGTGCGCCCCGGCGCCGGCCGCTGAGACGGAAGGTGGAATGGGCCGGCTATTACGCCGGGTTCTGTCCCGGTGCCGAAGCACCCTGGACGGCCATCTATCTCGGGACTACGTTGCCGCAGCCCTCTAGCGGTCTACCCGGAAACTCGGCGAGCCGCCTTGACGTTTCCTGTCTGACCTTGCTCCGGACGAGGTTTACCTAGCCGACCAGGTCGCCCTGGCCGCTGGTGGTCTCTTACACCACCGTTTCACCCTTACCGCCGGCCGAAACCGGAGGCGGTCTACTTTCTGTGGCACTGTCTCGCGGGTTACCCCGGGTGGGTGTTACCCACCATCCTGCTCTGCGGAGCCCGGACGTTCCTCGGCATCCGCCGACCCGAAGGACAACGAATGACGCGACCGTCTTGCCGACCCATTCCACTGACCAGAATACAGGCAGCGGGACGGGGCGGGCTCCACCTAGATCCCGGACTCCTCCGTGCGAACCAGGATCGCCCCGCAGTCAGGGCAGAACAGGACCTCGTCGGCTGGCGAGGAACGCACGGCGTCGAGATCGCTGCCAGTGAGCGTCATGGTGCAGCCGCTGCAGGTGCGCGCGCGCAACAGGGCTGCGGCGTTGCCCCGGCCCGTCACGAAACGCTTCTCATAGAGGGCGGAGAGTTCCTCGGTGACACTGCCGGCGACGGCGGCCCGGTCCCGGCGGAGTTCGCCGAGCTGCCGGTTCAGATCGGCCAAGCTCTCGTCGCGGGACTGCTCGGCCTCATGGATCCGGACCGCGATCCCATCCCGCTCCGCCTCCACCGCGGCGACGGCAGCGTCGCTCTCCTCGAGCCGCTCCATGACCGCAATCTCGATCTCTTCGAGTGCTAGGAGGCGCTTGCGCAGCGCCGCGAGCTCCGTCTCCAGGGCCTGCACGTCTTTCACCGAGGAGGTGTGCTGCACCCGGTCGGTGTCCCGCGCGATGCGCTTCTCGACCACGTCGACGTCGGATTCGATCCGTGCCAGCTCGGTACGCACGTCATCGCGTTCCCCGGAACGGGTGCTCAGGGCCATCCGGGTGCCGTCGAACATCGTGGTGAGTTCCCGGAGCTCGGTGTGCTGCGGAAGAGCCTTCGTCTGGTGCTCGACCTGCTGCAGCCTGATGTCGAGGGCCTGAAGCCGGAGAAGCTCCTTCTGTTCTACTGGAGATGCCTTCACGATGTCCTGACCTTTGCGAGTAGTGAAAATGAGCGAGCGTTGGAGGTGGGTCCGCGTCCTTCGGCAGGTTACTGCACGATCGCGAAGTCCCAGGGATCCGTGCGCAGGGAACTGCTGGTGATGCGCACACCGGGCAGGAGCGCGCGTAACTGGTCGGCGGCCGGCTCGATCCAGAGCCATTCGCTGGCCCAGTGCGACACGTCTATCAGGGCAGGTGCGCCGCCCGTCAGCCCGGCCTGCTCACGGGCCTCCGACGCCGGGTGGTGGCGCAGATCGGAGGTGATGTACACATCGGAGTCCAGGACGGCGGGGTGTCCGAGGAGAGAATCGCCGGCGCCGCCGCAGAGTGAGACAGTCTCGACGACAGCGCCGTACTCCCCCGACACCCGCACGCCGACGGCCGTTGCCGGCAAGAGTTCGGCGAGACGGTGGGCCAATTGCCCCAGGGTGCTCGGGTGAGCCAGCCGCCCGACCCGGCCGATCCCTGTTCCCGGCACGGAGCCCGCCGTGATGGGGGCCGCGTCGACGAGGCCGAGGCGGGTGGCGAGGATGTCTGAGATGCCGTCCACGACGACATCCGCGTTGGTGTGCGCCGCGATGAGAGCACAGTCAGCTCGGATCAGACGACCGAGCAGGGCACCCTTGTAACGGTCTTCGGCGACCGACGTGACGCCGCGCAGGAGCAACGGATGGTGGACTAGGAGCAGGTCTGCGCCGTGTCCGATCGCCTCGTCCACGGTCGCGGAAACCGCGTCCACGGCGAGGTGGATGGATTCGACCGGTCGGCCGGGGTTGCCGCAGACCAGTCCGGGGGCGTCCCAGGCTTCGGCACCGGACAACGGCCACAATCCATGGATGATCCGAGTTACATCGGCGAGCGAGACTGACACCTCGCCAGCCTACCGGTGACGAAGCGGCTCGGGCGCGGGCCGCTCTAGCGATGCAGCTTCGCCCGTGCCCCGGGAATGCTCACCAGCGCCGTCACCGCCACCAGAACCAGTCCGAGCCCGGCCCAGCCCGACGGGGGCAGCCGCTCGCCGACGATCAGGACCGCCAGCAGAGTCGCAACGAGCGGTTCGACCAGGGTGATGCTGGTCGCCGTGCTGCCGCGAACCGTGCGCAGGCCACGGCCGAAAAGCAGATAGGCGACGAACATGGGTCCGAGGGCGAGATAAGCGGTGATGCCCAGGCTGCCGCCGCTCTGGAGCAGCGGCGCCCCCGTGGCCCCGAGCACCGGGACCAGGCACAGCGCGCCGAGGCCGAAAAGTGCCCCCATCGTGGCCCGTGGAGCGTGCCCGGCCGCGATCACCCGGTGGGACGCGTGGGTGTAGAGCGCGTAGCTGAGTCCGGCCGACAGCCCGAGCAGAACGCCTAGTGGAGCGGGCCCGGCGGCCGGGTCGGACTGCTGGCCGGCGACCATCAGACCCGTACCGACCAGAGCGACCAGGGTGCACAGAGCCCAGAGCCGCGTGATCGCCCGACGCTCCGCCAGGAACTCGATCCCCGCGGCGAAGACCGGCGCGGACCCGAGCGACACGACCGTGCCGACGGCCACGCCGGCCAGGTTCATGGCGCTGTAGAACGCAAGCGGATAGACGACGATGCCGGCAACCCCGGCCAGCAACCAGCGGCGAACGGAGCGGTCCCGGAGGGTTGCCCGGGCGCTCCGGGCGGAGACGGTGAAAAGCAGCGCTCCGCCGACGGCCATCGTGGCGGCTCCGGTCGCCAGCGGGCTGACGTTGCCGGGCAGGAAGTGCGCCGCCGTGCCCGTCGTGCCCCAGAGCAGAGCGGCGAGAAGGATGGGGACCATCCCCGTCCGGTGCGCGGCGGCCCGCGGCAGCGCCGTCACCAGCCGAGACTGCCGGGAGCCCCCTTGAACGGTCCGACCACCCGGGAGGTGATCCAACCGCCGTAGAAGTCGCCCGGCTGCGGCAGAACCGTTTCCCCGTTCACGGTGACGAGGTCCATCCGTCCGGGGTACAGCGCGACGCGATCGCGGAGCTCCTCGAAGCCGCGGGCCGGCGACGGGTAGTACCACCCGGCCGACTGAGCCCGGCGCCCCGGGGCGACCACGCTCAGATACGACGCCTCACCCTTGTACTCGCAGGAGGAGCGTCCGGCGGCCGGTTCGAGGCTCCCCTCCCGGAACGCGGAGCGCGGCAGATAGTAGACCGGCGGATGGCTGGTCTCGAGCACCCGGATGGCGTCGTCGGTGTCGACGATGACCAGACCGCCGAGGGTGACGACGACCCGGTCGGCACTCTTTTCCACGCGCGGCGGGCGCGGGTAGTCCCAGACCGATTCCTGGCCGGATTCGGGCACGACCTTGTTGATGCGATGCGGATTCATCCGGCCAGCGTACCGGCTGAGCCCGGAGGACTTCGAATGGCGGACTCCCCCTCCCGGCGGTGCAGCTCCGCCCCGAAGACGGCAGCCTGGGTTCGGCGCTCCATGCCGAGCTTGCCGAGCACCCCCGACACGTAGTTCTTCACCGTCTTCTCCGCCAGGTCGAGGTGCTCGCCGATCTGCCGGTTGGTGAGCCCCCGGGAGATCAGATCGAGGACTTGGCGTTCCCTCGTCGTCAGAGCCCGGGCGGCAGGGTCGCCACGGTCCAGCCCGACTGCGGTTGTCAGCCGGCCGGCCCGCAGCGGGGTGAGCAGTGAATCTCCGCGTGCCACCCGCCGGATTCCATCGACCAAGCGGTCACCGCGCAGGTTCTTCAGCACATACCCGGACGCGCCGGCCAGGACGGCGGCGCGGACGGCGGCGTCGTCGTCGTACGCCGAGAGCATGAGGCACCGGATGTCGGGATCCCTCGAGCGGATGTCCCGGCAGGCGTCGATGCCGCTCCCATCGGGCAGCCGTACATCCAGGACCACGACGTCCGGCCGGGTGGCGGCGACCCTGTCCACGGCCTGACGCCTCGTCGCTGCCTCTCCCACCACCTCGAGGTCCACTTCGGCGTTGATCAGGCCGGCCAGTCCGAGGCGGACGACCTCGTGGTCGTCGACGACGAAAACGCGCGTCATCGGTGCGCCCCCTCGGGGGCGTCGGTCAGGCACGCCGTCCAGTGCAGCAGTGTGCCGCGGTGCTCCCGGTCGGTGAGCGACAGCATCCCCTGCCAGCGCTGTGACCGGGCCG
Organism: Cryobacterium sinapicolor; assembly: GCF_004403465.1. Classification (GTDB taxonomy): domain Bacteria; phylum Actinomycetota; class Actinomycetes; order Actinomycetales; family Microbacteriaceae; genus Cryobacterium; species Cryobacterium sinapicolor. Next base: position 50,862 of record NZ_SOGQ01000032.1, on the reverse strand, counting down.
AGAGGTTGGCGATTCCGCTGCGCCGCCCGGAACCGGACAGGCCGACGCCGTCGTCGCTGATCTCGATCGTGAGCGCGTCCGCAAGGACGGCCACCCTCACCTCCGTGTCCCGGGGGCGCGCGTGCCGGACGACGTTGGTCAGCCCCTCCCTTACGACGGCCACGACATCGTCGGCCAGTGCGGCGCTCACGAGCAGATCGATCGCACCGGAGAAGACCACCCGCGGCGGGTGCGGGAAGAGAGGGCCGAGCTCGTCGAGCAGGTCGAGTAGGCGGCGACAGACGCCGGGCCGGTCAGGGTGCGACTGCGTCAACGCGAAGATCGCGGTGCGCAGATCCGCGATGACCGCGTCGAGGGCTCCCACCTCGTCGACCAGGCGCCGCCCGAGCACGGGGTCTGTGGTCATCCCGCCGAGTGCCTGCATGGTGAGCCCGGCGGCGAAGATCCGCTGGATCACCCGGTCGTGCAGTTCACGCGCGATCCGGCCACGATCGGTGAGCACCGCCAGCCGCACCCGGTCCCGGCTGCTCCGCTCGAGGTCCAGGCCCGCGCGCGCCAGCCAGGCGAAATCCTGGGCCGCCTCGAGGTCCGCGGCCGTGAAGGGAGGTCCCTCGGCGGGCCGGGAGGCAGTGAGGACCAATACGGGCCGGCCGGATTGTCCGGTTCCCGCCACCGGGACGACCAGGGTTCGCCCAGGCATCAGGAGCGACTCGGGGCCCGCAGCCGGTCGGTCTCCCCCGCCGACGAGGGCAGGCCGGCCGGAGGCGACCGCCCGGCCGCACACGCTCCCCGTCGCACGGAAGGCCAGGCCGACCAGCCGCCGGGCGCATCCGTCGTGCGCCGCGTGGACGACGAACGACTCTTCGGCGCCCGCGTCGCCGCCCGCAACCTCACCGGGCGGCCCGACGACACAGCCCAGTTCTGCGTCCGCCGCCATCGCAACGGCCTCTGCCAGCAGTACCAGCGGGTCACCGGCCCGCACGCTCCGCAGAGCGTCGATGAAGTCGGCGGATGCGGCCGCCCACCGCGGTCGTCCGTGCCTGGGCAGGTCGGCCAGGGCACTGCGCACCGTCTCCGGGGAGGCCTCGGGGTGTTCGGTCGGGGTGAGCGGGATACGTTCGTGGGGCATGGCCGGGGACCGCCTCTCATCTGGTAGCGGGGATACTACCCGCACGGGACCTTCGGCCCTGTCCCGGCACTGCCGACGCTGCGACCCTGACGAGGATCGGACTGTCCGGTGCGATTCCACCCCAGAGCAGGAGTCACATCCATGGTTGAAAAAGTGATCGTCGCCATTGACGGCGGGGCGGCCAGCAAGGTGGCCCTCGAGTGGGCCCTCGACCGGGTCGTGATGCTCGAACGGATGCAGGGCACTCCGGTACAACTCGAACTCACCACGGTGGTGGAACTGGGCTGGTACCCCGCCGAGGGATCGGATTACTCCAGTCAGCCTGCCTACGAGCGCGCGCTCGCGGAAGCCATTCGACGGGTCGAAAAGGTAGCTCCGTCCTGTCGGAAAACGAGCTACATCCGTCACGGCGTCCCGGTGCAGGAGCTGACCCGGGCGTCGGCGACCGCAGACCTCCTCGTCGTCGGCACGCAGAAGACGGGTGTCCTCGCGGGAACGGTCTTCGGCACCCTCCCCCTCCGGCTCGCAGCCCACTCCCGGAGCCCTGTCGTCGTCGTCCCCGTCAACTGGCAGGGGGGTGGCAGCAGCATCGTCGTGGGCATGGAGGACGACGTCACGGCCCTGGTCGCCGTGGACTTCGCGGCCCGCGAAGCCGAGCGTATCAAACTCCCTCTCGAGATCGTCCACGCCTGGATGATCCCGGCGACGGTGGCCGTCGAGTACGGCGCCACCCTGCCCTACGAGGAGATGCGAGACGCTCACGCACGCATCCTGGCGGGGGCCACGAGGAGGGTCCGCGATGCGCATCCGTCGCTGCATATCACCGAGGTCCTGAAGCAGGGCACGGCGGCATCAGTCCTCGTTGCCGCATCCCGGGCGGCGTCCCTCGTCGTCGTCGGCACGCACGGCCGAGGTGCCGTCGGCAGCCTCTTCCTTGGTTCGGTCAGCCACGACGTGCTGCTGAATCTGCCCTGCCCGGTGGCCGTGGTCCCCCGCCCGGCCGGTGAACGTGCCGAGTCCCGACCGGACTCCACTACAGAAACGGAGAAGCGGTGAGCACCTGCCTCGGCGGATTCGACGGCCCCGACCCGAGCCGCAGGTCGAGCTCCAGGTCCGGGTAGCGTTCGGCCAGGCCGGCCACCGCCTCGGCGGGAACCAGACCGGCCGCCTCGTCGGGCTCCATCGGCCAGTCGATCATGGTGCGGTCCTCGGTCCAGGGCGCCGGTGCACTCCAGCAGTACCGGGACGTCAAGCGCTCACCCAGGCGATCCGACTGCTCTGCGGCGAGGTGCACGGCGGCGAGGGATGCCTCGGAACCGTCTACCCCGACGACGACACCGGTCCCGCACTGTTCCTCCCGCTCAATCACGACAGCGTCCGGTCCGGCGGCGTGAGCCGCGATCTGTGCGGCGTTGATGCTGACGACTAAGTCCTGAAACCAGGCCAGGGTATGCGAACCCACAACCAGGAGTTCCTCACCCACGGCCCCGTCGGTGAGCGCCTTGATGGGCGAGCCGTCGAAAACCGTCGTGCGAAGGGTCAGGCGCAACACCGCGCGCCTCCTCAGCCTCACGGGCGAGCAGCAGTTCGGAGTCAGTAGTCGAACTCGTCGAACTGAGGCGAGTCCAGGCCGTCGCCCGTCCACGAGGCCCGGCCCGAGGCCGTTCCGGCCAGAGCCTTGTGGCGGAGGGTGTCCACCGTCTCCGGCTCCAGTAACTCCGACTGTGCCGAAATGTCGGTGACGCAGACTAGTTGGCCGGATCCACCGATCAGGATCTGGATGCGTCCCAGCAGGCCGGTTTCTTCAACGATCGGAATGTCGACGACATCGACCTGAGGGCGGAGACTGAGCGCCTCCGCGTAGTGCATAACGGCATCCGCCAGGTCATCTCCGGTGATGACCGATCCGCCGGGGTGAAAAATGCGCTTCATGGTAGACCCCTGATTGTTCACGAGAAGGACAGGTGCAGCCAGGGTCTGGGGCATTCGATCATTATAGACCTTGTGGGGTCTAAAGGGCGAGGGTACGATTCACCACATTTTGGGCCACCTCGACCAGCGGCTGGCCGTTGTTGCGGGCATACTGACGCAGCAACGCGAAGGCCTCCTCCATGTCGAGGGTGTGGGTGAAAGCGACAACGCCCTTGGCCTGCTCGATCAGAACGCGGCCACTGAGCGCACGCTGCAACTGCGCCCGAGCCACGTCGCTCTCCCGGATGGCGCGCTCCTGCAGGATGCCGATCGTCGCGGTGTCGGCCAACGCCTGAACGGTGCGCAGGTCTTCCGCACTCAAACCGCCGAGGCGATCCCAGAAGAGGTTAAGCGACCCGATCGTCGTCGCGCGCAACCGCAGTGGAACGGAGTGCATCGACTTGAAGCCGAGTTCGAGTGCTCCCGCCCGAAACCTGGGCCACGCCGGGGCGAGGACGTCGAGATCGGGGATGGCCACCGGTTTGCCCGTCGTGTAGCACTCGACGCACGGCCCGTTGCCGGCCCGCAACTGCAGGATCTCGATCAGCCGGCTGCGTTCGTTCGTCGAGGCCACGACCTCGAGGTCATTGTCGTTGCCGGCAGAGAGGATGATCCCGACCGCGGACGCCCCAAAGAGGGTCGCGCACGTTTCAACGAGCGTGTGCAGCAGATCGACGACGTCGTACCCGACGACAAGCGTGTCTGCCAGCGTGACAAAGGTCTCAACCAACTGACCTTCACGTGTTCTGGTCACCATATTTCCATCCTAAGACCCGTCCAATTCTGAAGCGAAATCAAGTTCGCGCGCCACCACGTCTTCCGCCACCTCGCGGACGGTGCGCGCGTGAGAGAACGCATAGCCCTGCAGGATCAGCAGGGCATCCGAGGCTCCCACGTCCAGCTGGGCGAGCACCATGCCGGTCGCCTGGTGCACGACGCGTCGAGAATAGCCTTCGTCGGCGTCAGGGTCAGGCTTTATCGTGTGCGTGAGCAGGACGCGCCGAAGCACCTGCCGAGCGGCGATCCCGACCAGCATCGTGGCATCGGCGATCTGCAGCCCGGTCAGGGTGCGGGGGCGGCGGGAATACAGATCGACGGCACCGATGTCCAGCGACCCGACGACCATCGGGAACGCGAACAGCCCACCCACATCGGTGTCGTCGATCGTCTGCGAGAAAACGGGCCAGGCCGAGTTGCCGTGGTGACGGATGTCGCTGTTCAGCACCGGGCGACGCGTCGTCAGGGCATCCCAACACGGACCTTCACCGAGGTCGAACTGCAGTTCGTCGATCCGGGCAGCGGACGCGTCGCTCGCGCACACGGTTTCGGTGCCGAAGGGGGCGCCGAGAGTGGAGATCGACACACCCGTGACGGGCAGCACCCGCAGGAACGGAGAGCACAGGTCGGTACTGTTCAGGTGTGCGGTGGACAATTCCTCGACGGCGAGGCCGAAGGATCGACGGTCAGACCGGGACATGACGACGTTCTCCCCCCGTGGCATCCGCGACGCCGGTCGAAGTCGCTCGCGCATCCGTCTGCACCGTGACTTCACGACCTCTCGGCTCCGCGGAAGAGCCACACGTCTCCGCGGTGGGCAACGACTTCCGAAACCGCGCCACTTTTAGCGTATCGCGCGGAACGTCGATCCGTGCAGCGACCGGCGCTCCCACGCCGGTCGCGCCGCTTCTCCGAAAGCGTGATCACGGCCGGATCGGTGCCGGCCGAGTCAGCCGAGGCCGTCGGTGAGCCTGCCCAACATTGCCAGCACGACTGCGGCGGAGCGGTCGGCCGCGTCGTCGACATGGGCGAGGTGATCGTCGATCGGCCCGCACAGGTCAGAGATGCCGCGGATCGCCAGGAACGGCACATCGTGCGCGAAACAGGTCTGGGCTGCGCCGACGGATTCCATGTCGGTGGAGAGAACGCCGGGGAACAGAACGCGGAGGTTCTCGGCGCGTTCCACACTCACGAAGGTGTCGTTGGAGACCATCAGGCCGCGGTGCACGACCAGCGCCGAACCGTCAGCCATCCAGGCCGGGGACCCGGCGATCCGTAGCGCCGTGGGAGCACCCTCATAGCGGGCCGGCATGCCGGGCACCTGGCCGAGAGCGTACCCGAATGCACGTGCATCGGCGTCGCTGTTCAGGTACTCGCTGCCGATGACGACCTCGCCCACCTGCACCTGCGCACCGACCCCGCCGGCCGAACCCGCACTGATCACCAGCGGCGTCGCCTGGGGGTCATCGGCCCGCACTGACAGGAGAGCGGATGTCGTCGCACCGGCCGCGTTGACCAGCCCGATGCCGCTTTGCACGAGTAGCACTTCGTGGCCGGCCAGCGTGAGACGGTGGCGGCGGGCCTTGCCGACGGTGATCGGCGCGGCGGACGCGGTGGCCGCAGCCAAGAACGGAGCGGCTTCTTCCTCCATCGCGACGAGGATGATCGCGCCGAAGGGTGTCATTCGGTGACAGTGGCCCAGTCGGCGCGGGCGGTCAGGAAGACCTTCACCGCGTCCTGGGCGGCCGTCAGCGAGTGGTTGGCTCCCCAGCCGCACTGCACCTCGTTGGCAGCGGGCACCGCCGTGGCGCTGAGGATGTCGGTCATGGTGCCCTCGATCAGCTCGAGAACCTCGGCGTAATCCGGCTGCCCCTGCAGGATGAGGTAGAAGCCGGTCTGGCAGCCCATCGGCGAGAAGTCGATCACGCGGGTGGAGTGGTTGCGGGAATGCTCGGCGAAAAGGTGCTCGATCGAGTGCACCGCCGGCATCTCCAGGTGCGCCAGGTTGGGCTGGGTGAAGCGCACGTCGTACTTCACGATGGTGTCGCCCTGCGGCAACACCTTGGTGTCGGCCAGACGCACGTAGGGTGCGACGACCGTGCGGTGGTCGAGGTTGAACGATTCGACGTTCATGCGTGGCTGGTTCACGTGGTCTCCCTGAAAGCTGTCTTGGCGCTCGGCTTTGGGCTCATCGCACGGACGTGATCAGGGGGTGATGATTATGTGGGCCCTACCGGGCTCGAACCGATGACATCCACGGTGTAAACGTGGCGCTCTACCAACTGAGCTAAAGGCCCCTGACACAACGGCCGGTGAAGGCCGAGCACCATCATACAGATTCTGTGGCACCGGTGAAGCGCCGCAGGGTTCATACCGGCTGGAGCTCGCCGATCGCGGCCCGGTAGGCATCCAGTGACCGAGGCTCTCCCGGCGCGGTGATGAAACTGGCCCGGATGATCCCCTCGGGGTCGATCACAAACGTGGCGCGGTTGGCGAAGCCCTTCTGCTCAAGGAAGACCCCGTATTCCTTCGCGACCGCGCCGTGCGGCCAGAAATCGGCGAGGAGGTCGAAAGTGTACTTTTCCTGTTCTCCCCAGGCGCGCAGGGCGTGACGGGAATCGACGGAGATACCGAGCACTTCCACCTCGTTCGCGGTGAACAACGACAGGTTGTCCCGCAACTCGCACAGCTCGCCGCTGCAGATCCCGGAGAAGGCGAGGGGGAAGAAGACCAGGGCGACCGACTTCTCCCCACGGAACTCGCTGAGCTGCACCCGCTCGCCGAACTGGTTGAACAGCTCGAAATCCGGAGCCTGGGTGTCATTTTCCAACGCCATGGAGCGCTTCCTCTCGTGCGCCCACTGGAGCCGTGCAAGGCGACGCCACAGCCTAGCCCTGCCGCCTGCGGGACGCCAAGATGAGCGTCCCGAGGACCAGGAATACTGGCCCGACCGGCGCTCACCGGTCGTGCACATACCCAAGGCATAATCTGTAGGCTTGCGTGGTGCCACCGGTCGTGACCCGACCGTCAACCGGCACCGCTAACCCGGCAGATTCGTTCTTATGGTCTGCCCAAGAGAGAGAGGTCGAGTGTGACTGTCAACGACCAGGACCCGTATTCGGTTAACAGCACGGATGCCGACCCGGAGGAAACCGCCGAATGGTCGGAATCGCTGGACGCGCTCGTCTCGGCCCACGGCCACCAGCGTGGCCGGGAGATCATGCTGACCCTCCTGAAACGCTCCAAGGAGCTGCACCTCGGCGTGCCCATGGTGCCGACCACGGACTACATCAACACCATCGCCGCCGGCAATGAGCCCGACTTCCCCGGCGACGAAGACATCGAGCGCCGCTACCGCGCCTGGATCCGCTGGAACGCCGCCGTTCTCGTGCACCGGGCCCAGCGCCCCGGGATCTCCGTCGGTGGCCACATCTCGACCTACGCATCGTCCGCCGCTCTCTACGAGGTCGGCTTCAACCACTTCTTCCGCGGCCAGGACCACCCGGGCGGCGGAGACCAGATCTTCATCCAGGGTCACGCCTCCCCCGGCACCTACGCGCGCGCTTTCCTCGAGGGCCGGCTGACCGCCGACCAGCTCGACGGATTCCGCCAGGAGAAGTCCCACGGCCCCAACGGGCTGTCCTCCTACCCGCACCCGCGCCTGATGCCCGAATTCTGGCAGTTCCCGACCGTGTCAATGGGACTCGGCCCGATCAACGCCATCTACCAGGCGCAGACCAATCGGTACCTCACCAACCGCGGGATCAAGGACGCCAGCGACCAGCAGGTCTGGGCATTCCTCGGCGACGGCGAGATGGACGAGGTCGAGAGCCGCGGGCAGCTGCAGGTTGCCGCCAACGAGGGCCTCGACAACCTCAACTTCATCGTCAACTGCAACCTCCAGCGCCTAGACGGCCCGGTGCGCGGCAACGGCAAGATCATCCAGGAGCTGGAGAGCTTCTTCCGAGGCGCCGGCTGGAACGTCATCAAGGTCGTCTGGGGCCGCGAGTGGGACGAGCTGCTCGCCCGCGACACCGACGGCGCACTCCGTGACCTGATGAACGCCACCCCCGACGGCGATTATCAGACGTACAAGGCCGAAAGCGGAGCTTACGTGCGGGAGCACTTCTTCGGCCGGGACCCCCGCGCTCTCAAGCTCGTCGAGGGCTACACCGATGACGACATCTGGAACCTCAAGCGCGGCGGCCATGACTACCGCAAGGTGTACGCGGCGTTCAAGGCGGCATCCGAGCACAAGGGTCAGCCCACCGTCATCCTGGCGAAGACGGTCAAGGGCTACGCCCTCGGCCCGAGTTTCGAGGGCCGCAACGCGACCCACCAGATGAAGAAGTTCACCCTCGACAACCTCAAGACCTTCCGCGACAGCACGCACATGCCGATCACGGATGCCCAGCTCGAGGAGAACCCCTACCTTCCGCCGTACTTCAAGCCCGACGAGAACGATGAGGCGATCCAGTACCTGCACGAGCGTCGCCGCGCGCTGGGCGGATACGTGCCGGAGCGTCGCAGCAAGTACACCCAGATCAACCTGCCCGACGACGCGACCTACGCCCCCACCAAGAAGGGGTCCGGCACGCAGGAGATCGCGACCACGATGGCGTTCGTGCGACTGCTCAAGGAGCTGTTGCGCGCCAAGGACTTCGGAAACCGCATTGTGCCGATCATCCCGGACGAGGCCCGCACCTTCGGCATTGACGCGTTCTTCCCGAACGCCAAGATCTACAACCCCAGCGGCCAGCAGTACACCTCGGTCGACCACGCACAGCTCCTGGCGTACAAGGAGAGCCCGCAGGGCCAGATCCTGCACGTGGGGATCAACGAGGCCGGCGCGATGGCCGCCTTCACCAACGTGGGCACCTCCTACGCCACGCAGGGTGAGCCGCTCATCCCGATCTACGTGTTCTACTCCATGTTCGGCTTCCAGCGCACGGGCGACGCCATGTGGGCCGCGGGCGATCAGATGACTCGCGGGTTCATGATCGGCGCCACCGCCGGCCGAACCACCCTCACCGGTGAAGGCCTGCAGCACGCCGACGGCCACTCGCCGCTGCTGGCCTCGACGAACCCTGCCGTGGTGTCGTACGACCCGGCCTACGGCTACGAGATCGGGCACATCGTACGCTCGGGTCTCGAGCGGATGTACGGCGGAACGCACAGCGACCCCAACGTCATGTACTACATCACCGTTTACAACGAGCCGCAGGTGCAGCCGCGCGAACCCGATGACGTGGACGTGGACGGCATCGTGCGCGGCATCCACCGCGTGAGCGTGTCCGATGTGGCCGGTCCGAAGGCGCAGCTCCTGGCCTCCGGCGTTTCCGTACCGTGGGCGCTCGAGGCCCAGGCCCTGCTGGCCGAGGACTGGGGGGTGTCCGCCGACGTCTGGTCGGTCACCTCGTGGGCCGAGCTGCGTCGTGACGGCATCGCCGTCGAGGAACACAACTTCCTGTACCCGGACGACGCACCGCGCATCCCGTATGTGACGGAGAAGCTGGCCGGCACCGCCGGGCCGTTCATCGCCGTCACCGACTTCATGCACGCGGTGCCGGACCAGATCCGGCAGTTCGTGCCCGGCGACTTCGCGACCCTCGGTGCCGACGGGTTCGGTTTCTCCGACACCCGCCCGGCAGCCCGCCGCTTCTTCAAGATCGACGGACCGTCGATGGCGGTGCGCGCACTCGAATTGCTCGCCCGCCGCGGTGAGGTCGACCGCAGCGTCGTCGGCCAGGCCATCACCAAGTACCGGTTGCATGACGTGACGGCGGGAACCACCGGTTCCGCCGGGGGCGAGAGCTAGCCGCCCCCGTGGCACCCACACCGAAGACGAAAGAACAGACGCTCAGCTGGCTGCGAACGATTTCCGGCGAGCTGTCCACGGCGACGCTGAAACGTCTCGAGGACACGCTGCCCTGGTACGGCGACATGCCGCCCGGGCGGCGGTCCGCCGTGGGTCTGGTCGCCCAGGCCGGCATCACGTCGTTCATCTCATGGTTCGACGATCCCCGGTCCACGCCCTGGATCGCGGCCGACGTCTTCGGTGCAGCCCCGCGTGAACTCCTGCGCTCGATCAGCCTGCAACAGACCCTGCAGCTGATCCGCGTCACCGTCGAGGTGGTGGAGGAGCGGGTCAAGGACGGCGGGGAGATGCTGCGGGAGGCCATCCTGCTGTACTCGCGCGAAATCGCCTTCGGTGCGGCGGATGTCTATGCCCGGGCGGCCGAGGCGCGCGGCCTCTGGGACGTGCGCCTCGAGGCTCTCGTCGTCGACTCGATCCTGAGCGGCGAATACGACGATGAATTGCCCAGCCGGATCGCCGCCCTCGGCTGGCACGGGCACGGCGAGGTTTGCGTGCTCGTGGGCACGACGCCGAAGATGCTCGACGTCGATCAACTGCGTCGCTCGGCCCGCCACATGGCCGCCGACGTGCTGATCGGGGTACAGGGCAACCGGCTGGTCCTGGTCATCGGCCGGGCTCACCCCACCCCGACAGACCCGGATGACGCGATCGGCACGGCCTCCGCCCTCAGCTTCATGGAGATCGCCGTGCAGCTCGAGCCGAGCTTCGGCGCCGGCCACCTGGTGCTCGGCCACGAGGTGCCGAATCTGGTCGACGCGTCCAAGAGCGCCAAGGCCGCCCTGGCCGGCTTCGCCGTGGCCCGGTCCTGGCGCAATGCCCCCCGTCCGGTGCAGGCCGATGACCTGCTCCCCGAGCGGGCCCTGGCCGGCGATCCGCTCGCTCGCGCCACACTGATCCACCGGATCTACCGACCGCTGCAGGCGCATTCGACCGAACTGCTCACCACGCTCTGGTGCTACCTGGACAACGGCCGCTCCCTGGAAGCCACCGCGCGGGAACTCTTCGTACATCCGAACACCGTGCGCTACCGCCTGAAGCGGGTGTCGGAGGTCATCGGCTACGACGCCACCGGCGCCCGCGAGGCGCTCATCCTGCAGGCCGCCCTCATCATCGGGTCGATCAGCGACCACGACGGCTCCGCACGCCGGCGGTAGCGTCGCCAGCGAGGGCGCCGAACTAGCGTGATTCGACAAACACTCCCCGAATAGTTGGTGGATCATCGACACGCCCGCGGCAATCGAGCTTGGGAGACTAGACCAATGATTGTTGTCGTCTGCCCCGGTCAGGGCTCACAAACCCCCGGTTTCCTCGAGCCCTGGCTTCGGGATCCCACCTTCACCGCCGGCCTGGATGAGATCTCCGAGGCCTGTGGAATCGACCTTCTGCGCCACGGAACCGTGAGTGACGCCGACACCATCCGGGACACCCGGATCGCCCAGCCGCTGATCGTGGCCGCCGGGCTCCTCACCCTGGGTGTGCTCCTGGCCGACGGTCGACGTGAGCGCATCGCCGGCATTGCCGGCCACTCGGTGGGCGAGATCACGGCCGCCGCCGGCGCCGGCATCCTCAGCGCTGCGGACGCCGTTCGATTCGTGCGCGAGCGCGGCAACGCCATGGCGGAGGCGGCGGCGCTGGAGCCGTCCGGCATGAGCGCGGTGCTGGGCGGGGACGAAGCCGAACTCCTGGCTCGCCTCGACGAGCTCGACCTTGCACCGGCCAACTTCAACGGCGGCGGTCAGGTCGTCGTCGCCGGCTCCCTCGCGGCCCTGGCCGTTCTCGGGGAGAACCCCACCCCGCGCACGCGGGTGATCCCACTGCAAGTGGCCGGAGCATTCCACACGCGGTATATGCAGCCGGCCGTGCAGCACCTCGCCCAGGTTGCCGCACAGGTACTGCCAGCCGATCCCTCGATTCCGATCTGGACGAACCGTGACGGCAACCGGGTCACCAGCGGGACCCGCTTCATGGAGTTACTGGTTGATCAAGTGTCCTCGCCGGTACGGTGGGACCTGTGCATGCGTTCATTCGCGGAGGCCGGCGTGACCGGAATCATCGAGGTCGCACCGGCTGGGGCCCTTGTCGGCCTCGCCAAACGTGCCCTCAAGGGTGTGCCCAGTGTCGCGATCAAGACACCGGACGACCTGCCCGCTGCGTTCGACCTGATCGACCAGCAGAACCTAGTCTGACCGAAAGAGAATATGTCCAAGCCAACACTCCAGCAGTCGCACGGTCCCCAGTACACCCGGATCCTCTCGATCGGTGCCGCCCGCGGCGATCTCGTCGTACCCAACGACGACCTGGTCGGACCGATCGACTCGTCCGATGAATGGATCCAGCAGCGCACCGGCATCATCACCCGGACCCGGGCGAGCGCGGACATCCAGGCCGTCGACCTTGCAACGGATGCTGCACGGGAGGCCATCGAGCGGTCCGGCATCGAGCCGCACCTGATCGACGCCGTCATCGTGGCCACCATCAGCAACAGCCGTCAGACCCCGTCCATCGCCGCCGTGGTGGCCGACCGGGTCGGCGCCAACCCCGCGGCCGCCTATGACGTCAACGCCGCCTGCGCCGGCTACACCTACGCCGTCGCGCAGGCCGACTCACTGATCCGCACGGGCACAGCCCACTATGCGCTGGTGATCGGCGCGGAGAAGCTGTCCGACCTCGTCGACCCCACGGACCGCAGCATCTCGTTCCTGCTCGGCGACGGCGCGGGCGCCGTCGTCATCGGCCCAAGCGACTACCCGGGGATCGCACCCACCGTCTGGGGATCCGACGGGTCCAAGGCCGATGCCATCACCATGAACCACACCCTGCAGGAGTACCGCCGCGGCGAATCCGAATGGCCCACCCTCCGCCAGGAAGGCCAGACGGTCTTCCGCTGGGCGGTCTGGAACATGGCGAAGGTGGCCAAGGAAGCTCTCCAGGTCGCGGGAATCGAGAGCGACCAGCTTGCCGCCTTCATCCCGCACCAGGCCAATATGCGCATCATCGACGAATTCGCCAAGCAGCTGAAGCTTCCTGAATCCGTCGTGATCGCCCGCGACGTGGCCACCACCGGTAACACCTCTTCGGCGTCGATCCCCTTGGCCACCCACCGACTGCTCGAAGATCACCCCGAGCTCAGCGGAGGCCTCGCCCTCCAGATCGGCTTCGGCGCCGGGCTCGTGTTCGGCGCGCAGGTCGTCGTGCTTCCCTAGATTTCACTCAACCCCCTCTAAACTGAGTCTCGGTCATACGAGACACCCCCAAGGAGAAATAACATGGCACTGTCCACCGAAGAAGTTCTGACCGGCCTGGCCGAGCTCATCAACGACGAGACCGGCATCTCGGCCGACACGGTTGAGATGGGGAAGTCATTCACCGATGATCTGGACATCGATTCCATCTCGATGATGACCATCGTCGTCAACGCCGAAGAGAAGTTCGACGTCAAGATCCCCGACGAAGAGGTCAAGAACCTCAAGTCCGTCGGCGACGCCGTCGATTTCATCGTCAAGGCTCAGGTCTAATCCACAACTGAACAGGCCGGTCGGCATCTGCCGACCGGCCTGATCTGTGGGTGACGCCCACGTTTGCACGCCTCACGGAGAGTTAACGTCATGACCAAAAAAATCGTTATCACCGGCATCGGTGCGACCTCCCCTCTCGGCGGCACGGCCGCCGACAGCTGGTCTGCCCTGCTCGCCGGCGAATCGGGGACGAGCCCGCTCGACCACGAATGGGTGGCCCGGACTCAGCTTCCGGTGACCTTCGCCGCTCAGGCCAGGGTTCCGTCCATCGACGTCCTAACCCGCCACGAGACGAAGCGCCTCGACCCGTCCAGTCAATTCGCGCTGATCGCCGGGCGTGAAGCCTGGGCGGATGCCGGCTCCCCCGAGGCAGACCCCGAGCGCCTGGCCGTCGATTGGGCGACCGGCATCGGCGGAGTCTGGACCCTCCTCGACGCGTGGGATACCCTCCGCGAACGCGGTCCGCGCCGCGTCCTGCCGATGACCGTGCCCATGCTCATGCCGAACGGTCCGGGAGCGGCCATCGGAATGGACCTTCACGCCCGTGCCGGCATCACCACGGTCGTGTCCGCGTGCGCCTCGAGCACCGAATCGCTCGTGAACGCCTACAACCGGCTGCAGGCCGGGCTCGCCGACATCGTCATCGCCGGCGGTTCGGAGGCCGCGATCCACCCGCTGCCGATCGCATCCTTCGCTGCCATGCAGGCTTTGTCCAAGCGCAACGACGACCCGGCAACGGCGTCACGGCCCTACGACATCACCCGGGACGGCTTCGTGCTCGGGGAGGGCGCCGCGGCGCTCGTCGTCGAGACGGAAGAACACGCCAAGGCCCGTGGTGCGCGCATCTACGCCGAGCTCCTCGGCGGCGCCGTGACCAGCGACGCTTACCACATCACCGCGCCGGACCCTGAGGGGACGGCGGCGGCCCGCGCGATGATCACCGCGATCAAGAACGCCGGCGCGAGCCTCGCGGATGTCTCGCACATCAACGCTCATGCGACCAGCACACCGGTCGGCGACATCGCCGAGTACAACGCCCTGCGCCGGGTGTTCGGCGACCTGCTCGACGGTATCCCGGTGTCGGCGACCAAGGCGTCCACCGGTCATCTCCTCGGTGGTGCCGGGGCGATCGAGGCCCTGTTCACGGTTCTCGCTTTGGCCGAGCGCATGGCCCCGCCGACCATCAACCTGCTGAACCAGGATCCGAGCATCCCGCTCGACGTCGTGACCATGCCGCGCACGTTGCCGTCCGGCGACCTGCTGGCCATCAGCAACTCGTTCGGGTTCGGCGGCCACAACGCCGTCGTCGCCTTCCGGTCGATTTAGCTCCACCCTGCGGGACCAGCGCCATACGCGGAAGACCCCGGCCGCCATCGGTCAGGGTCTTCCGCGTTCGGAGGAATAGTCACCCGTCACCCCACCTGGTGCAGCCAGACCACGGCATTGAAATCGCCGGCGTGCCGGAACGGCTCGAGTTCATCGTCCCAGGACTGCCCGAGCGCACAGCGCAGCTGCCGGTGAAGCTCCAGGGCGTTCGTCCCGGCCATTTCCATTGCGTGGCGCAGCCGGTCCTCCGGGATCACGACGTTGCCAGCCGTATCCGTTTGGGCGAAGAAGACCCCCAAATCGGGAGTGTGCAGCCAACGCCCCCCATCGGTGCCGAGACTGGCGTCCTCGGTGACCTCGAAGCGAAGGTGCTCCCAGCCACGGAGAGCCGACGCGATCTGTGCGCCTGTGCCGCGGGCACCCTCCCAGTAATACTCGGCACGCTGCGCACCGCGGAGCACGGGCTGCTCCGACCAGTCGAAACTGACGGGCTCGCCTACGACGCGACCCACGGCCCATTCCACATGGGCACTCAACGCCCGAGGCGAAGAATGCACGTAAATTACACCTCGCGCAGTCGCTGCCTGCCGAGCTTGTGTAGCCACCATCGTTTCTCCCGTTCTGTGAGGTGCGTCTTCCCCAACGACCTCTGAACGAAACAATGCGGCGTGCTGTGAACTTGTGAAGGGTGGTGATCTTTTCCCGTAGTGTCAAGGCACAGCGTCAGGCGCCGCCCCACTGAATTATGCCTCAGTGACCCGTGCGATCACAAGGCGCGATCCCGGTCCTCCCGTTGGCTATACTCAGTATGGTTTTACTCTCACCACCGGAGGTCCCATGTCTGTGCGCAGCTGCTTGTTGGCGATTCTCACGATCGGTCCCGCGTACGGTTTCCAGCTGCACGGAGAGTTGGAGTCCAGAACCGCCGGCCGGCGAGCTGTCAACGTCGGGCAGATCTACGGCACACTCGAGCGCCTGGTGAAGCAGGAGGCCGTCGAGTCGGCCGGTAGAACCCCGGACGGGCTGCCGCTGTACCGGATCACGGCGCTCGGTCGGGCCGAGGCGCTGCAGTGGCTGTCCGGCGCCGAGAGCACCCCCGACGACGAGTGGAACGACCTGGTCGACCGGGTCCTGATCGCAGCCTCCCTACCTGACCCCCACGCTCTGGGCATCGACGCGCGCGAGGTCGTTGCCGGCTATCGGCAGCGGTGGCAGTCGGTCGCCGAGCTCGCAGCCGTGGTCGCCGCAGGCACGGACTTTGAGAGTGTGGACACCGCGGGCACGGGCGCGGAGCGGCTGGCGGGCGCCGCCCGGGTGACACTGGCCGCCGCCGCCCTGGCCTGGCTCCGGGACGTCGATACGCTGCTCGCCGACGGCCCCACAGAGGCCTTCCAACACGGACTGAACGACGTGCGGCCGAAGCGCGGGCGACGGCCGGCATCCGTCGCCTGACCGGCAGGCGCCGGCACCCCCTCGCCCTCCCCGACGGCGCCGCTATTTCGCCTGCGCGTAGCTGTCGACCGTCGCGACGGTGAGCAGGAAGTCCACCGGGAAATCGGCGAACAGGTGTCGGCCGGCGGTGTCCGCCGCGCGCCGGATGATCCCCTCGACGGTGGCGGCCAGCGCGGCCGGTGTGTGCACCATGACCTCGTCGTGCAGGAAGAAGACTAGGTGCGGGGCCTGATCGAATTCCGACCCGGAAGCGGCCGGGGTGCACGGCGGCAGCATCCGCAGTTCCCGGCGCACCTCCGCCATCCAGCACAGCGCCCATTCCGCGGCACTGCCCTGCACGATGAAATTACGGGTGAAACGGCCCCAGTCGCGTGCCTGGCTGCGGGCGCGGCGCTCGTCGGCATCCGTTGCCCCGGGGTCGTAGGCCTGCGCCTGGGTCGCCAGCCAGCGTTCCCCGGGTCGCGGGGAGGAGCGCCCGAGCCGCGTCGTCACGCTCTCTCCGCGCTCCCCGGCCCGCGCCGCCGTCTCGGTGAGGGCCAAGGCGCGCGGGAAGGCCTTCGCGAGCCGCGGCAGCAGTCGCCCGCTCTCCCCGCTGGTGGCGCCGTACATCGCCCCGAGCATGGCGACCTTGGCGTGTTCACGGGTCTCCACGACACCCCCGGCGACGATCCCGGCGTACAGGTCCGTCCCCCGGCCGGCCTGAGCCATGGCAGTGTCGCCCGAGAGGGCGGCCAGGATGCGCGGCTCCAACTGTGCGGCATCCGCGACCACCAGCTTCCAGTCGGCATCGGCGACGACGGCCCCGCGCACCTGTTTGGGCAGCTGCAGGGCTCCCCCGCCCCGGGTGGCCCAGCGTCCGGTCACCACCCCGCCGGGGATGTACTCGGGATGGAACCGGCCATTCACGATCCAGGTGTCCATCCAGTACCAGCCGTTCGCGCTGAGCAGCCGGGACAACTTCTTGTACTCGAGCAACGGCTCGATCACGGGGTGGGTGAATTCCTTGAGCTCCCAGGCACGGGTGGACGTCACCCTCAGGCCGGCCTTCTGCAGGGCCCGCATCAGGTCGGGTTGCGAGTCCGGATTGAGACCGGGCTCGCCAAGGGCGTCTCGGATGCGCCGGGCGAGGTTCTCGAGGCGCTCGGGCCGGATGCCTGGGGCCACGCGGGCGCCGAGCTCGCGGGTCAGCAGGGCGTCATGCACGTCGGTGCGCCACGGCAGTCCGGCGAATTGCATCTCGGCGGCGATCAGGGCACCGGCGGATTCCGCGGCGAGCAGCAGCCGAAGCCGGCCGGGCTCCGTGGAGGCGCGGACCGCGTCGAGTTGACGCCGGAATTCCGCCTGCGGGCCGGCACCGGCAGCGGTGTCGGTGCCGCCCTCGGCGGGGCCCTCAGCACCAGCACCAGTGTCACCGTCGAACAGGTCGAAGAGCGTCACCCCGGATGCAGCCGCGTCCGGTTGGAGAGCCGGCGCCCGATCCCACTGACTCGGCTCGGCCCGGGCCAATGAGCTCGCCTGAGTGAGGGACGACAGGCGCAGAATCGTATGGCACAGGCGCAGGTCGTGCGCGCGGTGCACCCGGACCCCGGCTTTCAGCAGCAGCGGGTAGATGCGGGCCGTGTCCTCCCACACCCACCGAGGCCGGTCAGCCTCCTGATCGCACACATAGCCAGGGAAGTCGCGGGAAGTCAAACGGAGTGCGGGCCCCGAAACCTCGCCCTCCGGGCCGAGCGGCAGAACGAGGAGCTCCCCGTTATTCGTTCGACTCACCAGAAGATACACCTCACCATTCTGCCGGTTCGGCACCGGGCCGGAGAAACGGGCAGCCGTCGCGACACCGTCAGGTCGTCACGCCGTCGGTCGGCGGGGAGGCGTCGGCCGCAACCCACGCGTCCTGGAGCAGGGTCACCGTCTCATCGTCGGACAGCTGGTGGAAGTCGGTGTAGCACGGACCGATCGCCCAGAATTCCTGCAGGGCGTTCAGCACAACGACGACATCCGCGTACTGCCTCATATCTTCGATCAGGTCCGTAGGTGCGACCGGGACAGCGAGCACCGTGAGGGCGGCACCCAGCCGTCTCAGGGCCGTGAGGGCCGCCTTGGCCGAGGCTCCCGTGGCGAGACCGTCGTCCACGATCACGGCGACTCGGCCCCGCGGACTGATCGGCTGCCGATCACCGAGATAGAGGATGCGACGTCGTTCGATTTCGGACAGCTCGCGACGGCGGGCCCTAGCCAGACCCACCGAGTCGCCACCGGTCGCGGCGAACACATCCTCGTTGACGATCGTCTGCGGACTTGGGCCGTTGACGACCGCCCCCAGCGCGACCTCCGGATAGCCCGGCGCCCCGATCTTGCGCACCAGGATGAGGTCCAGCGGTGCGTGCAGGCACCGGGCGACCTCGACCGCCACCGGCACGCCGCCTCGTGGGAGGGCGTAGACCACCGGGTCGTGTGCCTCCAGCTCGGTCAGGCGTTCGGCCAGTCGCGCGGCCAGCTGCACACCGGCATCACTCCGATTCGTGAACATGCGGCTCCCGCCCGGCGGATACCTCGTGCGGGAACCGCCTCGCCCGATTCTGCCGCCGGGCCTTGCCTTTGTCGAGAGCCGTCCGGGATTCAGGCGCGGCGGCCCGATTCGAGCCGACGCGCGCAGGAGACGCAGAGTTCGGATGCCGGGCGCGCATCCAGCCGTTCCTCGCCGAGGCGTCCGCGTCGGGTTTGCTCGCCGCGATCGTCGCCTTCCCCTTGGTGTCGGTTCGGCCGTTCTTCCTCGCCCGACGGCGGCCGTCCGCCCTCGGCTGATCCGCACGGGCACGACGAATATGAAGACCATGACCGCCACCGGAGGCTTCCGCACCTCCACGTCGCCAGCACCTACTCAACCCACGACGGGATGACCATGCCGGACACTCTCGGCGACCAGGCCGCCGCGCAGGTCTGTACGGGGCGGTCGAAGAGTTCCGGCCGCTGTCGGGCGAGGCCATCGACCTCGACCGGATCCCGCCTGCTCGAGGTTGCACGTCGAAGTCAGGCTGGCCGAAGTCAGTCGAGTACGGGCGGCTCCGGCGCCACGCAGCTCGGTACGCTTCTCGCGTCCGCCCCCGTGCTTACCCGGTTCGAGATCGCCGCCGACATCTGATGGAAGTCGACGTCCGCACCCGGTGACCGGGCGGGTCTACTCAAGTCCCAATCCGGTCAGTACCAGTTATTCGACTCGGAGTGCGCCCAGGCGCCGCACGGGCTACCGTACCCGGCCTGGATGTAACCGAGGCCCCAGGAAATCTGGGTGGTCGCGTTCGTGGCCCAGTCCGATCCCGCGGTCGCCATCTTGCTTCCGGGCAGAGCCTGCGGGATGCCGGTTGCTCCGCTGGAGTTGTAGGCCGAGTACGACCAGCCGGATTCCTTGGTCCAGAGCTGCACGAGGCAGGAAAACTCCGACTCGCCCCAACCGTACGTCGAAGCGGCCATCGCTCGGGCCGTCGCTTTCGCCTCCGCGGGCGAGTTGCCGCCGGCGGCGGCCTGAGGTGCAGCTGGCGCAGCGGAATCCCGTGCGGCCTCGGCCTCGGCCGCAGCCGCAGCCTCGGCAGCAGCCGCAGCCTGGGCGGAAGCCTCAGCTTGGGCGCGGGCCGCTTCCGCGGCGGCCGCCGCTGCGGCCTCGGCGGCAACGCGGTCGACCTCGGCCACGGCTGACCGTGCCGCGGCAGCCGCCTCCTGAGTCTGTCCGGTCAACGCGATCACGGTGTCCGTCTCCAGCGTCTTGTAGTCCCCGAGCGCGGCAACGGATGACGCCAGCGGGGTCGAATCCACCTTGTTCGCCATTGCCGTAATCACCGTTCCGGCGTCGCTGAGGGTGCTCTCCGCGCGATCATGGGCTGTCTTCGTCGCGATGGCGGAGTAGACGCTGAGCTGCTCGTGTCGGAGTCCGGTGCTCTCGGAAAGCTCGGTCGTCGCGGCAATGCTGGCGGTACTTGCTGCGGATGCCTGTGACACCGCGCCGATCCCGGTGATCAAGGCGATGAGGCCGAGCGACGCTCCGGCCCCGAGAGCGACGGACCGAGTGCGTGAACGCTTACGTTTGGCGTTGATTTCACGGCGGGCGGACACAGGTGAACTGGGTGAAGCAAAGCGCATGACTTCCAAAAGCGGTACGGCCGGGCTACACGATCCTCGGCGCACCTTGATCGGTGGACTCACGGCCAGATGCGGCCGCGCGGGCGAAGTTTCCATCATGCACGTGCATTCTGGACAGATGCTCAGTTGTAGCTGGCAAAGTCATCCGTACTCACGGTGCCCACGCCCGAACCGAAAGCGACAGAGTCCTCCCCGACCCCCGACCGATGCGGATGCGGATTGGCGCTGAGCGTCGCGGCCTGACTGGCCCGTGTGGGAGGATGCCGCCGTGACCGAACCACGTGAATGCCTGATGCTCCTCGATACGGCCGGCCTCTACTTCCGAGCCTTCCACGCGGTTCCGGACACCATTCGCGCGTCCAACGGGATACCCGTGAACGCCGTCCGCGGGCTGCTTGACATGATCGCGCGGCTCGTCGCCGAGTTCCAGCCGAGCGAGATCGTGGCCTGCTGGGACGATGACTGGCGGCCGCAGTGGCGCGTGGACCTGATCCCCACCTACAAGTCCCACCGGGTCGCCGCTGACCAGCCGAGGGTGAGCAACTTTCCGGTCGAGGCGATGCCAGCCCTGCTCAGCGCACAGGTCCCGCTCATCCGCGAGGTGCTCGGCGCGCTCGGCATCCCGGTGATCGGCGCCCCACAACACGAGGCAGACGATGTCATCGGCACCCTGGCCTCGCACGCGACGATCCCCGTGGATGTCGTCACCGGCGACCGTGACCTCTTCCAACTCATCGACGACACCCGCGGGGTGCGGGTCGTCTACACCGGGCGAGGCATGGCTCGGCTTGAGATTCTGACGGATGCCGCACTCGAGGCCAAATACGGAGTGCTCCCGGTTCAGTACGCGGACTTCGCAGTGCTTCGCGGCGACGCCTCAGACGGCCTGCCCGGAGTGCCCGGGGTGGGCGAGAAGACGTCGGCCACGCTGCTCCGCACCTACGGTGACCTTGCCGGGATCGTCGCAGCGGCCGCACACCCCGAATCCGCGCTGGCATTGAGCGCGCGGGCCAGGCTCCTCGCCGCCACCGATTACCTGAAGGTGGCCCCGGCGGTGGTGAGGGTAGTGCGCGACCTGGCGCTGCCCGGCTACGACGCCCGAATCCGAGTGAGCACTCGCGGCCAAGCGGTGCACCTGGATCGCCTGGCCGTTGAATGGGGACTGGGGGCCTCATTGGAACGTGCGCGCCGGGCCTTGCATGCGCCGGACTCCCCCGGCTGGTTGTAACGCCTCTTCGGCAGGTGGTCTTCCAGAACGGATGACGTGGCCTCCTTGACCTGGAGGAACACCGGGTCATGCTCGTCTCGTCCCTCGAGCAGGGCGATGCAGGCGCGGGTTCCGACGCTGCCGACCCGACGACTTTGCGGGCCACGTCGACGACCCGGACGCGCTCGAGAAGGAAACGACGGTCCTCTTGCAAGTGTGTCCCGATACGAGCCCAACTGTGCGTTGAGCGCGTCCCAGATCTCGTCGGCAGACAGCCCGAACGTGTCATAGGGTTCACGGACGGGAACAAGACCGGCGGCTGGCTGACGATCCGGTAGTGCCCGTCCACGTACTCGGCCAGCTTGGAGAGCGCCTGCATGCTGTTGCGGGTTCGGGCTTTCTCGGCCCACCGCTGTGCTTTCCTACCGACGACCTTCGCGACCTTCCGCTGCCTTTGAGCCGCTCGAGTTGCTCGGCTTAGTCCTTCAGCTGGCCAGCATCTGGAGTAATGGCACGCCCTTGTCCACAGCGCTGGCCCCTAGATATTCCCGCGCCCAGCGTAGGCAGCTGGTCGTGGATGCCGTCGCGGCCCTCGTAGAGTAAATCGGCCCCCTGTCGGCTGAGGCTGACGTAGGACTCTCAACCGTCCCGGCGCCCCGAGTAAACGGAACGTTCGCTCGTAGAAGTCCAGATTGGCCGGCCGCCTACTGGTTCTGTCCGGACTGGCCTAGCGTCGCGAGACCGCGGTTCACCTAGCAGGAACGCTACGGAGGGGATCAATCGTCGCCCGTCGAACGCATTTCGCTCAGCCGCCCTTGCGAGTACCATTCTGTGCATCTCTGAACCGTGACCGGTTCGCCCTAACTGCCAGCGCCCCACAAGGGAGTGCATCATGAGTGCAATCAGCGAACATGACCGCAGAACCGCGTCGGCGAAGGCGTCGGCCGAGACCACCAATCGGGCAGCGTTACGTGCCGGTGGAACAGCGGCCGTCGTTGCCGGGCTCGGAGGCATCACATGGTTCACGCTTGAGCTCCTGCCGCCAGTTCTCGGTTTCGACGACACAGACGACCCCGCAGCGAGCCTCGACTATCTGCGCCAGTATCCGCAGTTGTACCCTGTCGCAGGGGTTGCGCTTTTCACCATGGCCATCGCTTTCGTCGTGGCGAGTTTCGCCGTCTCCGATGTGCTTGCACCACGCACAAGCAGCATCACTCGCCGGAGCCTGAGCGCACTCGGTCTCATGTCGGCCACATTCCTGTTCATGCACGGGGTCTTGCGCTCGTCCGTGGGACCGTTGCTCTACATCGACGGGATCAACAGCAGATGGGGCGAGTCCGCATACGTCAGCATTCAAATGCTGGGAACCCACGGTTTTGCCCAAGCGAGCCTCCTCACGCTCTCCGTTTGGGTCGTGGGCATCAGTGTCGCCGGGGCACGCTCCCACGCCCTGCCGATCTGGATATGCGTTCTCGGAGTCGTCACAGGCCTCCGGCTCGTGATGCTGATCGCTGGCCCCCTCCTGACGGCGACCAATATCGATTTGCCCGAGGTGATCTGGCTGTCCTCAGTGGCACTGATCCCGCTGGGTATGCTGTGGTGGCTCGGACTCGGCATTGTGTTGCTGGTCAAGTCCCACCGCGACGGTTAGTCGCCGTTGAGCCCGAACCGTGCCTCCTNTCCGCTCCCGTGTGGGCAGCGCGTCGAGATGAAAGGTGATGTCAGAGCGGCGCAGGGCAAGCGCCGCGTACTCCTCCGGCTGGGGCAGATCATCGTCCATGATCAGCTCGGAGATGTCGGCCAAGCCCTCGCCGAGTGGGGTCTGATACGAGATCGGTTCGACGTCCCAATCAAGCTAGGTCCGCACGTCGGCCATCGGAGCCCCGCAGGCCTCGGCCAGCTCCGCCAGAGTGGGTTCGCGGTACAGGCTGGCGGTGAGGTCGCGGCGGATGCGCTTGACCTTGTTGAGCTTCCCCACTGGCGGTCGAGCGCGCAAACTCACTGAACCGTCGCTCACTGTTTGCGCAAGCGCTCCTTCACCCCGTGTTCGACGAGCACGGGAACGAAGTCACGGATCGGGCGGCCGGAGAACGCTTCGTGCTCCTCACGAACAGCCCTTTCAACACGTGACCGTGGCACATCGGGGAATCGTTCCGTGAGACGATCCACTACTTTTTCGACGGCCTGCAGTTCATCGTTGAGGTTCACAAATCTCAGTCTTCCACCGTTGGGAGCTTGGTATCAAGGCGGGCGCATAGTTCTCGTCTGCATCGGCACAACAACGACCGAGAACCCGGTGTCGAGGAGGCGCGATGTCGCTTCCCTCCTCCGCACACCCTGATTCAACCGGCATCAGGTCAGCTACTTTCAATTCGTCCCTTGGGATCAAGGGGGACTGCGCGGAGGGTCGTCGAGGATGAGACCGAGCACCGTTGCGGAAGGTCCTCCGGGGCGACGGGCCGCGAAATGAGATAGCCCTGCACGGTGTCGCAGCGCAAATCACGCAGGAGCTGGAGTTGGCTCTGGCGTTCAACACCTTCGGCGGTGACCGTCAGCCCGATGGCATGAGCGGTGTCGATAATGCCGCCCACGAGCAGGGCGTCCGAGGGTGAGGAATCGATGTTGTCGACGAAGGTCTTGTCGATCTTCACCGTGGTCAGCGGCAGACTGCGCAGCAGGGCAAGGGAAGAGAAACCGGTGCCATAGTCGTCCAGGGCGATACTGATTCCGGCCTCCCGGAGCTGTTGGAGCTGGCCGATCGCCCGCGGCAGATCGGTGATCGCGGCACCCTCGGTGATTTCCACCTCGATGAGGTGTGCGGGCACCGCGTGTCGGTGGAGCGCGGACACTAGCTCGGGAACGATGGTGCGAGCCGCGAGTTGGAGTGGAGACACATTGACTGCGATCCGACGCGGTGTTCCCGCATCCAACCAAACCCTGGCCTGGGCGCAGGCCTCGTTGATGACCCGTTGCCCAATCCGGTGGATGTCGCCGGAGAGTTCCATGATCGGAATGAACTCCGCGGGCGACACGGCGCCTAACACCGGGTCGGTCCAGCGCAGCAGCGCCTCCACCGCCGAGCAGTCACCGCTGGACAGGTCCATCTGCGGTTGGTAGTGCAGGGTGAACGAGAGGGTTTCGAACGCCTTCGGCAGGCGCCGCCGAATGAGCGCATTTCGCACGATCGGGGCGGCCTCGCCGTGCCCGTCGAGACGGGCGACCTGGCGCTTCCCTGCCTGCTTTGCCTTGAGCATCGCTCCGTCGGCGTGGCGGAGAAGCACGTCAAGCCTGCTCAGTTCTCGTTCCGCTGCGACATCACCGGCCATGGCAATACCGACAGACGCCGAAACATGCAGCAGATGGCCGTCGCAGACAAACGGCACCGACGCGCCGAGCACGACCCGATCCGCGATGGCGAGGAGCTGCGCTTCATCCACGTCGACCAGCAACACCGCGAACTCGTCGCCGCCGAGGCGGGCGAGGAGATCGGTGGGTCGGACAAGGTGACGCAGCCGGTCGGCGAAGCCGATCAGAATCTCATCCCCGGCCTGATGACCGAAGGTGTCGTTGATCGCTTTGAAACCGTCGAGGTCGATGTAGAGCACCGCAATGCGGGTTATGTCCACGCTGCCCTCGATGGACGTGGCTCCGCTCTCCTCCAATTGCCGACGATTGGGTAGGCCGGTCAGGGGATCGTGCAGAGCGGCGTAACGAAATTCAGCCGACAACCGTTCAAAGATCTGTGAGACCGACACGACACGGGGACCCTCATCGGTCAGCACGAGAACGTCCCGGTACCGGTTGCCCTCCGGCAGCTCCAGGACGCGCTGCGCCGCGTTCGCCAAGCTCATCTGACCGGGTAGCGCGAAAGAGTTCTCCGGCACCATCTGGATGGCCGTCGATCGGGCATGCAGGCCACGACCGTAACCCAATCGGCCGGTCAGAGTGAACTCCACCTGTTCTCGAGTCAGCAGAAAGCAGATACCGTCCTCGTGCACGACGAGCGAACGAAGCTGCTGGTCCGCACGGAATACACGGTCGATCTCCGTCACTGGCGTCGTAGCGGACACCTGTTGGACGCTGGTTGCAAGGTCAGTCAGACACCCGACCGGGTCGGCGCGGCCAAGATCGGTGTCACGGATGGAGCTCATCCTTCATGAGTACCCGCCCCTGGCCTCTGACCCAACTGGACCCGCCGTCGTTTGCCGACTATTCAGCCGCCCGACGGATTGAACCCCTCAGCCGAACAGGCCTCCCTCGTCGAGGCGGGGAATCGCCGGGGTCACTACGGCTCGCTCACTGACTAGAAGTTGACCCTTCAAGCCGCCTCGTACAGACCTTGCAGTGCGCTCGTGATGGAGTCGAAGCTACCGATCTGCTGCCTCTGGTCGTTGCGGACGACGAAGCCCCGTGGTGTGCGCTGGATGATGCCGGCCAATTCATCAGTGATCTCATGACGGACTTCCCAGACCGCAGGACCAGCCTTGACAATTGAGAACAGTTGACTGCAGTTCATCGAATTCCCTCACGATTCCAAGGACCCCGCGGATCTTTTCCGTGACACCAGCTTGCCGCCGGTTCAGGGTTGAGCCGGGTGTCCGATAGGAGAACAAAACATGACGATTGCCCACGCAGCGACGCCGGTGTTGCGGCGGACCTCCGGATTCCCGGCATCCGTCGCGCCACTCTCCTGGAGTCGCTACTCCGAATTCGTCCGGGACCCACCGCACTGCACCTGAACTGGCTCTGCGCCTATGACCTTGACCGACATGGCTCGGCCTCCTCCGGATCGCACCGAGACTTCGCCGACATGCAATTCGTCGTCGAGGACATCACCAGACTGCGCGCGGCTGAGACGGCGTTCTTTGCACGCGCCCGACATCCATGAATCGCCGATTGGTCAGGCGAGCGCGATCCGTAACCTCAGGCGACGGGCCCGATAGCGGCACCGTCGACAGTGCCGGCGGCCTCGGCCGCAGGTCGCCGTGATGCTGACGTCCTGGGATGCTAGATGGTGAATGAAGATCCGGCAGTGAAACAATAAAGGAGCCCCGAATCGTGATCCAACTACCCTCGATGGATGATCGCACCGCGCTGATCGTCGTCGACGCTCAGCAAGGATTTGACCAGGCCGCCTGGTGGGGACCGCGAGACAACGCTGACTGTGATCAGAACATCGCAGCGTTAGTGAACGAGTGGTACAGGCTTTCGCGACCGATCGTCTTCGTGCAGCACAGCTCCACTAATCCGCTCTCCCCGCTGCACCCCAGCAATCCCGGTCACGCGCTGAAAAGCTATGTGTCCGGCACCCCAGATCTATTAGTCGAAAAAACCGTCAACTCAAGTTTTCACGGCACACCCGATCTTGACCACTGGCTTCGAGAAAACGCCATCTCTACCATCGTGATCTGCGGCATCACCACCAACCACTGCTGCGAAACAACCGCACGCATTGGCGGAAACCTGGGCTACACCGTCTACTTTGCGGTGGACGCCACTCACACATTCGATAGGGCGGACCTCGAAGGCGGCACAATCAGCGCGGAGGAGCTTTCCCGAATATCCGCCATCAATCTCAACGACGAATTCGCAACCATCGTCCGCTCGCGCGACCTTCTCAACCACTGAAAACGTTCCGCAGGGGGTTCGCCCGCGGTCTCCGATTCATCGCCACCAATCAACCAGCCACCGGGCTGTAGTTTGCGATGGACTCCTCGGCTGTCCAAACGGGACCGCCACATACCGGAGGTATGCGGCGGTCCCCCGCCCCGCAGGTCATGTCCCGCGGATGGATCTACTGCCCTTCTGGCGGTTCCGATTGCCACGGTGCGTCGTCTGGAACACGCGTGCCGTCTGGATTGAGACGAATGGCTCGTGGTCGCGCCGCGCGCATCCGGTGTTCGTCCCACTCGACGTCCAACGAGTCCGACGTGAGCCTCTCGCGCGCGACGGCCGCGGCACCGGATTCGTCGGCCGAATCAGGGTCAGGCGGCCGCGGCGTCATAGGCGCTCTCGATGACGGACCCCCAGTACGGCCCGAACATGGTGTTCGCGACGTTGTTGTATCCGAAACTGTTGACCGAGTTTTGATAGCCGGCCGAACCGCTGCCGATGAACCAGGGGCCGCCGGAGGATCCACCGGTCATGTCGCAGGGGATGCCCTGCGATTCCGACTGTGCGTACGGGTCGTCCGTGGCCGTGCCGGAGCAGGACTGCAGGGTGTTGCCGGTGAACGGTGCTGCCGCCGGGTAGCCGAAGGCGGCGTAAGTGAGGCCTCTGCCGTCATTGAAGGCCACGCCTGAGGCGCCGACGGTGTCACTCAAGGACGCATCCGTGGGAGAAGATACGATCGCGAATCCGGTGTCATAGGTGATGTCGCCGCCCGACGTCCATTGGGTCGGAGCATAGAGCTCCGTCGCGTTCCACTGTCCGAACGGTGCGGTGCCGTTCTCGTAGGCCGGAACGAAGACCAGGCGGGAGGCGAACGCCCCAGGGCCCTCGTTCACGCAGTGGCCGGCTGTAGCGACGGTGCTCTCGTTGGCCGCGGAGATGGCGTTGCCCGAGCAGACGTAGTCGCTCCCGCCGAGCGTGAAGAACACCTTGCCGATGTGGTCCACGGGTGTCTGCTGAGTCGCCGTTGGTGTGACCTTCGGATTGCGGGACTGCTTCGTGACCTTCTTCTCTTGCCCCACCTCGACCTCACTTCGGCCCACGGATGTTACGTTGTCGCCGACCAGAACGTCACCTGGAGTCGCGGCCATCATTCGCTCCGCTGTCCAGTATTCGCCCCCCTGTCGGGTCTCAGGAACGACCCACCTCTCGACATCCGTGGATTGCGTCGCGGCAAATGCACCGGCTGATCCGGACGCAACGAGCCCGCCCGTCACGAAGAGACCGCTGATGGCCAGGGCCGCGAGGGCACCGGACCTGATTCTGCTTCTGTTCATAGTCTTCACTCCAGTTATCGATGGAATCCGCCGGACCTATCGCCGGTGGTATCGCGAGTGAACAGGACGATGTGAAAACGCCGTCGATCCCGAAGACCTCTGTGAATTGCGCATTGCACCCCCCGTTCAAGCGTGATTCAACACTGGCCCTCTCCTGGAGCCGACCACCAGTCGGCCCTTGAGGGGACACGGTTTCGTGGCGGCAGGACGACGTTCGTGCGCCGATCCGCAGCCTCGGGAGGACGGGGCTGCCACCCGGCCCCCGAGCCGGAGCCGAACTGGACCCGACTCGCGGATCACACTGTCGAATTCAGAGGTTCTACCGGATGTCAACAGCAGCGCTAACTTCTCGCCTGTTTCTACGACCCTGTGTCAGCGGTTCAATACCTTCAGGCTGCGAGTGTCGTGCCCTCGGGCCAGCCTGATGTCCTCTACCCGTATCCAGGGTGTATCGAAGACCCATGCGCACAGCCGGCCACTCGCTCGCAATGATAGAAAAGACGACGGTGTCTCGGAGTGCACCGTCTGGTCCGACGGAGTGATTGCGGAGCACCCCATCTTCCTTCGCACCCAATGCTGCTATCGCTTTCCTTGATTGGCGGTTGTGCCAGTGAGTGCGAAACTCCACCGCGATGCAATGCAAGACATCGAAGGCATAAGCGAGCTGCAGCAGCTTGGTCTCCCGATTCGCCCCGGTTCCCTGAGCGCTTGTGGCCAGCCAAGTCGAGCCGATTTCCAGCCGCAACTCAGTGTCGCTCGGGTTCATGAAGGTCGTCATTCCGACCACCTGTCCCGTTGATACAAGTCGGATGGCCCATGGCAGCATGTGCCCCAGCGATTGGACGCCGAGTCGGCGTTCAACCTCCTCAGCCATCGCGTCGGGGTGCGGCACCGAGGTGTACCACGAACGCCATAGGTCGTCCTCGCCCGCCGCTACACGGAGCTCAGCCACGTGATTCAGGGAGAGGGGCTCAAGGGCCACGAGCGATCCAGTGAGCGTGGGCGTTGCCGAGAGTTCCATGCCTCGACCCTAGGGCACCATACACTCCAAACAGATTCGGCGAGTTCAACGGCAGTGTCGTCGCGCGGGTGTCCGGGTAGCGGCAACAAACCGCACCTCCCGGCGGTTTGCTTGACAGGGCTCAGACCACAGGCATACCCGCGAATAGGTTGGTCAGATGCTATTTCTTCCGCAAAATCCATGCACCCAGGCGATTCTTGAGATCCTGCAGCGGCTACCAACGTGGAGGGAAAACAATCATGCGTGCACCCAGTCCCCGTGCCCGTGCTCGTCGAATCACTACATCAGCGTGGCCCCGATCGCCATTGTGGCGGCCGGCCTGATGGTCGGGCAAGGCTCGAATGCCGCCTTCTCATCGTCGACCCGTAACCCCGGCAACAGTTGGAGCACCGGCAGCGGCTTCGCACCCGACACAAGCGGGCCGCCCACCCACGGTGTGTGAACTCGTGTTGCCCCCGGCACCCTCGCATCGAACGCGTGATGCGTCGACAGTCAGGGGTGTCCCCCTTTGGGCCGACAGCGGAGAATGACGCTCACCTGCTACCTTGACCCATGAACACCCGGTTCCCGAGCGGAACCGCATCCGTTCATGATGGCCGTGACCGATGAAACACCTCCTGCCGAACCCACGCCGTTCGTAGAGTCAGCGCCAGGTCGCCGTCCCTCTGGACGGATTCGCGTCGACAAGACAGGGAATCATTAAGTCCATGAAGAGAATTTCATTTTGCGGAGAATCCTTCCTGACCACAGACGGGGCCGCGGATGCACTCCTGAGGTTGGTCATCGCTCTTCCAAGCGGCCACGACTCCGAATTGCTCAGACTACCCGCGGTCAACAACGACGGCGAGGAGATGGTCGTGCAAATAATCGTCGGCCCAGGCAGCGAGCTGATCAGCGTCCCGGAAGAATCCACGTGGAGAGAACCGGACACCCTCGAGGCGGTCGCCTATCTCCACCGTCGCATACAGACGCTCAGGACCTCCAGCGAGCTGACCTTCTCAGAGGCGCCTTCATTCATGGAATACGAATGGGACACCGAGTACTTGCTGTAGGCCGCTGGGAGGCTGTCCCTCGCATGCTCACTTCTTCAGCGCAGCAGACCGTGACCTGTAGTGCATCCACGATGCTGACGCTCGCGGCAACTCTTGAGCAAGGGGTCGGCTCTCTCGTCGTGGGGGGGGGTCCGGCCCACCACCACCAAAAACCGTCACGAATGGAGCAGCGATGTCATTCCAGGCCTACCTCGACAACCCCGACGACATGAACGGACTGCCCCCACGCCACAATTCACGAACGCGGCGGTGCAGGTTACGGCGCACCGTTCCCTTCGGGGTGTCGCCGCGGTTGTCCAACGGAAATCACTGCGCAATGACGCAATGGTACTGTCGATCCGCCCGATCGAGCCGCCGCAGCCGCACTGGCGTCCATCGGAAAACCGGAGAGGCACTAGTCATGCCCGAATTCGTGTACATCACCCGCTTCTGTTCCAGGGGCAACCGACCATGATTCGAGACGACTCGCTGAGGCGCATGTACGCCGGCGGGCGCCCGAACCGGTGGGCGCGTTTCCTGAACCGGATCAGCGCGATCGTGTTCTCGCTCGGTGTCGTCGGCCACGGCGCCGTGACCCTCGAGACCGTCAATCCGCAGTCGCGCACCCTGCTCACCCTGCCGCTCGTGATCGCCAGCTACGAGGGCAACGAATACGCGGTCTCGATGCTGGGCCAAGGCTCGCGGTGGGTGCGCAATGTGCGGGCCGCGAGGGGAAAAGCCGTCATCCACGCGGGGCGCAGACGTTCAGTCGTCCTCGAAGAAGTTCAGGCGGATGCCCGTGCGCCGATTCTCAAGGCGTACCTGGCGCAAGCGCCCGGTGCCAGACCGCACATTCCGGTCGAGCAGTCCGAGCCGGTCGACGCCTTCGCGGCCATCGCAGCTGACTTCCCGGTGTTCAAAATTCGGGATGCCCAGTGAGGAGCATCTGACGCCACTGGAGCTCGCGCGCACAATCGCACGGAAACGGCGCACACTGTTTGCGCATTCGCTCTGTGACCCCGTGTTCGACCAGCGCGGGAATGAAGTCACGGATCGGTCGGCCGGAGAGCGCCTCGTGCTCTTCACGGACATCCCCTTCAACACGTGACCGTGGCACAGCGGGGAATCGTTCCGTGAGCCGATCCACTGCCTTTCGCCGGCGTGCGGTTCATCGTAGAGGTACGGCGCCCCACCGTCCGAAGCTTCGTGTCAAGGCGGTCTCGGCCATGCGCGCGTCGAACTCCAGCCCCCTCTCGACAGCGTCCGGCGACGGGTGGGGATTATGCATCTCACGGTCGCGGGTGCACGATGACGTCATGGGATCTTCAGCAGATGAACCATGAATGCGGCCCGTTCATCCATCACGGCCGACCAGCAACGAGCGAACACCGGGGCAAACACTTGGCTGGGCCTGTCGATCGTCGCAGCCGCCCTGGCCTTCACCGGCAGCGCGATCGGGCTCGCAGTTGACGGGCTCTACGACAGCCTGACACCCGCTTTCCTGTTCCAGGCGCTGACACAGGACATCGTGAATGCGGTCGTGGTCGCGCCGCTGGTCGTGATCTGCGCCGTCCTGGCTTTGCGCGGATCGTATCGCGCGGGTCTGCTTTGCCTGGGGGCGGTCGCGTTCACCGTGTATAGCTACGTGATCTACACCTTCTCCATTCCGTTCGGACCGTTGTTTCCGTTGTGGATCGTGGTCTTCGGCCTGAGCCTTTTCGCCCTGATTGCCGGGTTGACATCCATCGACCCGAAGACGGCGGCTGAGAACTTCACAAACGGTCGTGCTCTTTCGGTTTCGGCTTGGATGCTTCTGGTCGTGGCGGGCCTGTTCGGCCTGCTCTGGCTTTCCGAAGACGTGCCCGCTCTGCTCAATGGCGTCAGGCCCCAGAGCGTCGTGGACATGGCCCTGCCAACCAATCCCGTGCACATCCTTGACTATGCGTTCTTCCTCCCGGCGGCACTGTGGGCCGGCATTGGGCAACTGCGACTGCGGACGTTCACCTACCCCATTACCGCCGCCTTTCTCTTTTTCCTTCTCCTGACGTGCCTGCCGATTCTGACCACACCCTTCGTGCAGCTAGCCCTCAAGGAACCGGCATCTTGGGTGGTCATGATTCCGATCGGTCTCGTTGCGGCCTGCATCGCCGGAGTACTGAGTTGGCTGCTGGTGACACTTCGAACGAGGCGATCATGAAGCCCGTGATCTCCCCCCTGAAGCGTCCTCACGGGTCGGATACTCACTCAGCACTCGTCAACACCGCGCAAAGGGATCCTCATCGATGAACGACAATATTGCCAAGGCGCACCGGGCCCGACGGACGGTGTTCATCACAATCGGGGCGGTGGCCTGCGTGCTCGCGCTGAGTCTCGGCGCGATCCTGACCGTGGGCGGTATCTTCGTCCCCGCGACGTACCTCCAACCCTGGAAGGCGACCTACTACCAGCAGTCGACCGATATTCGAGTGCAGGTCGTCGCCCATGCCTTGCTGGCGCCGAGCGGACACAACATGCAGCCGTGGACCGTTGTGCTCGACACGGCCGATGCCAACGTTCTCCACCTGTACGCTGACTCGAGCCGTCTGACCCCGGCAGTCGATCCGGATTCGCGGCAGACCGTGGTTTCTCAGGGAGCATTTCTCGCCTACCTCCGGGTTGCCGCCGAGCAGCTCGGGTATTCCGCCTCGTTCGAGTTGTTCCCCGACGGGAGCTATGACGAGACAGACCTAAGGACGTCGATGAGCCAGCGGCCGGTCGCGCGGATCAGTCTGGCGAAGGACGCATCCGTGACCACGAAGGACTACTCGTCGCTGTTCCGGGCCGACACGAACCGCGCTCCGTACACGGTGGCACCCCTCACGACACCGCAAACGGAAGCGCTGACAGCCCTCGCCGACAACTCGGCCGCGCGTCTCACGCTCCTCAGCGATGAAAAGAATCTGATCACACTCGGAGCCTTCGGAGTCCAAGGAACCCTCATCGAAACTGAGTACCTCGCTGCGACCAGGGAGAGTGCCGCAGTGTTCCATGGCACAGAGCAATCCAAGAACGAGGCACGGTCGGGATTCGCCGTTGAGGGCCAGGGCACCACCGGATTCAAGAAGTATCTCCTCCAAGGACTCCTCACCATCTTCCCTGCGCTGAATAACGATACGGCCACAGCCAAGAATGCGATCACGATGACCGCTGCCGGCGTGGACAACACGGCCGCATACGGACTCATCAGCACGCCCGGCAACACCCGGACGGAACAGGTCGAAGCCGGCATCCTGTACGCGCAGCTATCCCTCCACGCCCGAACCCTCGGCCTGGTCATGCAACCGCTGAGCCAGGTCCTGCAGGAATACCCGACTATGGCTGCTCCCTACGCGGCAATCCATGCTCAATACGCGCCCGAAGGGCAGACGATCCAGATGCTCGTTCGTGTCGGCACCCCAACGACCGAGTACCCGGTGTCGATGAGGCGGGACGTGGCTGACCTCCTGCGCACGCCGTGAGGCCGCAGACCCTGTCGGAACCATCCTAAATACCCGAGTCCCGGGATGCCGTCACCCGCCACCGACGTGGATGCCAGGCCGCCGCACGGGATCGGCTTCGTTTTGGCGAAGAATTTCGCGCACGACGGGTGCGGTATCGCCTTGGCCGAGGAGGAGGTAGCGCAGCAGGTGCCCGAGGGGGTTACCCTCTGACCATTCGAAGTAGGCGTGGGGTCGCACTCCGGAAGCGTCGCGCAGTGCCAGGAGGATGGCGGCGATGGCGTTCGGTGCCGCGGGACTCTGGGCGCGCAGCACCCGAAGCCCGTTGACTACTTCACCGCGAACATGGAGCACTTCGCTGAAACTGGACGGATCAACGACCTCGATCTCCAGGAACAGCACGTCAGCGCGACCCGGCACGGGATTCATTCCCCGCTGCGCTGTCTCTTTACCGGCATAGTCGGTTTGTTTGCCCGGCTTGGGTTTGGTCGCAATCAGGTTCAAGGCACCATCGAATACGAGCGAGTCGGTGATGAAGCGTCGCGCCTGTTCGTCCAGTTCGACGGCTTCAACTCGCAGTTCTGTGGTGCGCGAAACCCGGGACACGAGCGAGACAACGATGATTCCTAGAATGAAGAACGCCGAGATGGATATGCCGTCGGGCTTTTCCAGGATGTTCTCGCCGAGCGCGTAGAGAAGGATCAGGGTCAGGATGGTGAAGGCGACACTGGCACGGCGCTGGTGTCGCCGGATCGCGGAAATCGTGACGGCGATGGCGCCGGACACCATCATCGCCAGGATGCCGGTGGCGTAGGCGCCGGCCTGCGCGTTGACATCGGCGTTGAACCCGATCGTGATCAGGATGCTGATGCCGGTATAGACGAGAACCACGGGGCGCACGGCGCGGCTCCACTCGGGGGCCATGCCGTACGACGGCAGGTAGCGCGGGACGATGTTGATCAGGCCAGCCATGGCGGATGCCCCCGCGAACCACAGGATGAGGATGCTGCTGACGTCGTAGACGGTGCCGAAGGTGTTGCCGACGAGTTCATGGGCCAGGTAGGCCAGTGCACGGCCGCTGGCTTCGCCGCCGTCCTCGAAAGCCTCCTCGGGAATGAGGAGGGTGGTGACGAAGG
Source organism: Cryobacterium sinapicolor (assembly GCF_004403465.1). Classification (GTDB taxonomy): domain Bacteria; phylum Actinomycetota; class Actinomycetes; order Actinomycetales; family Microbacteriaceae; genus Cryobacterium; species Cryobacterium sinapicolor. Next base: position 15,862 of record NZ_SOGQ01000032.1, on the reverse strand, counting down.
TGCTGGAGAGGAGGTAGGCGCTCATGATGAGGGCTGCCGCGGTCAGGAGCTTGCGGGTGTTGCGGATGCGTGAGGCCAGGCGCTCCTCGCTGGTTTTCCCTTCCGAGGCAACCAGGGGCATCATGCTCACCCCGGTCTCGAATCCGGACAGGCCCAGAACCAGCAGCGGGAAAGCGATGATGGCGGGACCGAGTAGGTCACCGAAACCCCCGCCGCGAGACAGGAGGGCGTCGGTCCATCCGGCGAGAGCGGCGGGTTCCGTGACCACGTTGTAGAGGCCCACGCCGATCACGACGGCGTTCAGGGCGAGATATACCGCTACCAGTGGGATGGCGACCGCGACGGCTTCGCTGAACCCGAGGAGGAAAACCCCGCCGAGAGTCAGGAGCAGGACGATCGTGATCGTCACGGCATGCCCCTCGAGGAAGCTGGGCGCGTACGGGTTTTCAAGAAGGTGGACCGTGGCATCCGCCGATGACAGGGTGATCGTGATGATCCACGACGTTGCGACGAAGCCCAGGAGTACCAGGACGAAGAACTTGCCCTTCCAGAACGGGAGGAGCCGCTCGAGCATCGCCACCGATCCCTGACCGTGCGGGCTCTCCTTCGCCACCCGCCGGTACATCGGCAGCATCCCCAAAAGGGTCAGCGCAACGATCAGCAGGGTCGCCAACGGCGCGACCGACCCGGCAGCCAGCACGGCGATGCTCGGCAGGTAAGACAGCGTCGAGAAGTAGTCGACGCCCGTCAGGCACATGACCATCCACCAGGGACGCTTCGTCGCGGTGTCTGCGGGGCTCTCTGGCCCGAGGGGCTGCACGCGGTTCCGAAGGAGCCACCGCGCGAGGGTACTGGGGGGCGCCCCGGGACGGACCGGACGGGCAACGCTCGCCGGGATGACCGGAACGCCAGATGAATCCACTGTGTTCTTCCATCCCGTCCACGCCGGTCACAAGACCGAGCGAACAGTTCTGCTCAAATCCGAACCCCGACTCTATTGTGAGCCACGGGCGAGCGCGCGCCGCACGCTCAGAGCGACGATCTGAGCTCGGAACCGGGGTGGCCCCGAGCACAGGTCACAGCCACTTCTTTTTCCTGCAGCCCAAATAGAGCGCGACGCCGAAAAGGATCACTTCTCGGGTGGTCGCTTGGCGTTAGTTCACCAGGGCGGCGTTCACGGTCAGGTCCCTGATCAGGAGGAAACCGTTAGGGTTCCGGTCCGCAGCGTTAGGGAATCGTTTGTTTGGGCCCAGCGGCCTTCGGTTGGGGTGTCTACTCAGTCCGTACTTCCCTCGGGGAACACCGCGCTGACCGGATGAATTGTCGGCTTATGGATGGAGTTTTTTGTGTTGGACATTGTCTATATTCTCGGCGTCGTCGCCGTTTTTGCTCTGATCGGCGTCGTGGCGTGGGGGGTGGAAAAGCTGTGATCGTGTTCGACATCGTGGCTGCGGTCCTGGCCGTCGCCTCGGTCGGCTACCTGGTGCTCGCCCTCGTGAAGCCGGAGCGGTTCTGATGGACGTTTGGCTTGCGATTCTTCAGGTCCTGACCCTCGTGGCCATTCTGGCCGCGTTGCACCGGCCGCTGGGTGACTACATGGCGACGATTTACACCACCACGCGTGACCTCCAGGTCGAGCGGGAGTTCTACCGGCTGATCGGGGTGGATGCCCGGTCCGATCAGTCGTGGCAGTCCTACCTGCACAGCGTGCTCGCATCCTCGGCAGTCGGGGTGTTCTTCGTCTACGCGATCCAGCGCGCCCAAACTGTGCTGCCATACTCGCTCGGCTTCCCCGCGATCCCCGAAGGGCTGTCCTTCAACACGGCCGTGTCTTTTGTGACCAACACGAACTGGCAGTCCTACTCCCCCGACGTCACGATGGGTTACTCGGTTCAGATCGCCGGCCTAGCCGTGCAGAACTTCGTCTCGGCCGCCGTGGGCATTGCCGTCGCGATCGCCCTCGTGCGCGGATTCGTCCTGCGCCGCACGGGTACGATCGGCAATTTCTGGGTCGACCTCACCCGCGGTGTCCTTCGCCTGTTGCTGCCGCTGGCCATTGTTGCGGCGGTCGTCCTGCTCACCGGCGGCGTGATCCAGAACTTCAATGGTTTCACTGACGTGACCACTCTGAGCGGAGGGACGCAGTCCATCCCGGGCGGCCCGACGGCCTCACAGGAGGCCATCAAGGAGCTCGGAACCAACGGTGGCGGTTTCTTCAACGCGAACTCCGCGCACCCGTTCGAGAACCCGAGCGCCTGGACGAACCTGTTCGAGATCCTCCTCCTGCTCGTCATCCCTTTCAGCCTGCCCCGCACCTTCGGCACGTTGGTCGGTGACAAGAAGCAGGGCTACGCGATCCTCGCCACCATGGCTACCATCTTCGTGGTCTCGCTGACCGCGGTTACGATCTTCGAACTGAACGGTGCCGGAACTGCGCCCGGCCTGGCGGGCGGGGCGATGGAGGGCAAGGAAACCCGGTTCGGCATCGCCGGTTCGACCCTGTTCGCCTCGGCGACGACCCTGACCTCGACCGGAGCCGTCAACTCCATGCACGATTCGTACACGGCGCTGGGAGGAATGATGCCGATGCTGAACATGATGCTCGGCGAAGTCGCCCCCGGCGGCACCGGTTCCGGTCTCTACGGGATGCTCATCCTCGCCGTGATCGCCGTGTTCGTCGCCGGGCTCCTCGTCGGGCGCACCCCGGAATATTTGGGCAAAAAGATCGGCCCGAGGGAGATCAAGCTCGCGAGCATCTACATCCTGATCACGCCGACACTGGTGCTCACCGGCACCGCACTGAGTTTCGCGATCCCGCCGGTACGAGCGGACGTGGAAGCCACATCGATCTGGAACCCCGGATTGCACGGCCTCTCCGAAGTGCTCTACGCCTTCACCTCCGCAGCCAACAACAACGGGTCCGCCTTTGCCGGGCTCACTGCGAATACCCCGTGGTTCAACACGGCGCTCGGCGTTGCCATGCTCCTCGGCCGATTCCTGCCGATCGTGTTCGTGCTCGCCTTGGCCGGCTCGCTCGCCGCGCAGGACAAGGTTCCGGCTACCGCCGGCACGCTGCCGACGAACCGGCCGCAATTCGTCGGCCTGCTGATCGGAGTCACGATCATCATCACCGCACTGACCTATTTCCCCGTACTCGCGCTAGGACCCCTGGCGGAAGGACTGCAGTAAACATCATGACCACTCTCACCGAGACACCCGCCGCAGAGCGGCCGCCCGCACGCGGGCACCACCGACCCACAGCCAAGGGCGCCATCAGCGTCGGGCAACTCGTCGCCGCCCTTCCCGGTGCCTTCCGGAAGCTCGACCCCCGGCAGATGTGGCGCAACCCGGTCATGTTCATCGTCGAAGTCGGTGCGGTCCTGACGACCGTGATGGCCATCGTCGAACCGTTCCTGGGCGGCCCGGCCGAGTCCGGCGGTGCGGCGGTCCCCTCCTCCTTCACTGGGGGGATCGCGTTCTGGTTGTGGCTGACCGTCGTGTTCGCCAACCTGGCGGAGTCGGTAGCCGAGGGCCGAGGCAAGGCTCAGGCTGACAGTCTGCGTCAGACCCGCACCAGCACCACCGCGCACCGGGTCGAGGGCTACGACCCCACCGGGGACGCCGCCGCCGAACGGGCAGTCGTGACAGAACTCTCCTCCGCCGAGCTCACTCTCGGGGACACCGTCATCGTCGTCGCCGGCGAACTCGTCCCGGGAGACGGAGACATCGTGTCGGGCATCGCCTCGATCGACGAATCCGCCATCACCGGTGAGTCCGCACCGGTGATCCGCGAATCCGGCGGCGACCGCAGCGCCGTCACGGGCGGCACCCGCGTGCTCTCCGACCGCATCGTGATGCGGATCACGAGCAAACCAGGTGAAACCTTCGTCGACCGGATGATCGCCCTGGTCGAAGGCGCGGCCCGCCAGAAGACACCCAACGAACTCGCGTTGAACATCCTCCTGGCCAGCCTCTCGATCATCTTCGTCGTCGTCACCTTGACGATCAATCCCATTGCCTCCTACTCGGCTGCAGCCGTGAGCGTGCCCGTCCTCGTCGCACTCCTGGTCTGTCTCATCCCCACGACCATCGGTGCGTTGCTTTCCGCGATCGGCATCGCCGGAATGGACCGCCTCGTGCAGCGCAATGTGCTGGCCATGTCCGGACGTGCCGTCGAGGCCGCCGGGGACGTGACCATCCTGCTGCTCGACAAGACCGGCACGATCACCTACGGCAATCGGCAGGCACGAGAATTCACACCCCTGACCGGGGTCACCCGAGAAGAACTGGTCAGGGCGGCCGCGCTGTCGTCGCTGAGCGACCCGACCCCTGAAGGCAAATCGATCGTCGACCTCGCCTCGGAGGGCGGTTTCCACAACGAAGGAACACTGGCCGGCGAGATTGTTCCGTTCACTGCCCAAACCCGGATGAGCGGTATCGACCTCCCCGACGGGACCTACATCAGAAAGGGCGCCGGATCAGCCGTGATCGCATGGGTCGAGGAATCCGCGCGCGCCGCAGGCACCGTCCTGACCGACCTCGACGACCAGGTCGAGCGGATCTCACGCTTAGGCGGCACCCCGCTCGTCGTCGCAGCTGGCGACGCCGACGGTGCCCGCCGCATCCTTGGTGTGGTCTACCTCAAAGACATCGTCAAGGAGGGAATCGCCGAACGATTCGCTGAACTGCGCTCCATGGGCATCCGCACCATCATGGTCACGGGCGACAACCCCCTCACCGCGAAAACCATCGCCGCGGAGGCCGGCGTGGACGACTTCCTCGCCGAAGCCACCCCGGAAGACAAACTCGCCCTCATCCGCCGCGAACAGCAAGGCGGCAACCTGGTCGCGATGACCGGCGACGGCACGAACGATGCCCCAGCGCTGGCCCAAGCGGACGTCGGAGTGGCCATGAACACCGGGACGAGCGCGGCGAAGGAAGCTGGGAACATGGTCGACCTCGACTCAGACCCGACCAAGCTCATCGACATCGTGCGGATCGGCAAGCAGCTCCTCATCACACGCGGGGCCCTCACCACGTTTTCGATCGCCAACGACGTCGCCAAATACTTCGCGATCATCCCCGCGATGTTCGCGGGCGTGTTCCCCGGCCTCGCCGTGCTGAACATCATGCAGCTGCACTCGCCGGCGTCGGCGATCATGTCCGCGATCATCTTCAACGCGATCATCATCATCGTGCTGATCCCCCTCGCTCTGCGCGGGGTCAAGTACCGCCGGGCTTCCGCGTCGAGCATCCTCAGCCGCAACCTGCTCATTTACGGCCTCGGCGGCGTCATCGCCCCCTTTATCGGCATCAAACTGGTCGACCTTGTGGTCGCGTTGATTTCCGGTTTCTGAGTAACCCCTGACCTGACAACAATGAAAACGGAAACCACACCATGAGCTCACCACGCACAACCACCCGACGCTACTGGGTCGCCTTCCGCGCCATGCTCGTCTTCACGGCGGTTCTCGGTCTTGCCTACCCGCTGACAATCACCCTGATCGGGCAGCTCGTCCTGCCTGCCCAGGCGAACGGCTCACTCGTCACAATCGAGACCGATACGGCCGGGACGGAAACGGTCGGGTCGGCCCTGATCGGCCAGTCGTTCACCGATGCGAAGGGCACCCCACTACCGGAATGGTTCCAACCTCGTCCCTCCGCAGCCGGCGACGGCTATGACGCCGCCACGTCCAGCGGCAGCAACTGGGGTCCGGAGAATCCCGATCTCATCCAAGCCGTCATCGAGCGCACGCAGGCCATCGAAGAGTCAGACGGTGTTAGGGCCGAACAGATCCCCGCTGACGCGCTCACCGCGTCCGCGTCGGGGCTCGATCCCCACATCAGCCCGGCATACGCCAGGCTGCAGGTGAGCCGAGTCGCCCAGGAACGAGGGATCCCGGAAGCCTCCGTCGGCGCCCTGGTCGAAAGCAACATGCAGGGACGTGTCCTGGGATACTTGGGAGACCCGACGGTCAACGTGCTCGAACTGAACATCGCGCTTGCCGGGCTGAAGGGCTGAACAGTGAAACGGGGACGACTACGGGTGCTGCTCGGTGCCGCACCGGGCGTCGGCAAGACCTACACCATGCTGGAAGAGGGCCGTCGTCTCCGCGATGAGGGCAAAGATGTGGTCGTCGCCGTCGTGGAAACCCATGGACGGGCGGCGACCGCGGTGATGCTCGATGGCCTTGAGGTGGTTCCCCGGGTGTCGGTCGAACACCGTGGTGTCGAGTTGACCGAAATGGACCTGGCGGGCGTGCTCGCTCGGCATCCGCACATCGCCCTGGTCGACGAACTCGCGCACACCAATGCGCCCGGGTCGCTGTGCGAAAAGCGCTTTCAGGATGTCGAAGCACTCCTCCATGCCGGGATTGATGTGATCTCGACGGTGAACATTCAACACATCGAGTCCCTCAACGACGTTGTGCAGCAGATCACGGGGGTGCCCCAACGGGAAACCCTGCCGGATTCCGTGCTCCGAAAAGCCGATCAGGTCGAGGTGGTCGACCTGGCGCCCCAGGCCCTGCGCGACAGACTCGCCGAAGGGCACATCTACCCGTCTGCCCGGATCGACGCGGCCCTGTCGAACTATTTCCGGCTGGGAAACCTCACGGCCCTCCGCGAACTCGCCCTGCTCTGGCTCGCCGACGAGGTCGACACGGCGCTGAAAACGTATCGGACCGAACACGGCATAGACAGCAAATGGGCGGCACGCGAACGCGTCGTCGTCGCGTTGACCGGCGGGCCGGAGGGCGAGACCCTGATCAGGCGCGGCGCCCGGATCGCGGCACGGTCAGCCGGCGGTGAACTCATTGCCGCCCACGTGATCAACCAGGACGGGCTCAGCGCCCCTCACCCCGGAGCCCTCGCGACGCAACGCGCCCTGGTCGAGGAACTCGGCGGCAGCTACCACCAAGTCGTCGGCAACGACACCTCCCGCGCCCTGGTCGACTTCGCCAGGGCAACGAACGCCACCCAACTCGTGATTGGGGTCAGCCGCCGCAACCGCCTCACCGCAGCCCTGTCCGGACCCGGAATCGGGGCGACCATCGTGCGGGAATCCGGCGACATCGACGTGCACATCGTCACCCACTCCGCAGCCGGAGGCAAGTTCACGCTCCCACCACTTGGCGGCGCCCTCACGGCACGACGCCGCCTAGTCGGCCTCTCGCTGGCACTCATCGGCGGGCCCATCCTGACCTGGCTACTCGTCTCCATCCGCACGCCGGCATCCATCACCAGCGACGTCCTCAGCTACCAACTCCTCGTCGTCGTCGTCGCCCTTGTCGGCGGCTTGTGGCCGGCACTGTTCGCCGCACTGCTGTCCGGGCTGACCCTGGACTTCTTCTTCGTCGATCCCACCAACACCATCACCATCGCCGACCCCCTCCACGCCATCGCTCTTGCCCTTTACCTCGTCAACGCGGTTCTCGTCAGTTACGTCGTCGACCAGGCGGCTCGCCGCACTCGCACTGCGCAGCGCTCGGCGGCGGAATCGGAACTCCTTGCCACGGTTGCCGGCAGCGTCGTTCGCGGCGAAGACGCCCTGCAAGCCCTGGTAACCCGGACCCAGGAAGCTTTCGGGCTCACCGCCGTTCGATTAATGGCCGGACAGCAGCTCCTGGCCGAAGCCGGTGAAACAACAGATGAGGCTCCCGCCACGACGGTGCCCGTCGGAAGCCGCGCGGTGCTCGAACTCTACGGGCCCGATTTGGAAGCCTCGGAGCGCCGCTTGCTGACCGTCATCGCGATCCAGATCGATGCCGCGCTCGAACACACCGACCTCGCCCAGACCGCCAGCAAGATCGGGCCGCTCGCCGAAGCCGACCGAATGCGCAGCGCCCTACTTGCGGCCGTCGGCCACGATCTCCGCAGACCGTTGGCCGCGGCCACCACCGCCATCAGCGGGCTGCGCGCCACCGACGTCGACTTCTCAGAGTCCGACCGCATCGAACTCCTCGCGACCGCCGGGGAGAGTCTCGACTCGCTCGCAGCACTTGTCACCAATCTCCTCGACGTCAGCCGGCTCCAGGCCGGCGCGCTGGCCGTCTCCCTCAGCTCCGTGGACGTGCCGGATGTCGTGCTGCCCGCACTCGACGAGTTGGGGCTGGGGCCCGCAACAGTCGAACTTGACCTACCATCCGAGCTCCCGCCCGTCCTCGCCGACTCCGGACTTCTCCAGCGAGCCATCGTCAATCTTCTCGCCAACGCTACCCGCTTCTCCCCACCCGGCACCCCCACCCGGATCGCCGGGAGCGAGTTCGCCGGCGCCGTGCAGATTCGAGTCGCGGATCAAGGACCGGGCATCCCTGCTGACCGTTGGGACGACGTGTTCATACCCTTCCAACGGCTCGGAGACACCGACAACCTGACCGGGCTCGGGCTCGGACTTGCTCTGTCAAAAGGCTTCGTCGAAGGCATGGGGGGCACCCTGGAAGCTGAGGACACTCCCGGCGGAGGCCTCACCATGGTCATCACTCTCCCCGCCGGCCCCCACCCACAGATCGAAGAACCCGTATGAAAATCCTGATCGCCGACGATGACCCCCAAATCCTCCGCGCCCTCCGCATCACCCTCCGCGCCCGCGGCTACGACATTGTCACCGCCGAAGACGGCCAAGCCGCCATCAACTCTGCAATCGACCAGCACCCCGACCTGGTCATGCTCGACCTGGGCATGCCCGGCCTCGATGGGCTTGCGGTCATCGACGCCCTCCGCGGCTGGAGCAGCGTCCCCATCCTGGTCGTCTCCGGCCGGACCGGAGCAGCAGACAAAGTCGAGGCGCTCGACAGAGGAGCCGACGACTACGTCACAAAACCATTCTCCATCGACGAACTCCTCGCCCGAATCCGCGCTCTGACCCGCCGGGTCCCCGCCGCGGACGAAGAACCCGTCATCGTTTTCGGCTCTATCACCGTCGACCTTTCCGCGAAACAAGTCATCCGATCCAAGGACGGAACCCACGAACCCGTTCGGCTCACACCCACCGAATGGCACATCCTCGAGGTGCTCCTCCGCAACCCCGGCAAACTCGTCAGCAAACACACCCTCTCGACCGCAGTGTGGGGACCTCACCCGACAAGCGACACCGGATATCTTCGCCTTTACGTCGCCCAACTCCGGAAGAAGCTGGAACCACACCCGTCCGAACCCCGGTACCTTCTCACCGAAGCCGGCATGGGCTACCGATTCAACCCCGACCCAGGAGCGTCCTAGAGGGGCCGTACCGCGGCAAACGAACACTCGACACCCCACTCTCGTGATTTAGAGCAACGAACCCACCCGCACCTACCCCGAAAGCACAGCGAAGGTGACCCTGGACGCTCGAGGCCACTCCGACCCGCCGAACCGCGTCGAACACCGGCTCGAGAGGGTGGCGCCGGTGGGGAGGTTCGCGAACCGGAACCGGCCGGAGAGCCGGCGGGTGTCCGTCGCGGTGACCTCGATGGAGAGCAGACGCTCGAGGGTGCGGGTAAGGCTCCAGCCCTCGGCTTGAGCCTGGTCCAAGACGTTCGGTAGCGCGTCGGCGGCGTCGGCGGGCTTGGGCTCGGCGAAGTGTCCGGGCAGCTGGCCATAGACGCTCGCCGGCGTCGTGGCGGCACTACGCTCGGTGCGCGTCGCTCAAGGTTTTCGTCTGACGGCGTCACGGTCGGGCAGCGCTAATCGTTGCGCGCGGCTTCTAGCGCCATGTCCGAGTCCGATCCTGACTGCAGATCAGATCGAAACAGCCACCAAACGATTGCGCCGCAGCAGATGAACAGGATGCCGCTCGCCAGGAACGGCACGCACAGAGACAGCGACGAGGCGAGGACCCCGCCGAGGGCTGCTCCCACGGTGAGACCGATGAGGCCAAGAACCTTGGACGATGCGTTGACCCGCCCTCGGAGGTTCTCGGGGACCAGGCGCTGCCGAAGCGAGTTCACGCAGATTCCCCACACAACGGAGTGAAGGATGTACGCGGCCAGGAGAGCCGCGGCCAGCCAAGGAATCCGGACGAAGGCGAGCGCGAACATGGACGCGGCACCGAGGAAGAGACTGCCCACGATCGTCCATCCGTACCCCACACATGATCGAAGTGGTGCCGTAATGATCGAGCCGACAAGGCCGCCGAGTGCTGACACCGCCAGAATCAGGCCATACCCCGCTGGACCAAGACCGAGAGTTTGCTGCGCGTATAGCACCAGGACGGAAAACGGCATCATGTATGCAACGCTCGCGAGCCCGCCGACTACAGCCAGGCCGCTCAACAACCGGTGTCCGTGAAGCCACCTGGCACCGTCTGCGGCTTCCCGGAACACGGATCGGCGAGGCGAGAGAAGGCCGTGGACGACGCCCGGACGCGGGAGCGCAAGGAAGAAGAACCCGGCCGCTGCATAGAAGCCGCCGGCAGCCAAGACTGGAACCGCAGCCCCGAGGGCGAACAGGAGGCCGCCCAGTGGCGGACCTGCGAATTCATCGGCAAGGAGTTGAGCTGCCGAGATGCGGCTGTTCGCCTGGTCTAGTTGGTTCGCTGGAACGACCGACGGCAGGATCGACAATGCCGCGTTGTCCGCGGCGGTCTCCAGGATTCCGACGCCCGCGAGAACGACATACAGAAGCAAAACGGAGCCAAAGCCGATCGCGAACAAGACCGCCATCATGATCACAAGCGACGCTCGACTGAGATTCGTGATCCACAAGATCGTTCGACGGTCGAATCGATCGACGTAGACCCCGACCGGAACCACCACCAACAAACGCACAGCCGAGTACACGACGGCAAGGCCGGCGATGAGAATGGCATCCGTCGTCAACGATGTTGCCAGCAGCGGTATCGCCACGAACATCAAGCCGTCGCTCAGGTTGCCGACCGCGTTGCCCGCCCAAAGCCGCCTGAACCCTTCACCTAACGACACGAGCAAACCCTAGCCGCCCCGAGCCATCAAGGCGCCGAGATACGTCCCGGGTGTGGGATCCGTGCGGAATCGAGTTGATGATGGATGCCTACGATCACGGGTTGCCCGAGCCGGAGCAGGTGTTCCACCACGGCCGAGCCGACCGTTCCAGTCGCGCGGGTCAGAAAGGCCGCACCCATCAGGACCCGCCTTTCACCTGTGCGAGCAGTCCAGCGAGGTTGGTCAGTGCGTCGTCTGTCAGAGTGTCAAACCATGGCGCGGAGCGTTGAATGGCGACGGCCTCGAAGGCCTCCACCTGGGAGCGCGCGGAGCTGGTGAGCCGAAGGAGCCGCACCCGTCCGTCCTGGTCAGAAGCGAACTGCTCCACCAGGTCATGCTCACGTAGCTGGTCTACCAGCTGAGTGACGGCACCCGGGGTGACCTGCAACAGTGCGGCGAGCTTACCTGGTGTTACAGAGTCCGGCGCGTGAGCGAGGACGAAGAGAACATCCAGCTGGGTGCGGGTAAGGACCGTGCTGCCGAACGGAGTTGACCGCGGGTTCGCCAGCGATCGTGACAGCCGAACGACGGCCGCCAACACCTCCCCCACCTGACTCGCCCGGTGAGATGAAAGCACGGGTCGTGATTGAGTCACGCGCTGATGAACGGCATCTGCCCGATGAAGGTGCGGTCCTTGACCTGGGTGAGGATGAAGTCTGCGAGATCATCTCGACTGATCTGGGTGCTGGCATCAACACCCACCCACCCCACCCGATACGTGACTGTGCCCGGTTTCTCGGTCAGCCGCGGACCACGAACCACCGTCCACTCCAGCCTGGACGCCTTGAGCACCCGCAGGTGCTGCTCTGCGTCGGCGAGGACATGCCCGGACAGGGTCTTTAGCAAGAACCTGATGATGCGGTCGGAGGGACCAGGTCGGTCTAGTGGAGCGGATAGGCCGCCGCCGGACAGGGTGACGATCCGTTTCACGTCGTGCCGCCCCATGGCGTCCACGATCAGCTGCGTGCCCTCGGCCTGGAGCGTCGGCGGCGAACCTTTCACCTGCCCGAACAGGCTGAGCACGGAGTCTGAGCCCGCCACCGTCTGATCCACAGCAGACAAATCCAACACGTCACCGCGAATAACCGTCAGAGCCGGCGACGTCGTTGCGAGCTTGGCCGGATCACGCACCAGAGCCCGCACATCAAATCCCGCGGCTAGAGCGCGCGTCAGCACGCGACGCCCGGTCCTGCCGGTCGCGCCAAATATAGCAATTACTGTCATGCCAAGTAGTTTAGTCGCTAAACGTTACAACGGCTAGTACGCCTACGAACCGGAACCACCACGGCTGACGTTTGACGACGCGTGTTGCGATGGCCGGTGACGGGGTCAACGACGCTGCGGCTTCGGCACAGGCGGACCTGCGCGTCGCCACTTCCATGCCCCATATCCAGCGTCAGCGTCGCCATCAACGCACTGTGCGCACGCGCCTTCTCGCGGGCGGCCGGGTTGGGCGTGACCTGGATCCTGCGGAGCAGCGGTGCTGTCCTGGCACGATTGAACCGCGCGAAGCCACGCTCTGTGTCTTTCTCGGCCAGGCCCACTCCCGTGTCGACCACGACGGCCTCACCAAGACCCCCGGAGTTGCGAGCTGTGATCGTAACTGTATCGCCCGCCGGGGTAGCGAGCCGAGCATTGACCTCGACCCCCCTAGGCCGATCTCGACACAATAGACGGTGCATAAACGCGCGCACCAAGTCCGAGCGCTCCGCCGAACCGGCCTCGTCGGATGGAGAGCGTCACATTCGATCCACGCCATGCCGGCGCGAATTCTCGGACTGACCCTGCGCGATGATGTGGCAGACGCTGCCTGCTTCGCAGTCGGCCGGGTCGAGATCCTTGCTTGCGCTGAGCAAGTGGTGCAGCTCTGTCTAGAGGAGCACGAGTTCTCTTTGCCGACGGTGCACGTCCTCAAGTTTGGTGACGAGGAGGCTGGAGACGTGCTCACAGGGCACGTCACCTGCTTGTCGAACGTGATGATGCTGCTAATTTCGGTCAGCGTCAGGGCGGCCGTCTGGGCGGAACGGATGAACTGCAGGCGAGAGAGCGCCACTTCGTCGTATCGGCGGTAGCCGTTCCGATCACGCGCGGCGGGGGGCAACAGGCCGCGTCGCTTATTAAACCTGATGGTCTGTGCGGTCACGCCGCTCACACTGGCAAGGTCCCTGCTCTGCATCCTTACATTCCACCACTTGACCCTGCAGCGTGGTGCAACGTTTACCGTGAACATATGGAAATCACACTGCAGTACCTCGACGGATGCCCGAACTGGACGATCGCGGCAGAGCTGCTCGCGGTAATCGCAGCAGAAAACCCCGGCCTCATCGTTCACCGGCAGCTGATCAAGAGCGTGGAGGACGCGGAGACGATCGGCTTCCGGGGATCCCCGAGCCTCCTGGTCAACAAACGGGACCTCTTCCCTGACCCGATGGCCGCAGTGGGACTCGCCTGCCGCATCTATGCGACCCCAGCCGGGTTCGCCGGCGCACCGACGCTGGAACAACTGCGCGAAGCGATCACAGCAGCATGAGCGTCATCCGTCCGGAATATGGCTTTTCGTTTTCGGTGGCGGATTGGCCCCTCCTTGCTTCATGACCACGGTCGACGACGAACTATCCACGGAGGAAGGCCTGCGCGCTGGATCGCAATGTTGCGTCGGGTATCGGTGACTGAGAGGTTCTTGCAGATCCGCACGAGAGGGACGGGATCGATGAGCCCGGCTTCGACTAGCGCATCCACAAACTCCAGGTCCTTTTCGTCACCACGAACCAGCGTCGCGGTACACAGGTCGTGTGGATCGAGGCAACGGGCCAGTGCGCCGTTGGGACCGTCTGATGCCAGCTGAACGGTGCGGGTCTCCCAGCCATTCGAGAGCACCGCGGTCGTGACGTTGACACCCTCCACGTAGAAGCCGTGGTCCATGTGAAACTGTGACCACTCCCCCAGCTTGGCGTCGATGAGCGTAGCCAGGGTGTAATCCGCAGCGTCTGCGATCGGTGCAATGTTAACCTCTTCAGAGTGCGTGGCCCGTTCGGGCAGCTGCGCATCATCATAGGAACCGAGGATGGCCTGGCTGCCGACAACGAGTACCTCGCGTCGCTCAGTGGCCCTGGTCGCTTGCCGGATCGTCTCCTCGAGCTCCCTGCGTTTCATTCTTGGTTAACTCGCTCGATTGCTGCGACCCGCTCGCCCTGAGTGAGAGCGCCAGCGAACGGCGAGTTCTGTCGGAGTTCCCGCCCTTCCGGAGTGTCCGCGAGCATGCCCAGGATGAGTAGGTCCACGGGACTATCCACACGCTCGGCCCAACGATCCACCCACTTCTGCCGGATCGGGGAACGGAGCCCAGCCCGAAGGCGATCGAGGTTGTCCGGCACCACATCAAGCACAGCCTTCGGATCGGTCCTGAGCCTGTTGGCGAGAGCGCGATGCAGTTCCATCGTCACCCTTTCTTCACGACGAATGTTGACGACCTCCACGCGGGGACGTCGCCCCATCACAGCCAGGGCACGCTTGAGCATTCCAAGCTGAATCCGGTCGTCCCGGTCGTCCCGCTCGGACTGTTCCATCCGCGTGACTTTGGCAGCAACTAACCAGGTCTCGACCCAATAAACGGTGCATAAACGTGCGCGCATCAAGTCCGAGCGGCAAGCCCCCGCTTCCAGAGTCCAGGTCGGCAAGCGTTGGCCCAGGTCGGCACCCAGGACGCGTTCATCAGCTACGACCGGCCCCGCCGCGGCGACCTCCTCGCCGTCAATCAGCCCCAAATGATCCGGCTCTACACCCCCCCCTTCACTGAACTCGGAGTCGCCCAGCGTCTGAGGACGATCCTGCCTGCCGGGACGGAAGGCCTCGCCACCGGCGTCCGCCGCGCCACCCACACGCACCCGGTATGAAACAGTAAATGTGTCGTCTTCCTCTCACTGGACAACAGGAGAGGGCCGCGCCATTCAACGTGGTGATCTCCTACGACCCTCAATTTCAAATTGAGGCACCCGTGTTCCGCACCCGGTACGCCATCATTCACGGCCGAACCCGGCGCACCGGCCCCCGGGGAATGTCTGCAATCGGCGAGCTCATGAGGGACCTGCTAGACGTGGCAGGGAAGGTCCTGACGCGCCGAGCCGCGGAGCGGGTATGGGTACGGGAGCGAGTTGTGGCTGAGGCAGAGGTTGCGGACAACGTCCCACTTGCGGGACGCCTGAGTTGCGAGGTTTCAACTTCAGCACGTCTGGCAGTTTCAACCAGTCAACGCAACGACGATATTGAACGATGCGTACGTTCCCTGTTTGTTCAGGTTCACCAGAAGTCTCCTCACGACCGGCGGTGGCGGTCCTTGGGACCACGTAGAAATTCGAGAGTGCGACATTCCCTTCGCGTGGTGAACCGATACAGAGCTTCGCAAGCAATCGACCGACGTGTGATCGGGGCTCACCCGTATACATCCACCACCCCGAGCAGGCCGCCGAATCGTTCTTACCCGATCTCGGTCTCACCTAACCGCGACGAGTCCGTATAGCGGCCGATAACAAGGCGGCCCGCGCGAGGCCGCCAGTGTATTCACGGTCGTCACGCACACGGTTGATTGGTGTCTCGTCATTACAACTTCTGCGGGCGACGCGGTCACCCCTACCGGTTGTCGATAATACTCAAGAGGGTCGTTATCTTGTTCAGAACAGCGGCCGTCTGCGTCAAGTGAAGGTTGAGAACCTCCGGCAGTAGGCTTCGAATTCGTTCGATCGCCTCAGCTCGATAACGTTCACCTTCCCCGTCTAGACGCCAAAATCGACTCCCGGCCATTTCCGACTCCAAGATGCTGTGGGGTGACCCGGTCTTTTCGGACGGGGTCCTCGGTTTCATTTTAGGCGGCGAGTGTGAGTTTGATGAGTCGTTCGGTGGGTGTTGAGTAGCCGAGGGTCTGGTGCAGG
>NZ_SOGQ01000081.1 GCF_004403465.1 Cryobacterium sinapicolor | reverse complement strand
CTACTCAACACCCACCGAACGACTCATCAAACTCACACTCGCCGCCTAAAATGAAACCGAGGACCCCGTCCGAAAAGACCGGGTCACCCCAGGCGCCGCGATCGGCGTGTCGCGAAATTCTCCGCAGTTACGGTGTTCTATTTCGCGCTGGCAGTCGCCCGCGGTTGCGCGCCGGCCACCTCTGGCGCCAGCGCCTTGTTCGCGTCGAGAACCTTGCGGTACGCGGGAAGGTGACTGAACAGTTCATCGGTGAGCGGGTTGCGCCGTCTCTTCACGATTGTGTAGATCTGGTAGACGACAACGGCGATGTTGGCGGCGAGAGCCAGGGCGCTGACGGCGAACAGGGCGACCGGATCGTGCGACGACTGCACCGAGAACGACGAGCTGGACACGAAGGTCGGGAAGGCCATAGTGAACATCATCCAGAACGCCAGGGTTTGCGCGCGATGTTGCAGCCAGGCGCCGCGCTTGATGAAGAAGGCCGGGATCGTGCACGAGACGAGCAGGGCCGCGCCGGCGTAGAACGAGTGGTCACCGACCGCGTTGTAGACGTAGGCGAAGTTCCAGAGGTCGTAGGCGATGATCCAGAACCACAGCATGTCCGGCCAGATCATGTCCTTCTTCGGGCCGCGGCTGATGATGATGCCGGCCCAGCCGCAGATCGTGACCAGGTTCAGCAGCCCGGCGACACCGTTCATGATGTTCCACGGCCCGCCCACCATGAAGACCCCGTCGACCATCCCGTTCAGTCCGTAAACCTCGAAGTCGCGAATCACGGCCTCGAAGATGTTGAGAGCCAGAATGAATGCGGGAAACATCAGCGCGTACCGGTTATTGGACAGACGCGGGATGAAACGGATGGCCATGAAGCCCAGGCATCCGGCGAGAGCCGAGTAGACCTTGACCCAGTGGAACCAGGTTCCCGTGCTGGAACCGGCGCCGGCGGTAGTCGGCCAGACGAAGAGCGTGAGCGCGACCGGCAGCGCGATGAACAGCACCAGCGCCGCCCATTTGTTGGACCGGGCGACCTCGTTGGCGATCATCAGTCCCGCGACGACCGCGAACCACATCAGGGTGGACGACCAGGGGATGGTTTCGAATAGGAACATGTGCGACTACTCCTTTGAATTGCATGAAGACGGTGAGGCCGGCGCGGTGCGCTCGAGGTGCAGCGTCTGGCGCACAATCGCCACGAGCACCTCGTCCGTGACGGCGGGCTTCGATCGAACGAGGCCGATTAGACCGAACACCAGCACGTAGAACACTTCGGCGACGTTGTCGATCCGGATCTGGTGCCGCCGCGCGTAGGCCTCGACGGTGGTGACCTGCAGGCGATCGACGACGGCCATGACCGCCCGGTCGACGAACTCGTTGTAGAGGCCCGCGTACTCGGTGCGGCCGAGCTCCTCCCTGAATAGGTCGGTGCGGTGCAGGTGATGGCGGAACAACGCTATGCAGTCCACCAGGGCGCGGTCGATGTCGCCGGGGATCCGCGCGGCATCCCAGCGATCGAGGTCGGCCACGAACTCCGCGATGTGGTCCTCGCAGATGAGGTCGATGATCGCCTCTTTGTCCGGGAAGTAGTGATAGATCAGGCCGCGGGTGACCCCGACCCGGGCCGCGATGTCCGTGATCGACACGCGGGCGACCCCACTCTCGGCAACGAGTTCCCGGGCGGCCCGGAGAATCTCGTCCCGGCGCTCGTCCGGTTGCTTGCTCTGGCGCACGGGCGTCTTCGATGTGAAAGCGTCGGGCATCGGAGCCTCCTCAACGGCTGTGTCGAAAACCTCTGGCGGGGCGAGAGTCGCCCACTGTTCCAGATCCTACGACCACGATTAACAGTGTGTCAATGACAGAGCGTCAACGGATGTCCCTGCCGCCTCGCGGCATCCGTCGCCTCTGCACCTCCCCCCCTCCTCGTTCGACCGTTCGCGCCGCCCTGGCTGGCCTGCCTGCCCGCCCCGCCCGGCCTGCCCGCCCCACCTGCGCGCTCCGCTTGCGCGCTCCGCTCCGCTGCCGCAACTGTTGCCGGCGCGGACAACTGTGCCCGGTGTGCCGGCAACAGTTGTCCGCCCTGGCAACAGTTGCGGTCGAGTGTCGACTCCGGACGCGGAACGTCACATGAACCGCCGCGAATACAACAGCATTTATGATGGGAGCTTGGCTGTGCCCGCGTCCCCGAACCTTTGGAGTGCCACGTGAGCTTGATCGTGCAGAAGTTCGGCGGATCATCCGTCGCCGACGCCGAAAGCATCAAACGTGTGGCCAAACGAATCGTTGACACCCGAAAAGCGGGCAACGAGGTCGTCGTCGCCGTCTCCGCGATGGGCGATTCCACCGACGAACTCCTCGACCTCGCGCACCAGGTCACCCCGATCCCCGCGCCGCGTGAACTCGACATGCTCCTCACCGCGGGTGAGCGCATCTCGATGGCGCTGCTCGCCATGGCGATCAAGAGCATGGGCTACGACGCCCGCTCCTTCACCGGCAGCCAGGCCGGCATGATCACGGATGCCCAGCACGGCGCCGCCCGCATCGTCGACGTGACTCCCGGGCGCATCCGCGATGCGCTCGACGAGGGTGCCGTCGCGATTGTCGCCGGCTTCCAGGGCTTCAATCGCGACACCAAGGACATCACCACGCTCGGCCGCGGCGGCTCCGACACGACCGCCGTCGCGCTGGCCGCCGCCCTCAACGCCGACATCTGCGAGATCTACACGGATGTCGACGGCGTCTTCACCGCGGACCCGCGCGTCGTTCCCCGCGCCCACAAGCTCGACCGGATCTCCAGCGAGGAGATGCTCGAGCTCGCCGCCGCGGGTGCCAAGGTCCTCTACATTCGTGCGGTGGAATATGCGCGTCGGCACGGTGTGACGCTGCATGTGCGGTCCTCGTTCAACAACAACGTGGGAACGATCGTCTACAACCCCGACACCACGAGCCCGCACGTCGCGATCCCGAATTCGTCGGCCACCGAGCGCACGCATCCCAATAACGCATCCGCGAATGGAGAGACAGTGGAAGAGCCAATCATCGCCGGGGTCGCCGCCGACCTGAGCGAAGCCAAAATCACGGTCGTCGGCGTTCCCGACATCCCGGGCAAGGCCGCGCAGATCTTCAAGATCGTCGCGAAGACCAACGCGAACGTCGACATGATCGTGCAGAACGTCTCTGCCGCGTCTACCGGGCTGACTGATATCTCCTTCACCCTGCCCAAGTCGGAGGGCCAGCAGGTGCTCACCGCGCTGACCAATGAGCAGGCCAACGTCGGATTCGCCGGACTGCAGTACGACGACCAGATCGGCAAGCTCGCTCTCGTCGGCGCCGGCATGCGCACCAATACGGGCGTCTCCGCGAAGCTGTTCGAGGCGCTGTTCGAGGCCGGGATCAACATTGAAATGATCTCCACCAGCGAGATCCGCATCTCGGTGGTCACCCGCGCCGACACCATCAACCAGGCGCTGCGGGTCGTGCACACCGCATTCGGCCTGGACTCCACCAACGACGCCGTCGTGCACGGTGGCACCGGCCGCTAGCGGGCATCCGTCGGCCCGACCCGCCGGACCCGGCCGGACCCGGCCCCGGCCGGACCCGATCAGTCGGAGCCGGGCCCGATCAGTCGGAGCCGGGCCCGATCAGTCGGAGCCGGGCCCGATGTCCGGCCCGGCCTCAACCGGCGCCGACCGCGCTCACCAGGTTCCCCCGTGGCTAACTCAGGAGAAGCAGAGGCCACAGGCCCGATTCGGCCGGAATTCGGTTCAAATCGGGAGAATCTCCTGAGTTAGCCACAGAAGCAAGAAGCAAGAGGCAAGAGGCAAGAGGCAAGAGGCAAGACGCAAGAATCAAGTGCAAGTGCAAGTGCAAGTGCAAGTGCAAGTGCAAGAAGCAAGAACACGAGCCGAAGCAGCAATTGCCACGGCACCCAGCGGAGGAAACACAGTGACCAGCACCGCAGCAACCAGCACCGCAGCAGGAATCCAGATCGGCGTCGTCGGAGCCACCGGCCAGGTGGGAGCCGTCGTGCGCCGCCTGCTGGAGGAGCGGGACTTCCCGATCAGCGGCATCCGTTTCTTCGCGTCCGCCCGGTCCGCGGGATCCGTGCTGCTCTTCAAGGGCGAGAAGATCGTCGTCGAAGACGCCGCCATGGCCGATCCCAGCGGCCTCGACGTGGCCATCTTCTCCGCCGGCGCCACGCTCTCGAAAACTCAGGCTCCCCGGTTCGCCGCGGCCGGCGTGACCGTGATCGACAACTCCTCCGGCTGGCGGATGGACCCCGACGTGCCGCTGGTCGTCAGCGAGGTCAACCCCGAGGCGATCAAGCTCGCGACCAAGGGCATCATCGCCAACCCGAACTGCACCACCATGGCGGCCATGCCCGTGCTGAAGGTGCTGCACGACGAGGCCGGCCTCGAACGCCTCATCGTGAGCACCTACCAGGCCGTCTCCGGCAGCGGCCTCGGCGGCGCCCGCGAACTCGCCAGCCAGGTGCGCGCCGCCGCCCAGAGCGACAACCTGCTGCAGCTGGTGCACGACGGGTCCGCCGTGCCGATGCCGGCGCCCATGGTCTACGCGCGCCCGATCGCGTTCGACGTGATCCCGCTGGCCGGGTCCATCGTCGACGACGGCGACTTCGAGACCGACGAGGAGAAGAAGCTTCGCAACGAGAGCCGCAAGATCCTCGAGCTGCCCGAACTGCTCGTCTCCGGCACCTGCGTGCGCGTGCCCGTCTTCACCGGCCACGCCCTCTCGATCAATGCCGAGTTCGCCAACCCGCTGACCGTCGCCCGCGCCCTCGAACTGCTCGCCACCGCCCCCGGCGTGGTCGTGACGGATGTCCCCACACCCCTCGAAGCGGCCGGCCAGG
This sequence comes from Cryobacterium sinapicolor, assembly GCF_004403465.1. Lineage (GTDB taxonomy): Bacteria > Actinomycetota > Actinomycetes > Actinomycetales > Microbacteriaceae > Cryobacterium > Cryobacterium sinapicolor. Next base: position 44,449 of record NZ_SOGQ01000081.1, on the reverse strand, counting down.
ACCCGAGCTTCGTCGGCCGTGTACGCCAGGACAGCGGCGTGCCGAACGGGCGCGGACTGGCCCTGTTCATCACCAGCGACAACCTCCGCAAGGGTGCAGCCCTCAACGCCGTGCAGATCGCGGAGCTCGTCGCGGCGGACCTGCTCGTTCGCTGACCGCGTGGTGGTGTACGGCCAGCCGCACACTCCGCTAGTGTCAGACTTCGTGGACGAGATTCGGAACTCCAGCGGCGTCAAACGCCTGGCGTTCCTGGCGTTTGCCGGAATCGGCCTTTCACTCATTCTCGCCTCGCTCGTGCTCCTCCTGGACGACCCGTCGGACAGCTGGCTGATCGCCGGGGTCGGCGTGGTCTGCGCGGCCATCCTCGAGCTCACCTGGGTGCGCGTGGGAGCCGTGGCGCACCGCAGTCCGATGATCAGCCTCCCCGTGCTGGCGCTGCCGGCGCTGGCCCCGACGCTCTCCCTGCAGGTCTCGGCGGGGGTGATCGTGCTCGGCGTTCTGCTGGCCATCCTGGTCGAGTCCCAGCGGGCATCCGTCGCGCTTTACAGTGCCGGCCTCCAGGGTGCCGGCGCCCTCGTGGCTATCGGCCTGTTCTCCTGGTTCACCGTCGGAGGAACGCCGATCCTCGCGGGCGTGGCCGCGGCATCCTCGGGCTATGTCGTCTTCATCATTGTGACCGAGGTGCTGCGGCAGCGTTTCGTCGCCGGCCCTCGGACAACCGGGCGGCGCGGCGGCGCGCGCCCACTGTCGCCGCTGCGGGTTCTCCTCGTGCTGATCGGAACCGTCGTGGTCACGGTGGCGGCGGCGCACTGGAGCGTCGTGGGAGTGCCGTTCCTGGTCGAGGTCAACAGCACTCTCGATGCCGTCATTGTGTTGTTCACCCTGATGATCATCGCCTCGGTGGTCAAGGTCTCCACGATGATGACGGTCATGCGCAAGCGGCTGGCGGGCATGGTCGCCGCCACGAGCGCGCTGGCCGCCGACCCGGCCGCCGAGCCCTCCGGCCGGGCCGCCAGCACCGGGAACACCAGCACCGCCACCACAGGCATAGGCACCGCCGGCACGGGCATCGCCACGATGAGCGCCGCCGACAACATCTGTCCCAACACGAGCGCCGCCGCGGAATTCCCGGCCCCCGAGCCCGGCTCCCCGGCGGCCGTCACCGATCTGCTGCGCCGCGTGGTGGCGGATGCGATCGGGGCCGAGTCCGTCGTCGTGCGCAGCGAACCCGCGCGTCCGGGCGAGATCAGCATGCTGTTGCCCCTGGCCGGCGCCATCGGGCCGGACCAGTACATCGTCGCCCGGCGCGACGCCATGGACGGCGCCTTCACCGGCAACGATATGCGCGCCCTGCAGGCCCTCGCCACGACCGCCGAGATGGTCGTGCGGGCCCGCCGCAACATCGCCGGCCTCACCCTGCGGGCCAACACCGATCCTCTCACCAGCCTGCCGAACTACGGCGCGTTCCAGGAAGCCCTGGCGAACATCAACGACCACCGGGACTACTCCGAGGCCCTGGCCGTGCTGTTCATCGACCTCGACGAGTTCAAACGCCTGAACGACCGTTTCGGCCACCAGACCGGCGACGAGGTGCTGCGCGAGCTCGGGCGCCGGCTGAGCGCCGTGGTGCGTCCGAACGACGTGGTTGCCCGGGTCGGCGGCGACGAGTTCGTGATCATCCTCACCCACCTCGCGTCACTGGCCGAGGCGAAGTCCATCGCCGAGCGCATCCTGGTGGTCTCCGGGGAGCCGATGGTCATCGGCCAGACATCGCACAGCCCCATCATCAGCGTGGGACTGGCCTACTCAGCGCACCGGGAAACCGACGTCAACCAGTTGGTTCAGGATGCCGACCGGTCGATGCTCGCGATCAAGAAGTCCCGGCGGCGAGGCGGCCCGTCCAAGGAGAGCAGCCTCAATATCTCCAGTCACCGCTCCTCGCAGATGAACGACATCATCGCCAACGCCATCGACGAGGACCTGCTCGAACTCGCCTTCCAACCCATCGTCAGCCTCGTCACCGGGCAGATCTGGGCGTTCGAGGCCCTCGTGCGCTACACCGACCCGGACCTCGGCCCGCTGTCTCCGCCGTCGATCGTGGAGAAGGCGAAGGGTCTCGGCCGGCTCGACGCGATGACCCGCCAGGTGGCCGTGAAGGCCATGGCCGCGGCCGCGGACTTCCGGCTGGTCGAGCCGCGCGTGGTCTGCATGACCATCAACGTCGAGGCCGGGCAGATCCTGCCCGAACGCGTCGGCACCTACATCGAGCAGCTCGCCGACCGCTACCCCGGCATCTCACTCTGCCTTGAGCTCAACGAGCGGTCGATGACCAAGGTGACCCCGGCCATCCGTGCCCAGGCCGACCGCCTGCGCGACCTCGGCATGATGATCGCGCTCGACGACTACGGCTCCCAGGATTCCTCGGTCGACTCCCTGGTGCGGATGCCCATGGACATCCTCAAAATCGACCGCAGCCTGGTCGACGACCTCGACGACATCCGCCAGCGTGAGGTGCTCACCGCCCTGCAGGGTTTCGGCGACAACCTCGAGTACTCGATGATCGTCGAGGGCGTGGAGAACGAGGCGATGGTGAACCACCTGAGTGCGCTGGGCATCCGGAGCGCGCAGGGGTTCCACTACGGCGTGCCGGAGAGCTTCGAGAAGACCCTGTCACGGCTGGAACTGCACGGCGCCCGCGCGGTCGTGCCGAGGAGCCCGGCCGTGCTCGCCGCCGTTCTCCCGGTCGTCGGTGCTGCAGACGGCTCAGTGCCTGCCGCCGTTCTCCCGGTCGTCGGTGCTGCAGACGGCTCGGTGCCTGCCGCCGTTCCGGCCGCTGTGCCGCAGCTCTGACCGTTCCATTACCCTTGAATTCATGAGCATAGAACCGGTTCCGTTCGAGGTGGAGACGCTCGTTCTCGACCTCGATCCCGAACGGCGGGCCCTGCTCTACCCGGTGCTCGACACCGTGCGCGATGCCATGCCCGACGGTTACCGGCTCGGGGTCTACAACGGCATCCTCGGCTGGGTGGTGCCGCTGGAGACATACCCGAACACGTACAACAAGCAGCCACTGGCCTATGTCAGCCTGGCCGCCCAGAAGAACTACAACTCGCTCTACCTGATGGGCCTCTACAGCTTTCCCGAGAAGGATGCCGCGTTCCGCGCCGCCTGGACGTCCACCGGCCGCACGTTGAACATGGGCAAGAGCTGCGTGCGTTTCAAGACGCTGGCCGACCTCGATCTCGACCTCATCGCGCGCGAGGTCGCGAGCGTGTCGGTCGACGATTTCATTGCGAACTACGAGCGGGTGAGAAGCCGCGACTGAGCCGCTTCGTGCACCGTTTCGGAGCCAACCGTAACCTGACGCGCCTGCGTTCCGGCGGGAGGCATCCGTTACCACCGATATGGTGGAAGGGTGAATCCAATGGCGAAGATTGATGTCGTTCTTATTGGTGGCGGCATCATGAGCGCCACCCTCGGTACCTTGATCAAGCAGTTGCAGCCCGACTGGAGCATTGAGGTTTACGAGCGGTTGGGGGAAGTCGCTCAGGAAAGCTCGAACCCGTGGAACAACGCGGGCACCGGCCATGCGGCGCTGTGTGAGCTGAATTACATGCCCGAGGCGAAGGACGGTACGGTGACCGCGGCCAAGGCCGTGGCCATCAACGAGCAGTTCCAGATCAGCCGTCAGCTGTGGGCGCACCTGGTGGAGACGGGTGTGCTGCCCGCTCCCACCAACTTCATCAATTCCACGCCGCACATGACATTCGTGCATGGCAAGAGCAGTGTCGAATACCTGCGCAAGCGGTTCGCGGCGCTCAAGGGAGAGCCCCTGTTCGCGGGCCTGGAGTACAGCGAGGACCCGGCCGTGATCGGCACCTGGACCCCGCTTCTCACCCAGAAGCGCCCGAAGAACCAGAAGATCGCGGCGACCAGAATCGTATCGGGCACCGACGTGGACTTCGGCGCCCTCACCCGCCACCTCTTCGCCAACCTCACCGCCGAGGGTGTCGGCGTGCACACGAACCAGCAGGTCACGGGTGTGAAACAGCGCACGGATGGCACGTGGAAGCTCAACCTGCGCCGCCTGGTCGGCAACCACCCGAGCGTCGTCAACGCCCGGTTCGTCTTCGTCGGCGCGGGCGGCGGCGCCCTGGCGCTGCTGCAGCAGAGCGGTATCCCCGAGATCAAGGGTTTCGGAGGGTTCCCGATCAGCGGGCAGTTCCTGCGCACGACGAACCAGAAGCTCGTCGACCAGCACCACGCGAAGGTCTACGGCAAGGCCGCCAAGGGCGCTCCGCCCATGTCGGTGCCGCACCTCGACACCCGCGTCGTCGATGGGGAGACCTCGCTGCTGTTCGGCCCGTACGCCGGCTTCACGCCGAAGTTCCTCAAGTCCAGCAGCTGGCTTGACCTGCCGTTCTCGATCCGCCTGCACAATATCGGGCCAATGCTCTCCGTGGCTGCGCACAACTTTGGTCTGATGAAATACCTGATCGGAGAGGTTTTCGCCTCAAAGAAGACGAAGCTGAAGGCGCTGCAGGAGTTTATCCCGACCGCGAAGATCGGCGACTGGGAACTCATCACCGCCGGACAGCGCGTGCAGGTAATGAAGAAGGACCCGGACCAGGGCGGCGTGCTGCAGTTCGGCACCGAGGTCATCACCTCCGCCGACGGCACCATCGCCGGGCTGCTCGGCGCCTCGCCGGGAGCCTCGACCGCGGCCCCGATCATGGTCGACCTGCTCCAGCGCTGCTTCCCGGAGCAGTATCCGGCATGGGAGCCCAAGCTGCGCGAGATGATCCCGAGTCTCGGCACGAAGCTCTCCGACGATCCGGCTGCTGCCGCCGCGTCGCTGGCCGCCACCGCGGCCGTGCTGCACCTGACCGCGTAGGGGGTGCCCGGGGTTGCCCGGGTCGCAGGGGCTGCGGCTGGCGTGGGGCGCCCGGGGCGGGGCGGGGTGCCCGGGTTGCCCGGTGCTCGAGGGGTTTCGGCTGCCGGGGGTGCCCGGGGTGTGCGGAGTGGCCGGGGTGGCCGGGGCGTGAGGAGTGGCCGGGGTGGCCGGTGCGTGCGGAGTGGCCGGGGTGCCTGGNCCGGGGCGTGAGGAGTGGCCGGGGTGGCCGGTGCGTGCGGAGTGGCCGGGGTGCCTGGTGCCTGCCAATAACTGCGGAGTTTTTCGCAACGCGCCGATCGGGCTGGCTGGGGTGACCCGGCCTGTCTCGAAATTCTCCTCAATTAGGTCACGCTGCTGCGCCGGACGGATGCCGCGTGGCGGCATCCGTCCGGTCTGCCGGACGCATCTGCGGCAGCTGTGATTCCCGTCGCCCTTCCCCAAGAGGCGTCGTTATCTGGCCCGTTGTGGCTAACTCAGGAGAGCCGGGCAAAGTCACGGCCGAGTCGCGGAGACTGCGGCACTGCTCCGCGCCCTTGCCGAGGCTGGCGGCGGGGATCTCCTGAGTTGGCCACATCCGGCGCCGGTGACCTCGGTCGCTGCGGCCCTCACCCGCGCCAGGCTGGTAAGCACCTGTGCCGGGAGGTCCTGCACCCAGCGCCACGGCACCTTTCGCCGTCGCCGCGGGCCCGTGCGTGAGCCGTGCTTCGCCTCACTCTTGCAAATTGTGCGAGAAGGGGTCAAAGCAAGCTGAATCCGGCCTGTTTGGCCAGACTGCAGGATTTATGCGCGTTCGGTGCCGGGAAGGTGCCGGGTAGGGGCGGGGTGCGGGTTGGGAATGGTGGCTAACTCAGGAGATTTGGTGGAGTCGTGGCCCAAATGGTGTGACCGCCGCACTGGTCCGCGCCCGTACCGCACCGGGCGCCAGGATCTCCTGAATTCGCCACATCTGGGGCAGGTGAGGAATAGGGGAGGGGCAAGGAAGGGGCGGGTCAGCGCGGAACGGCGCCGGTAGGTGCGGGACGGCACGGGTCGGCACCAGAACGGCGCCGGTAGGTGCGGGACAGCGCGGAACGGCGCCGGTAGGTGCGGGACAGCGCGGAACGGCGCCGGCAGGTGCGGGACGGGGCCGGTAGGTGCGGGACAGCGCGGAACGGCGCCGGCAGGTGCGGGACGGGGCCGGAAGGACCGGCGGGGCCAGGTGGCGGATGCCCACCGCCCCACCACCCCGGCCGAACGAATTCGACGGAGATCTTGCACGAAGATTGCGAAAAAGGGCCCCGCGACCCCGTAATTGTGCACAATCTCCGTCGAATTCGTTCGAGGTGAAGCGGATTGCCCGGGGCGGGGCAGGAGCACCCTCTCGGAATGAGAGAATCAACCGGACAGAGAGGTGGCTATGACGCTTGGACTCCCGGACCACCTGGTCAAGAGGACGCTCAGCCATGCCCTCGCGCGGGCCGCGCACTGGTTCGCGCTGACCTGCCTGGCCGCCTCCCTCATCGCCGTGGTCCTCCTGACCTTGTCCACAACTGCAGTGACTGCAACAAACCCAGCAAGCACAGCAGTAGCCGCAACCCAAGCAACCCAAGCAACCCAAGCAACCCAAGCAACCCAAGCAACCCAAGCAACCCAAGCAACCCAAGCAACCCAAGCAACCCAAGCAACCCAAGCAACCCAAGCCGCAACCCAAGCCGCAACCCAAGCCGCAGAAGCAGCAACCCAGGCGGCCACCACCGCAACCCTCGCCACAGTCGTCGCCCTCCTCCTGATGGCCGCCGTCCTGATCGCACTGTCCCTGCGCCGCACCGTCACCCTGACGATCGCCTACCTCGTCGTCGGCACCGCCGCCACCTACCTCTACACGATCACCGTGCTCGGCCTGCCGGGCGTCTTCCCGAGCTCGAACGTCTTCCTCGTCACGCTGCCGAAGCTGGCGCTGGTCATGGTCGGCGGCGCCGGGACATCCGCCCGCGCCGGCGTGCTCTGGAGCACCACCGGCTTCGTCCTGGCCGAGGCCGTCACAGTGCTCGCGGCCACCCAGACCGGCGTGCCCTATGGCGCCGACGTCTACACCGTCTCCACCTACCTCTTCCTCGTCAGCGTGCTGCTGCTCACCGCCTTCGTGCGCCGCGAGCGGTCCGTGCAGATCGCCCTGCACCGGGCCATGCAGACCGACCAGACCCGCCTGCTGCGCCACGAGCTCGACCTCCGAACCCTCGCCCTCAACCAGGACACCACCCTCCAGCAGCTCGTCGCCCTCGCCCGCGCGCATCCCGGGCCGCTCAGCGACAACCTGGCCGGCAGCATCCGTGACGCCCTGCAGACCCTCCGCGGCACCGACTGGCTCGCCGACGCCGACGCGCTGAGCGTCGAGCCGTCCCGGGGCACGGATGCCTGGCTCACCAGCGAGGTCTACGCCGCCATCGAGCGCAGCCGCGATCGTGGCCTCGTGGTTGAAGTCACGGGAGACCGCGCCGCCCTCGGCCGCCTCGGCCCGGCCAGCGACCGCGAACTGGGCCTGGCGGTGCAGCAGTGCCTCGTGAACGTGATCCTCCACTCCGGCCTCGTCGCCGCCGAGGTCGTGATCGAGTCCGAGCCGAGCAGCATCTCCCTGATGGTGATGGATGCCGGGCGCGGCTTCACGGAATCCGAAACCGGCGCCGACCGCCTCGGCCTGCGCCAGGCGGTGCGCCGCCGGATCGAACGCCTGGGTGGCTCGGTGAGCATCCTCACCCGGCCGGGCGCCGGCACCTCGGTTCTGCTCAGCGTTCCCGTGGCGGCCGAGGAACCCGGCGAGCACGCCGGGCCGTCGGAGAACCGCGCCGGGCCGTCGGAGAACCACGCCGGGCCGTCGGAGAACCGCGCTGGGCCGACGGAAAGGCCAGCAGAGCAGCCAGAACGCGTGCCCACCCCGGCCGCGCAGCCAGCACCCGTGCCCGCCCCGGCCGCGCAGCCAGCACCCGTGCCCGCCACAGCCGCGCAGCCAGCACCCGTGCCCACCCCGGCCGCGCAGCCAGCACCCGTGCCCACCCCGGCCGCGCAGCCAGAACCCCAAGACACCCCAGACCCCGAGCGGGTGGCCCAGTGACAACCACAACCGAGAACCAAATCCCAAACCAGAACCCAACCCCAACCCCAGCCCGAAACCACACCCCCATCCCCACACCGCACACCAAGCCGCACGCCTTCACCCAGCAGCGCCTCGACCCGTTGGGCGCCCTCGCGGTCTGGACGATCGTGCCCGGCATCGCTCTGATCGTCTTCGCCTACGCGGTGGTGGCCACGGTTCTGCAGGCCGACCAGATCCGGCATCCGACCCTGGCCGTTCTCGCGCTCGCCGCCGCCGCAAGCGCGTCCGTCGTGCTCGTGCTCGCCGGCCGGCCGTCGCGGTCCCCGGTGCGGCAGACGTCGCTGCTGCTGATCATGAGCCTCGGCCTGTGCGCCCACCTGCTCGACCAGGCCGCCCGCTGGGGCAGCAACTCCCTGGTGCAGGACGACTTCGGCCCGATCATGCTCGGCTTCCTGCTCGTGGCCCTCTCGCCCTTCCGCCCGTGGCGCGAGCTGGCCCTCTCTGCGGCGGTCGCGTCCGTCGTCGTGGCCGCGGTCACGCTCCCGCAGGGAGAGTTCCGCGCCATCACGGTGCCGTCCGGCGTCTACGTGGTCGTCGCGGTCACCCAGGTGCTCGCACTCGGCCTGGCCGCCGCCGCGTACTCCCGCCGCATCGTGCGCCAGCTGCTGGCCTGGCAGACGGATGCCCGCCTCGCCATTGCCCGCCGCACCGAGGAATCCCGCGGCCGCGTGGTGCGCCAGGTGGTCGAGCAGCAGCGCGCCATCCTGGAACCCAATGTCTTCCCCCTCTTTGACGGCGTGCTCGAACGCGGCGAGGTGACCAAGGCCGACATCTCTCGGGCGAACGAGCTCGCCGCCATGGTGCGCCGCACGATCGTGGAGCACATCGACGAGACCTGGCTCGACGCCGTCATCGCTCGCGAGCGCACGGCGCTGCAGGAGCGCGGCAAGGATCCGCTGCTGGTCGTGGCCGACCCCGAGCACCGGGCCGCCCACTTCGGCACGCAGCAGCGCGCGGCCACCTCGGCCCTGATCAGCATGCTCTGCCTGGCACCCGGCTTCGACCCGCGCAGCCTCGTGGTGCAGGCCGACACCGAGCCCGACTCCGACCCCGACACCCAGGTCGACCCGCCGAGCGACCGCCAGCAGCGGCACTCCGGCATCGACACGTTCTCGTTGCGGGTGGCGCTCGACCTCCCGCCGCGCCGGGTGCGGGCCCTGCTCCGCTCCTACCTCGCGGTGCTGCGGGTGGTGTTCCCATGGGTGCGCGTGAGCATCCGTCGCCCCGGTCTGACGCTGGAATTCGGCGACAAGCGCCCACGCCCGGTTCCACCAGTACTCTGAGGGAGGCGCACGCAGCGCCCCGCCGGCCGCGCGGCACCACGCAGCGCGGCGCAGCGGCACGAGCGCGACCAGCCGAGGGGGCGACCACGAAGGTGGCGAAACTGTATTTCCGCTACGGAGCCATGAACAGCGGCAAGAGCACCTCGATGCTCCAGGCCGCCTACAACTACGAGGAACGCGGCCACCAGGTGCTGCTGGCCAAGCCGTCGGTCGACACCAAGGGCGACCGCGGCATCCTCTCCCGGCTTGGCGTCACCCGGGCGGTCGACTACCTGCTCACCCCCGAGACGGATGCCTACGCACTCTTCCTGGAACACCGCGCCCGGGTGCTCGGCGACACCGGCCTCGACGTGAGCTCTTTGCTGGTGGACGAGGCGCAGTTCCTCACCGAGCAGCAGGTGGACGACCTGTTGCGCATCGCGATCCTCGAGAACATCCCGGTGCTGGCCTACGGCATCCGCACCGATTTTCAGACGGTGGCCTTTCCGGGCAGCCGACGCCTGCTCGAGGTGGCGCACAGCCTCGAGGAGCTCAAGACCATCTGCCGCTGCGGGCGCAAGGCCGTGTTCAACGGGCGCCAGATCGACGGCGTCTTCGTCTTCGACGGCGACCAGGTGGCCATTGACGGCGCCGAGGTGACCTACGAGTCGCTCTGCGGCTCGTGCTACCTCGAGGAGAGCAACGGCGTGCTGAACAACCGCAGCCGGCCCGCACCCGCGTGACGGCCCGCATCCCTGTGACGGCCCGCACCCGCACAGACCTGAAAACCGGTGAGACGGGGCGCTCAAACGACTTCGGGATCGTGAGCGCCCCACCAACCCCCCGGCTGGTTTTCCCCACTGCCCAACGTATTCACCGCTGCCTGGACTGAACAGCCGTTACTTCTTGTGGCACCAGAACGGGGGCCACTCCCGAGAAGGCGCTGAGCGAGATCGTAGAACCCTGCCCGAGACCCCGGCAGGCTCCGCACCGAAACTGCAAGGATCGCCGATGACCCGCTTTCGAGTAGCCCTGATCGATGACCACGAGATCGTCGCCCACGGCTTCGCCGGCCTGTTCGCCACCCTCCCCGAGATCGAGGTGGTGGCCACGGTCGCGACCGTGACCGAACTGCTCGAGTCCGACGTGCAGCAGACGCCCGTCGACCTGGTCATCCTGGACCTGCGGCTCTCCGACGGGTCCACCGTCACCGGCAACGTCGACCGGCTGCGCGACGCGGGCGCGGCGGTGCTCGCGTTCACCGGCGGCGACGATGCCGGCCTGATGCGGGCCGCCGCGCGCAGCGGCGTGCTCGGTGTTGTGCGCAAGAGCGAGCCCACCGCGGTGCTGCTCGACGCCGTCACCCGCGCGGCGGCGGGGGAGGCCGTCGTCTCCGCCGAGTGGGCCGCGGCCCTCGACGGCGACCCGGACCTCTCCGACGCGGGCCTGAGCGGGCGCGAATGCGAGGTGCTCTCGCTCTACGCGGCGGGCGCGAAGGCGCCGCTGGTGGCCTCGCGGATGGGACTGTCCGAGGCCACGGTGATCGACTACATCCGTCGCGTGCGCTCGAAGTATGAGCGGGTCGGTCGCCCGGCGAACACCAAGATCGACCTTTACAAGCGGGCCCTGGAAGACGGTCTCCTGCCCATCCCCGGCCAGCCGTGAGCACGGCCCGGCCAGCCGTGAGCACGGCCCGGCCAGCCGTGAGCACGGCCCGGCCAGCCGTGAGCACGGCCCGGCCAGCCGTGAGCACGGCCCGGCAGTCGCTTCGCCCGCAGCCTGCGACCGAGCGCCTCGCCCGCCTGCTCTATGCCGCGCTCGGGCCCACCGCCCTCGTTTTCGGGCTGCTCTGCCTGGGAAGTGTATTCGAGCAGGCGTGGCCGCCGCATCGGCACTGGACGGTGGCGGCGTGGCTGCTGATCTTCGGGCTGCCGATGCTGCTCGCCCTGCTCTCGGTGCGGGTTCCGCTGCGCGTGCTCCGGATGATCGCGCTCATCGAGGGTGCGGCCTTCCTGGTGCTGCTCCTGTTCTGGCTGACCGTTCGGGCGGAACCGCTGTCGGCGGGTGCGGACATCCCCTGGGTGATCACCCTCACCGGCGTGCCCGTGATGGCCATCGCGGTGACCACCCGTGACCGCACGGCCTGGACCTACCTGGCCGTGGTCTGCACGATGAGCGGTCTGCTGCGCGCGGTCACTTCCACTGATCCCTACCCGGTGCTGGTCGGCGTGGAAGACGGCCTGTACTCGGTGCTGTTGCTGAGCATGCTCGTGGGTCTGACCACCATGGCCCGTCACAGCGCGATCAAGGTCGACCGAGCCGCCACACTCGCCCGAGTGCAGCTCGTCGGCCAGGCCGACCGCCTCGCCCGCAAGCGCGAACGCCTCACCATCGACGCCCTGGTGCACGACAGCGTCATCTCCACTTTGCTGATGGCCGGGCGCGGCGGCACCCCGGTGCAGGTACTGAGCCGGCACGCGGCCGACACCCTGGTGCGGCTCGACGCCCTGGGCGCCCCCGAACCCGACCAGACCGTGCCCGGGCCCGAGGTGACCCGGCGCCTCGAGCAGCTGGTGGGCGAGCTGGCACCGGACGCCGAGATCACCTCCAACCTGCACGACACCCTCACGGTGCCGGCGCTCGCCGTGACCGCCCTGCTCGGCGCGGTCGGCGAGGCCCTCCGCAACTCGGTCGCCGCGGCCGCCATCCAGAAGCCCCTGCGCGGTCCGGTGGCCCGCACCATCAGTGTGCGCAGCTACCAGGGCGGCATCCGGGTGGCCGTGCACGACGACGGCGTCGGCTTCGACCCTTCGAGGGTGCCGGCCGAGCGCCTGGGCATCGCCCAGAGCATCATCGGCCGCATGGAGCGCCTCTCCGGCGGTGCCGCCGCCGTGCGCTCCCGCCCCGGCGCCGGCACCGAGGTGGTGGTCTCGTGGACGCCCCCGCCAATGCCCGCCACCGCCACCGCAGCCACCGCCGCCGCACCCGTGCTCGCAGCCCCTACGCTTGCAGACCCCGTGCTCGCAGCCCCGACCCCACCAACCGACCCGCAGTCGAAGGGCGTGACCCGGCTGCCGAAGGCCATGTCCACGTCCATCCTTGTGGGGTTCATCGCCGTGCATGCCGTGCTCGCCTTCGCCGCCGGCGAACCCCTGTGGGGCCTGCCCTACGAGATCGTCGGGTTCCTGGCGGTGTGCGCGGCGGCCGCCTGGCTCACCATGGTCGTGCCTGACCCGGTGTCGCCCCGCAACGCCGTTGTGGCGCTCGCTCTGTGCGGCCTGTCCGGGGCCGCCACGGCATTCCCGGTGCCCCCGGTCGGGTCGACGCCCTTCGCCCACTGGTATCTCGGCGCCATAACCATGGTGCTGGTCGTGCTGGCGGTGCGCGGCCGGCCGGGCTTCGCCTGGTACGGCTACGGCATGATCGTGGTCGTCTCGATCGTCTGGGCGCTGCTCAACGGGCTGACGCTGCTCGACGGGGTGAACCTGGTCATCCGTCACGCCGGAACCCTGCTCGCCGGAACCCTGTTCGCTGTGGGTCTCAAGCGCTCCACCCTGACCCTCGCCGGGCTGAACCGGGAGCGCGCCCAGATCGGTGCGGCGGCGGCCACGGCGGCAGCGGCCATCGAGGAGCGCGAGACCCAGCTGACCCGGGTGAACACGCTGGCCCGGCCCACCCTGCAGCGCCTCGCCGACGCCCTGCAGATCGACGCCCTGCAGATCGAACCGACCCTGCGGGCGGACTGCCGGCTCGTGGAGGCCACCCTGCGCGACGCCATCCGCGGTCGCTCGCTCTTCGTCGAGCCGGTGATCAGCGCCGCCCGCGCCGCCCGTCTCCGGGGCGTCGACGTGACCCTGCTCGACGACAGCGCCGACCGGCCTCCCCGGCAGCTGGCCGCCGCGGCCGCCATCGTCGCCACCCAGCTCGAAGCCCTCACCCACGGCCACCTGATCGCCCGGCTGCTGCCCGCCGACCGCCCCACGATCGCCTCGATCGTGGTCGACGCCGGCGAGCCACGGATGCTCGCAGTCACCCCCGACGGCCTCCTCCAGCCGTCGTAGAAAAAGAGCCTCAGGATGCAAAACCCCCGGTGGTCGAGCTTGTTGATGCCCCCACGATAAACCCGAGAGAATTTCAGACCCCCCTTGGGGGGTGGCCGGATACCCCTATGTGCAAGGATGAGCAAGGGGACAAAGCAATCTCAGCGGTTCCTCTATGCCTAGTACTACCGGAGGAACGCGCGTGGAGCTCAAGGATTACCTCAGGATTTTCCACAAAAGTTGGATCCTGATTCTCGCTTGCACCCTGTTCGGCATCGCCGGGGCGGCCGGTGCGGCCATCGCGACCACCCCGAAGTACATCGCCAACACCCAGCTCTATGTGTCGGTGCAGGCCGCATCCGGAGCAGCGACAACTGACCTGTTGCAAGGCACGAGCTTCGCCCGCTCGGCGGTGACCTCCTACGTCGACGTCGTCAACAGTGCCATCGTGCTCGACGAGGTCATCAAGGAACTGAACCTCGACATGACGGCGGCTCAGCTCGCCACCTCCATTACCTCCGAGTCCCCAGTGGAAACAGTGCTGATCGACGTGTCCGTCACGAACAGCGATCCGGAGCTCGCGGCCAAGATTGCCAACTCGGTCGGGCAGAACTTCAGTAAAATCGTGGTCGAACGGCTCGAGAAGCCCGACGGGGACGCGGCTAGCCCGGTGAAGATCGAGACGATCCAGCCCGCGATCGTGCCGACAGAACCGGCCAGCCCCAACGTGCCGCTGAACCTCGCTTTGGGCTTGTTGGTCAGCTTGACGGTCGGCATCGCCCTTGCCGTGCTGCGCAGCGTCCTCGACACCCGCATTCACAGCCTGCGCGACATCGAGCTCATCACGGACTCGCCTATGCTCGGTGGCATCACCAACGACCCTGGTGCGAGTCTTCGCCCACTGGTCGTGCACTCCGACCCGAAGAACCCGCGGGCGGAGTCGTTCCGCAGCCTGCGCACCAACCTCCAGTTCGTCAACATCGAGGGCGGCCCGCGCAGCTTCGTGGTCACCAGCTCGGTGCCCGGCGAGGGAAAGAGCACGACCACGGCGAACCTGGCCATCGCCCTGGCCGAGACCGGTGCCCGCGTTGCGTTGATCGACGGCGACCTGCGGCTGCCGCGCGTGGCCGAATACATGGCCATCGAGGGTGGCGTCGGTCTCACCGACGTGCTCATCGGTCGCGCCGAACTCGCCGACGTGCTGCAGAAGTGGGGCAAGAACAAGCTGTTCGTTCTGCCCAGCGGCCGTGTTCCCCCGAACCCGAGCGAACTGCTCGGTTCCGCTGCCATGGCCCGCATGCTCGGCACGCTCACTGCCGAATTCGACGTCGTGCTGATCGACGCCCCTCCGCTCCTGCTTGTGACGGATGCTGCCGTGCTCAGCAAGCTGTGCGGCGGGGCCATCATGGTGGTCGCCTCGGGACGCACAAAGCGCAACGAGTTGACTAGCGCCGTGAACGCTCTTGAGCGCGCGGGCAGCCGCCTGGTCGGCGTGGTGATCACTATGCTTCCCACCAAGGGGCCCGACTCCTACGGTTATGGCCAGTACAGCTACGGCGCGGCCCATGACGAGGAGAAAGCCACTGTCGGCGCCGAGGTCCCCGCCGTGCGAGGCGGCATGCGCAAGGCTCGTCGGAGAACCGCCTGATGCAGACCTTCTCGATTCTGACGGTCTGCTCGGGCAACATTTGCCGGTCACCTCTGGCCGAACAGCTCCTGCGCGCCGGCCTGGCGTCGTGGCCGCAGATTCAGCTGGCCAGCGCCGGAACCATCGGCCTGACCGGCCAAGGCATGCCCCCGCAAGCCGCCGATCTGTCCCGGCACTTCGGCGGCGACCCGAGTGCCCACGTGGCACAGGAGCTCACCGAGCAGCACGTGCAGACCGCCGATTTGGTGTTCGCAATGTCCCGCGAGCACCGTCGTGCCATCGTCGAACTCGTGCCGCGCGCCATTCGCTACACGTTCACGATCCGCGAATTCGCACGGCTCATTGCCGACGTCACCGACGACGACCTCGTCGAGGCCGCCTCGCTGCCCCTCGACGACGTCGTCGGCCGACTCTCGACCCTGATCGCCCTCGCCGCGTCTCAGCGTGGCGCTGTCGCCCCGCTGGTGTCGGCCGATGACGATGACGTCGTTGACCCCTACCGCCGCAGCGACGAGGTCTACGTGGAGTCTGCCCAGCAGCTCGTGCCCGCAGTCAATGCGGTGACGGCACTGTTTCATCGTGCCGCAACGGTGCAACGGAAACCGTGAAAGCCGTGGGTAGTCCGAAAACAAAAACACCGAGTCGAAAGAGCCGCAACAGCGTTGCTCGCCGGCGCCTGCTCATCGCCGGCCTGGCCGTGTTCTTGCTGTTCGACGTTGCGTTGGTGTCTTTCGCGCTCACGGGCACGAACCCATCGGCCAGCTCACGCGCTGTGGTTGAACCTGTCGAGACCCCCACGCCGACTCCCGAAACTGCGCAGACCGAAGCCCCGGTGGTCGAGCCTGTCGAGACCACAGCAATCGAATCCCCACCCCCCACCCGCATCCTCACCGCCTTCGACGAGTCCACGATCTGGCGGGCAACCACCGGTGCCTGCCCCGCGGCTACCGCGAACCCCGAGCTCAGCACCGATGCCGGTGAAACCTGGGCCGCATTCGACGCGTCGGAGGGCACCGACGCCTCCTCCATTCTTTCCCTCTACGTCACCAGCAAATCCGAGGCCTCTCTCGTGACGCTGACGGCAGGGGACTGCTCACCGCAACGTGTGACCACCTTTGTGGCCGGCGACCAGTGGCAGGAATACCCGGATCGCGTTGGGGCGAACTGGTATGTGGACCCGGCAGACCGGGCCACCGTGCATAGCCCGGCAGGCTCTTTCCCAGCTCCCTGCTCCGTGGTAGTCGCGCTCGCACCACGCACCGACTCGACTGCCGCCCTGCTCTGCTCAGACGGCAAGCTATTTCGTACCGGCGATGGTGCCGCAACCTACGGCCCCGAGATCGCTCTTCCCGGTGCCGCGAATCTGAACGTCAGCGACGACGGCTACGTCATTGTTGCTTTCGACCAGTCAGCCTGCGCGGGCGTGCAGGTGCTCGCGACTTCGGACGAACCTGACGGGGCGCTCACCCTGACCGGATGCCGTGAAACGGCAGTCACTCCGGGCGACCTGGCGGTTGCCAGCGTCGACGGAACTGTCTGGCTGTGGGCCGGTGACTCAATGAGCAAGTCGAGTGATGGGGGTGTGACATGGCAATAAGTGATTTTGCAACGACCAGGATGCAGGAGTTGCACGGGTCTGTGCCTCTGGTGCGCTTCGGCGCTCAGTACGCGTTCGATGCGGGAGCTTGGGTTGTCGCCTTGTTCATGGCGGAGATTCTTCGCTATGAGTTTGACTTCCATCTGATTGGCCTGCTGCCGCTTCTGGCTCTGTGCGCGGCTGCATGCCTAGTTCAGTTCCTTGCGGGCGGCGCTAACCACCTCTATCAGGGCCGCCACATTTACGGGAGCTTTTCCGAGGTGCGGGCGTTGTTTGGTGTCGTCCTTGCGTCGACCGTCGTGCTGGGCATCCCGGTAGCCGTTGCTGGGACCGCGGTTGGTATTCCCCGAAGCACTGTCTTCATAGCTCTGCCAATTGCCTTCGTCTTGATGGGCGGTGTGCGCTACGTCAAGCGGCTACTGGTGGAGCGGTCAGTGGTACCGAAAGATGGCATTCAGAAGGCCCTCATTTTCGGTGCCGGATACATGGGGGCATCGATTGCTCGCCGAATGACCACTGACCGTAACTCGCCCTTCCTGCCGGTGGGGATCATTGACGACGATCCGCTCAAGCGCAATCTCTGGCTTCATGACGTTCGCGTGGTCGGTTCGCGCGTTTCCCTGTCCGCAGCGGCTCAAGTAACCGGGGCAACTGCCCTGGTCGTGGCCATCGCGAAGGCCGATGCCACACTGCTGCGTGACATCACCGATGCAGCCAAGGCTGCAAATCTCAAGGTGCTGGTCCTTCCACCCCTTGAAGAACTACTCAGCGGCAAGTCGCGCCTCAATGATCTTCGGGACATCGCGATCGAAGACCTGATCGGTCGGCACCCCGTGGACACCCACGTTGCGTCGATCGCTGGGTACCTGGCGGGAAAGCGGGTGCTCGTGACGGGTGCCGGCGGTTCCATCGGGTCGGAACTCTGCCGCCAGATCACTAAGTTCGGCCCCAGCGAACTCATTATGCTCGATCGGGACGAAACGGGCCTGCAGGGCACCCAGATCTCGATCCTGGGTCACGGTCTGCTCGACACCAAGGATGTCGTGCTTGCCGATATCCGAGATGCTGACGCCTTGAAGACCATCTTTACTGAGCGCCGCCCCGAAGTGGTTTTCCATGCTGCGGCACTCAATCACCTACCCATGTTGGAGCAGTACCCCGATGAGGCGTGGAAGACCAATGTGCTCGGCACACTCAACGTGCTCGAGGCTGCCCGATCGGTCGGGGTCACCACGTTCATCAACATCTCCACCGACAAGGCCGCGAACCCGACGAGCGTGCTTGGTCATTCCAAGCGCGTTGCCGAGAAGCTCACGGCGTGGGCGGCCGAGAAGACCGAGAACGCCTACCTCTCTGTGCGTTTCGGCAACGTCATCGGCAGCAGAGGCTCAATGCTGCCCATCTTCACCACTCTCATCGAAGCGGGCGGACCGCTGACGATCACCCATCCCGAAGTCACACGTTTCTTCATGACCATTCCCGAGGCGTGCCAACTGGTCATTCAGGCCGGCGGCATCGGTCGTCCGGCCGAGGTCCTCATTCTCGACATGGGAGAGCCAGTGCGAATTTTGGATGTGGCTCAGCGCATGATCGAGATGTCGGGGAAGGATATCGACATCGTATACACCGGATTGCGCCCGGGGGAGAAACTGCACGAAGAATTGATCGGTGACCACGAAACCGATGAACGGCCGATCCACCCGAAGATTACCCACGCGTCCATAGGTGCCATCCGCCCCGAGAATCTGAACAAACCGGTTTGGGACCAACGCTGCCGACAAGATCCAACGAACCAGTCGACCAAGGTTGGGCCTGCGCTGGCCGGAACAGGAATGCCCCAATGAGTGCCCGTATCTACATGTCTTCTCCAGACGTTGGCGAACTCGAGGAACAGTACTTGATGGCCGCGATTCGATCCGGCTGGATTGCGCCCCTGGGACCCGACGTCGACGCCTTCGAGTCGGAGATGGCCGCTCGTATTGGTGTCGAGCATGCCGTGGCCTTGAGCTCGGGGACGGCGGCTCTGCACCTCGGGCTGCTAGGGCTCGGTGTCGGACCGGGCGACATCGTGCTCACGTCAACAATGACATTCGCGGCAACGGCATACGCAATCGTCTACACGGGAGCTGTGCCCTTTTTCATCGATTGCGAACTTGACACCGGAAATATGGATCCGGCTTTGCTTCGACGGGTAATTGAGCAGCTTCGCGGAGGCGGCGAGACCGTCGCCGCAATTGTTCCCGTCGACTTACTGGGGAAAGCGGTCAACTACACCGAGATCTGTGTTGTCGCAGAGGAATTTAGCATTCCAGTTCTTGCGGACGCAGCGGAATCGCTGGGCGCCAGTCACCTGGGCAAACCGGCGGGTTCCTTCGGCCGTGCTTCAATCGTTTCCTTCAACGGCAACAAGATAATGACCACGTCGGGCGGAGGAATGCTACTTACCGACAACGCTGAGCTAGCTTCACGCACGCGACATCTCGCCACGCAGGCTCGACAGCCGGTGATGCATTATGAGCACACTGAGATCGGTTACAACTACCGCCTGAGCAACCTACTAGCCGCTCTCGGTCGGGCGCAGCTGTCTCGTCTGGACGGGATGATTGTTCGGCGCCGTGAAATGCGTGAACGCTACCGTGAGCTGTTTGCCTCTGTAGACGGAGTCGAGATTTTTGGTGGCGCCTTAGATGAGGGTGACAACTGCTGGCTTACATCAATAGTCATTGACTCTTCAGTCACCGGCTGGACAACTGCCGACCTGCGCGCGGACCTGTTGACAGACAATATCGAGACTCGCCCCCTCTGGAAACCTATGCATCTACAACCTGTTTTCGCCGCTTCACGGGCCGCCGTGAACGGCAATTCGGAGCAACTGTTCAGGTCCGGTCTCACGCTACCGAGCGGTTCGTCCTTGAACGGGGCCGACATAGAACGAGTCTTGTCGGCGCTGCGACGTTTTCTCGGGGGTCGTGAACGATGAGCACGTCCAATGGCAACTCCTACGACTCCGTGAAACGGGGCTTGGACGCCTTCATCGCCCTCCTTGGACTGGTGCTGTGCTCTCCGCTACTAGCTGCGGTGGCACTCCTGGTGGCCGTCAAATTGGGTCGCCCCGTCTTGTTCATGCAGGTCAGGCCGGGCTTGAATGGTCGTGTCTTTAAGTTGTACAAATTCCGAACGATGAAGAACGTCGATGTCGAGGGTGGGCTCGTCACTGACAGTCAGCGTCTCACTCAATTCGGCGCGGCGCTCCGGGCGACGAGCTTAGACGAACTTCCGACCCTGGTGAATGTCGTTAAGGGCGACATGAGTATGGTCGGACCAAGACCACTGCTCGTGAGGTACCTGAGTCGATACTCGCCCGAGCAGGCTCGCCGACATGAAGTCAGACCAGGAATAACCGGCTTGGCCCAAGCCAACGGGCGGAACGCGCTCACCTGGGATGAGAAATTCGCCCTCGACATTCAGTATGTGGACGGTCGCAGTCTTGCCGTTGATGCAGGCATTCTTCGTGACACGATCCGCACACTTATCCGCCGCGACGGGATCAATGCCGATGGGCAGGCGACGATGAATGAGTTTGAAGGCCCCGCCACGAACGCTACCCAGGATCAGCTGTCGCACTAGCAATCCCGGCCGGCATCGCCGACCGTGCTCCGAGCGCGGCATTCACAACACGAAAAAGGAACTGGCACCATGGACCAAATTGAATTTATGCAGTTGATAGAAGAAACCCTTGAGGCAGAGTCCGGGACATTGTCGTACACCGACCGACTCGATGAAATCGACTGGGATTCCCTTGCCAACATCAGTTTTATTGCCGAGGTGGACAACCGTCTTGGGGTCACTGTGAACTCGGAGCAGCTTGCAAAGAGTCTCACGATTGCAGATCTGTTCGACACGATCAAGGTCGCGATTCAAGCCCAGTGACCTCTCCAGACTTCCTCAACCTTCACCAGAAGACGCTCCTGGTGACGGGCGCGTCATCCGGTATCGGCCGTGAGACAGCCCTTATGGCGAGCACGTTCGGCGCTCGTATCGCGTTGGTTGCCCGGCGCACGGACGCTCTCGAAGGCCTTGCCGCACTCCTGCCCGGGGAGGGTCACATCGTCGTGCCGTACGACCTGACGGACATCGACGGAATTCCCGAGATGGTCCGGTCAGTTGCTGATCTCGTAGGGGGGCTAGATGGCTTGGTTCACGCCGCGGGGTGTCACTCGACTCTCCCTTTGCGGTCTGTGAGCTCATCCAAAATACAGGAGCTGTTTGACATCAACGTGGCGGCTGCCATCATGCTGGCCAAAGGATTTAGGCACAAGCAGGTCAGAAAGCCCTCGGCGAGTATCGTGCTTCTGTCATCTGCTGTCGGGCTCGTTGGTCAGCCTGGAGTGAGTGTCTACTCCGCCACGAAAGGCGCGATAATAACGCTGACCAAGTC
The DNA here is from genome assembly GCF_004403465.1 of Cryobacterium sinapicolor. Classification (GTDB taxonomy): domain Bacteria; phylum Actinomycetota; class Actinomycetes; order Actinomycetales; family Microbacteriaceae; genus Cryobacterium; species Cryobacterium sinapicolor. The sequence goes on along the minus strand of NZ_SOGQ01000081.1, from coordinate 23,440 downwards.
CTTGGCGCTCGAACTGGCGAGAGAGGACATACGTGTCAACTGCGTTTCTCCAGGTGTCGTTATGACGTCGATGACCCAGGGAATCCGCGACAGAATCGGCAAGGAAGGCTTCCAGGCGGTGACGGAAGCGCACCCTCTGGGGTTGGGGGAACCCTCGGATGTTGCGAACGCGATTCTCTTTCTTCTGTCCAGTTCATCTCGATGGATAACGGGCACCTCGGTATCTGTTGATGGAGGGTATACCGCCCAATGACGAATCGACTGGTGATCGTAGGAGCCGGCGGCTTTGGCCGCGAAGTTCATAGTTGGGTGAAGTCATCGCCGCGATGGTGTGAGAGTTCCGAAATCGGCAGCGTCGTGTTCGTTGACGATAACGTGCCGACAGTCCCGGTACGTGCTCCGATCATTTCAACAGTGCGCGACTATTGGCCTGCAGAAGGGGACCTTGTGATTTGCGCGATCGGTGCGCCTTCAGCTCGTCGTGATGTGTCGAGGCTCCTTTCTCAGAGAAACGCACCACCGGGCACGTTCGTGCATGATCGCGCAATGCTCGGAGACAATGTCCAGCTGGGCTTGGGTGCTATTGTCTGCCCCGATGTCCTCATCACGTGCGACGTGCGTATTGGTGTGAACGTTCATGTGAACATCGGGTCCACGATCGCACATGACGTAATCATCGGCGACTTCGTTACCTTGAGCCCCGGGTGCAACCTGACTGGAAACGTCAGGATTGAAGATGGAGCCTTCCTTGGCACTGCCGTGACTGTCATTCCGGGAAAGACTGTAGGCCAAGACGCTCTCATTGGAGCAGGAAGCCTGGTGTTGAAGAATATTCCGCCCCGCGTCACCGCTTTTGGGAATCCTTGCGTCATCGTTGGAAAGCGTCCCGCATGAAGGGGCGAATCAGCTCAGTCCATTGCCTTCATGATGGATTCGGTGATACGGCCGGTGCGGGGAGCGCCAGCAGATACACATCAGAACTGGCCGTACAGGTTGCAATGAAGTTGTTTTCCGATAGCAATACGAAACCAACAGAAATCGACTATCTGATTCTCTGCACCCAGACACCGGATTACCTGTTACCCACCACAGCGTGTCTTGTTCAATCTCAGATCGGCCTGAGATCGAGCGTCGGGGCCATTGATCTCGCGGGCGGGGTGCTGAGCTTCGTCTTCGCGTTGGCACTCGCTCAGGGACTGATTTCCTCCGATCAAGCACGAACAGTCATGATCATAACCGCCGATATCAACGCACCGTCTGGGTCTGCCGCTGCACTCCTAGTCGTTGCTGATCCTGGGCGTGAGAGTGCCGATGCCTTCGCCTTTGGAAGCGAAATTGATGCAGCCGTGAGTCTTGACACAGTGCTAGCCGCGAGCGGCCTTGATTGGCTCGCCCACCAAGTCGTCCCCATCGCACACCCGGGCGGGCACCAGCCAGATCAAACCTCATCGACTCTGCCAATCGCGCTTTCGGATGCCGTTGGCGAGAAGCGTGTTAGCAGAGGAGACAAGCTGGTCTTGGTCGGAAATGATCTTGCAGGTTCTTGGGCGGGAGCGATGGTGACATGGTGAATGCACGCATTGCGGCCGTCGACTACTTCTTGCCTGCCGGTGAATTGACCAACGAGCACCTGTCGGTTCAGTTTCCTGAATGGACCGTGGACAAGATCGCTGCGAAGACGGGCATTCGTACCAGGCATATCGCGAATGCCGCCGAGTCTGAGGCAAGCCTGGCTGTCATGGCCGCGCGAGCGCTGTTCGATAATAACGACATCGAGAGCAGCGCCATCGACTTCGTGCTCTTGTGCACGCAGAGTTCCGACCTCTCGAGTTCTGCTGCGAGAACTGTTCAGCGGCAGCTGGGGCTCAGGCTGGGAATTGCCGCGATCGATATCAATCTGGGCTGCTCCGGGTACGTATACTCTTTGGGGCTCGCCAAGGGCCTCGTCGAATCCGGAGTTGCAAAGAACGTCCTCCTGCTAACCGCGGACACTTACAGCAGGTACGTCAACTCCGCTGATAAATCCGTGCGAACACTTTTTGGCGACGGCGCATCCGCGTCACTTATTGCCGCTGGTGCGGCCGAGTCCAGACACCTCTACGCATTTGAATACGGTACGAACGGTTCTGGTGGAAACGCCTTGATTGTTCCGAACGGCGGCCGTCGCCCGGGGCAGGACATCGCTCCCAGTTCGGCAACGGACGTTCGCGGACTGGTTTCGAACGGTTTCGATCTGTTCATGGACGGCCCGGCCATCTTCAATTTCACTTTGAGCGTTGTTCCGACCACGGTGGAGTCGATCCTGCACAAGGCAGGACTCGGTCTTGACGATGTCGACTTGTTTGTCTTCCACCAGGCGAACGCGTTCATGCTCCAACATCTCCGCAGGAAGCTTGGGATCCCTCCAGAAAGGTTCTTCATCTCACTCGAAAATTCCGGGAACACGGTCTCGTCCACCATCCCGATCGCGCTTTCGGAGGCACAGAAGCAAGGTGTGCTCCAGCCAGGAATGCGAGTGATGCTTCTGGGCTTCGGCGTTGGGCTGTCCTGGGGAGGGTTGATGGTGCAATGGTGATTTCTGACAGCACCCTGAAGATCGTTATTGTCACTCAGTACTACAAGCCAGAGCACGCCAGAATACCCGTGGAAATCGCGCGAAGTCTCGCCGAGCGTGGGCACGAAGTCCGAGTTGTGACGGGATACCCCAACTACCCTGAAGGTCGCCTGTACCCTGAATATCGGCAACGGCTGAGGCATCACGAATGGGACGGGGCCGTGCGTGTGCGCCGGGTCCCGATCGTGGTGAGTCATTCGCAAAATGCACTCGCCCGGTTTGCTAACTACGTCTCTTTCGCCGTCAGCTCGCTCGGCGCCAGCAGGTTCGTCGCTGACGCCGATGTCGTCTATGTCTATGCCACTCAGATGACCGCCTCATTGGCGCCGTGCCTGTGGCGCGTCACCCGAGGGATACCGTTCGTCCTCCACATCCAAGACCTGTGGCCGGAGTCGGTGACCGGGTCATCGATGGTGTCGGGCAGCTTGGCGAAGCGGCTCATCAACGGGTCTTTGCGCCCCTGGCTTGGTGCGGTTTACCGGAGGTCAAGTGCTGTCATTGCCACGGCCCCGACGATGGCGCGGATGCTCGTTGATCGCGGTGTCGAGAGCCGGAAGGTCTACACCGTGCTGAATTGGGCCGAGGAAAGGGGCGCCCAAGAGCAGCGGGGTGGCCCGGCTGGGCCTGCCGGTGCCGGCACGGGCCTCTCCCTCGTGTATGCCGGGAATCTTGGTGAGTTCCAGGACCTGGACACCGTGATCAGGGCCGGTGCAAGAAGCACCGGGTTAGAGGGGTTCACGTTGACCATAGTTGGGTCGGGGGTGGCCGAGGAGGGTCTCAAGAGACTTGCACAAGAACTCGGGGCAAGCAGTATTGTCTTTCGAGGGCGCGTGCCGCATGCAGACATGGATGAGATCTATGCCGCCTCGGATTTTCAGGTGGTGCCCCTGAGGGATCTGGAGATCTTCCGAGGAACAATTCCATCGAAATTCCAAGGAAGCCTCGCGAATGGAATCCCAGTAATAACAACCGTCGCGGGGGATGTCAGCGCCATCGTCCGAACGCGAGAGATTGGATTTGCTAGCGCGCCCGGCGACGTGGATGCTTTGGCGGCGAGCTTCAGAAGCGCCTATGCACTGTCCTCGGCCAGCAGACGCCTCATGGGCGAGCGTGCACGCGCCTACTACACGGCAGAGATGTCACGTGATGCCGGCGTCGAAAGAATTGAAGAGATTTTGAGAAGCGCGGCCCAACTTCGGACAAAGAAAGCAAAGAATTGACAGTTAGCACGGGCAAATATGAAGGCAAACGGATTCTGGTTACAGGCGGCACGGGGTCGTTCGGTCACACCGTGACCGAACGCCTCTTGTCCCGCGGTGCTGCGGAGGTGCGAATTTTGAGCCGGGATGAGGCGAAGCAGGACCTCATGCGTAGTGAACTTGCTGATCCGCGGCTGCGGTTCTATGTGGGAGACATCCGGGATTACCTGAGCGTGGAACGAGCCATTCGCGATGTGGACTTCGTCTTCCACGCGGCGGCACTCAAACAGGTTCCATCATGCGAGTTCTTCCCAATGGAAGCCGTTAAAACAAACGTTCTGGGCAGTGAGAATGTGGTGCGAGCCGCTGACCGCGCCGGAGTCAGATCCGTTGTCTGCCTGAGCACAGATAAGGCAGTTTACCCGGTCAACGCCATGGGGATGAGCAAGGCGATGATGGAGAAGGTCGCGCAGTCCTACGGTTTGAACAACCCCAATGCCGAAACGACTGTTTCGTGCGTCCGCTATGGCAACGTCATGTACTCGCGTGGATCGGTCATCCCACTATTCATTCGTCAGCTGACAGCCGGCAAGAATCTCACCGTCACGAACCCGGACATGACGCGATTCATGATGTCCCTCGCTGACTCTGTAGATCTAGTTGAGTACGCCTTTTATAACGCCATGCAGGGCGATCTTTTCATTCGCAAGGCGAAGGCCTGCACAATGGGCGACCTGGCCCAGGCCCTCATCCTCCTGTTCCAGTCGTCCGCCAGAGTGGAAGTCATCGGAACGCGCCACGCTGAGAAGATGTCCGAGGCGCTCGCCAGCCGTGAGGAGTTGGCCCGCGCCCAGGACATGGGGGACTACTTCCGCATCCATGCCGACAAACGTGATCTCAACTACAGCATCTACGTCGAGCAAGGCGACCTCGCCCAGGCGCAGTACGAGGACTATGACTCTCATACTGTGTCAAGGATGAGTTCGCGTGAGATTCAGGACCTGCTTCTGACTCTGCCTGAGGTGCGAGCGGAACTCGCCGCAGCGGGAATTCGCCCTGAAAAGGTCGTCTAGATGGCGCAACACGTTGCGCTGACCGGGGCGCATGGCTTCCTTGGGTGGCACATCCGCGCGGCCCTTCAAGAATTCGGGCAGGAAGCGACGACAATTCCGGTGGGCGATGGCTTCAACGTTGCTGAAGCGGCCGCGGCTGTGTCAGGGGCAACGCGCCTGATCCACCTCGCCGGGGTAAACCGTGGTGCGGATACCGAAGTGAGCGAAGAGAACACTCGATTCGCTAATCAGATCGCGCTGGCCATCGTTCGGGCAGAAAATCCCCCCGCCGTGATCGTGTACGCGAATTCGTCGCAGGCAACGAACGGAAGCGTGTACGGGAACGCGAAGGCGGCGGCCGCAGACATTTTGCGGGTTGCGGCGGAGGAGGTGGGCGCGGAGTTCCAGGATGCGCTGCTCCCCAACCTCTTCGGTGAACATGGGCGCCCGTTTTACAACGCGGTGACCGCGACATTCAGCCACCTGCTGGCTCAGGGTCAGACGCCGTCGGTGAACGATGACAAGGAATTGACTCTTCTGCACGCGCAGGACGCCGCAGACTTGCTCACGGGCGCTGTTGACGTAGCAGTCAGCCGAGAGCGAGAAGTGAACGAGTCTGTATCCGGGCTCCTTGTCCGACTTGTCGCGATGGATGCGATCTACCGTCGCGGTGAGATCCCCGACGTCGCCGCGAAATTTGACCGTGACCTTTTCAACACCTACCGTTCCTATGCCTTTCCCGAGCAGGCTCCGGTCCAGCTGACCCGCCATGCAGATGCGCGCGGTTCGTTCTTTGAGATCATCCGGTCCCATGGCGGTTGCGGCCAGTCCTCATTTTCAACCACAGAACCCGGAATCAGTCGGGGTGATCATTTTCATCGACGGAAGATCGAGCGGTTCACTGTTCTTTCCGGCTCCGCCACGATTGCGCTGCGGAGGCTGTTCACCGACGACGTTTTCGAATTTCAGGTGACAGGCGATGCACCAGTCGCGGTCGACATGCCAACAATGTGGTCGCACAAGATTGCGAACACGGGGGCGGATCTCCTGTACACGTCTTTCTGGACGAATGACATTTTCAACCCTCAAGCACCTGACACGATTGAAGAGGCTGTGCACAAATGAACCCGAGACTGAAAGTCCTGACCGTTGTTGGCACGAGACCCGAAATCATTCGTCTCGCAGCCACCATTAAGCGACTTGACCGGTTCACCGACCATGTCCTGGTGCACACGGGGCAGAACTACGACTACGAACTTAACGAGGTCTTCTTCGAGGACCTAGGCCTCCGTCGCCCCGACCATTTCTTGGAAGCCGATACATCCTCGTTGGGCAAGGTGCTTGGATCTATCCTGGCAAAGACGGAGGAAGTTCTCCTGTTGGAGAAGCCCGACGCCGTTGTGATCTTGGGCGACACCAATAGCTGCATCTCGGCGCTGATGGCCAAGCGGCTGCGAGTTCCGGTCTACCACATGGAGGCCGGCAATCGCTGCTTCGATGAGAACGTCCCGGAAGAAACCAATCGGCGCCTCGTAGACCACATTGCTGATTACAACCTCGTCTACACAGAGCACGCTCGGCGAAACCTGTTGGCTGAAGGCATCCACCCCTCCCGGATCCTGCTCACCGGTTCGCCGATGCGTGAAGTACTCGAAGGCAACGCAGAAGGAATTGCGGCCAGCGACGTGGTGGAACGGCAAAACCTGGTCGCGGGGGAGTACTTCCTAGTGAGTCTCCATCGGGAGGAGAACGTTGACGACCCCGCCCGGCTGAAGTCCGTACTCGCTGCGTTATCGGTGTTGCGGGAAAAATACGAGATTCCGGTCCTCGTCTCAACCCACCCACGCACACGCAACAGGCTCGAGAGCGTTCCTGCTGAACTGAAGAATGGCTTGACCTTTCATCCTCCGTTTGGGTTCAACGACTACATCAAACTTCAGATGTCGGCCCGGCTAGTGCTGTCCGACAGCGGCACGATCAGTGAGGAAGCCAGCATCCTCGGGTTTTCCGCTGTGACCCTCCGGGACTCCATCGAGCGTCCGGAAGCCTTAGATGCCGGAGTGATCATCACTGCTGGAGTCACTGAGGAAGCGATTTTGGATTCCGTTGAAATGGTCTTGGCAGATGCTGCAGACCCATTCTCTGCCGCGGTCCCGGCCGGCTATGAGGTGTCGAATACGTCCCGACGGGCAGTCAACTTCATTCGGTCCACTGTCGCCACTCACAACTTTCGCGCGGGTATCCGAAAGTGATGGCAGCTGACCGATGAGCGCGCAACTTCACTTGGCCAATCTCCTCTCAAGCCTCCTCCCACAAACTCGGGCGTTCGGTCTGAGGCGCGCCTTCTACAGGGCGGCTGGAATACACGTCGGACTCAACACGCGCATCAACGGAGGAGTAAACATTCAGCACACGAATGTTCGAATCGGTGCGGATACCTGGATCGGTCGTCGCAGCGAGATTGTGTCGACGGTAGACGCACCAGTGGCGATCGGCGCTCGTTGCGATGTATCACAGGACGTGCTCTTCATCACCGGCAGTCACGAGATAGGGGATCCACAACGTCGCGCAGGAACCGGCCGGAGTCTTCCGATTTCTGTAGGTGACGGGACCTGGATCGGCGCGAGAGTCACTCTTCTCGGAGGAGCTGTGTTGGGGCGTGGCGTCGTTGTAGCGGCCGGATCCTTGGTGAGGGATGTGTTTCCCGACGACGTGCTCGTTGCGGGGACACCCGCTCGTATTGTTAGGCAGCTTGGGTGAGCATCACCCAGCGGGCACTCCGGGCGAGGGCGGGAGCAGTGCTCGGGGCGGGTACAGCGGTTGCAGTCGCCCGAATCTTCTCGTTAGCCGCAGCCGCCGTTCAACTGCCTCTGCTCACGAGCAGCCTCAGCACATCTGAATATTCAAGCGTTGCTCTCGCCATCGCCATTGCAACGTATTTCAGTCTCTTTGCTGCGGAACCGGTGATCCTTGGTTTTCAAAGATTTCCCGGTGGCAATGACGAGCGTTCCAACTACACCTTCGCCCTCGGACGCATGGTAGCTGCAGTCGTCCTGGCCGGCGTTCTGGTTTTTGGCATCGGTCTACTCATGGGGCGCGCAGAGGAAGCAGCGGCATTTGCAGGCTGGGGCATTGGCATCGCCGTGAATCGATTAGTTTCAACGGCCTGGCTCATGTGGGGTCGGCCTTGGGCATATGCGTGGAACCTAATCGCCGGGACTGGTGCGAGAACTGCTGTTCTTCTGGTGATGGTCTTGTCTGGGTATGGACCTCTGCTCAGCCTGTGTGCGGCCGGGCTGGCCTCGGCCGGGGCCGCATTGGTGCTCAGCCCGAAAATTCGCGGTTTTAAGGCAGCGTGGACATCGCGTCCGTGGCCAGTGCGGTTTGGTCTCCATCTCGCGTTTGCCTCGTTCGCCTTCACGGTGCTCACGAATGGGAATCTCCTCATCCTGGCGGCGGTCGCCGCAGGAGAAGAGGTCGGCCGTTATGCCGCCATGACGCAGGTTGCCGCGTTGACTTCCGGCGCCGTCCTTGGGCTCGTCATGACTGTTGCCTACCCACGGTTGAGGGCAGCTTGGGATCAACAGAATCGACCGGTCGTGGAAGCGCAACTCGTGACTCTCCAACTGCTTTGTCTTGGCGTCGCGCTAGCTGCAATCTTCCTGACTTACGTTTCTAACCATTTCCTCCTTCACTTAGTCCTTCAAAAAGAATTCACTGATGGACGCGTCCTCGCCCCGCTGATCATGGCGACGGCATTTGCGTCCATGGGACAGATTTCGAGCTGGAGGCACCAGTTCAAGTTCGAGGCAGCCCGTGTGGCGCGAAGGACTAGTGCCACTGCCCTTGCCGGCTTGTTGGTCACGGTCGGCCTCACTGCGGTCTTTCAAGCGCCGGGTGCCGCTGTGGGCGTAGCTCTGGGGTTCATGGGCTATTTTTTGGTGATGAGCGTGGGGTTGGCTCTTACGTTGCCGGTCCTTGCGGCGTCTATCGCATCGATTGCACTGTCTTCGGCTGCTTATGCGCTTCCTGGCGACGTGGTTGCCTACGCCAGCCTTGTGGCGGCTGCCGCAATCTCAATATTGGCGGCAAGGAGCTACCGTGCACAAAAACTATGACCTTGTTTTCTGGCAAAACATTCCCTCACTGCACCAGGCGCCTCTGATGCGCGCCCTGACGTCCGGCCTTGGCAAGCGCGTCCTTGTTGTAGTTGCGGGTGACGTCTCCTCAGACCGGCTGGCGATGGGCTGGGAGGGAATCGACTATGGGGACGCGGATTTGGTCGTCAAGCCGTCCTTGAGCGAGATCAAAGACATCGTCGGAGAAAATCGTGATGCCACGGCTCACATTTTCTCGGGCGTGAACGCCTACCCCGGTATCAGCACGGCAATGAAAGTCCTCAGTCAGGGACACCATCGGCATGTCGCGATCATCACGGAGCCATGGGACCCGCGAGGGACCAGGGGGCGGTTAAGAAGCCTGAAGTTCGCGCTTCGCAGTCGATCCTGGCAGCACGTTCACACACTCTTTGCCTGTGGAGTTCTCGCAAGAGAACAATTCGCTCGGCTCGGTTGTGAATCCGACAAGATAGCCTCGTTCGGCTATTTCGTAGACCGGCCATCTGGGAACACTGTCATTACACGTGTAGCGCAGCCCAGCGTCATGTTCATCGGCACGCTCACGGACCGGAAGGACCCGAGATCGCTCGTTCAGGCCTTGGCGTTGACACCCACAGGGTCCTGGCATCTCACGATGGTTGGAGACGGGCCACTTCGGGAAGCGATTCTTGCTGATGTGGATGAACTAAATCTCAGCGGTCGGGTTAATTTCGTCCCTCGGCTGGCCAACGACAAACTGAGAGACGCGCTTGCTGTCTGCGACGTGCTTGTTTTGCCCAGCCAGTACGACGGTTGGGGAGCGGTGGTAAGCGAAGCGCTAATGGCCGGAACCCCCGTCATCGTGAGCGCCACCAGCGGTTCGTCTGACTTCGTGAGCTCGTACCTTCAGGGTGAAGTTATTCAAGCTGGCCGCCCGAATGAAATCGCGCAGGCGCTGGGCAGACGGTGGAGTTCAAGCCCAACAACAGCAGATGCTCGCTCGGCCTTACGCGACTGGGCGAATGAGGCCATCTCGCCGAGGGCCGCTGCCGAGTATCTGTGGAGGACGGTATCGCGGGAAGAGGGAACGCCGACCTTGCCCGCACCGTGGAACAAATCTGTGTGACGTGTCCAAGGCCCGCAGATCAGACTCGATCCGAATAATTGAGGGAAATCATGAATAAGTTGACTCAATTTGCGGTCTTCGCGCCGCTCTTCCCTCCCGCGACGCTTGGCGGCGGGCCTATTCGGACAATCAAAGCCCTGGTCGATTCGGCACCGCAAGACACGCGAACGTTCGTATACACCTCAGACCGAGACATGCATCAACTGACGCCACTGTTGGTCAAGGGAAACACCTGGTCGGAACGTGACGGGGTCTCCGTGTACTACGCCACTCCAACATCGATTCGGCTGTACTTTCGGGGTTTGCGAGCGGTACGTAACGAGCGGCCTGACGTCATCTACTTGAATAGCTTCTTCAATCCAAATTTCTCGATCGTCCCACAAATTCTAGGGTTACTCGGCTTCTGGCGAGGAGCCCGAGTGCTACTCGCCCCTCGGGGGGAGTTCGGGCAGGGGGCCCTGGCGCTCCGCGCTTCCAAGAAGCAGGCGTTCCTAACTTTGCACAAAGCGATAGGACTTCATCGCCGCGTCGTTTGGCACGCCTCCTCGGCACGAGAAGAGGCAGATATTCGGGCTCTATTCGGTGACAAAGCGACCGTTCTCGTTCGGGAGGATGAAACGGCGCTCCCGCTGAGCGCTCAGAAGCCACATGCAACTCGCGTGGACGGCCCCCTACGGATCCTGTTTGTCAGCCGCTTGAACCCAATGAAGGGCCTCGATGTCTTGCTTCGAAGCCTGGTCCTGACCAGTGCACCGATACTCTTGGACATCTACGGCAATGCGGAAGACGAGGACTACGTGCGGACATGTGAGCGCCTGATCGCCGAATTGCCAATGAATGTCATCTGCACAACGCACGGTTCAATCTCCCCGGACGCCGTGCGCGAGGTTTTTGCTGACGGTGATGTCTTCGTCTTTCCGACCGCCGGAGAGAATTTTGGCCACGTTATCGCTGAGGCTCTGTCCGTGAGTTGCCCGGTGATTTGCTCCGACCTGACACCGTGGTCGGATGTCCTCAACGTGGCGGGTGGAACTGTTCTCCGCAGCCGGGACCCTAATGATTGGAGCGCTGCCATCCGAGCCTTCTCGGAGCTCTCGAATGACCAGATTCAGGAGCGTCGGATTGCTGCAGGCTCAGCGTTCGACGCTTGGAGCACGACAGAAAAGGGAGATCACGTTTTCGCCCAACTAGCTCACCTAAAGGGCTCACGACTTGTTCGGGTGGAAGGATCCGCGTCTTGAGCGCTTCAGAGTGGAAGCGCGGCATTTTCGCCCCCGTTGGCGTGGCGGTGGCTGCCACCGCTGTGGGCTGGCAGGCCGCATCGGGCGTGGTCGGGTCGGTGTCGTTTCTTGTCGGCGTTGCTTGCCTTGTTGCACTTGTCGTGAGCCCGTGGGTGCGTGCCTGGGCGCCGTACGCGGCGGGGGTTCTGTTCATCCTCCTGTCGGCGTCGGTCTTCACCACAAGCACGGCCGTGTCTGTCTCGCTGCGAGTTGTCGGCATCGGGTTCCTATGTTTATCGGGTCTAGTGCAGGTATTCGGCCGAAGCAGCTTCGTTACTGACAAGAAAATGAACGCCGCAGCCCTGCGTTCGTGGCTTCCATCTGTCGTAGGGTCGCTCCTCGTTTTTCTGCTGCTAGCCGCAGCGTTTCACGGGCAGTGGATCCAGTTCATTTTGTATGGTTTCGGGTTGATCTTGCTGGCTATCGCGGTCGTCGTGACAGCAGTCGCTGTTCCACGTGAAATCGTCACCGTTTCAGTCATCTTTGCTCTTGGTTTCCTGGTCATCGCCTCCTTTGTGTACGGTCTCACCACACCAGAAGTGGCGGTGGCCGGGGTGAGGCTGCGGGGCCTCACGCCAAACGCAAACACCCTCGGGTTCTACACATTTCTGCTCGGCTCGCTGGCCATGATTGTTGTGCCGCGTCTTTGGACGAAGTTGATTCTTTTGTTTTTCGTAGGTGCTGTTCTTTTGTGGACGTCGAGCCGAGCGAGCCTGCTGGCGTTGGCGATCGTCGTATTCTTTGTCGTTCTCTCCCGGCTCTCGGTCACTGTCGTCCTGGCCGTCCTTGGGGCGGCGGGTGCGGCCGCAGTTGCAGCAATGGTGTCGCCGAATGCCCTCTCGATTCTCGATGGTGTATTTCGAGGGGACAAATCCCGGTCGGTCACACTCACGGGAGCACTTGATGCCTTTCGATCCTCTCCGCTAGTCGGAATTGGCCTAGCCAACGAGAAGTCTGAGATCGCGAGCAGTCCCCTTCGTGCGTTGGCGTACGCGGGCTTCGGCGGTTTGATCGCGGTCTTGGTAATCTGGGTGGCCCTTATATGGCACGCGCGCACTGCGGGAGTACAGGCCGTCGGGTTCTCGCTGGCTGCTGTTGTTCACAGTTCTTTTGAAGGATGGCTCCTGTCGCCGGTCAGCCCTTTGCTTTTGATCTTCGTCCTCGTTTGGTGGGTGATCGTCAGACCTGCGGCAGTAAGTCATGATGGCAGAGCGGAGAACCTCGGTTCTCGGACTCTCTCGGATTCATTGGCCTCGTGAGAGAAAAAGTGGGCGTTCGGCAACCCGAAACTCAATATGGACTTTAAGCGCGGTATCGTTCGCCTCCAACAGCTCGCATGCATTCGTCTCGCGCAGCTTTCGTTAGGTCTCCGCGCGGGTCATCGAGTGTCGCCGGGGGCGTGAACGGACGTACCCGTCGTCGCCCTCCGGCTCGTCGGGGACGTGTCCGGTCTTGTCCTCCCCGGCGTCGAAGCTCGGCCGCAGGTGCGCGTAACGTGGTGATCGGATCGGCCCGCGCAACATCACCTCGCAGGTGGCCCCCACCCGCGCCGGGGAGAACCTGCGCGAAAGGCGCAACGCCACTAGAAGGGTCGTCGCCGGCCTGCTCGATGGACGTGGACTCGAAGATGTTGCCGAATCACCGCCGCCGTGGCATCCGGGAGGACCATTCGTCACCCGGCCCCCGTGCTTGGCTGGCCTGCCAGTGGCCAGCCAGCCGAAGTCCCCGGCTGCGCCTGTAGTTTCTTCGCAGGGTCTCGACCTGATTCAATAAATACTGTGACTGAAAAACTCAACCGATCGGGTGCCCAGAGAGCCGCCAAGTGCCGCAAGCCTCGGTTCTACCGCCGCTGGTGGTTCTTGGTGGTTGTCGTCGTTGGTGTTGTCATGGTTGCAGGTGCCTGGGTGGGGGGTCGGGGGCTGCAGGCGAAGTCCGAACTGGAAGCAGCGCTGCCGTTGGCCTCCACGATTAAGACGCAGCTGCTGGCGGGGGACTCGGCGTCGGTGTCGGCATCGGTGAAGAGCATGGCTGGGCACACCTCCCGCGCCCGGGAATTGACCGACGATCCGGTGTGGCGTACCGCGGAGTTCGTCCCGTTTGCGGGGGCCAATCTGGCAGCTGTGCGAAACCTGGCCGATGCCGCCGATGACGTGGTCCGTGGAGCGGCAGTCCCGTTGGCGGCGACCGCAGCGACGCTGAATCCGGCGGCGTTAAAGCCTGTCGACGGCGCCATCGATCTTGAGCCGATCCTTGCAGCGGGTGAAGCCCTCAACCACGCCAGCACAGTGTTCGCGGCAGCGGACAAGCGGGTCAGCGACCTCGACACCACCATGACCGTCGGACAGGTCACCGCAGCCGTGGACGAATTCCGCGGCTTTCTGGGGACTATCACACCGAGACTGGTGTCGGCTAGTCAGGTAGTAGATGCTGTTCCGGGTGCCCTTGGTGGGAGTGCCCCACGCAACTACGTCATCGTGTTCCAAAACAACGCTGAAGCTCGCGCACTTGGTGGCACATCGCTGTCGTTCGCCCTGTTGACGATGGACAAGGGTCGCGTGACGCTGGGTGACGCCGTGCCGGCGGGATTCGAGAACTTCGCTTATTACCAGGAATCCGTGGTTCCTCTGCCGGAAGGTGTTGAAACGCTGTATGGCTCGGAGTATGGCCGCGCAATGTCAAACCTCACAGTGCGGCCCAGTTTCGAAAGCGCGGCGGAGACGGCGCAGGAGATGTGGAAACGGCAGTTCGGAACAGAAATCGATGGGGTGATATCCATCGACCCTGTGGCGCTGGGGTACCTTCTGCGCGGGACCGCTCCGATTCCGCTGTCGACAGGCGACGTCCTGACGAGCGACACTCTGGTGCCCTTGCTCCTGAACGGCGTCTATATGCGCTACAACACTGATGATATCGGGGCGGACAATGCGGCCCAGGACGCCGTGTATGCGGAGATCGTCACAAGAACATTCGATCAGCTTCTGGGCGGAGATCTAGACCCAAAGGTGGTGCTGTCGGCCCTAACCCAGGCCGCGACCGAGCACCGGGTGCTGATGTGGAGCCCCAAGCAGGAAGAGGAAGCCATCTTCGAGTCTCTCGGGGTGGATGGCTCCCTGCCGAAGAGCGATAGGAAGACCGATCGGGTCGGGGTCTACTTCCAGGAAAACGTCGGCTCGAAAATGAACTACTACTTGAAGCAGTCCGTCCGCCTCGGTCAGGCTGCGTGCCGGGCCGATGGGAAGGCGTCGTATCGCGTCGGCATCGACCTCACCAACGACCTGCCGGCCGATGCGGCGACATCCATCAGCCCGTCGATTCTGGGCACGTTTGTGCGGGAAAAGCTCGAGCCTGGTGTGCAGCGCATGATCGTCATGGTCTACGCCCCGCCCGGTTCGCAGATCGTGGGAGCGACTGTTGACGGGGCTGCCGTGCAGCTCGAATCGTTCCATGACACCGACTACCCGGTGGCGAAGTTGATCGTGAGCATGGAGCCCGGCGCCACGTCGAAGATGGCGTTTGACGTGGTGGCGGCCGGAACAGACAAGAAGGCACTCGAGGCTCAGGTCACGCCAATGGTCAATCCCACGACAATCTCGGATCTCCCGCTCGACTGCGCCACCGTCGCGGCGGGGTAGCTGTCGCGGCGATGCATCAGGCCGATGCTGAAGGCGAGTATCGCTGCGCAGACTGGTGAATTTCAGCTCTGCGCCCCCAAAGGAGGGGGATGGGCCACCTCGACTGCTGCCCGAGGCTAGGCTTCAGGCGTGGTGAAGACGATATGAAACTATCCGTAATCGGCTGTGGCTACCTCGGGGCCGTGCACGCTTCGGCGATGGCCGAGTTGGGCCACGACGTGGTGGGCATCGATATCGATGCCCGAAAGATCGACCAGCTGGCCGCTGGTACACCGCCGTTCTACGAGCCGGGCCTGCCCGAGATTCTTACCTCGGCCATGGCGTCGGGCCGGCTGCGCTTCAGCACCGACATTGCCGATGCTGCTGGCGCGCAGGTGCACTTCATTGGTGTCGGTACCCCGCAGAAAGCAGGCAGCCACGCCGCCGACCTCAGCTACGTCGACGCGGCTGTGCAGTCGTTGCTGCCTCACCTTGCCGCTGGTGACCTGGTTGTGGGCAAGAGCACCGTGCCGGTCGGCACCGCCGCCCGCCTGGCCGGCGTGATCGAGGCATCCGGCTGCGGGGCCAGCCTGGCCTGGAACCCCGAATTTCTGAGGGAGGGGTTCGCCGTGAAAGACACCATCAGCCCCGACCGCCTCGTCTACGGGGTGCCGGCGGGCGCGGCCGGCGAACATGCCGCGGCACAGTTGAATGAGGTGTACGCCTCGGCCATGGCAGCGCAGACGCCGCTGATCGTCACCGACTACGCCACCGCGGAGCTCGTGAAGGTCGCCGCGAACGCGTTCCTGGCCACCAAGATCAGCTTCATCAATGCCATGAGTGAGATCGCCGACGTCTCCGGTGCGAACATCACCGAGCTGGCTGACGCCATCGGGTTCGACAACCGCATCGGCCGCCGTTTTCTGAACGCCGGCGTCGGGTTCGGCGGCGGCTGCCTGCCCAAGGACATCCGCGCGTTCACCGCCCGCGCCGAAGAACTCGGCCGGGGCGAGTCGGTCTCCTTCCTGAAGGAGGTCGACGCGATCAACATGCGGCAGCGCCAGCGGGTCGTCGCGATGACCCTGCAGGCCCTGGACAAGCCCGTCTACACGGCCAAGGTGGCGGTGCTCGGGCTCAGCTTCAAGCCGCACTCCGATGACGTGCGGGACTCGCCGGCCCTCGATGTGGCCGTGCAACTGCGGGGCCTCGGCGCCGACGTGATGGCCACCGACCCGCAGGGGATTGAGAACTCGCGTCTGCGGCATCCGCAGCTCACCTATTCGACCAGCATCGAGGAGACCCTGCGCGCCGCCGACGCCGTCGTGCTGGTCACAGAATGGGCCGAGTTCAAGCAGATCGACCCGGTCTGGGCGGCCGCGCTCGTGCGCGTGCCGATCATCATTGACGGCCGCAACACCCTCGACGCCGCAGCCTGGCGCGCCGCCGGCTGGATCTACCTAGGGCTGGGGCGACCGTGACCGCTGAGTCGTCTGGCGCGCCGGTAATCCGGCCGAAACGCCGAGGGTGGCGAATTGCCCTCATTGCCATCGCCGCCGTTGTTCTGCTGGTCGGTGGGGCCGCGGGTATCTACGCCTGGACTCTCAGTAATACCTTCGACAGCCAGACCGTGAAGATCCCCGACGTGTTCCCCGACGAGGCGTCGCGGCCGCCGGCGCCAACCGGTGACCCGGCAACCGGTAACGGGGCAACCGGTCAGAACATCCTCCTACTCGGCTCAGACACACGCGGAGCGAACGACGGGTCCATCGCCGACCTCACCGGGCAGCGCTCGGACACCATCATGGTGGTGCATGTGCCGGCGAACCGCGAGAACATCTACGTCATGTCGATCATGCGTGACAGCTGGGTCGACATTCCGGGTGAGGGCGAGGCCAAGATCAACGCCGCCATGTCCTATGGCGGGGTTCCCCTGGCCGTGCAGACCATCGAGGGTCTGCTCGGTGCGCGCATCGACCATGTGGCCATCGTCGACTTCACCGGGTTTAAAGGCATCACGGATGCCCTGGGCGGCGTCGACATCGACAATCCGGTCGGCTTTGACTCGTCTGCGCTGCCGGGGCGCTACTTCGCCGAGGGAACCCAATCCTTGAACGGCACGGAAGCGCTGGCGTTCGTGCGGGAACGGTACGCATTCGCAGACGGCGACTTTCAGCGGGCCCGCAACCAGCAGGCCTTCATCAAGGCTGTACTGGGCAAGTCGCTGACGGCGGAAACCCTCACCAACCCCGCCAGGATCAGCGGCCTCGTCGGGGCGGTTGCTCCCTACCTCGCCGTTGACGACGGGCTGAACTCCGCCTACGTGGCCGGGCTAGCCGTGGGACTGCGCGATGTGCGCGTGGGCGACGTCACGTTCTTCACCCTGCCGACGACTGGCACCGGCACCTCACCCGACGGACAGTCGATCGTCGTGATCGACCAAGACAAGCTGAAGGAAGTGCAGCAGGGGTTCCAGACGGACACCCTCGACGCGTACCAGCCGGAGTTGCAAACGATGGATTGACGGGCCAGCGCCACGTTGCACGATGGGAGCCCGGACGCCCCGAGGGACCCAAACCTTCTGCGTGCGAAGAACCAGCGCAGTGTCGCTAGAGCGTCATCGTGATGGCGGCAAAACCGGCGATTCCCGCGGCGGCGGCCGCAACGAAAAGAAACGCGTATTGAAGTCGCTTGTAGCTTCGCCCGCGTCGGAGCAGTACTTTGTGCCCCATCTGCTCGGGGCGAATCTTGGTCACATTGCAGCTTATGGCGCGCGTGATGGCGTGAAGCACGATCCGGTGTCCCCAAAACGGGGTGGGCGTGCACCGGCTGGCTTCCGCCAGATGGCGGAGAATCACGTGGTGGAGCGGCGGCCTTGTGGGGGTGTCTGGAAGACATCCGGTGGCAGGTGCCCCGAGGCGCGGTGTCCTCACAAATACGCGCCCGATCAGAAGTGCACTGCGCGGTGCGGGTGTTAGGGCAGGAGCGCTGTGTTGTCGAAGCAGGTGCTGGTGGAGCTGAGGTAGATCACGGGAGGGACCGCCGTGTTCGACCCGGTCGAGATTCTCAGCCCGGGTGCATCGTCGGAGTCGCCCGCCGGAATAAGTGTCACTGTTCTCGCACCGCCGGACTCCGCGCTCGCGATGTCGTTGCCCGTCGCGGCCGTGGTCCAGCCGGCCTCTTCCTTCTTCGTGACCAACGCGTCGGCCACGGCCACGGACTCGGTTCCGTTGTTGAGCCAGACGTAGCGCATGTTCTGCCAGGCGCTCATTGCGGGCTGCGGGCTACCGTCGGGGCCCAGGCAGCCCACCAAACTATTCATCACCCGGTCGACGTGGTCGATCAGCGAGGGGTCCATGGCGGCGATGGCCGCATCGACGGTGCGGGTGGTCGTGGTTTCCTCGGCACGTTTCGGACTGCCGCCCGGTGCCTCGGAGTCGCCGGCGCATCCGCTCACGATCAGCACGCCGGCGATCAGGGCGGCTCCAGCGAGTGCTCGGCCCCTGTAACGATTCGATCTGCGCAGCATGCCGCCCCCAAGTGTTATGGGCGCTGCTTTTCGGCGGCGCGCCTTGTCCGTGCGCAGAACACCCCCACGCGGAGTAAGCCTAGAGGCCCCGCTGCTGATCGCGTTGCTGTTTTTTGCGAGTCGGGCGACTGTTCGGAGCCGAGTAAACTTGAAGATCGGATTTCAAGGGGTGTGAACGTGGTCGACCAGGAGCTTCAGCGGGAACAGCAGTATGTCAAGAACCTGTACGCGCGTCTCGACGCGCTGCAGCGGGAGGCCGAGCAGCAGCTCGTGGCCGTGCGACGGCTCGACGTGGGCGGCAACCACCAGTCCCGCTCCGAGCGGGACACGTTCGCGCGGCTCTATGAGGATCGCATCGTGCAGCTGCGCGAGGTCGACGACCGGCTGGCGTTCGGCCGGCTCGAAGTGGCCGCCGACCCTGACGAGTCTGAGTCTGGCTCTTCGTCTTCCTCCTCTTCGTCTTCCTCTTCGTCTTCCTCCGGCTCGACGGATGCCTCCGTCTACCGCTACATCGGCCGGCTGGGACTGCGCGACGAAGACCTGCAGCCCATCCTTCTCGACTGGCGGGTGCCGCAGGCGAGCGCGTTCTACCAGGCCACCGCGGCCACGCCACTCGGAGCCCGGGCCCGCCGGCATCTGCTGTCGAAGGGCCGCGACATCGTGCGCATCGAGGACGAGATCCTCGACGCCGCCCTTCTCGAGGGTGATTCGGCAACCCTGCACCAGGGGGAGGGCGCACTGCTGGCCGCCCTCACCGCCCAGCGCACCGGGCACATGAGCGATATCGTGTCGACGATCCAGGCGGAGCAGGACCGCATCATCCGTTCAGACTTGAAGGGTGTGCTCGTTGTGCAGGGCGGGCCGGGCACCGGCAAGACGGCCGTGGCCCTGCACCGTGCGGCGTACCTCTTGTATACGCATCGCGATCGGCTGAAGAATTCGGGTGTGCTCATCGTGGGGCCGTCGGAGTCGTTCCTGAACTACATCGAGGCGGTGCTGCCGTCGCTGGGGGAGACCGGGGTGGTGCTCGCATCCGTGGGCCAGCTCTACCCGGGCATCGAGGCGACCCGAGAGGATGCCCCGGCCGTCGCTGCGATCAAGGGCCAGACCTCGATGGCCCGGCTCGTGCAGCGCGCCGTGCGCTCGCGGCAGCGGGTGCCGGCTGCGGCGCAGGTGTTGGTCGTGAACGGTGACCGGCTCACCCTCAAGCCGCAGCTGATCGAGACCGCGATTCACCGGGCGCGGGCCGGCGGCAAGCCGCACAACGAGGCCCGGGTGACGTTCGTGAAGCACGCGCTGGCCGCGCTGTCCCGGGAGTGGCTCGCTCAGTTGAAGGCCCAGGGCCGATCAATGGACGACACCGACCTGCCCATGCTGCGCGAAGACCTGCGCCTGGCCGACGACGTGCGGGTGGCGCTGAACACGGCTTGGCTGCCGCTCACGCCCGAGAAGCTGGTGCAAGACCTCTATGCGCGTCCGCAGTGGCTGGCGCAGCTCACCCCCACCTGGACACCCTCGCAGCGCGCGCTTGTGCACCGCCCGCGGGATGCCGAATTCACCATCTCGGACGTGCCGCTGCTCGACGAGGCGGCCGAGCACCTGGGCGAGTACAGCGTGGTCGACGCGGCGCAGCGGCGCGAGCAGAAGGAGCAGCGCAAGCGCGACGTGGAGAACGCCGAGCTGGCGATCTCCAACATGGAGGTGAAGGGCTTGGTGAATGCCAAGGCGCTCGCCGACAACTTCGCCGAGCTGGGCGACCGGGCCACCACGGCCGAGCGTGCCGCCCTCGACCGCACCTGGACCTACGGGCACGTGGTTGTCGACGAGGCGCAGGAACTGTCGCCGATGCAGTGGCGGCTGGTGCTGCGGCGCGGCCCGCTGCGTTCGTTCACGATCGTGGGTGACATCGCGCAGGCGGCGTCGGCCGCGGCCGCCTCGAACTGGCGCGACGCTCTCGAACCGTTGCTCTCCGGGTCGCAGGAGGAGTCGCGCTGGCGGCTCGAGGAGCTCACCGTGAACTACCGCACGCCGAGCCAGATCGCTTCGGCTGCGGAGTCGATGGCAGTGGCGCATGATCTGCCGATCACGCCGGCGCGGTCGGTGCGGGCGAGCGAGTGGCCGATTGAAACGGTTCCGGATGTTGTTTCGGCTTTTCGGCGGGAACGTTCGCTTGGCCTCGGGGGAACCGTTGCAGTGATCGTGCTGGAGCACTTGCTGGCCGAGGTTGTTGCTTCATTGGTGGCTGAGTTCGGTTCCTCTGGCGTCAGCGTCGGCGTCGGGGCTGCGGGACTGCTCAGGGATGTGGCGGTGCTCACCCCACAGGACTCGAAGGGGCTGGAGTTCGACGCGGTGATCGTGGTGGACCCGGCGGGGATCGTGGCCGCGTCTTCACGCGGGGCCGGGGCGCTGTACGTGGCGATGACGCGGCCGACGCAGCGGCTGTATCTCGTGTCTACCGTTCCGCTGCCCGCGGGGCTGTAGGTTCGTCGCTTGGCGGTGGTTGGGCTTGGCGGTGGTGGGGCTTCGCAGTGGTTGGGCTTCGCAGTGGTTGGGCTTCGCAGTGGTTGAGCCTGTCGGTGGTTGGGCTTCGCAGTGGTTGGGCTTGTCGGTGGTTGGGCTTGTCGAAACCCGGCGACCCGGTCTCTAAACCCGCCCCCCGGTGGTTGAGCCTGTCGAAACCTGGCGACCCGGTCTCCGAGCCCGGCCACGGACCCCCGGCCGAAAGAATTCGACGGAGATTTTGCTCAAACCCGGCCCAAAACATCCGTTTCGGCTCGAAATTGGCAAAATCTCCGTCGAATTCGTTAGAGGGCCGGGCGTATGACGGCTACAACTACGGATACCGATGCGCGGCCGACTTCAAGGCTGCACCACGCTGACCAAATTACTTACGATGAATAATCAGCACCTATTGACCCTAGATTAGAACACGTTTACTATAGTGGTATGGCAGGAGCCCCCACTCCGCACCACCCCACCACCTCACCGCAGGCGGTGGCTTCCAACGTGCAACTGCCCCTCGTGCAACAGCCCCTCGTGCAGCTGCCCCTTGTGCAGCGACTGCAGCAGGCGCGTGATCTGGCCGCGTCCGTGCTTGATTCGGTCGCCTTCTCTCTCCTGAATGAGGCGGAGGCGATGGCGGTGCTCGGCACGGTCGAAGACCTCGGCCGTAGGGTCGATGCGGCCAGGGTTGCATCCGCTGCCGACATTGCGGTGCGGTCTCGGCGCATCCTGGGCCACGAGTCCCTCGCGTATAAGAACGGGGCGACCAATGGAACGGACCTGATCACCCGCCTGACCCGTGTTTCCTCGCGGGAGGCGAACCGGCGGGTGCGCCTGGGCGAGAATGTCACCCCGCGTCTGGCCGGCACCAGCATGCTGCCGCCGTATTACCCGGCCGTGGCGGCTGCCCTCACCGCCGGTTCGCTTGGTGTGGACGCGGCGGAGCACATCGTCACTGCCCTCGACACTGTTGCTGCCCGGGTCGCGCCGGACGATCTGGGCACCGCGGAGCGTGCCCTGGTGGCCAGTGCGACGGGTGCGATCACCGACGAAACGAGCGGGCTCCCCGGTGAGGGGTTCGCGTTCCCCGCGGATCTGGTGCGGGGCATGGCGGGGCAGTGGCTGGCGCGCCTGGATCCCGACGGCACCGCCCCGAACGAACCCGTCGCCGAACCGCGCAGCACCGTCGGCTTCGGACTCCTCCGCGACGGCCTCTACCCACTCCGCGGCGGGGTGACCGCGGAACTGCGCGGCATCATGAACGCGATCTTCGACACCTACCTCTCCGCGCACGCGGCCCCCGCGTTCCCCACCGAGGAGGAACAGGCGCGGATGGACGCCGGGGACCTGATCCCGGGTGCCGAGGCCGCGGCCCACAGTGACGACCGGAACGGTGGTGAGAAACGGGCCGACATCCTCCGCGGCGTGTTCGAAGCCGCCACCCGCGATGCGGGAACCCCGACCATGGGCGGAGCCGCCCCCACCGTGATGATCCACGTCAACCAGGCCGACCTCGCCGCCGACCGCGGGGTGGGCTGGATCGACGGGGTCGAAGCCCCGATCTCGTTGACGAGTGTGAAGCAGGCCCTCTGCGCCGGCGGATTCCAGGAAATCGTGTTCGGCCCCAACAACGAAGTCCTCACCCTCAGCACCGAGAAACGCTTCTTCACCCGGGCCCAACGCCGCGCCATCGCCGCCCGCGATGGGGGTTGCACCATCCCCGGCTGCACCATCCCCGCGGCCTGGTGCGAGGTACACCACGTGATCCCCTGGCACCTCGGCGGGAAAACCAACATCGACAACGGGGTGCTCCTCTGCTGGTACCACCACCACAGCATCGACACCTCCGGCTGGCAGATCCGCATGGTGAAAGGCAAACCCGAGGTCAGGGCACCACTCTGCTACGACCCAACCCAAACCTGGCGGACCACGGGCAACCACCGGGCCAGGCCACCAGGGTCTCAACAGGCACGACCACCGGGTGCGTGAGTCCCCGGGAGACAGGCCACCAGGGTCTCGACGGGCTCGACCACCGGGTGCGTGAGTCCCCCGGAGACAGGCCACCAGGGTCTCGACAGGCTCGACCAACGGGTGCATAGTCCCCGGGATCGGGCCACCAGGGTCTCGACAGGCTCGACCAACGGGTGCGTGAGTTCACGACAGCGAGCGACCTGCCGAACACGGCGGTTGAGCTCGTCGAAACCCGGCGAGCCATGCTCCAAACCCGGCCGGCAGCATGCGTGCCCCACGCTAACTGAGGGCTTTTGCGCAACACGCCGTTCCCCGCGCCGTCACACTCGGCGTGTCGCGATAATCACCGAGTTAACGTCACGACGGATGCCCGTGCGCCCGTGTCCGCCCGCCACGCCCGTCACGCCCGCCGCGCGCACCACGCCCGCCGCGCGCACCACGCCCGCCGCGCCCGCCACGCCC
>NZ_SOGQ01000054.1 GCF_004403465.1 Cryobacterium sinapicolor | reverse complement strand
CCCTAGCCCGACGACGCTGCGACGTTCTCTATGCCATGCTGCGCGACGGCACCCTTTATCAAACCGACCATCAACTCGCGGCTTGACAAAAACATAGGGGCACCCCCCCCGCCTCCGCGGGGAAGGTGTGGAGGGTAAGACGCTCGATCACTACCGCATCGGAACACCCCCGCCTACGCGGGGGAGGGCGAGGGTCGCGAGCCCGCATAGCTTCGGCGAAGGGAACACCCCCACTTACGCGGGGAAGGGAGGACTCGGCTCTGTTCTGAATGTATGGGCCTGGGAACACCCCCGCCAACGCGGGAAGGTAACAGCGTCCACGTCACGCTCGCGCCACGGTCAGCAACCCGCAACCGAAGGCTTTCGACCGACCCACCCCCGTCTTCAACAGCTGCTGCAACACCTCCGGATCGTGAACCAGCCCGTAACCATCGACGATGTCGAGCTGGAGCGCAGACTTGCCGCTCGTCACCACGCTTCGGTTGTGACTGAAAAGAGTCACGTCCTCCACGGCGCCGGCCAGCTTGTTCGTCACCCACTCAGCAACGTTCTCGACAGGTGAGATCCCGACGCCGCGCTTGACGTCTGGGGTTACCGGCCGGGACCGACGGATCGCATTGGCGGTCAGCCGAAAGCGGATGGCTTCGCCCGCCTCGAGCACCTGCTGTGGCACAGCCTTGGTCTGCGCTCCTCGCGGCAGATTGGTCGGCGCAATGTCCGAACGAACCAGCAGCACCTTCCCGGTTGACGCCTCGTCAACGCGGAACAGAATGTTGCTCGTGGCCCGCTTCTCGTTGGTTTCTCCGGGGAGATTCGCCGACTGGAATAGCCCCATCACCAGGCGATGCAACTCGCCGTGATCGGTCCAGCTCTTCACGCGCACGGTGGGTGCGGCGATCAGCGTCATGTGGTTCATACGGTCCACCCTTCAAGCGTGGTCATGGTCGGCGGTTGCACAGTGTCGATGGCGTAGTTCTGATCGCCCAGGAGGTGGTGAAGCGACAGCTGGGAAGCTTCTTTCGCCCGTGTCGGCAGCACAGCCAGGATCGCCCGGGGATCACCCTCACGCACTCCCAGATGGAACGGGAACGTGGGAGCGAAAGCCTTGCGGCCCAGGTACGTCATGAAGACGGGATTGCGCGTGGCGTGCGCAAGCTCGGCGACACGATCGACATCGACGTGGCTGATGGCCACCAGAAACTCAGCATCCGCGAGGTACTGACGGTTGGTGACCATCGTGCCGCCACCCAGCGTCCACTTGGTGCCGCTACCTAGCGGCACGATGAAGTCGGCCTTGCCACGTCCGCCGGTGACCTGGCGGTGACGTGACCGGATGTCCTGCACGCTTGTGGCGGCCAGACCTACGGTGTGGAAATCCGAGCTGAGACCGCCCTTGCGGTCGACCCGTACCCAGATGTCGGTGGCCCAGAGCCACGCCGGCCAGTCGCCGCGGGCGGCCCCGAGCGCGGCCGCGAGCATGCCGACGACACCGGACCTGGTGGGTAGCGGTTCTGAGTTGCGGTCGGATAGCTCGGTCGAACCCCAGGACTGCTGGGGAGCTGCAAATCGAAGCAGCAGGCTGCGTGTCACCGCCGGAGCCATTCGACGATCTGCTCCGTGAGCTCGGGCAGGTTGACCGTGGTGTGATCGAAGTGGATCGCGAGCCCCGTGTCGGCCGACGTGCCCGAGATGAACGACTCACCGAACTCACTCGGATCGAAAGCGCGCGCCTGGTCGGCCTGCTCGATCAGCCGCTTGATGGATCCGGCGAGATAGCCGCCCTCAGCGTCGGCCTTGACCGGCTCGTGGAACTCGTACGCGGTGCGGTGCGCCTGAGTCTCGGCGAGGATCAGCGCCGGGCGCGTGTTCGGCGCGGTGGAGTTGTCCTTGCCGCTCGGGAGGGCGGTGACGATGGATCGCACCAGCAGCTCAAGGCGAGCGGCGGCATCCGGGCTGTCCCAACCGGTCCAGGAATCGCGCAGCTGCTTCTTGTCGATTGTCACGGAGCGGTAGTAGACGCCCGACGTGTAGAAGGCCTGGCCGAGGTGACCGGCGCCGCGGTCGTTCTCCCGCGGGAGGTCATCGACGGTGGTGAAGTAGTCGACCTCGATCATGATCGGGTGCGTGGTGGTCGCGGGGCCGACGGCGATGCCAGCTTCGGTCTGGAGATCGTTCTGGGCCGCGAACATGCGGCCGAACGCGGCGATGCTCAGGCTCCCGGTCTTGCTCTGGACGAAGTCAGCGACTTTGAGAGTGCCGCCGGTACCGGCCAGCGCACCGGCGAGTGCGTCGATCTCGTCGCCGGAGAGCCACGTCACGGTGTCTTTGGAGTCCTCTTTGGCGGCGCCCGTGGATTCGCTCGGCTCGGCAGTGTCTTTGTCGCTGGACGTCAGGGACTTCACGATCTTGGCTGCGATCTTGAGGGCAACCTTCTCATCGAAAGCGACCTGGTTCGTGGCGGCGATGGCCGCGGCTCGGCGCACGATCTCTTCGTGCAGGTCACGCGATCGCAGGGAGTTCGTTCCGTCGGTGTGGGAGTCGAGCTCGTAGGCGACGCGGATGGCGCGCTTGAGCGACTGGGCGCTGAGCCGGCCGCGGGTCTTACCGCCTTCGCGCACCTGCTTGGGCAGTCCGCGGTCGTCGCGGTTGAGGTTGTGCCAGGGCAGAGCGGTCAGCGAGTGGATCGTCAGGAAGTTGTTCTCAGTCATGGTCAGCTGGCCTTCTTTGTCGTGTAGTCGGGGCGGGAGTAAAAGTCGTAGATGAGGCGGGAGCGGGTCTTCAGGTCGCGCTCGAGGTCGCCGGTGTCCCAGAACGTGAGCAGTTCGACGAGCGCATAGAAGTTGACGGCGGTCGCGCGGCCAACGAGGCCCTCGATGATCTGCGCGGCCTGTTCGATGTCGAGGTCGACGACGAGTGACAGGCGTTCGCTGACGCCGTCGTTCGGGCCGGGAGTCACGCCCGGGATGGAGGCGAAATTCCGACCCAGCGGGAGCGTGCTGTTCGGGGTGCGCTTGTACTTGGCAATCATTCCGAGGGCCCGCGTGGCACCGGTGATCATCTCGGGGCGGTGCAGGTCCGCCGTTGCGGGCACTGTGTATGCGAAGGCGTAGCGCTCCGTGACCTCGGAAATCCCGCGGGACACGTCAGAGGCCAGCGAGGTTTGCGAATTCCGCACGGCGAGCAGACGGCCGGTGAAGGCATTCAATTCAGGAGGCAGGCTCACGGTTACTTCTCGCTTTCGGTTTTGTGGAGGGTTTGGATGAGCTTGTGGCGGGCGGCGGCGATGTCGGGCAGCCGGCGTGCGCTGGCATAGGGTTCGATGGCTTCGTCGAAGGCGTTGATCGCGGCGTTGGTCCACGACTTCACATGCACGCTCGTGAACGCCTCACCGCGAAGCGACACAGCGATGACCTCGGTCACGACCCCATCAGCCAGGAAGCTGAACCGACTCAGCGCGTCGTTATGGGTGGCTCCGACGGGTCCGTCGTCGTGCAGCACGGCGCGGATGGCGGTGTAGAGCGCGCTGCGCACTCGCTCATAGGCGTAGTCAGCGAACTTCGTCAGTGCGGCCTGCACCTCGGGCGATCCGCCTACGGTGCCTGGCGGCATCGACAGCCACGAGGCCCCGGTCAGTTCGCCGTAGGAACCCTTCTGGTCCATCTGGATAGAGAACAGTTCGACGGTGAACTCATCGCGCACGAGGATGCTGGCCTGACCCGGTACGTCCGGGTTGAAGGCCCGCAGGTACCAGGCCCGCAGGTTGTGCAAGACACTCGTACCCGCATGGACGTCGTTGAGCGCACGGATGTCCTCGTCCTTCTGGGGACCCTTCTTTTTCGGGTCAGGCTTCCGCAAAACGATCTGCGGGTCTTTCCGCCAGGCATCCATGAGCGAGGCCTTCAAGGCGTCGACTCCGAGCTCCGGCAAGGTCTCCGCCGGGGTCGGCAACTCACCGACGGCGAGCGTGCGATTGGCCGTGATCGCCGCTTTGTTTCGGCTCTTCGCGGCTTGCACAGCAGCATGGTCTGCCGCGGTCGGGGGGATACCTCGGCGCAGCACGCTTCCGATATGCGCGCCGGTGAAGATGATCTCGCCGTCGATTTCGTCCGCCAGCAACAGCGTTGCGTTGCCGGTGATCGTGGCGGCCACAAAGGGATCGAGGTGGCCCGACGTCTGCAAGGTCTGCGCCCAGGCGGGGAGTTCAGATCCCTTGGCCCATTGCTGGGGAGTGTTCATCAGGAGCGTCGCGGCAAGGTTTTCGCCGCCCTTCCAGAGACGTACTCCGGCGGCCTTGACCTTGCCCGCGGCGGAACCCTGCATGGGCAGGGGAACTCCATCGAGGACGACGGCGCTGTTGTTGTTGAGCGAGTAGAACCAGAAGCCCATCAGCACGGCGGGAGCATCCTCGAAGAGCACATTGCCGGTGGCGAATCCGTCGCCGGGCCGTCCCCACCAGGCTTTGGTCGAGTCTCCGGGCGAGGTCGAACGGATGCTGGCCGCCGTCTTCACGACGGATGTTGCAGCGGCATAGCGGCCCTCCTGCATGAACGGCGTCGTCGCGTGGATCAGCCACAGGCGATCGTCGATGGCGTCGAGGGCCTGCTTGATAGCCGCCGGGGCGAAACCGTCGGTTACCACGGCTCCGGCGCTTCTCTTCGTGACGCCCTGGGCTCGAACGATCAGCGCCGTGACCGTAGTGAGGAACCTCAGCACGCCCGCTTTCTCGATGGGAGCGCGGACGTCGATTCGCTCGATCAGGTGCGCCGTGCTGAACAGCTCGTCGAGTCCGACCAGCCGCCGGCCCGATGCGTCGATCACGGGCAGCCAGGCCAGTTCTCGGATGTTTCCCTGTTGTGTAATCGTCTTGCTCCGATCGCTGAATGTTTCGTGATTCATCTCTGAGGAAGTCGTAGTGGTCATCGGAAGCGCACGCCGAGAAGATCGTCGTAGACAGCGCCATCG
Organism: Cryobacterium sinapicolor; assembly: GCF_004403465.1. GTDB lineage: Bacteria > Actinomycetota > Actinomycetes > Actinomycetales > Microbacteriaceae > Cryobacterium > Cryobacterium sinapicolor. The sequence goes on along the minus strand of NZ_SOGQ01000054.1, from coordinate 58,939 downwards.
ACGAGCCTTACCGGCACCAGCTGCCGCTGCATGGGCCCGCGCTTGCGCATGCCCAGCTCGTCGTCGAGATCAAATCCGGGGATCTTCTCGATGCCCTTTTTCGGTGAGATGCTGCTTGAGGCCACCGGAAAGGTCAGGGCCAGCACGGCCCGCACGACGTGGGGGTTGCGCGAGTGCAGGGCGGCTTCGACGGATGCCCGCCAGACCCACTTCGACGAGCCCTCGGGTGCCACGATGAAGCAGTCAACGGTGGGGCGCTCGATGTGACGCGTGCTGTACTCGGCCAGCTCCTTCGGCTCGGTGATGGCGGAGAGTTCGCGATGCGTCGTCTCGCGGCTGAGGAGTGTCTCGTCAGCATGGTCATGGTGAAAGGGGACCACGACGCGTTCAGCGTCCTGCAGCTTGCGCGCGGCGTCGATGAGCTCCAGTTCGTCGCTGGCGTCTGTGAGGTCGGCATTGCGGGGATCAAACGCAGCCGCGTCGACGAGCTGCTGCACGTCGGCCGGGATGGCGATGACCCGAGAGTCGTAAGCGTCGTGGCGCAGGGTCTCCATAGTGCGGCGAAGCTCACCTGGCAGGTAGGGAAGCGATGCGCCCGCGTCAAGCGAGCCGGAACGGTTGGTCGGGATGATCACGTCGAGGGTCGGTACGACCGTCGGGCGCGGAAAGCGGTGCGCAGCCCACACCCCGTCAACAACAGCGGTCGAGCGCCAGAGCCGGCCGGCGCGCTGGATGAGAGCGGGGGCCGGGGCGAGATCCGTCAGCATGTGATCGAAGTCCAAGTCGAGCGACGACTCGATGATCTGGGTGCCCACGACGATCACACCGCGCTGCCCGCTGGTCTTGCCGGCCACCTCGTGCAGCTCACGGGTCACAGCGGCACGATGTCCGGCAGCCATGCGCGAGTGCAGCACAATGACGCGCTCACCGGCCTCAGCGAGTCGCCGAGCGATGTCGATGGCGCGCTGCACCTGGTTGACCACGATGGCGATGCGCGTATCCGAAGACTGCCGCCGATACGCCAGGGCCCGCTCCAGATGGACGTCGACCAGTGCAGCCGCCGGGGCCTCGTGCAGGCGCACCCGCAGCGAGTAGCTGCGCTGCGACGTGACGGGCGCGCTTGTGGCTCCCGACGCGGTGACATTGATGTGCCCAGGGTACTGAGGCGTGACAGTGACGCCAGGGCCGCCATAGGATTGCGCGTATCGTAGCGCCACCGCGGTCGGCAGCGATGCTGAGAGCAGGGTGACGCGTGTGTCGGTTTCACCCCACCACGCCAGAAGCTCTTCCAACAGAACGGCCTGGTAGTGGTCAAAGCTGTGTACCTCGTCGATGACGATGTGCCGGTTAGCGAGGGCGAGCAGTCGCACCGGGGTGTTCTTCTGCCGCAGGGCGCCCAGCAGTACTTGGTCGCAGGTGCCTACGCTGACGGGCGCGAAGAGGGCGTTGCGGGCATCCGCCAACCACTGTGTTGAGTGGAGCCCCTCTCCGGACTGAGCTGCATTCGTGTAGAAGCTGTTCAGGCTGCGGTGCGCGTGAAGCAGCGCCGCAGCGTTGGTCGACGATGAGTAATAGCCGGCGATGCGCTCGAACATGGCGTCGGTCGTTGCCCTGGTTGGCAGGGCGAACAGGATTCCTTCGCCTGGTATCGCGGTGTGCCGCAGCATGGCCGCTTCTGTCTTCCCTGAGCCGGTGGTCTCGGTCGCGATCCAGAGTCCGCGGCCGATCGTCGGCGCGATGGCCTGCAACGGCGACGGAGAATCAGCGAAGTCGCCCATGATCGCGTTGAGCGGGTCTGCGAGATCTTGGTAGAGGCCCAGGGTCTGCGGGACGGAGCGCTCGAAGTATTCGGTACGCCGGGCGTTCGTCCATGCGGCGGGGTCAGCGGCGGGGTCAATCGTGAGGCTGTGGCCGTGGGCTACTGACTCAGTGCTGGAGGCGAGCCAGTCGGCGAGCGTGACCATGCCCGTCAGGAGCAAGATCGCTGTCGTGGTCTTTTCGCCGTAAAGCGGCGTTTCAAGCTGTACGCGGGTGACGCCGCACGCCGCCAGCACGGCGGTCTCGTGGGCCTGCTGCTGTGTTCCCCACGCGGCCTCGGTGAGGCCGGCGAGAAAGCCGTTGACCGTTAGACAGTCCGCGGCCCTCGTTTCGGAATCGAATCGCGGGTGGAATCGGCCGTGATGACCGCCCACAACTACGGACGTCCAGACGTTGACGACTGGATCGGACCCTCGAGGCCAGATTCCCGTTCGCAGAAAGAGGCTGACGGCTTCATGGCGCCGCAGGACTGTCTGATAGACCGGTGGGACGCTTTGACCGGGAACTGCGCTGGGTGGAGTCGTGACATCGAATCCAGCGCGGGCGAGTTCGGCGACGATCTTGTCGACTGGCGCGGTCCGGTGTTGGGCATAGAGCTGGCCCTGAAAGATCTTGTTGGCTTTACCCGCGTCGTGGAGGCCAGCGACTGCCGCGAAAATCGCACGTGCGGATGCCTCATCGCCCGGGGCTACGGCAGCGGTGATGAGCTGACGCAGACCTGGGCGCAACCATGTGTCCCAGAGCACGAAGGCGGCCGCCGACGTGTCCAACAGGTGACAGAGAAGCGGATACCGGCCCCCGCCGCCATCGAGTTTTCCCCACAGCCCCGGGTCCGCGCTCTTCCCGCCAACAACGCAATCCGCACGCTGGACGGGAACGGTCACGAGGACAGCGTCGCCAGTCATGAGCGACCGCGCAACGAGAATGTCGTCGGAACACAACGAAAACGCACCGGGGTTCGACGACGGGTCTGACGATCAGCACCGGCCGCGCACGACGGGTTCACGCCATCCCGCCAATAGTAAGAAAACGTGTCATCGTCGGCACTCCTCCACCCAAGATCCCCCCGGATTACTTACATCCGAGCCTACCGAGGAGCACCGACATTCAGAGCCAGGCCCAGATCAGCAGCTGTTCTGGGCGCGGTGAAGTCCCCGGTGGCTGTCCTCGGGACCGTCTATCCGGAGTCCCGCGGCGCGGCGGCGAAATTACTTGAACTCAGCCCTCTCGCGATGCTCGCAGCTGTTAGCCGGGTGCCTTGGACGACAGCTCGCTACTTACAAAGCGAGTGTGATCTTTTCGATCAGTCGTTCGTCCTCGCTGTCGAGAGTGCGGACGTTGTTGACCTTCCGGGCTACAGGGTGCGCCGTCACGGTCTTGGCAACAGCGACGGAGCTGCGGTCAAGCATCGACAGGGCTTCCTCCGTGTCGCTGATCTTCTCCGGGCTCAGCCATTGGCCCCACACGTCCGGGGTCAAGAACACGGGCATACGATCGTGGATCGCACCGGACGCGTCCCGTGCTGCGCGCGTGATGATCGTGAACGAGATCTTCCACACGTCGTCCTCCTGGCGAGCCGCGTACAGGCCGGCCGCGGCCAGCACATCGCCGTCACTGTGGATGAAGTAGGGCTGTTTCCCGTCGTCCATCCGCTGCCACTCGTAGTAGCCGGCCATGGGCACCAGGCACCGTTGACTGGCAAACGCGCTGCGGAACATGCCGTTACTGGCCACCGATTCCAGGCGCGCGTTGATGGGCGCCGGGCCACCCGGCTTCGCCCAACCTGGCTTCAATCCCCACGATGCCAGGTCCACGTCCCGGTTCAGTGTTTCGTCGTGGATCCATTCGCGCACGATAGGTGCCGGGTCCGTGGGGGCAACACTGTACGAGGGCTGCCAGTCAGCCGCGTTGGCGTGGGAAGCGTCGAACAGGCTCAGCAGCTCGTCCGTCGTATTGGGAACCACGTATCTGCCGCACATGCAGGTGAAGCTAGCTCTCCCGCAGCCTCGTCAGCAATGGTCCGTCACCTTGTGAGCAGCATCACTGATGGGGACGTCAAGCCAGCCGAACGATACGGCACTCGGAGCAGCACCAGAACGGGCCTTCATCGGTACCCTCGATCGCCAGGGCACCAAGCAGCGTTCGCAGTTCGGCACACCCAGGTCGTCGTCCATGTCCGACACACTACGCGCGCACAGGTGGTTGGCCTCGAGATCCGCCAGCAGGACACTGCACGCGGCCGCCACCGCGTCCGCGCCCAGCGTGACGGGACTCCAATTTCGTTATCTACTTTACGTATATCGTTTACGTATTGCGTTATTAGCGATACGTTATTGGGTATGAGCACCCCTGAAGTCACCGATGTGCGCACCTGTCGTTTCCCAGGCTGCGGCGAGCCCGTGGATGCCGCGCCTGGCGTTGGTCGGCCCCCCGGCTATTGCACCGATCCAGCTCATAACCGGGCCGCCGCATGGCGGGCACGCCGCACCGAGGCCGGCCAAGGCCAGAGCGCGGCTGAAGACGAGAAGTTCCCCGTCGATGCCGCCCGTCAGCGCGCCAGCATGCTGAATGCACAGGTCGCCGGCATGGCCGAGCTCTTTCAGCAGCAGTTCGCAAGCCTCGTCGCGGAGTTGCGCACTGTCGCGGATCCCGACGCGACCGAAGCACAGCTCGAGAATGTCACCGCTGAGGCGGCCGAGCAGGTCGCGTCCGCAGCCGCTCGCGCCAACAGGGCCGAGACCGCCATGCGTGAGGCCGAAGTCGATCGCGCCGAGGCCGACGCGGCCGCTGAGGAATCCGCCGCCCAGGTCGACGACCTCCGCGCCGCCCTCGAGGCACTCGAACAACGCGCTGCCAGCTTGGAGAAGGGTCTGGTCATCGCGAGTGAGGACGCAGCGCGGGCCTCCGCAGAGATCGCCGATCTGACCGAGCGGGTAGCCGCGCTGGGCGCCGAAAACACAGCCACGACGGCACAGCTCGTCGAGGTCAAGGAGACCGTCAGAACGACCACAGCGGCCAAGGACGAGGCCCTGGCGGCCGCGCGGGACGCTGCCGTGCGTGCGGACGCCGCCACGGCGCGCGCCGAGCGTGCCGAGGCAGAGACTGTGACCACCCGCGGCCAGCTTGACCAGGTCCGGGTCGAGCGCGAGAGCGCACGGGCGGAAGCGCTCGTGCTCACTGGACAGCTGGCCACGGCAGTAAGCGAACGTGAAAGCGCCACGGCCGAGACCGCGAGGGAGCGTACCTACGCGGAGCAGCGCGTCACCGACCTCCGGGCCGCTTACGAGCAGCAAATCGCACTGCTGCGCGCCGAACTGGAGGAGTCGCGGACGAACGGGCGCGAATAGCGGCTCAGTGCGGTAGAACAGGCGTCGCCGCGAGGACCGCGAACGCGATCCCGCTTCTCCGGGCGTTTGGTGCATCGTTACTGCCCGAATTTGTCGCCCTCTCCGCTTGGAGAACGAGAAGCATGGCTCATCTTGGGCACCTGACATACGGCTAAATTTGCAGGTGTGAGTGGAAAAAAATCGAAGGAAGCACGACGCGCAGAGCGGCAACGTCCCGCATATCTCGTGAATGCGAGGTTCGCGAACGAATCGGCGGACCGGGTGCTTGCCGTCGACCCTTCCGGAGTGCCACTCAGCCGAACCAACCAGTTCATAGTCGGGTGGCTACGTGCGTCCTTCGAGCAGAGCAGAGTCATCGCCACGCTGACAGCAGCGAACATGGCTCCGGCAGCCGCTCCCAACCGACGAATGTTTGCGGAGATAGCGCTCCGATTGCATTGGCTTCACGACCTAGCACCGGAGGACCGCGCGGGGGCAGTGGACGCAATGCTCGAACACGAACGCGAGCAGACCGTGAAAACTCTCGAACATATGCGGGTCATGGGCTGGGACAGCGCTGTTGACCTGACTGACATGAACGCGTTTGTTTTGGATGAGACCAAGAACGGTCGCATCAAAGACCAGGCACGGAAAATTGCCGCGGCAGCCCACTCCACAGACGTGAAGAACGCAGGCCTCTTTCGAGCATGGCGCGAGGAGTCCTCGTATGCGCACGCCTCAGGGTATCTAGCCGGTGCATACGCACCGGCTAGTAACAACACGCTAGGAGAGGGAGCTCCCCCGGTCAGTGATTCTGACTTGGAGGCCCACCGCCTGGTGACTCTTTTCGTAGTAACACTCGCGCACCGACTTCTCATCGAGAATCAGACAGCCGAATCAGTCGCGATGTCGTTCGTCAATGCCTTTTTTGGGGTGTCCTCAACTGAAGCTCGTCTGCCTAGCTCGACCTCGTAGGTAGCTCATCCAGCCAGACTGCTGGAATCGAACCAAGTGAGGGCGCGATGTCCGGCCAAATGGGGAAATCGCGCTCCTCGTCAGCAATCGCACTCGCCCAGGTGTCGCCATACCCGTGCCCGTATAGGAAGAGGTTGCAGCCCTCGATGGTGGTCGCGGTCATGAATATGTCGCCAAAGTTCGGAAGCGAGTACATCCCGAAGGGCTGCCCAGTGAAGTGTTCGGCGCTTCCGTGTGTCATCCCGGAGATGAGGCCCTCGCGCTCGAGTACGTAGGCAGCGTCGAGCAGGCGGCGTATGCCGACCTGACCGAAGCCGAACTCCAGGCCGGGCAGAAGGTCGTAGTAGTTCAGCACGAGGTATTTCTGAATCCATTGCGACATCACCTCAACGTCTTTTCCAAGGACTTTGGCACGCAAAGCGGAGTAGATCGCATAGTGAAGCCGAAGGGAGTCTGACGACAATCTCCCCACTAGCGACGTCCAGACAATTCCGCGATCGTCGCGTCCGTCCTCAGACCGCGACGAAGCGAGCACGCCGCTGAGGTACTCCGCGACAAACTCATCGTCTGCCCATTGGGCCTTGTCGAACACATCGGCAGCAACGCGGGGCGGGACGGCGCCCGGCCCGTGAGTGTTCGTTTTGGCGTCAGCACGTTCGGCAACCCTATGTATGTTGCTGCGGCGATTCAGGAGTCCCCTCTTGATCCCGTCACCCATCAAGTCGAGGCTCGGACCCAAAAGGCGCTTGTATGCGTCGAGCACCACAGGCGCGGATGCGATGGCTCCAGCAATCACCAATGGTTCGGTCATGAGCATATTTTAGGGGTATCGAACGAATAGCTCAGCAACTGCTCCGTTGCCTCCGTCATGACGACGTCAGACGTCTCCGGCTGCCGAGTCGCACGCTGCCGAGTAGCGCGTGCCCGTTGGGGATCGTCCGGGGATGCAGCGTTATCGCTCGGGGTTGGCGCCAGCACCACGAGAACTGAGCGCCACAGGCACGAGAGACACACCGCCTACCGCAAGGTGAGGGAACGGGCACCGTAGCCTTCCCGCAACTCAAATCTAGAGCGGAGTTTAGAGCGGAGTCGGTCAGCTTCCGGGCAAAAGGAAGGGCCCTGAGACCGATAGAATTCCTGGTCAAAGGGCCTTTATGTGTAGCGGGAGCGGGAATTGAACCCGCGACACCACGATTATGAGCCGTGTGCTCTAACCAACTGAGCTACCCCGCCACGACCTGTCGGCTGCAAGAGCTTCCAAGCCAGAGCCCCCTGTGGGAATCGGACCCACTACCTCTTCCTTACCAAGGAAGTGCTCTACCAATGAGCTAAGGGGGCGAAGCATTCGTGTGAACGAAAACTAAGCCGCATTTCGGCAACCGGTAAATATTATCACCAACTTGGCCTGCCCGATGACCGCGGGCCCCGATCGGGCACCGCCACCCCCGGCAGCGACCACGCGGTGAAGCTCGGCCCGTTCGTTTGCAGACGGATGCGCCCGCCCACCATGCCGACGGCGGCGTCGCCCAAGAGCCGGGTCGGTGCTCCCGCCACCGCCGCGGGCGGCAGGGTCACCGTGCACGCTGCGCGGGCGGCAACCAGCAGCACCGTCTCCTCCGCACACTCACGCACGTAGGCGACCACATCCGCGCCCACGTGCACCCAGCGCATTCCACCGCCGTTCAGGGCCGGGTGGGCGGTACGCAGGTGGATCAGCGCCGCATACAGGTCGATCGTGGCTGCCACCTCCGGGTCGTCCGCCGTATCCCAGGGCATGGGCGTGCGCGAGGCCTCGCCGTCGTCTCCGACCAGGCCGAACTCGTCGCCGGCGAAGACCACCGGGATGCCCGGCATGGTGACGCTCAGCCCGAAGGCCACGGCCACTCCACCGTCGATCGCGTGGGTGCGGAACCTCGGCGTGTCGTGCGTGTCGAGCGCGTTCATGGTGGCCAGCCGGGTGCGCCAGGGGTAGCCGGCCGTGAACCGGAGGTGGGCGTCCACGAAGGCACGGCCATCGGTCAGCGGGATGGTGCCGTAGGGCAGCCCGAAGAACGACGACGGGCTCTCCGGCTTCGAGAGCCAGCTCCAGACCGGGCGGGTGAAGGTCGTGTACGTCATCGCGCCGTGCCAGCCGTCGCCCTGGAAGTCGCCCGCGGCGTCATTGGTCGACTCGCCGAGCAGGATCGTGTCCGGGTTCTCCGCGATCATGGTGCGCCGAATGGTCTGCCGCACCAGGGCGTTCAGGTCCTCCCCCTGCAGACGGCCGGTCATGTTCGCGACATCGATGCGCCAGCCGTCGAGGTGGAACGGGGCCCGCAGCCACTTCGCGACCACCGAGTCCGGTCCCTCGATGAACCGGCGCCGCAGCTCGGTCGAGGACCAGTTGAACTTCGGCAGTTCGGGCACGCCCAGCCAGGACGCATACTGCTCGTGCCGCTCGTCGAGCCAGTAGTAGAAGTCGCTCTCGGGGGCGTCCGGGCTCTGCTGCGCGGCCCGGAACCACTCGTGCCGATTGCCGGAGTGGTTCGAGGTGAGGTCGCCGATCACCTTGAAGCCACGCTCGTGGGCGGCCTCGACCAGCCGCACGAGGGCGGCGTCGCCGCCGAGGGACGGGTCGACCAGGTCGAAGCTCTGCGCGTCGTAGCGGTGGCTCGAGCCGGCCGGGAACATGGGGGTCAGGTAGAGCAGCGTGACGCCGAGCCGGTCGAGGTGGTCCAGGTGCGCCGCGATGCCGTCGAGGTCCCCGCCGTAGAACTGGTGCGAGCGGGCCGGCTGGCCCTTCGCCACTGGATCGTCCCACTCCGCGGGCACGCCCCAGGCCGGCTTCTCGCGCAGCGCGGCGGCCGGGGAGCGCCCGAACCGGTCCGTGAAAATCTGGTACATCACGGTCGATGCGGCCCACGCCGGTGGGGCAGGATGGCCGAGGAGCTTGAAGTCCTCGGCGTCGACAGTCTCGAAGGGCTGCGCCCCGGCGGCGTTCAGCCACCAGTGGCCGCCGTCCGCCCGGTTGATCAGGAACCGGTAGCCGTTGACCGGGTTCAGAATTTCGACCTCGGCCTGCCACCACCGCCAGCCATCGGCCGCGCCGAGCAGCCGGGCCTCGTGGAAGCGCGGTTCCCGGTCGGGCGTCGAGCGCACGTGCACGGATGCGACGGCGCCCCACGCCTCGGGCACCCGCACCCGCACGCCGACCGTGTCACCCGGACGGGGAGCCTGTTCGGAGACATACAGGTCCGACCCGTCGTGGTGCGGAAGCATGCGCCCCTTACTTCACCGATCCGGCGGTCAGGCCGCCGACGATGTACTTCTGCAGCCAGAGGAACAGGGCCATCACGGGCAGTGCGGCGAGCACGGCGCCGGCCGCGAAGACCGAGTAGTTAGTAGAGAATTTCTGAGATACGAACTGGTAGAGGCCCACCGCGAGGGTCTGATTCTCCGGGCTGATCAGCACGATGCTCGCGATGACGAACTCGTTCGTCGTGCCGATGAAGGAGAGAAGGCCGACGACCGCCAAAATGGGTGCGACCAGTCGCAGGATGATCGTGAAGAAGATGCGCGCGTGCCCGGCACCGTCCAACTTGGCGGCCTCATCGATCGATGCGGGAATCGTGTTGAAAAATCCGTACATCAAGTAGGTGTTCACCCCAAGAGCCCCGCCGAGGTAGACCATGATCAGGCCGACCTGCGAGTCCAGCCCGATCGCGGGGAAGATATCGGAGATGCCGTTGAGCAGGAGGAATATCGCAACGACAGCCAACAGTTGGGGAAACATCTGCAACAGTACGAGCGTGAGCAGTCCCCCCCGGCGACCGAAAAAACGCATCCGGGAGAAGGAATACGCCGCAAGGGCGCCCAAAAATACCGTGCCGATCGAAGTGATCACTCCGATGATCAGGGTATTCCCGTACCAGGCGGCGTATGGCTGTTGGGGCAGGTTGAAGAGCGTCACAAAGCTGCCGAGGCTCACCTCGCTGAAGAGCCCATTTGCCGTGATCAGAGTGCCGCCGGGTTGCAGCGCTGCCGAGAGCACGTAGACAAGGGGGAACGCCGAGAACACGGCCATGAACACGCCGATCAGGTGGCGCCATCCCGTTGCTTTGAACCAGCGCTTGAACTGGAATGACGACTTTCGCGCGACGATGCGGTCGCTTGTCTCCCGATTGTTGACCTGCATGTCAGTTCAGCTCCTCTAGTGCCTTGGTCTGCCTAAAGCTGATGATCGAAACGATCGCGACCAGCAGGAAAATGATGATGGAGAACGCACTCGCCAATCCGTAGTCGCGGTTCGCACCGACGAAGGCGACCTTGTAAACCATCGAGATGAGGATGTCGGTCGCACCCACATTCACTCCCGCGGTAACGTCTCTCGGCCCGCCATTGGTGAGCATGTAGATGAGGTTGAAATTGTTGAAGTTGAACGCGAACGACGAGATGAGCAGCGGGGCCACCGACACGAGCAGCAGCGGTAGCTTGATCAGCCGGAACACCTGCCAGGGCCGCGCCCCGTCGACCGTTGCCGCCTCCTGCAACTCGCCGGGAATCGACTGAAGAGCACCCGTGCAGACCAGGAACATGTAGGGGAAGCCGAGCCACAGGTTCACGAAGATGATGCTGAATTTTGCCAGCCATTCGTTTGTGAGCCAGGGTATTTCCGCCCCGCCGAACAGCACCTGGTTGACGAAGCCGAACTGCGGGTTGAGCAGCCCCGCCCAGACCAGCGCGGACAGGAATGCCGGGAACGCGTAGGGAAGAATCAAGACGACGCGGTAGACGTTGCGTCCGCGCATCCGCAGGTCATTGAAGACCAGCGCCAGGAAGAGCCCGAGCGCGAACGTGGTGGCGACAGAAAGGAAAGCGAAGGCGAAGGTCCACAGGGTCACGTTGATCAGCGGCCCCCGAATGGAATCCGTGCCGAACGCACGGGCAAAGTTATCGAATCCGACCTCAACCTTCCAGCCGGGGCGCAGTTCGGTACCGTCCTCCGCGGCGAACGCCCCGACTGTACGGTCCTCGGCGTAGACGACGTTCGTCGTGGTGTTCGTCATCGTTCTCGCGGCCTCGTCGTAGACCAGATCGGATAGGTAGAGATAGGCCTTTGAGCCGTCCGGGGTGCGGAGCACCCCCTCGTTCGGGTCGTCGGTGAGGGGCACCGAGAGGGCCGCGATGACCTCTTGATTGGCAGCGATGTCGCTGAACTTGAGCGAGGTGTAGCCGGGAAGTGCGGTGGCGACGCCGTCGGCATCCGTCTCGGCATCGGTGACTTCACGCAGGGGCGCGTCGGCACTGCCGACGCTGATCCGACCGTCAGGGTCGGTGACGAGGAGACTATAGGCACCCAGTTGCTCGATCACGGTGATGTCATACGCGACCGAGTCCGGCACTCGCTGCTGCGCGGAGGCGATGAGTGATGAAACCGCGTCCTCCCTGGTGCTGTTGTGCCCGGTGCCGTAGTTCGTGAAAGCGATGTAGCCGGAATAGCCCACAACAAAGATTTGAAAGATCACAAGGAAGATCAGGCCGGGGGTGAGGTACTTGGCCGGCAGGGCGTTTTTGCTGAAGTAGATCCAGTTGACGATCAGAGTAACTGCCAGAACGAGTCCGAAAACGACCCAGTCCTGCTTCAGGAAGAGCACGAAGAGGGCGTAGACGCTGATCGCGTCAACAATACCGAGGAGCAGAATTTTCACCAGGAGAGTCTTGATCCCGACGGACGCCGCCTCGGCAATTCGTCCCGCCCGCTTGGATTGCCTCAACTGGGTGACCAGCGAGTTGTCGCGCGCGGTGCGATCGCGACCTGTTCGTGGGGTGGGCATCTTCGTCCGATCTCTGGCGCCTGCCGGCAACCTTGCCTGATGTGTGGTGGTGGAGCACGCGGTGCCCGGCTCCCTGATGGAGCCGGGCACACGGTGTTACTTCGCGATGGCGCCCTGGATTTCGCCAGTCATCTTCTGCCACAGCGCAGCCGGGTCGCCCTCGCCCGCGATGATCGCGGCCTCGGTGACACCCCAGAACTGCCAGACCTTGCCCATTTGCGGGATGTTGGGCATCGGAACGGCGGTTGCGCCGACCGTACCGAAACCGGCGGTGATCGGGTCGGCGGCAGCTGCCTCGAAGGCGCTGGTCAGCGCCGGCGGGCGCCCGCCGACCTCGTAGAGTGCCGTCTGCACCTCTTCGGAGCCGATGTAGTTCACCAGGAACTCATTGGCAGCGAGAGCGTTCTTGGTCTTCGCACTCACGAAGAAGCCCTGCACGCCAACAAACGGCTGGGCAGGGTTGGCGCTGGCAGTCGGGATCGGGTCGATCGCAACGTCGATGCCGGCCTTCTGGGCATCCGGGACATTCCACGGACCGGAGAGGAAGAACGGCGATGCGCCGGCGTTGAACTTCTCTTTGGCGATGTCGTTGGTGATGTTCACGCTGAGGTGCCCTGCGGCGCCTTCGGATGCGAGCCACGCCGCGTAGGCCTCTCCACCGGCGTTGCCGATCGAGAGGTCTTCGGCGTTATAGCTGCCGTCGGAGTTGGTGCCGAACACGGGGGCACCGAACGAGGTCTGGAACGGGTACAGGTGATAGGGGTCCGATTCCGGTCCCACGGGTACGAGGAACGGGAACTCAGTGCCGGCGGCGGTGCCGGCGGCGACCATGTCCGCGTACGTCGCCGGCGCGGTCGGCGCCAGGGCCGTGTTGCGGAGGAGGGCGATGTTCTCGATCGAGTAGGGGACACCGTAGGTCTTGCCCTCGAAGGTCATCGCGGTGACGGCGACCGGCTGGAAGTCAGCGGTCGTATCACCGAGTTCGACGGGCTTGAGCACGCCGTTCGAGACGAGGTTCCCGATCCAGTCGTGGGCGCCGATCGTGATGTCGGGGCCCTTGCCGGTCGGAACCTGTGCAATGAACTCTTCCTGGATCTTGGGGAAGTCCTTCTGGATGAGCTTTACCTTGACGCCGGATTCCTTCGTGAATGCCGCCGCCGCGTCTTTGAGGACCGTGCCGCGGTCGGCATCGACCCAAACCGTTAAAGTGTTGGCGGCGGCTTTATCGCCGTCGCCATCCTGCGGGGAGGCCCCGCCGGAGCATCCGGACAATGCGAGGGACGCTGCGACCACTACGGCGCCGGCAGCGACGAGACCTTTCATGTTCACCATCATTGGTGTGCCTTTCTCAGGACATTGAATTTTATGCAAGCGTTTACATGTATAGCAACTTTCGGAACCATTGACAACTGAAATAGTCGGATCTATATCTCGGGCAGGTGATACGCGCAGCCCACAGGCCTGCAAGCGCTTCCATCATCATGAAAATGCCGTAGGGTTTCTTTTCATGACAGGCTCAGAGTGGTGGCGAACCGCAGTTATCTATCAGATCTATCCTCGGTCCTTTGCGGACGCCAACGGTGACGGGATGGGCGATCTGACCGGCATCACCAATCGTCTCCCTGCTCTCCGGGCTCTCGGGATCGACGCCATCTGGCTCTCGCCGTTCTACACGTCACCGCAGAACGACGCTGGTTACGACGTGGCCGATTATTGCGATGTCGACCCGCTCTTCGGCACGCTCGCTGACTTCGACACCCTGCAGCACACGGCACACGAGCTGGGCATCCGCGTGATCGTGGATCTCGTGCCGAACCACTCCTCAAGTGACCATCCGTGGTTCGAAGCTGCCCTCGCCGCCGCCAAGGGCAGTGAGGAGCGCGCGCATTACATCTTCCGTGACGGCCAGGGCGAAAACGGCGACCTTCCCCCGAACAACTGGGATTCCGTCTTCGGCGGCAATGCCTGGACCCGCGTCACGAACCCGGACGGCACTCCCGGCCAGTGGTACCTGCACCTCTTCGACACCACCCAACCCGACTTCGACTGGGACAACGAATGGGTGAAGACGCAATTCCGTGATGTGCTCCGGTTCTGGCTCGACCGCGGGGCAGACGGTTTTCGGGTGGACGTCGCGCACGGCATGATCAAAGCGGCCGGTCTTCCCGACTACACGCCTCCGGTCGCGGGCGGCAGCATGGGCGGCGCCTCGACGGAGGGACCAGGCATCATCACCGAGTGGCCCGAAACCGCGCCCTATTGGGCCCAGGACGGTGTGCACGAAATCTACCGCGACTGGCGGCTGATCCTCGACGAGTACCCGGGCGACCGCATCCTCGCCGCCGAGGCCTGGGTCGACCCGCTCAGCCACGTCGCCGACTGGGTGCGCCCCGACGAGATGCATCAGGCCTTCAATTTCGCCTACCTCGAGACCGCCTGGGCCGGGCCGGCCCTCCGCCGCGTCATTGACGACTCCCTGGCCGCATTCGGCGCGGTGGGCGCCCCGAGCACCTGGGTACTCTCGAACCACGACGTCGTGCGCCACGCCTCCCGCCTCGCGCTCAACCACGAAAACCTGCAGGGCCACGGCATCGGGCCGAAGACGCCCGACCTCCCCGACACCGTGATCGGCCTGCACCGCGCCCGGGCCGCCTCGGCGCTCATGCTCGCACTGCCGGGATCCAGCTACCTCTACCAGGGCGAGGAACTGGGCCTGCCCGAGGTCATCGACCTGCCCGACTCCGCCCGCGAGGACCCCACCTGGTTTCGTACCAACGGGGAACGATACGGCCGTGACGGATGCCGCGTGCCGCTTCCCTGGGAAGCCGCCGCACCCTCCTACGGCTTTGGCCCGACCTCGGCGAGCTGGCTGCCGCAGCCGGCCGAGTGGGCAGGACTCGCCCGCGACGCGCAGGCCGGCGTCACCGGCTCCACCCTCGAGCTGTACACGCTGGCCCTGCGCCTGCGCCGGGAGCACACCCTCGGACTGGGTTCGGTGGAGTGGCTGGACGCCCACGCTGACGAGATCGTGGCGTTCACGAACGGCGCGGTGACGGTCGTCGCGAACACGGGTGCGGCATCCGTGCCTTTGCCTGCCGGCGAGCTCCTGCTCGCCAGCGGCCCGCTGCCCGGAAACACCCTGCCCGGCGACACCACCGTCTGGCTGCGCGCCTAGCCAGCCTCCGCCTGAACCAATTCGACGGAGATATTGCCCGAAACGGCCGGTTTGAAGCCCAAAACCCGTTTCCAGAGCAAAATCTCCGTCGAATTCGTTCGGGACACAGGGCAGAGTGATACTCGTGGGCGACCGACGCCGCGCACCCCGGCACCGCCATCAGCGGCCCGGCAGCCCCGCCATGGGACAATCGAAGGGCGTCGCCCGATCTGTGCGCGCAGCGCACAGAAGGAGCAGCAGTGACCGGCACGGGGATGGACCACGGCACCGAACACGGATCCGGCACCGGCACCGGCACCGGCACCGGAACCGGATCCGCCACAGCAGCCGCAGCCGCAGCCGCTCAGACAACACCTTCGCACCGGGACCTCGCCGAACTGCGCGAGCTCAAGACAGAGCTGACCCGGTTCATGCTGGCGTACAAGTTCGCGACCGACGAGATGATGACGAAGATCAACATCTTGAAGGAGGAGTTCGCCTCCATCCACGACTACAGTCCGATCGAGCACGTCGCCTCGCGGTTGAAGTCGCCCGAGGGCATCCTGAAGAAGGCCGTCCGCAAGGGTTGCCCCCTGGTCCTCGACGACATCCGCGCCCAGATCCAGGACATCGCCGGCATCCGGATCACCTGCAGCTTCATCTCCGACACCTACCGCATCCTCGACATGCTCACCAGCCAGCTCGACGTCACGGTGCTCGAGGTCAAGGACTACATAGCCGCCCCCAAGCCGAACGGCTACAAGAGCCTGCACCTGATCGTCGACATCCCCGTCTTCATGTCCGACCGGGTCGACGAGGTCACGGTCGAGATCCAAATCCGCACCGTCGCGATGGACTTCTGGGCAAGCCTCGAGCACAAGATCTATTACAAGTACCGCGGGGCGGTTCCGATCGATCTGGTAGCCGACCTCAAACAGGCGGCGGATGTCGCCAACCGCCTCGACCTGAAAATGGAGGGTTTGCACGATCAGGTCCTAGCCATGGATCCCGATGGCCGCAGCGAGACCGACCTGCTCGAGATCGCGGGGCTGTCGCAGCTCGCGTTGCCCGAGGGGCTCCTCGCTGCAATCAGCCGCACCCGGGCCGCCGCGCCCTCCGGCGCGGACAGGCCGGAGGCCGAGCAAGACGACGAGGACGAGGCCGCCGGCTAGTTCCGATCGGCCCGGTTCCGATTGACCTAGTTCGTGTTGGCGTACAGCCAGACGAGCGGGTTGACCTTCGTGCCTTCCTTGCCGCCGACACGGATCTCGAAGTGCAGGTGTGGGCCGGTGGACATTCCGGTGTTGCCGACCTTGCCGATGACCTGGCCGACCGTGATGACGTCGCCGGCCTCGAAGAGCATCGAGTCGTGGATCATGTGCGCATAGACGCTGGAGACGAGTTCGCCGTCGATCATGTGGTCGATGATCATGTGCACGCCGAGGCTGCCTTCGCCGTCTTCGGCGTAGCGCACGACGCCGTCGGCGATCGACTGGATCGGTGCACCGAGGCCCGGGTTGAAGTCCTGGCCGCCGTGGTTGGAGGAGCAGCCCGCACAGTCGCGGAAGCCGAACTCGTCACCGATGTGCACGCCCACCGAGAAGGGCCACTGCACGGTGCCGTTCGGGTTGTTCGTGAAGGTCGCTTCCATCCGGATGCCGCTGGCCGCTGCGACCTCGGCGATGGTCTTCGACTCGTAACCGTCACGCTCGACCGAGATGGTGTCCGCTCCGCCGGTCATGGACAGCGTCTGGGCAGGTTCGCCCATCGCATCCAGCTGTGCGTTGTACGCGGCGGCCTGCACGTCGGCGGAGGACAGCAGTGCCTCGGCCGGTAGGGAGGTGGCCACGGCCATCAGGGCGACAAAGGCCATGGCGACCATCGTGACGCCCGTCGTGGCGAACTTGCGCACACGGTTCGCGGGGGCAGACGTGCCGGGCCGGGACGATGGCGCCGTGGCGGCTGTCGGCCGAACGGCGGGCGCCAGGCGCTCCCGGGCCGAGGCGCGGCGCGGGCGGGAGGAGCGGGCGGGGGGCTGTTCCGCACGGCGCTGGGCCCGGGTGGGGAACGGGATCTCCGTGGACGTCGTGACGGCCGAGATGGAGGTCTGCAGCCGATCTACATCGGAAACCGGCGCGTCAACGGCGGCCGGTGCGGCGATGAGGCGGTCCGAGTCCGCGATCGTCACGGTCTCGATTTCGGGAGCATCGAGGCTTGAGACGACCAAGAGCGTGGCGTCCGGCGTCAGCGTCGCGGCGTCTGCGTCTGCGTCTGCGTCTGCGTCTGCGTAAGGGTACACGGGAGCCGTCTGCTCGGCCGTGGCTGCCAGCGCAGAGGCGGCGAGGTCCAGCGGCGAGACATCCAGCGCCGACACGGACATCCGCTCGCGCTCGCGCAGCTCACGGCGTGTGAGGGGCCTCCCGGCGGGGTCACTCACACCCGGCAGCGAGGCAGCCGGGCTGGACGAGGGAGGGAGCAAAGGAGAGGTACTTTCGGCGCGTCGGAAGTGAAAAGGGTAGTCTCTTCGACCTAAGCCAAAGTAACGAATCACTACAGACTACCGTCTGCGGCCCCGGAATTGCACAGCCGGACACAGAATGACACCCGAAAGCGGGGCACCTGCCTCCGCTTCCGACACGGCCGGTGGGCCTCCCGAAACACCTCGGTTGCCCGTGTTTCCGCGGTATCCGTCTCGGTCGATGCGGTTCAGGCGCCTAGGCTTTCCCGTCGGTCATGAATTCTTCGAATAGATCGGCCAAGAGAGGCTCGAAGACCCGGTAGAGTCCGGGAGCTCCGGCAATGAGCAGGTCGCCGCTCTCCCGTTCGGCCCCGAAGCCGCCGACGCGGGCGCCGGCTTCGCGCGCCACCAGAGCCCCCGCCGCGTGGTCCCAGGGGTTCAGCCCGCGCTCGTAGTAGAGGTTCAACCGCCCGGCGGCGACTGAACACAGGTCGAGTGCGGCCGACCCGATGCGACGGATGTCCCGAACCTGGCCGATCAGGCCCCGCACCACGTCCGCCTGGCGCTCCCGCTCGGCCGCGCGATAGGAGAAACCGGTGCCCAGTAACGACAGCGACAGCGGCACGGCCGTGGGCACGTGTAGCCGGCGGCCGCCCAGCCACGCCCCCTCACCGGCGGCCGCGGTGAACAGTTCGTCGCCGGTCGGGTTGTAGACCGCGCCGGCCAGGGTGGTCCAGGTGGCCGGGTCCGGGTCTCCCTCGACGACGGCGATGCTGACCGCCCAGGCCGGGAACCCGTAGAGGTAGTTGACGGTGCCGTCGATCGGGTCGACGACCCAGGTCAGACCGGACGTGCCGCGCGTGGCCGCCGATTCTTCACCGAAGAAACCGTCATCGGGCCGGGCCTCGGCCAGCAGAGCCCGAATCAGCGATTCGGTCTCCTGGTCGGCCAGGGTCACGATGTCTTCCGGGGAGGACTTCGACGCGGCGACCTGCACCCCTCCGGCGCGCCGCCTGGCGGCCAGTTCCCCCGCGGCGAGCGCGGTGTCCTGGGCGAGGCGAAGCAAACCGGCTGAGGCAGGAGTTGTCATGCCTCAACGCTAGGTGATGCAGAAGTGTGAGTGGCAAGTGAGGGATTCGAACCCCCGAAGTCTAAGACGGCTGATTTACAGTCAGATCCCTTTGGCCACTTGGGTAACTTGCCAATACGCACCCGACCATATGCAAAACACGTGACCGGAGGCGCTCAGACAGAATACAAGGTTTTGGTGCCCAGGGAGAAATCGGCACGTCCGGTACCTATCGGACGGTGGATATGATCGGAGATGACTCAACTTCATTCCCGATAGGAACCTCATGGTAGGCATCGATGACGTCGCCCGCCACGCGGGCGTCTCTACCGCCACTGTTTCGCGCGCACTCAGCGGCAACGGCCATGTATCCCCTGCCACCCGGTTAAAGGTCGAAGCATCCGCCGGGGAACTCGGCTACGTCGTCTCCTCCACGGCATCGAGTCTCGCCTCCGGACGGATGAAGAACATCGGTGTCGTCGTTCCCTTCCTTGACCGCTGGTTCTTCTCCAGCGTTGTCGAGGGTGCTCAGAAATCCCTCTTGAAAAACGGCTATGACCTCACCCTGTTCAGCCTGACCGGCGGCGGCGGCGAGCGCCGAATCGTGTTCAACCATTTCCTGCTGCGTCAGAGAGTGGATGCTGTCATCGCGATTTCGCTCGAACTGACCACGACCGAAGTTGCCACCCTGCACGCACTCGACAAGCCGCTGGTCGGCGTCGGCGGCCCGATCGAGGGTGTTCGCACTCTCACGATCGATGATGTTGCCGTGGCCAGGCTCGCCACGGAACATCTCCTCTCCCTGGGCCACACACGGATCGCACACATCGGTGGAAATGAGGACGTCGACCGGGACTTCCATCTTCCTACCAACCGTCGGGTCGGCTATGAGTTAGCCCTGACGGCAGCTGGAATCACTCCGGCTGCCGAATTGTTCAGGCCTGCGGACTTCACGATGAAGAGCGGCTACCAAGCGGCCATACAACTTCTTGGCAACCCGCGCGGTCGGCCGAGCGCCGTATTCGCCGGCTCAGACGAGATGGCGATCGGAGTCATCCTTGCGGCACGGGACCTCGGCCTCGTCGTGCCACGGGACGTATCCGTGATCGGAATCGATGACCACGAACTCGCGGATTTCTTCGGCCTCACCACGATCGCCCAGTTCCCGCAGGGGCAGGGCGAGAAAGCCGTCGAGATCCTGCTGGACCGGCTGCGCCCCGGCCAGAACCAGCTCTCCTCTCTGAACACCCCGATGCCCTTCGAGCTCCTCGTGCGCTCCAGCACCGCCCGGCCCGGCGAATAGCCACCCACTGGGTACTATTGCAGGCATGGCAGACTCAACGTTCGACATCGTCAGCAAGGTTGACCCGATGGAGGTCGACAACGCCCTCAACCAGGCCCACAAAGAGGTCGCCCAGCGCTACGACTTCAAGAATGTCGGCGCCTCGATCGAGATGAGCGGCGAAAAGGTGCTCATGAAGGCGAACTCCGAGGAGCGCGTCAAGGCGATCCTCGAAGTCTTCGAATCGAAGCTGATCAAGCGCGGCATCTCCCTGCGCAGCCTGGATGCGGGCGATCCCTTCGCCTCGGGCAAGGAATTCCGGATCGAGGCCTCGATGAAGGCCGGAATCGACCAGGAAAACGCGAAGAAGATCAACAAGATCATTCGGGACGAGGGGCCCAAGGGCGTCAAGAGCCAGATCCAGGGCGACGAGCTGCGGGTCAGCTCGAAGAGCCGCGACGACCTGCAGGCCACCATGTCCCTGCTCAAGGGCAAGGACCTCGACGTCGCCCTGCAGTTCGTCAACTTCCGTTAGTCCCGCCCCGGCGGCCGATGCGTCGCGCCGACGGCCGGGCCGGCACGCCCCAAGTCCTCACCAATGCGACGGAGATTTTGCCGATTCGGCCGGCATTCCGGCCGAAAAGCGGGTTGTCCGGCAAAATCTCCGTCGAATTCGTCAGCAGCAGGTCAGCGCTCGGCCCGGGAGATCTCGACCATCTCGTCGCGAGGCACGACCTTGACCCGAATGCGGCCCACGTCGGAGCCGAGCGCCAGCTCGTGCTGGTCGAGCCGGTGCCAGCCGTCCAGGTTCGTGTAGTGCACCCCGCGTGCGTCGAGCAGGTCCAGGATGCTCTGCTCCGACGGGGACTCCGGGCGCCACCAGTTGCCGAGGTCGTTGATCAGGTGCCGCACGGTCTCCATGGCGTCCGACTTCGTGTGCCCGATCAGCCCGACCGGCCCACGCTTGATCCACCCTGTCGCGTAGACGCCGTACATCTGCGTGTTGGCGCCCTTCGACCCGAACGAGGGGTCACCCTTCCAGAGCACCTGTCCCTCCCGGTTGGGGATCACGCCACGCTTTTTGTCGAACGGAACGCCCGGCAGCGGTGAGCCGAAATAGCCGACCGCGCGGTAGACGGCCTGAATCGGCAGCTCGCGGATCTCACCGGTGCCGACGACGCCGCCCTGCCCGTCCGGGGTGGTGCGTTCGTAACGGATGCCGCCGACCCGGCCGGTGCCGTCGTCGACGATTTCGAGGGGCTTGGCGAAGAAGTGCAGGTGCAGGCGGCGACTGGCCGTCCCGGCCGGGCGCTCCCGCCACTTGTTCAGAACCTTGTCGATCACGAAGACCTGCTTGTTGCTGGACACCGCGTCCCGCGCGGCGGCGTCGTACTCGAAGTCCTCGTCGTAGAGGACGATGTCCACGTCGGGCAGGTCGCCGAGTTCCCGCAGCTCGAGCGGGGTGAACTTCACGGAGGTCGGCCCGCGGCGGCCGAACACGTGCACATCCGTCACCGGCGACGCCTTGAGCCCCTCGTAGACGTTCACTGGGATCTCCGTGCTCAGCAGGTCATCGGCGTGCTTGGCCAGCATCCGGGCGACATCCAACGCCACGTTGCCGTTTCCGATGACGGCCACCTTCCGCGCGTCCAGCGGCCAGGTGCGCGGCACGTCTGGGTGGCCGTCGAACCAGCTCACGAAGCGGGCCGCCCCGTAGGAGCCGTCCAGATCGATGCCCGGGATGTCTAGGTCGGCGTCGTGCACTGCTCCAGTCGCGAAGATGACGGCGTTGTAGTGCTTCTTGAGGTCGTCGAGGGTGATGTCGATGCCGAACCGCACATTGCCGAAGACGCGGATGTCGCCGCGGTCGAGCACATCACGCAGGGCCGTGATGATGCCCTTGATCCGTGGGTGGTCTGGCGCGACGCCGTAGCGCACGAGACCGTATGGTGCCGGCAGGTGGTCGAACAGGTCGATCGAAACCTCGAAATTCCGTTCCGCCTTGAGCAGGATGTCGGCGGCATAGATTCCCGCAGGTCCCGCGCCGACAATGGCCAATCGCAACTTGGTCATGGAAGCCTTTCTAGCTTGATCGTTCAACGATCGTGTCGGCGAAGCGGGTGAGGGCCTTCTTGACCGAGCCGTCCGGCAGCGGGGCGAGAGCCTCGACCGCGTCGTGCGCCCAGCCGTGCGCCTCGGCGAGGGTCTGCCCGGTCACGTCGTGCTCGCGCAGCTCGGTGATCGCCGAGTCGGCTTCCGCGGTCGCGACGCCGTTGCTGGCCATCACGTCGCGTTCGAGGCGTTCGAGCAGGGCGGAAGCGGTGGGGTCGTGCGGGGCACGCTCGCGCAGACGCAGCAGCGGCAGGGTGGCCACCCCGGCGCGCAGGTCGGTGCCGGGCACCTTGCCGGTCTCCTCCGGTTGCGGGGAGAGGTCGAGCACATCGTCGATGAGCTGGAAGGCGACGCCAATCTTCTCACCGAACGCGATCACGGGCTTCTCGAACTCGGAGGGGGCGTCGGAGAAGATGATGCCGGCCTGGGCGGCCGCGGCGATCAGCGACCCGGTCTTGTCAGCGAGCACCTGGATGTAGTGCTCCACCGGGTCCTGGCCGGGCTGAGCGCCGACCGTCTCGTGCAGCTGTCCGAGCACGAGGCGCTCGAAGGTATCGGCCTGCAAACGGATGGCCCGCTCACCCAGCCGTGCCATCAGCTGGTTGGCGCGGGCGAAGAGCAGATCCCCGGTCAGAATCGCCACCGAGTTTCCCCACACGGTCTGGGCGCTCGGCACCCCGCGACGCTTGTCCGAGTCATCCATCACATCGTCGTGGTAGAGCGAGGCCAGGTGGGTGATCTCGATCGCCGTGGCCGCGGTGATCACGTCGGACAGGTTACCGCGGCCGAGGTGGGCGGTCAGCAGCGCCAGCATGGGGCGCACGCGCTTGCCGCCGGCGTTGAGCAGGTACCTGCTGGTGACGTTCGCAATCTCATCGGCGAAAGTGACCTCGGCCAGCAGGCTGGCCTCGACCTGAACGATTCCCGCGTCGATCCCCGCGGCGAGGCCGCGGTCCTGGGCTGTGGAGAAAATGCGATCGCTGAGGCCGAGCTGGCTCGTCACGGAAGCACCGCGACGGAACAGGGGCATGCTCGGTTTCACTCTGTCAGCCTAACGATCGGATCTGGGAGGATTCAGGACGGCGCGTCGGACGCATCCGCCGGCTTGACGCCGCGATGCAGGGCCACGATGCCCAGAGTCAGGTTGCGGTAGGCGACGGCGTCGTAGCCGGCATTCCGCAGCCAGGCGCTGAGGGTCTGCTGGTTCGGCCAGGCCACGATCGACTCGCCCAGGTAGTCGTACGCCTCCGCGTTCGACGACGCCAGCTTCACGATCATCGGCATCACCCGAGTGAGGTAGGCGAAGTAGCCCAACCGGATCGGGGCGAACGGGGGCGTCGAGAACTCGCAGATCACAACGCGCCCGCCCGGCTTGGTCACCCGGTAGAACTCGGCCAGGGCCTTCTTGGGCTGGACCACGTTGCGCAGGCCGAACGAGATGGTCACGGCGTCGAACTCGTTGTCGGCGAAGGGCAGTGCGGTGGCGTCGGCCTGCACGAACTCGACCTGCGGGTTGTCCGCGTGGCGTGCACGGCCCACGTTGATCATGCCCTCGGAGAAGTCTGCGGCCACGACGTGCGCGCCCGTCTTCGTCAGCGCGACACTGGAGGTGCCCGTTCCGGCGGCGATGTCGAGGATGCGTTCTCCGCGCCGGGGGTTCACGGCGCGGGTCGCGGCCATCCGCCACAGGGCTGCGTTTCCAACCGAGAGCACGGCGTTCGTGCGGTCGTAATGGGTGGAGACCTGATCGAACATGGCTGCGACCTGCTCGGGCTGCTTATTGAGGTCTGCTCTACTCACTTACTCAGTCTAGATTGCCCACGGACACGCGGGGCTCTCCACAGCCGCTGGCATAGGCTGTGCAGGTGAATGCTCAGGCTCTAACGGTTGAAACCACCCCCATCGCCGACATCCGCCAACTGATTCTTCTGCTCGACACCCGCGAACCACTGCTGTGGATGCGCCGCAACCAGGGTCTGGCCGGCATCGGCACGGCGCTGAGGCTCGAATTCTCCGGCGCGACCCGGTTCACGGATGCCGCCACCGCCTGGCGGGAGATCGCGGCCGCCGCCACCGTGTCCGACCCGATCGCCCGCACCGGCACCGGCCTGCTCGCCTTCGGAGCCTTCGCGTTCGACGCCTCCTCGGCCCAGACCAGCGTGCTGATCGTGCCGCAGGTCATCATCGGGCGCGACAACGGCCGGTGCTGGGTGACCCGCATCTGGCCGACCGGCACCACACCGCCGGAGATCCCCCTGGCTCTGCGCCCCCTCGGCACGGAGTACCGCATCTCCCTGCTGCCGGGCGCGCTGCCTCCGGCCGGCTACCGCGATGCGGTCGGCGAGGCCGTGTCCCGCATCGCCTCCGGCGATCTCAACAAGATCGTCCTGGCCCGTGACCTGGTCGGCCGGCTGCCGGCCGAATCCGACCTGCGTCGCGCCGTCAGCGAGCTGGCGCTGGGCTACCCCGACTGCTGGACCTACGCTGTCGATGGCCTCGTCGGCTCCAGCCCGGAGACCCTTATCCGCGCCGACCGCGGCGAGGTCAACGCCCGCGTGCTGGCCGGCACCATGTCGCGGGGCGCGGACGCCGCCTCCGACCTGGAGGCCGCCCTCCAGCTGGCCACGTCCACCAAGGACGGCGACGAGCACGAGTTCGCCGTGCAGAGCGTCCTCGCCTCGCTCCGCCCGCACACCTCGCACCTCACGACCAGCGAGATCCCGTTCACCGTGAAACTGCCGAATCTCTGGCACCTGGCGACGGATGTCGAGGGCACCCTGAGCGACGGATCGAACTCCCTCGACCTGATCGCCGCGCTGCACCCGACGGCCGCGGTCGCCGGCACTCCCACCGAGACGGCTCTCGCCCTGATCCGCGAACTGGAGCCGTTCGACCGGGGCCGTTACGCGGGCCCGGTGGGCTGGGTCGGCGCCGACGGCGACGGCGAGTGGGCGATCGCCCTACGTTGCGCCCAAGTCAGCCCGGCCGGCGGCGTCACGGCCTATGCCGGCTGCGGCATCGTGCTGGACTCCGAGCCCGAGCGCGAGCTCGCCGAGACCCGCATGAAGTTCCGCCCCGTCGTCGAAGCCTTCGGCTGACCTCCGTCCCGCTTTGCCTGTCGACTGAACGGCCGTCGCACGGGTGCCCGTTCCGGTCGAGAGTGTCCGTTCCGCGGGTCACTCCCGACCGGAACGGGCACTCTCAAGTCGCGGCGAGGCGGGCCTTCTCGACCTCGACGTCGAAGGCCGCCGACGGCCAAGTCAGGTCCAGGCGCTGCAAGGCGTCGATCAGCAGGTGCTGGACGGCCAGGCGGGCGTACCACTTCTTCTCGGCCGGCACCACGAACCACGGCGCGTCGTCGGTCGAGGTGCGTTCGAGGGCGATCTGGTACGCCTCCTGGTAGGCGGGCCACAGCATCCGTTCGTCGATGTCCCCCGGGTGGTACTTCCAGTGCTTGTCCGGGCGCTCCAGCCGCTCGGCCAGGCGTTCCTTCTGGTCGTCGGAGCCGATGTGCAGCATGACCTTGACGATGGTGGTGCCCTGGTCGACGAGCCCCTGCTCGAAGTCGCGGATCACCCCGTAGCGCTCCTCGATCTCTGCAGCCGGGGCCAGCGCGCGCACCCGGCCGACCAGCACGTCCTCGTAGTGCGACCGGTCGAAGACCCCGATCAGGCCGGCGTCGGGCAGCCGCGTGCGCACCCGCCAGAGGAAGTCGTGGGCCCGTTCCTCGTCGGTGGGCGCCTTGAACGCGTGCAAACGGATGCCCTGCGGGTCGACAGCGCCGACGACGTGGCGCACGATACCGCCTTTGCCGGCCGTGTCCATGGCCTGCAGCACGAGGAGCACCCGGCGCGGGTCGCCGGACCGGCTGTTCGCGAAGAGCATCTCCTGCAGCTCCGACAGCACGCCGACACCGGCGGCGAGCGCCTCGTCCGCGTTGTCCTTCTCCACCCCGTCGAAGCCGGGCGTGGAGCCGGGATCCACGTCCGCGAGCCGGAACCCCGGCGTCACCCGCAGCAACGCCCTCGGTTCGCCGGCCCAGAATTCCTGCTCACTGTGTTCAGTCATGGTGCGCCTTTCGTTGCAGACCAGTGTCCCGCGGGTGTCCCGGCAAACCTAGCGAACCAGCGGAACCTCGAGGATGCTCGGCCCCGCGTGCGGTGCTGTCAGGCTCCGCTCGAGGTCGCTCCGCGTGGCCGCGAGACCGTAGGACCAGCCGTAGGCCGCGGCGAGATGGGCCAGGTCGGCCTGCTGCGGGGTGAAAAGAACCCGGTTGACGGCGTCGGCGCGGGCGGATGCCGCCACCTCGAGGCCATCGAAAATGGTGCCGCCGCCGTCGTTGCCGACGATGATCTGCAGCCGCGGGAGCGCCTCCCCCGGGGTGAGCAGGAGCGATCCGACATCGTGCAGCAGGGTGAGGTCGCCGACCACCAGCCGGGTGAGCCCGGTGGACTGCGGGGTCGGCCCGGTCTGGCTGGCCAGCGCGATGCCGACGCTCGTGGCGATCGTGCCGTCGATACCGGCCAGGCCCCGGTTGGAGTGCACGGAGATCTTCTTGCCGGGAACGCGGCGGTCGGCCACCCGCACCAGCCGGGAGGCACCGAAAACCAGGCGGTCGTGCGGCCAGGAGGCGCGCCAGACGGCGTCCACGAGCATGGGTCGGGTGACCGGCGCGCGCATCGCGGCCAGTTCTTCGCGGGTGATCCCGCGGTCGCTCATCGGGATCGACTCCCGGGCGGCCCCCGCGGCCAGCAGGTGGCGGCTGGACATCACCCAGCGTCCCAGCCATTCCCGCCCCTCGGAGGTGCCGGCCGCTTCGATTGCCGCCGCATCCGGGGCGGCGGCACGGGCGAAGACGCGCACCCGGTGTCCGGGGTTGAACCATTCGATGCCGGAGGGAGCCACCACGATGGTCTCCACGCCCTCGCGCAGGATCATGGCCGGCACCTCGCGGCTGAGCGTCGGGTGACCGAACACGACCACGCGCTCGACCCGGCCGCCCAGATCGGAGGCCAGCAGCAGCTCGCGGTAGGCGGACACGAGGTTCGGGCCGAACCGTGCACCGCTGCACACCTCCGCCAGCAGCGGCCAGCCGCCGGCGCGCGCGAACTCCTCGGCCTCGGCGCCGGCGCCCGCACCGGCGATGACCACGGTGCGCGGGCCGCCCGTGACCAGGAAGACCGGTTCGGTGGCGGCGGACACGACGGACGCGTCGAGCAGCGCGGCCGACTCTGCCACGACGGCCGGGCCCGAGATGGCGTCGGCGGTGAGCGCCACCGGCGCCGACAACGGCTCCCGGAACGCCAGGTTGAGCTGCACCGGGCCCGGATCGAGCGAGGTGGCGCCGGTGGCGGCATCCGTCGCTCGGCGGGCCAGAGTGATGGCGTCGGCGTGCTCGGCGGCCGCGCCCTCCGGTGCGGGCACATCGACGCACAGCCGCGTCGCCACGCCGAACAGGCCGGGTTGCAGGGTGGTCTGGTTCGAACGGATGCCACGGAGCTCGCTCGGCCGGTCGGCCGTCAGCAGGATCATGGGCACCCCGGAGTGATGCGCTTCGAGCACCGCGGGGTGGAGGTTGGCCACGGCCGTGCCCGAGGTGCAGACGACCAGCGCCGGCCGGCCGGACTCGACCGCGAGGCCCAGAGCGAGGAACCCCGCACCGCGCTCATCCAGGCGCACGTGCAGCCGGATCAGACCGATCCGCTCCAGTTCGGCCGAGGCCAGGGCGAGGGCCTGCGACCGCGCGCCCGGGCTGAGCACCACGTCGCGCACGCCGAGACGCACGAATTCACCCAGGAGAGAGACGCTGAAGTCTGTGGCCGGGCTACCGCTGGGCGTGATGTCAGGCATCCCGCCGGCCAGGCAGATCGCCTTCGCCCGGCTCGGCTTTCTTCGGCTCGACCCCGGCCGGGTCGTCCTGGCCGGACTGGTTGCCCTGGCCGGTCAGGCCGGTCGTACCGGTCGTGCCGGAGGCGCCTGTGGTACCGAGGTCCCGGGGATCCGGAGCGTCGAGGTCGGCAAGCTCCTGCTCGAGGGCACGAAGCCGTTCCTGGTCGGACTTGGCCCGGTCCAGACCCTTGAGGAAGTCGATGTCGTCGTCGGGGGCCAATGAACGCACGATCTTTCCCGTGCTGGCGCGGCCGCGACCGATCACCAGCCACAGCACCGGCCCGATCACGGGGATGAGCACGATCACGAACATCCACACCCACCGCGGAAGCCCGCGCACCCGGGGTCGTTGCAGAAGCGCGCAATCCACCAGCGTATAGACGGTGAGGACGACGACGACGACTCCAAGAGCGAACCACAGGCGGACCATCCCCATAGTGTATGGCTCCCACCCGTGAGATCGGTGAGTGATCGCACAGCCCGGCAATCTAAACTGGGCCCATGAAAGCTGTTCCCGCCTGGGTGTCCTATTCGGTCTTCCGCGTGCTCCTGTTCGCCGTTCCGCTCGCCGTGATGCTCGCTCTCCGGATCGAGTGGTGGATCGCCGCGATCGCCAGCGCGTTGATCGGCGCCTCGCTCTCCTTCATCTTCCTGCGGAAGCCTCGCGAGAAGGTCGCTCTGGGTCTGTACCAGGCACGGCACCCCGACAAGGAACCGGTGCACCCGGACGCCGAATCCGAGGACGCGGCCCTTGACCGCGCCGCCGCGCGGGCGGTCGAAACCGACCTACAGCGCGAAGGCAAGGGCGAGTAGCAGCCCGTAGGCCAGACCCGCGAAGCTGGTCAGCTTGAGGGCCAGCACCAGTTCCGCGGCGGTCTTCGCCGTCACCGTGATCAACCCGGCCGGCACCGCGAGCAGCAGCACGAAAAACGTCAGCCAGGCCAGCGGGTAGTAGATCGCGAAGAAGGCGACGATCACGAACGCCAGCAGCAGGAACAGGCAGAAGACGACCCGCGACGCCGTGTTCCCGATCAGCACCGCGAGGGTGCGCTTGCCGGAGGCGCGGTCCGGCTCCAGGTCTCGCAGGTTGTTGACCATGAGCACGGCCATGGCGATCAGGCCGATGCCGACGCCGCTCAGCCAGCTTTCGGTGTTCACGGTGCCGACCTGTACGTAGGTCGTGCCGGTGGTGGCCACGAGGCCGAAGAACACGAAGACGAAGACCTCGCCGAGCCCGAAGTAGCCGTACGGCTTGCGGCCGCCGGTGTAGAACCAGGCCGCGACGATGGCGGCGGCTCCCACCAGCAACAGCCACCACTGGCCGGTCAGCACGACCAGGGTCAGGCCGGCCAGCGCGGCGAGCGCGAAGAACGCGGCGGCGACCGTGAGCACGGCTCGGGGCCGGGCGGCCCCGCTGCCGGTCAGCCGGGCTGGGCCGATCCGGTTGGCGTCGGTGCCGCGGATACCGTCGGAGTAGTCGTTGGCGTAGTTCACGCCGATCTGCAGGCACAGGGCCACGATCAGGGCGAGTACCGCGCGCACCGGATGAAAGATGCCGGGGCCGCTCGCGACGATCGCCGCTCCGGTGCCGAGGGCCACCGGGGCGATCGCCAGCGGGAGGGTCCGCAGGCGCGCTCCGGAGATCCAGTCGCCCGCGGTGGCGGGGGCAGCCTGAGACGGGCCGCGTCCGGCGGGGCCGTTGCGCCGCGCCGGGTTGCCCGACTTTCCGTTCCGGGCCGCCGACTTCGTCGCTGCCGTGGGGTTCAATCGCTGTTGTGAGGGCCTGACCGGCCGCGCTCCGTGTGCCACGACTTCATAGTACGTGCCGGTGGCTCGGTGTCCCGGCGTCCCTGTGGCTCGGTCTCTCGGTCTCTCGGTCTCTCGGTCTCTCGGTCTCTCGGTCTCTCGGTGGCACGGTCTCTCGGTGGCACGGTCTCTCGGCGGCTCAAAGATCGGCGAGCATCCGGCTCAGCTGCCGGCGGTCGGGTTTGCCGGTGGGAAGCTGCGGAATCGACGCGACCCGCACAAGGCGCGCGGGCCTCGCCGCCTTGCCCAGCACGGATGCCACGGCTTCCCCGATCCGCTCCAGGGAGTCTTCGGGGAGGACGGCCTCTCCGGGTGCCTTTCCGGCGCCATCCGGCACAACCAGCACCGGAACCTGGCCCCACGTGGCGTCGGGCCGCCCCACCGCCACGGCCTCGCCGAGGCCCGGCAGCGACCGAACGACCCGCTCGACCGCGTCGAGCGATACCTTCTCGCCGCCGGAGATGATCACGTTGTCGACGCGGCCGAGCACGCGCACGATCCCGGTCGCGGCATCCACCTCGCCCAGGTCGCCGGTGCGGTACCAGCGTTGCCCGTGCACCTCGATGAAGCGGTCGCTGGTGCGACCGGGGTCATCCAGATACCCCTCGGCGAGCAGGGAGCCCCTGAGCTCCAGCTGCCCGTCGACGACGCGCACCGCGGTGCTGCCGATGGGCGTGCCGTTGTAGACACAGCCGCCGGAGGTTTCCGACGAGCCGTAGGTGGCGAACACGTGCAGGCCGAGGTCGAAGGCCCGTTCGGCGAGCTGCGGGGGCAGTGCCTGGCCGCCGACCAGGATGCCGTCGAAGCGGCGCAGCACGGCCAGCAGGTGACGGTCGTCCGCGGCCGCAGCGACCAGCCGGGCCAGCTGCACCGGCACTAGGGCGGTGAATCGCAGCGGCTCGGTGAGGAGCTCGGCCGAGGCGGCGAACACGCCCGGGTCGAAGTGGCCGGGCGGCAGCACGACGGGGACGGTGTCGGCCGCGATCGAACGCACGAGAACCTGCACCCCGGCGATGTAGTGCACGGGCAGCGCCAGCAGCCACTGACCGGTGCCACCGAGGCGCACGCTGGACGCGGCGGCGCTGCTCAGCAGGGCGTCGGTGCTGAGCATCACGCGCTTGGGCGCATCCGTCGATCCGGACGTCTCGATCACCACGGCCACCTGCCGGGGCACCCGGCCCAGGCCGGGCCGAGCTGCGGCCTCCTGCCCCCGCGGCACCGGCAGCACGGCGTCGCCGGTGTTGGCCAGCGCCAGGCGCAACGGGCCCATCAGGTCGAGCGGGTGACCGACCGGCACCACCCTCAGCCGCCGGGTCATGATCGCCTAGAACTGCCAGTCGTAGGGACCCCAGTCGGGGTCGCGCTTCTCCAGGAACGCGTCGCGCCCCTCGACCGCCTCGTCGGTGCCGTAGGCGAGGCGGGTGGCCTCCCCGGCGAACACCTGCTGGCCGACCAGGCCGTCGTCCACGGCGTTGAAGGCGAATTTCAGCATCCGGATGGCGGTGGGCGACTTGGTCAGGATCGTCCGGGCCCAGTCCAGCGCCTCCACCTCGAGTTCGGAGTGCGGCACGACGGCGTTCACGGCCCCCATCTCGAAGGCGCGCTGGGCGGAATACTCGCGGGCCAGGAAGAACACCTCCCTGGCGGCCTTCTGCCCCACCTGGCGAGCGAAGTAGGCGCTGCCGTAGCCGGCGTCGAAGGAGCCGACGTCGGCATCCGTCTGCTTGAACTTGCCGTGCTCGGCGCTGGCGATACTGAGGTCGCAGACCACGTGCAGGGAGTGGCCGCCGCCGGCCGCCCAGCCGGGGATGACCGCGATGACGACCTTGGGCATGAACCGGATCAGCCGCTGCACCTCGAGGATGTGCAACCGGCCGCCCCTGGCCTTGTCGATCCCCGATGCGGTCTCGCCCTCGGCGTACTTGTAACCGTCTCGGCCACGGATGCGCTGGTCCCCACCGGAGCAGAACGCCCAGCCGCCGTCCTTCGGGCTCGGTCCGTTGCCGGTCAGGAGCACCACCCCGATGCGCGGGTTGACGCGTGCGTCTTCCAGGGCGGCGTGCAGCTCGTCGACGGTGTGCGGGCGGAACGCGTTCCGCACCTCGGGCCGGTTGAACGCCACCCGGGCGATCCGCCCGGTCACGTCGTGGTGGTAGGTGACGTCGGTGAGGCGGTCGAAGCCCGCGACCTCCTGCCACTGGCTCGGGTCGAAGATTTCGGAAACCTGTTCGATCATGCACCCCAGCCTACGCGGGCCCACGGCGGCGGATTGCGGCCGGCCACGAGCCGCTCCGGAGCAGGTATACACCCCCCTTCGAGTGGCAAAGTCAAGCCCCTTGAGGCCTCCGTGTTCACCCTGTGTACTGAACTATTGAGAAATACTCGGAGGTAGTGATGGCCGGCAATGGCACACGAAAAACGATCCGCGAAGACGGGCGACAGACCCAGTTCACACGGACTCAGCGCACTCGGACTCCTCTCACACAGAATTCGACCGCCCCCGCGAGAGACATCGGAATCAGCGAACTCTCCCCCACGGAATGGCGCATCAGTGACCGGATGATCGCCGACGGCGATCCGGCGGCTCTCGTCGGATTCATCCAGCGCGTGGACGACGCATTCGAGGTGACGGACTTCGGCCGCCCTCGGGAGCGGTCGTACTTCGCCTCCTTCGACCGGGCAACGGCCAGTCTCGCCGTCCGTCCGGCACCCACCGGGGCGGCAGTGCGATGAGCACGGTCACGCAACAGACCCAGCCCTCGCCCGCTCCCGCACCCTACAGCGCGTCGACGGATGCCTTCGGCGACTACCTGCGCCGCATCGGCAAGGGCCCCCTGCTCTCCGCCGTCGACGAGGTGACCCTCGCCCAGCGCATCGAAGTCGGGCTCTTCGCCGCGGAGAAGCTGTCCCACGGAGTCGACGACCCGTCACTGGCNTACTCCGGCCGAGGCATGCCCATCATGGACCTCGTCCAAGACGGCAACATCGGCCTCGTCCGCGCCGTCGAGAAATACGACTTCATGACCGGCTACAAATTCTCCACCTACGCCACCTGGTGGATCCGCCAAGCCATCCACCGCGGCATGGCCGACAAATCCCGCATGATCCGCATCCCCGTACACACCGCGGAGAAACTCAACAAGATCAAGCGCATCCGCCGCGACCTCACCAGCACCCTCGACCGCGAACCCACGCTGCGAGAACTCGCCGACGCCTCCCAGATCCCGGCCCGGGACGTGTCCCGGCTGCTGCAGTACGACAATGAGCCCATTTCCCTGCACTCCCCGGTCGGCGACGGCATCGGCGACATCTCCGAGCTGATCATCGACGACGACCTGCCCCAGCCCGACGAGTATGCGACGGTGACTCTGCGCGCAGCCGATATCAGCTTCTATCTCGATGCGCTTCCGCCACGGGAACGGTCCATTCTGACAGCCCGGTTCGGCCTGGACGGCAGCGCGCCGTGCACGCTGGACCAGATCGCGGTCGTACAGGGCGTGACCCGGGAACGGGTGCGCCAGATCGAGAAGCGCGCACTCGCCCTGCTGCACGTGCCCCGACTCGAGCGGTACCTGCGGGACTGATCCGGGCAATATCCCCCGAAATGAGCTTGGTGACGCGCGCCCGTTCGCGCTATGGTCAGCTCTAACTTTGTCATCGGGGGAGATATGGGCAAGCTCACGTACAACTCGTCCTTGACAGCAGATTTCGACGACCGGGTCCTCGCCCACATCCAGGTCGTCATCGGGGCGAAGTTACGCCGCGGTGAGTGCTTCTATTTTACCTGGCGAGACGACCCCCAGGGCGGCGACGGTCGCAGCACGATCTGGCTGCATCCCGCGATCCCCCTGGCCTACAAGTATTTCGGCGGGCGCTCCCCCAGCCTCAACCGCGAATGGATCGAAGCCCTCATGCTCTCCGCCAATTCCTCCGGCGGCCTGCAGCTCGTGCCGGAGCCACACCGACCTGCGACAGTACTGGTGAAGGACGAATCGTGAACCGAGTCGACATTGTCTACGGCGGGGCGCAGTACTCGCTCGGCGGCCGGTCGGTCGAGTCCATCCAAAACGAGGTCGAGGCCGCGCTCGGGTCGGGGAAGCCCTACTGGCTGCGGGTGAACAGCGGCGGTGGGCGCTTTGAAGACGCCTACCTGCTGATCGTGCCGGGTGTCCCCTTCGCGATTCTCAACTTCAAGCCGAACAACGGCACGGACATCGATCTCGAGGTGGACGGGGCGTTCAACCATGACGTGCTCTGATCCGTCGGAGATCACCGCGGTCGGACGCCCCAGACCTGCGGGCGTTCCCCGGGAAGGCCCTCGGCTGGCACACTGGACGTATGCTGCCAACACTGTCTGAGTTGCTCGGATCTGCCCGCGTCGTCGCCTTGCCGTTGGTCACGCGGTTCCGCGGACTGGACACCCGCGAGGCGCTGCTTCTGAAGGGACCGGAAGGCTGGGCGGAGTTCTCACCGTTCGCCGAATACGACGACGCGGAGGCGGTCACCTGGCTGCGGGCCGCCCTGGATTTCGGTTGGCAGGTCACGCCCCCTCTGCTACGGGAGCGCATCCCCGTCAACGCCACGGTGCCGGCGGTCACCGCCGAGGAGGTACCCGGCGTGCTCGCCCGGTTCCCCGGCTGCCGAACCGCCAAGGTGAAGGTCGCCGACCCCGGCCAGACGCTGGCGGACGACGTGGCCCGCGTCCGTATGGTGCGCCGCGTCCTCGGGCCGGAGGGGCGCATCCGTGTGGACGCGAACGGCCTCTGGAACGTCGATGAGGCGGAGCACGCCATCCACGCCCTCAACGAGTTCGATCTCGAGTACGTGGAGCAGCCGTGCGCCACCATCGAGGAACTCGCCGAGATCCGCCGCCGGACCGGCTACCTCGACGTCGGCGTCGCCGCCGACGAGAGCGTGCGCCGCGCGGAGGACCCGCTGCTGGTTGCCCGCACGGGCTCCGCGGACATCCTCGTGATCAAGGCGGCGCCGCTCGGCGGAATCCACGCCGCACTGGCGCTGATCAACCAGACCGGGCTGCCCGCCGTGGTATCCAGCGCCCTCGACACCTCGGTCGGCATCTCGATGGGTGCCCACCTGGCCGGCGCGATCCCGGAACTGAACTTCGACTGCGGGCTCGGCACGGCCTCGCTCCTCGGCGCCGACATCACCGCCGACCCGCTGCTGCCGATCGACGGCGGCATCCCGGTTCGCCGGGTCACCCCTGACCCCGAGCTGCTCGACCGCTACGCGGCAGCAGACGACCGACGTGACTGGTGGCTGGCCCGACTGACCCGCTGCTACGCGCTGCTGACCGACTAGCGCCGTCCACCGGCTACTACCTCACCCGTGCCACGGCCGCCCCACGGCCGGGACCGCCGTCACGCCCCGAACGAATTCGACGGAGATTGTGGGCTCACGGCAGCTCTTCGGCCCCTTTTGGCCCGGTTTGGGGAAAATCTCCGTCGAATTCGTCAGGCGGCAGAGCGTTCGGCTAGAGGCCGGAATAGGCGTGCAAGCCCTTGAAGAAGACATTGACGATGCCGAAGTTGAACATGACGGCGCCGAAGCCGATGATCGACAGCCAGGCCGACCGTGAGCCGCGCCAGCCGCGGGTCGCGCGGGCGTGGATGTAGCCCGCGTAGAGGGTCCAGATGATGAACGTCCAGACCTCCTTCGTGTCCCAGCCCCAGTACCGGCCCCAGGCCTGCTCGGCCCAGATCGAACCGGCCATGAGGGTGAAGGTCCAGAGGATGAAGCCGATGATAGTGACCCGGTAGGCGAGGTTCTCCAGCGTGGCCGCCGACGGCAGGGTGGCCAGGAACCGCAGCCGCCCGCTCTTCGCGGACGCGAGGAGCGACTCCCGCCGGAACTGGAGGAGCTGCACGGTAGAGAGGGCGAACCCGAGCGCGAAGAAGCCCGTGCCCAGCGAGGCCACGAAAACGTGGATGACCAGCCAAGCCGACTGCAGCGCCGGCGGCAGGGGCGCGACCTCGACGTAGAAGCGTAGTGCCGCGATGCCGAGCAGCACGAGCACCATTCCGGTGACGAAGGTTCCGAGGAAGCGCAGGTCGGCTCGGGTCAGCACGATCAAGAACACCGACACGATCAGCAGGGTTCCCGTCATCGCGAACTCGTACATGTTCGCCCAGGGCACCCGCTCAGCCGCCACTCCGCGGAGCACGGCCGACATCAGGTGGATCAGCCAGGCCAGCACGGTGAGCGAGACGCCGACCCGCAGGCTGGCCGAGCGGCCGTAGGGGGTGACCGCGTCGTTAGCGATGCGTGCACTGATGCGGGTCAGGGTGGTGGTTCCGCCCGAGGTTTCGGCCGCTTCCCGGTGCGCGGAACCGGCTAGGCGCTCCCGGTCGTCCGCCGCCGTGGCTGAGGTGACCGCCGCGGAGCGCTTCGCCAGGTCGAAGGAGAAGGCGATGAACGCGAGGGCGTAGACCGCCATGGCCGAGTAAAGGCTCAGAATGGAGAGCTCGTTGAGATTCACGGTGTCAGCCTATTTCTGTTCGAATGCCGGGGTGGCCGATTGGGAGGAGAACAGCAGGTCCGTATGCCGACCGGCGAGGTCGGAGACGGCGGATTCCAGGGCCGGGTCCTCGCCGCGGGCCAGACCCGCGTACTCGAGGCGCAGCGAGCCGTCCTGCGCCGTCACGGCCTTCACCCAGACCCGCCGGCGCGGCACGAACAGCGACGTCAGCAGACCGAGCAGTGCAAGCACGGCGAAGGACAGCACCCAGAGCTGGGTGGGGTCGTGATGGATGTCGAACGAGGCGAACCGGAGCACCGAACCGGAGAAGTCCCCGTTCTGCGCCCCCGGGGCGGCGTCGTCGAAGCTGACGGTGCCGAGGCCGTTCGGAAGGTCCCTCGTATCCCCCGGCGTGAGCTCGATCGATTCCACGTCGGTCTTGCCGCCGGTGAGCTGGGTCATCTTGTCGATGTCGAGCGAGTAGACCGAGGTCGGCACGCCCGCGTCCAGGCCCAGGTCGCCCGAGTAGACGTTGAGGGTCAGCAGTGGGTACTGCAAATCCGGGAAGGAGGAGAAGAACGCCCCGGATTCTGCCTCTGCCTGGGTCGGGTAGAAGAAACCGATCATGCCGAGCTGCTCGGCCAGCCCGTCGGGAATCTTGATCACTCCGAGGGAGGTGAGGTTGGCATCCTGCGGCAGGAACGGCACGGAGTCGGTGAAGACGACCACCCCGTTCGGGTCCTTCACGGTGATGGTCGGTGCGTAGCCGTTGCCGAGCAGGTAGACGTCGGTGCCGCCGGTGCGGGCCGGCCCGTTCACCTTGACCTGGCTGGACTCTGCATCCTCACCTCGCGGGGTGATGGTGACGTCGGCCGTGAAGTCGATCGGCTGACCATAGGCTTTGAGGTTCTTCTCCTCGTAGACGACGTCGAAGTCATCGAGGGTGAGCTTGTACGGCTTCAAACTGGCGTCATTGAAGAACCGGCCGGGGTTGAACGAGTCGTAGGCCAGCAGCGTGTTCACGAAGGTCTGCCCCTCGACCAGCACACGCTGGCCGCTGAAGCCGAAGCCGCCGCCGAACCCGACCGTGATCAGGATTCCGACCAGGGCGAAGTGGAAGACCAGGTTGCCGGTTTCGCGCAGGTAGCCGCGCTCGGCCGAGACCGAGGTCTCCCCGCGATTCTCGAAGACGGCCGCCCGGTAGCCGCTGGTCTTCAGAAGCCGGCGGGCGGACTCGACCGCTGCCTGGGCATCCGTGCCGGCCGGAGCGGTGCGCGTCGTGAAGCCGGCCAGCCGGGACAGCCGGGCGGGAGTGCGCGGCGGCTTGGCCCGCAGCGCCAGGTAGTGGTGCTTGGTGCGCGGGATGACGCACCCGATCAGCGAGATGAACAGCAGCAGGTAGATGGCCGAGAACCACGCCGACGAGTAGACGTCGAAAGCCTGGACTTTGTCCAGCAGCGGCGCCAGGTCGGGGTTGTCGGTGAAGTACTGGGTGACCCCGTTCGGGTCGGAACTGCGCTGGGGAACCAGGGAGCCCGGCACGGCGGCAATCGCGAGCAGCAGCAGCAGGAACAGCGCGGTGCGCATGTTCGTCAGCTGGCGCCAGAACCAGCGCAGCCAGCCGACGAAGCCGAGGCGCGGCTGTACGATTCCCGCGGAGGCAGGGGCGTCGTAGTGGTCAGATGGCCGGGACATAACTTCCGATCGTTCCTTGCAGGTCGAGGAGCCAGGCGTTCCACACGCCGCTCACCATGAGCACGCCGATGAGCACGAGGAGGAGTCCGCCGAACAGATTGATGGCCCGGACGTGCCGTTTCAGGAAGGAAACGGCACCGGTCGCCCAGCTTAGGCCGAGTGCGATCAGGAGGAAGGGGATGCCCAGCCCGAGCGCGTAGAACAGGGCCAGCAGGCCGCCCTGCCAGGGAGAGCCCGTGGTCAGGCTGAGGGAGTTGATGGCGGTGAGCGTCGGGCCGGTGCAGGGGGTCCAGCCCACGGCGAAGACTGCGCCGAGCAGAGGGGCGCCGGCCAGGCCCATCCGCGGTTTCCAGGATGCCTTCATGCTGCGCTGCGCGAAACCGAACTGGCCGACGAACACCAGGCCGAGCAGGATCACGACGACACCGGCGATGCGGGTGATCGCATCGCGATACTGGTTCAGCCAGAACCCGGCAACGCCGAAAATGAATCCGGTGAGCACGAAGACGAGGGTGAAACCGAGGATGAACAGCGCGACCCCGAGCAGCAGACGATTGCGGCCCCGGCGGTCGCCGCGCGCGGCGGTCGTGCTGCCGTCGGTGAAGCCGCCGATATAGGCCAGGTAGCCGGGCACGAGCGGGAGGATGCAGGGAGAGGCGAACGAGACGAGCCCGGCCAGCACGGCGATGGGAATGGCCAGGACAAGCTGTCCGCTGAAGACGATCTCGCCGAAGGGGTTGTCCACGCCTACGAATCCTCGGCGATCGCGTCGCGCACGAGGGTCTCGAGGATCGAGGGCTCCGAGATCGCACCGAGGATCCGGGCCGCGACCCGGCCTGACCGGTCGAGCACCAGCGTGGTGGGAACGGCGTTGGGCGGGATGCTGCCGCTGAATGCGAGCTGCATGCTCCCGTTGTCGACGTCCATCACTGACGGATAGGTGATGCCGAAGCTCTCGTTGAACGCGGTCGCGTTCGCGGCCTGGTCCCGCACGTTGACGCCGACCCAGTGGGCGTCCGTGCCACCGAATTCCTCGTTGAGCTTCTGCAGGGCCGGGGCTTCCGCCCGGCAGGGCGCGCAGCTGGCGTACCAGAAGTTGACCACGACGACCTTGCCGGCATAGTCCTCGCTGGCGAGCGGTGCACCGTTCTCGTCGGCGCCGCTCCAGACGATGGGATCGCCGCGCTCCGCGGCCGGGATCTCGGTCCAGCTGCCGTCGCCGGCTATGAAGCCCTTGCTGCTGCCCTCACGGTACTGCTCTGCGAGCGGGTCGGTGGAGCACCCGGTCAGCAGCAGGGCCACGGCGACCAAGGCTGTGACGGCGGCGCGGGGACGAAGGTTCATACGGCTCCTACGTCCGAGGCGCCGGCCTGCAGCGACAGGGCAGGGTTGGAGTAGCCGGTCTCGGCGAGGAGGCCGCCGGGCCAGGACAGGGTGGTCACACTCGACAGGTCGCAGCGACGCTTGCGCGGATCGTGGGCCAGGCGCTGACGGGCCAGGGCGCGGTGCACCATCCAGATCGGAAGCTGGTGGCTCACGAGCACGACGTCGCCCTCGTCGACCGAGTTGCGGGCATCCTCGATCGCGGTGAGCATGCGCTTCCTGATCGAGTCGAACGGTTCGCCCCAGCTGGGGCGCAGCGGGTTGATCAGCGCGGGCCAGCTGCGGGGATCGTGCAGGGCCCCACCCGTGCCCCGCATCCGTTTGCCCTCGAAGAAATTGGTCGGCTCGATGATGCGCGGGTCGATGTCGACCGGAAGGGTGAAGGCCGCAGCGACCGGCGCGGCCGACTCCTGTGCGCGCTGCAGCGGAGAGGAGATGACACGAACGACGGGGCACCCGCGATCCACCAGATCGGCGGCCGCGACAGCGGCCATTTGCGCGCCCAGGTCGGAGAGGCGGAATCCGGGCAGGCGCCCGTACAGGACGCGTTCGGGGTTGAAAACCTCACCGTGCCGCACGAGATGTACCTGACTGGCTACCACCCTTCCAGTCTACGGAGGGGGCACCCGCGAATACGCCGAGAGCCGTGCGGCTAAACTTGACCGGTGACTGAGCGCATACTGATCAAGAACCTGGCCGCCCTCGACAATGGACCCGTGACGGTGTCCGGATGGGTCGACACCGTCCGGGACCAGAAGAAGGTGCAGTTCGTCGTGCTGCGCGACGAATCCGGCGCGGTGCAGCTCGTGAACCCGCGCACCACGGATGCCAACGGCACCGTCGTCGTAGACGAACCGGCCACCACCATCTCGACCCTCTCGCAGGGAAGCTTCGTCACCGTCACCGGCGAGCTCAAGCACGACGAGCGCGTCAAGCTCGGCGGCATTGAGATCAAGCTCGCGACTCTCGAGGTCGTCACGGTCGCCATCCCAGAGACCCCCATTGCGTCGGACTCCAGTCTGGACAAGCGCCTCGACTGGCGCTTCCTTGACCTGCGCCAGCCCAAGCAGAACCTGATCTTCCGTCTCCAGACCACATTCGAGCACGCGCTGCGAACGTACTGGATCGACAACGACTTCATCGAACTGCACACCCCGAAGCTGATGGCCAGCGCGAGCGAGTCCCGCGCCGAGCTGTTCGAGGTGGAGTACTTCGACACCAAGGCCTACCTCGCGCAGAGCCCGCAGTTCTTCAAGCAGATGGCCCAGGCCGCCGGCTTCGGCAAGATCTTCGAGGTCGGACCGGCGTTCCGCGCCGACCCGTCCTTCACCAGCCGCCACTCCACCGAATTCACCAGCGTCGACTCCGAGATCAGCTGGATCGACAGCCACGAAGACGTCATGAAGCTGCACGAGGAGCTGCTCGTCGCCGGATTCACCGCCGTCAAGGAGAAGCACGGCGACGAGGTCCTGGCCCTCTTCGGCGTCGAGGTCGCCGTGCCCAGCACGCCGTTCCCGCGCATCCCGCTGGCCGAGGCCAAGGAGATCGTCAAGAACCGCGGCTACGAGGTTCCGCGCGACGACGACGACATGGACCCGGAGGGCGAACGTCAGATCGCCGCTTACGTGCTCGAGACCTTCGGCCACGAGTTCGTCTTCCTCACCGACTACGCCTCGAGCATCCGGCCGTTCTACCACATGCGCCACGAGGGTGACGCGAGCATCACCAAGAGCTACGACCTGATCTTCAACGGCACCGAGATCTCCACCGGCGCACAGCGCGAGCACCGCATCGACATCCTGGTCGAGCAGGCGAAGGAGAAAGGCGTCGACCCGGAGGAGATCGAAGGCTACCTCGACTTCTTCCGCTACGGCGTTCCGGCGCACGGCGGGTTCGGCATGGGCCTCGCCCG
This sequence comes from Cryobacterium sinapicolor, assembly GCF_004403465.1. Lineage (GTDB taxonomy): Bacteria > Actinomycetota > Actinomycetes > Actinomycetales > Microbacteriaceae > Cryobacterium > Cryobacterium sinapicolor. Next base: position 17,772 of record NZ_SOGQ01000054.1, on the reverse strand, counting down.
GGTCCTGATGTTGATGCTGCACCAGGCCAGCATCCGCGAGGTCACCTACCTGTTCCGCGGCCCAACGCGCCTCGAGCCGTGACCGGGAGGGCTGACCCGCCGAGTTCGGCGGGACAGCCGGGGTAACGGTCCGCAGGTCAGACGACGATGTCGACGGCCATCCGGGACGACACCACGGAGCGGATGAAGGCTCCCGCGGCCTGGTGCGCCGGGTGCACCTGGTAGCGGTCGACCGCGTCCAGATCGTCGAAGTCGGCGATCAGCACGACGTCCCAGTTGGCGCCGCCGGCGACGTCGAAACCCACCCGCAGGGAGCGAATCTCATCGACGACGCCGACGAGCCCTTCCAGCCGCGCCTGGATTCCGGCCGCGGCAGTCGCCTTCTCGGCCGCGTCGGTCGCGGCCAGCTGCCAGGAGACGATGTGCCGGATCATCGCACGGCCAGAAGCGCCGTGCGCAGCCGCAACGGATCGATGCGCCAGTAGTTGTGCACCTTGCCGTTGAGCAGGAGTACGGGGATGTCCTCGACGTACAGGGCGTGCAGCGCGGCGTCGTCGAGGATCGACCGCTCCTCGAGCACGATCTCGGGGGCGGACGGGTCATCGGCGAGTTTCGTCATGACGCTGCCGACCAGATCCCGGGCGTCGTCGCAGAGGTGACAGCCGGGCTTGCCGATCAGGGTGAGGAGTGCGGTAGCCATCCCTCCAGCCTATGCTGGCCCGCCGGTGCGGCACGCAACTAGACTTGACCGCACACATGTCCGAAGACTCCCTCGCCCCAGCAATCGCGTTCTTCGACGTGGACAACACCCTTCTGCGCGGCGCCAGCCTGTACCACCTCGGAGTGGGCGCCTGGCGGCGGCGACTGGTCACCGGCCGGGACGTGCTCTCCTTCGCCTGGAAGCAGGCCCGATTCCTCTACGTCGGTGAGAACAGGGTGCACCTCGCGAGCATTCGGGAGCGCGCGCTGGAAGTGGTCGTCGGCTACAGCCGGGACGAACTCGTCGCGCTCAGCACGGAGATCGTCGACGCCCGCCTCCTGCAGCGTCTCTGGCCGGAAACGGTCGCCGTCGCCCGCGCTCACGTCAGGGCCGGGCGCGAGGTCTGGCTCGTCTCCGCGACCGCCCAGGAGGTGGCGGACGTCATCGCCGAACGACTGGGTCTCACGGGCGCGCTCGGCACCCGGCTCGAGGCCGTCGACGGCATCTTCACGGGCCGCCTCATCGACGGCGTCTGCCATGGCTCCAGCAAGGCCGTCGCCGCCAACGCGCAGGCCGAGCGCAGCGGCGCCGACCTGGCCGACTGCTGGGCCTACTCCGACTCGCACAACGACATTCCGCTGCTGGACCTCGTCGGCAATCCGGTGGTCGTGAACCCGGATGCGACGCTGCGCCGCTATGCCTCGGCGCGTCACTGGCCGGTGATGATCCTCAAGCGCCGCAGCATCAAGGCCGCCACCCGAGCAAGCAAAAAGCGTTAGACCCCAGGGGCCTAACGCTCACGCCGGTAAATATTTCGAGCAGTACAGCTCGGGAACGGTACGGCCCATTCAGCCGTACAGAACCGCCTACTTCTTGTTGCGACGCTGGTGACGAGTCTTACGAAGCAGCTTGCGGTGCTTCTTCTTCGCCATACGCTTGCGTCGCTTCTTGATTACAGAACCCACACGGACCTCACAAAAGAATTGGTTTTGCCGCGGGATTCGCGACAGACACGGTAAATGGCAGTCTACCGGAAAAAGAACACTCTCCTACGCGGTGGTCGCATTCGAGAGCGGGGGCCGCCTGCTATTCGATTTTCCGCCATTTTCGGGGCTTGGCATCTTTGACCGCATGCGCCATCTGGTATGACGTATCCGCGAAGGCCTTCCCAATGGCGGCAGCGAATGCCCGCTGCTCCACCTTCAGGCCCTCGGTCTCCTCGGCCAGCTCCTCGACGGTGGCGTCGAAGTCGACGCTAAGGAAGGGGATCAGCCAATCCTCAATCTCCTCGAGGGGTGCGTAGTCAAGGTGGTAATACCGGTGCTGACCGGCTTCTCTGACCCCCACGAGGCCGGCTTCGCGTAGTACCTTCAGATGCTTGGAGATGGTCGGCTGACTCAATCCGAGCTTGTCGACGATGTCAGACACGCTCAGCTCGCCACCGGCCGTGTTCGACTGGTTGTATCGCTCGAGGAGAATGCGTAGGATTTCGCGTCGGGTCGAATCCGCCACCACGCCGAAGATGTCTGCCATTCCATAAGGCTAGTCATTCCCGGTGAGGGATACCATGGCGACAGACGTTCGTCGCGGGCAAGTCGGAGGTTTCAGTGCACACACGGATGGCGGATTCCGCCTTCGCGCCGCGTCCCACCAGTTGGTACGCCTGGCTCCGCGACTCCGTCGACGGTCTGGTCCGGCGCTCGCCGTCCCGCTTCGCCATCCTCGTTTTCACGGCACTGGTCATGGTGTTCACGCTCCTGTTCTCCCTGCCGATCTCCACCGTGGACCGCACCGTGACCCCGCTGCATGACGCCCTCTTCACCGCCGTGTCGGTGATCTGCGTGACCGGCCTCGCGACCGTGGACATGGCGACGCACTGGTCGGCGTTCGGAAACGTCCTGGTGGTGGTCGGCGTCAATATCGGCGGGGTCGGAGTGTTGACCCTCGCGTCCCTGATGGGAATGGTCATCTCCCGGCGCCTGGGCCTGCGTGCCCGGCTGATGGCCGCCAGCGACACGAACCCCTCCCGAATCCATGCCGGACCCGTCAACGAGGGCCAGGCCATTCGCCTGGGCGAGGTCGGAAATCTGCTCGTGACGGTCGCGATCAGCGCCTTGGTGATCGAGTTGGTGGTGACCGCTCTGATCTTCCCGCGGATCCTGGCGGTCGGGACACCCACCGGGGAGGCGCTCTGGCAGAGCGTGTACTACGCCGCCATGGCGTTCACCAACAGTGGCTTCTCCCCCAACGTCGGAGGCCTCACCCCGTTCGCCGGCGACTACTGGTTCCTCAGCTCCCTGATGATGGGAGCGTTCCTCGGCAGCCTGGGATTCCCGGTGATCTACACCCTCGCCCGGGGGTGGCGCAGCCCCCGGCGCTGGTCGCTGCACGTGAAGCTGACCCTCTTCACGACGATGGCACTGCTCGTTGTCGGCGTCGCCTTGTACCTCGTGCTCGAGTTCGACAACCCGAAGACGTTCGGGTCCCTGAGCGCGGGCGACGCGATCTTCCAATCTCTCTTCCTGTCGGTGATGACCCGGTCCGGCGGCTTCGCAACCTTCAACATCAGCGACCTGAACGGTGCGAGCCTGCTCGCCACGGACATGCTGATGTTCATCGGCGGCGGCTCCGCCTCCACCGCGGGCGGCATCAAGGTGACGACCCTGGCCATCCTCTTCCTGGCGGCCTTCGCCGAGGCCGGCGGACGCACCCAGATGGAGGCGTTCGGCCGCCGGATCCCCGGCGACATCCTGCGGCTCGCGGTCAGTGTCGTGCTGTGGGGCGCGACGACCGTGGCCGTGTCCAGCATCCTGATCCTGCAGATCTCCCAGGCGCCGTTGGATCTCGTGCTCTTCGATGTGATCTCCGCGTTCGCCACCTGCGGTCTGTCGACCGGTCTGACCGGCGAGCTGCCTCCCGCCGGAGTCTACGTTCTGGCGGCGACCATGTTCATGGGCAGGATTGGTACAGTGACTCTCGCGGCCGCCCTCGCCGCGAGCCAGAGCAGGCAGCTGTTCTCCCGTCCGGAAGAGAGACCCATCGTTGGCTGACCGCTTCAAACACGACGCACCGGTGCTCGTGATCGGCCTCGGCCGCTTCGGCGCGGCCACCGCAGGGCAGCTCGACCGACTCGGCCGGGATGTGCTCGCCGTCGACGACAGCGCCGCCCTGGTGCAGAAATGGTCCGAACGCGTCACCCACGCGGTGCAGGCCGACGCCACCTCCATCGAAGCGCTCCGCCAGATCGGCGCCCAGGAATTCTCGATCGCCGTCTGCGCCGTCGGTTCGTCCGTCGAGGCCAGTGTGCTCATCGCGGCGAACCTCGTCGACCTGGGAATCCCCCAGATCTGGGCGAAGGCGATCTCCAAGTCGCACGGCACGATCCTCGAGCGGATCGGCGTGAACCACGTCGTCTACCCGGAGGCCGAGGCAGGCGAACGCCTCGCCCACCTCGTCTCGGGACGACTGCTCGACTTCATCGAGTTCGACGACGACTTCGCCCTGGTCAAGATGATCCCGCCGAAACCGATCCGGGGCCTGAACCTGACCGAATCCGGGCTGCGCCGCAAGTACAACGTCACCGTCGTCGGCGTGAAGAGCCCCGGCCGCCCCTTCACCTACGCCACGGAGAAGACTGTCGTCACCGACCAGGACCTCATCATCGTCTCCGGCACGGAGTCCGACATCGAACGGTTCGCGTCGCTCGAGTTCTAGGACGGACTGAACGCGGGCTAGTTCCCGGCGAGTTCGCGGGCCCGGGCGAGTGCGGCATCCGTCGCCCGGTCGAACAGTTCCTTGAGACCGCCCTTTTCGAGCTCCCAGACGGCGCGCTCGGTGGTTCCGCTGGGGCTCGTGACCTGGCGGCGCAGTTCTGTCGGGGACAGGTCGGATGCCGCCAGCAGGGTGGTCGCACCGAGGAAGGTGCCGTTCACCATGACGGCGGCCTCCTCCAGGGTGAAGCCCTTGGCGATGGCCGTGGCGGTGAGCTGCTCGATCAGGTAGAAGACGTAGGCGGGACCTGACCCCGAGATGGTGCTGAGGGCATCGAGCTTCTCCTCCGGCACCACCAGGACGTCTCCGACCGTGCCGAACAGGGACTGCGCGAGCGCGAGGTCGGTGCCGCTGGACCGCGTGCCGGCACTCAGCCCGGTGACGGCCTTGCCGACGAGGGCCGGCGTGTTCGGCATCGACCGGATGACCGACACGGATTCGGGCAGCAACCCCTCGAACGTGGCGATGGTGACGCCGGCGGCAACACTGATGACGAGCGTGCCGGGTTCCAGGCTGTCGGAGATCTCGGCCAGCAGGTCGGGCACCATGACCGGCTTCACGGCGACGATCACGATGCGAGCGCCGGCGATGGCCTTGAGGTTCGCAAACGGCTCGTCGGCGGTGGCCCAGGCGGTCACGCCCGGGATTCCCGCGAGTTCCCCGGCCTTCGCGGTGGAGCGGTTGGTCGCCCGGATGCCGCCCTCCACGGTCACGTTCGGGTTCAGCAGTCCGGTCAGAACGGCCCTGGCCATCGATCCGGCGCCGAGGAAGGCGATGGTGGGAAGTGTGGTGGTGGCAGTCGAAGTCATCCGTTGAGTCTACTTTCGGGCCCCTGCAGGGGGTCCGTTCGATGCGCGATCTAGGATTGCCCCATGAGCAATTCGGGCGGAAACAAGGCAATCGTGGCGGCACTTCTCGCCAATCTAGGGATCGCGATCACGAAATTCGTGGCCTGGGCCTTCTCCGGTTCCTCCTCGATGCTCGCCGAGGGCGTGCACTCCCTGGCCGACTCCGGCAACCAGGTGCTTCTGCTCGTCGGCGGACGCAAGGCCCGGCAGGCTGCCGACAAGGAGCATCCGTTCGGGTACGGCCGGGAACGCTACGTCTACGCATTCGTGGTGTCGATCATCCTGTTCTCCGTCGGCGGCGTGTTCTCCCTCTACGAGGGCGTGCGGAAGCTGCAGGACCCGCACCCGCTCGAGGTGCCGTGGCTACCCATCGTGGTGCTGCTGGTCGCCATGGGCCTCGAATCCTTCTCACTGCGCACCGCCATCAGGGAATCGAACCTCGTGCGCGGCCAACAGAGCTGGGTGCAGTTCGTGCGGCACGCGAAGGCGCCCGAACTGCCCGTGGTACTGCTCGAAGACGTCGCCGCACTCACCGGGCTGGTCTTCGCCTTCCTCGGCGTCGGCCTCACCATCATCACCGGCGACCCCATCTGGGACGCCGTCGGCACCCTCTTCATCGGCCTGCTGCTCGTGCTGGTCGCCGTCGTGCTCGGCGTTGAGACCAAGAGCTTGCTGGTCGGCGAAGGTGCCGGCAAGGTCGACGCCACAGCCATCGAGCGCGCAATCCTGGCCGGCCCGGAGACGCGCAAGATCATCCACCTCAAGACCCTCTACCTCGGACCGGACGAACTGCTCGTCGCCGCCAAGATCGCCTTCGAGGCCGACAGCCGCTTCTCCGATGTGGCGACGGGCATCGGCGCCGTCGAAGCCCGCATCCGTGAGGCCGTGCCCGCGGCCCGCGTCATCTACCTCGAACCGGACCTGTTCCTCGACCCGAACCGTCGCGCACCGCCCACCGACACCATCGTCATCAAGGGCAGCGAGTGACGCGCACCGCGGTCGTGCTGCGACACGATGACACGATCCACCTCGGCAACCTCGAACCGGTGCTGAGGGAGCACGGCTACTCGATTCGCTACGTCGACACGCTGCGGGAGGACGTGCGCGCCCTCGACCCGCGGGACGCCGACCTCTGGGTCGTGCTCGGCGGCGAGATGGGCGTCTACGAGGCCGACGAGTTCCCCGCGCTGCACGCCGAGATCGAGCAGCTCGAGCAGCGGCTCGGCGCGGCCCGGCCCGTCTTCGGCGTCTGCCTGGGTGCGCAGCTGATGGCCGCCGCCCTGGGCTCCCGCGTCTACCGCGGGCCGACGAACGAGATCGGCTACCGATCCGTGGAGCCCACCGAGGCGGGGGCGGCCTCCCCGCTGCGGCACATCAGCGGCATTCCCCTCTTTCAGTGGCACAGCGACACCTTCGACCTGCCCTCCGGGGTGACCCGGCTCGCCGGCTCGCCCCAGTACGGCAATGAGGCCTTCGGGATCGACAACTGGGCGCTGGCCGTGCAGTTCCACCCGGAGGTCACCACGGAGATGCACGAGGTCTGGCTGGCTGCCTCGGAGGCGGAGGTGGCCGCCGAAGGCTTCGACCCGGGCGACCTGCGTCGTGACCGCGACCGCTACTCCAAGGGCATGCAGAGCGCGTCCCGGGCGATGTTCAGCGAATGGCTCGACGGGCTGGATCCGCGAAGAACGCCGTGAGCAGTTCCCCGCACTCGTCGGCGTCGACCTCGGCGTAGACCTCGGCGCGGTGATTGAGCCGGCGGTCCCTCAGCACGTCGTAGACGGAGCCGGCGGCGCCGGCCTTCTCGTCCCATGCGCCGAAGACCACGACGGGCACCCGCGCGGCCAGGATCGCGCCCGCGCACATCACGCAGGGCTCCAGCGTGACCACAAGGGTGCAGCCGGTCAGATGCCAGTCCCCCAGGGACTCGGCAGCCTGACGGATGGCGACGATCTCGGCGTGGCCGGTGGGATCCTGCAGCGCTTCGCGCTCGTTGCGTCCACGGCCGATCACCTGCCCGGCGGGGTCCAGCACCACCGCACCAACGGGCACATCCCCCGTTGCAAGGGCGGCGCGCGCCTCGATGAGCGCGAACCGCATCCATTCGCTGTGCCGGCGATCGACCTCGCCCATCTCAGTTCCCTTCCCCGACTAGTAGATTGAGCCTATGCGAGTCCACGTAGCCGACCACCCCCTGATCACCCACAAACTCACGGTTCTCCGGGACAAGAACACCCCGTCCCCGATCTTCCGATCCCTCGTCGAAGAGCTGATGACCCTTCTTGCCTACGAGGGGACCCGCGGCGTGCGAGTCGAGGAAGTGACCGTGCAGACCCCGGTCTCCGAGGCCCGCGGCGTGCAGATCAGCAGCCCCAAGCCGCTCGTCGTGCCCATCCTCCGCGCCGGCCTCGGCATGCTCGAGGGCATGGTCAAGCTTCTGCCGACCGCAGAGGTTGGTTTCCTCGGCATGGCCCGCAACGAGGAGACCCTTAAACCCACCACCTACGCCGAGCGTCTGCCCGACGACCTCTCCGACCGCCAGTGCTTCGTGCTCGACCCGATGCTGGCCACGGGCGGATCGCTGATCGCCGCCATCCAGTTCCTCTTCGACCGCGGCGCCGTCGACGTCACGGCGATCTGCATCCTCGCCGCGCCCGAGGGTCTCGCCGCGGTCGAGAAGGCGCTCGAGGGCCGCGAAGTGACCATCGTTCTCGGCGCCGTCGACGACAGGCTCGACGAGCACGGCTACATCGTGCCCGGTCTCGGCGACGCCGGCGACCGCCTCTACGGTCTGGTCTAGCCCGGCCGAGCGCTCCCCGCCGGACGGTGAGGCCCGCAGGTCCTGCGACCCGCCGGGCGCCCGAGCCGAACAAATTCAAGAATCTTTGATCAAGTCAAGTTTCATCATGCAATCTTTCACGATTCCGTGATCTGCGGCGGATCCTCCGATCCGCCGCAGAGTCACCGAACGTGATGCGCGTCACACCGCGTCATCCGTGGTCACAGAATTGACACACGCCGTAACAGTGGGCTTTACTCGCAACTATGACAACGAGCGCACGCCCCCAGACCTCCTTCGAGGCCCCCGGGACTGCCGGCATGATGATGCCCGGCAGCTGCTCCGCGTGTTGCCGAATGTCCCGCTGACCTAGCGACCACATCGTCGAGATCCCGCCCCGCTGACGTCCCGCGGCCGGCCGGTCGAACTCCGTAAGTCACTCCGACTTCCTCCAGGCCTCTCACCGGCCGAACTTCTACGAACCTGGAACCGCCCGTCGGCGGCGGGTTCATCTGCAGCATCCCAGCCAAGGATCACTCCCATGTCGCTTGCCCACATTGACACCGCCCGCTCGATTCAGGCCGCACGCCTCGAACGCCAGGCCGCCCCGACCCCCGCAGCGCCCCGCATCCGCGCCGTGCCCGACGGCACCCAGGCCCGCGGCTTCGTACTCTACGTCGGCATCGACGAGGCCACTGCCGCCGCGGCCGGCACCAGCCTCAGCCGCATCGTCGAGGCGCTCAAGACCTTGACCGGCACCATCGCACCGACGGCGGAAACCCACGCCGCGGTCGCACTGGCCCCCGCCGGAGCCGGAGGCCGCGACGTCGACGTCGTTCGTCTCGCCCTGCAGGACCCGACCGCGCTGGCCCGGCACCGCACCGTGGCGGAGAACCCGGACCGCGCACCCGGCGGCGTTGTGGTGGACATCTCCCGCAAGCGCGTCATCCTCGATGGCGAGACCGCGGCGCTGACCTATAAGGAATTCGAACTGCTGCAGTACCTCGTGCTGCGGGAAGGCCGCACCATCGAGCGCGCGGAACTGATCGCCAAGCTGTGGAACGCCTCCGACGAAGAGGATGCCCCGAACGAGCGCACCATCGACGTCCACGTGCGCCGCCTGCGCGCCAAGCTCGGCCGCTACGAAGACATCGTGCGCACCGTGCGCGGCGTCGGCTATCGCTTCGACCGGCACGCCGACGTGTCGATCCGCCAGTCGAGCACACCCAGCCCGGACGTCTTCTAGACAGCGTCGCATCTCCGTCGAACCAATTCGACGGAGATTCTCTCTCCTCAGCGGGTTTTCGAGTGATTCTGGTGCATTTTCACCACAATCTCCGTCGAATTCGCTCGGGCCGGGGGCCCGGGCATGACAGAGGGCCGGTCGTAGTAGCTACGACCGGCCCTCCTCCCTTGCACCAAGAGTGTCCTGCAATCACATTTCGCGCCTTCCGCCACAGCAAACGGTTGACGCACTCCGAATATATAACGAACGCGTAACGAAGCGCTAGTTATCTGTTCGTTATTTTTCTGCCAATTCGCCACGAGTGAATGAGGCGGCACGGGGCGGAGTCCCTATTCTTGAAGATCAAGGATGTGTGGAGGAAGCGTGACCGATCGAGCCGTGGCAGTGGCCGCCTGGGAGTCGCTGTTTCGCGCGCAGGTCGCCATCATGCGTAGCCTCGCCGCCGATTTCCCGACTCATCAGATCTCGTTCAACGAGTACGACGTGATGTTCAACCTGTCCCGGGCCCCTGAGCGGCGCCTGCGGCTCCGGGACCTGAACCGACACGTGTTGCTCACCCAGCCGAGCGTGAGCCGCCTGGTCGATCGACTGGCCGTTCGGGGCTATGTGCAGAAGCACACCGACCCCACCGATGGCCGCGGCGCCCTGATCGAACTGACGGATGCCGGTTACGACCTGTTCCGACGGGTCGCACTGCAGCATATGGGCACCATCACCGACCGCATCGGCGACAAGCTCAGCACCGACGAGCTCACGGATCTCACCGCCCTCTGCGATCGCCTGCGCTGTGAGGACTGACGCGCGCCATCCTCATCCGCCCGCCCCTGCGTCCCCTGTGCAGGCCGAACGGTCGGGCGTACGGTGAGCGCGAGGAGGTGATTCCCATGCATGCAGCGCAGGGAGACCGGATCATCATTCGAGGGAAGACGGTGGAGGCACCGGACCGGCACGGCGAGATCATGGAGGTTCGCGGACCGAACGGCGAACCGCCCTATCTCGTGCGGTTCAGCGAGGGCCACGAAAGCGTCGTGTTCCCCGGTACCGACTTCATGGTCGAGCACATCGCGGCCAAGTAGGCACCAGGGAGCCGCGCAGGGAAGCACAGGCCCGTCCCCCAAGTCAAGGGGGTACTGCCCGGATGCGACCTGAGTTAACTTCGAGTAACGCGTTGCAGATCGTGGCGGGTACGAGAACAGGAGCCTCAGCCATGAGAATCACGTGTCCCTTTTGTCATTCCGCAGCTCGCCTCACGCCGAACCCGGCTCACGCCGAGCACCTCACCCTCCCGGTCTACGTGCTGACCTGTTCCGGCTGCGATCGCACCAACGTGCGCCGCGAGTCGGCACACCAGCCGCGAAAGATCCTGGCGGTCCGCTAGAGCCAGGTCCGTCAGAGACTCTGGCGACAGGCCCCCGGTCAGTACTTCCCGGTCAGCGTGGACCTATCACAAAACCCCCGCAATCGTGACGATTGCGGGGGTTTTTCACCTGTGCGCCCGAAGGGATTCGAACCCCCAACCTTCTGATCCGTAGTCAGATGCTCTATCCGTTGAGCTACGAGCGCAGGCTGCCACCGAACTAAGCGCTCTATGACAACTTGAAAACTATAACAGCTATTCGGGGGGCTCCGGTGCGGCAAGGCCGGCGGGGGTGCGGATTCCGAGCCAGGAGACGGCCCCGCCGGCGAACATCAGGACCGCCACGACCACCATCACGCGCTGGAATCCGGTCACGTCGAGCGTGCCGCCGATGATCGTTCCGGCCAGGGCCACCGCAATCAGCCCGGCCACCCGGGCTACGGCGTTGTTGACGGCCGACCCGATCCCGGCCTGCTCGGAAGGGATCGAGCCCAGCACGGCGGAGGTCAGCGGAGCCACGGTGATGGCCAGGCCGAGGCCGACCACCACGATGGCCGGTACGACCTGAGCCCAGAGGTCGATCGGCGGCACCGCCGCGAGCAACAGCAGGAAACCGAGCCCCGCGACGACCGGGCCGACGGCCATGAACATCCGTGGGCCGTAGCGGCCGGCCAGAGTGCCGAACAGGGTCGCGAAGAGCAGAAGCATGACGGTCGCCGGGATCCCCGCGAATCCGGCTGCGGTCGCCGAGAAGCCGCCGACCTGCTGCAGGTAGAGCGTGAAGACGAAGAAGCCGAGGTTGAGGGCCGCGTAGACGCCGACCGTGGCGAGGTTACCCACCCCGAAGTTGCGGTTCGTGAACAGGCCGAGGGGCATCATCGGATGCGGCGCGCGCGCCTCCCACCAGAGGAACCCCGCGAAGGCCAGCAGCCCCACGACGAAGGGCACGAACACGACCGGGCTTGCCCAGCCCAGCCGACCCTGCTCGATCAGGGCGAAAACCGGCCCGCCGAGCCCGATCGCGGCCAGGCCGGCGCCCCACACGTCAACGGGGGCCACCGGGCGGGTGCGCACGGGCTCGTCCAGGCCGGCCAGCAGCACCAGGGTGATCGCGATCGGGATCACGTTCATCCCGAAGAGGAGCCGCCAGCTCGCCGTGTCCACCAGGATGCCGCCGAGCACCGGGCCCATGATTCCTGCGATCCCCGTCCAGCCCGTCCAGGCACCGATCGCCCGGCCCTGTGCCGCCCCCGAGAAGGTGGAGGTGATCAACGCCAGGGAGCTCGGCACCAGCAGTGCCGCCGCCACGCCCTGCAGCACCCGGGCGAGCACGAGCGCGCTCCCCCAGGGTGCCACCATGCAGGCCAGCGACGTGATACCGAACCAGACCAGCCCGATCCGGAGCACCCGCACCCGGCCGAACGTGTCCGAGAGAGACCCGGCCACGAGGATCAGGGCACCCAGCGAGAGCAGATAGCCGTCGACCACCCACTGCTGCAGCACGAGACCGCCGCCGAGTTCCCGCGAGATCGCCGGCAGCGCCACCGTGACGATGGAGCCGTCCAGGAAGGCCACGAACGACGCCAGAATGGCCACGATCAGAACTCGGCGCTCTCGGGTGATCACTCTCCCAGTTAACCCGATCGAGGCCAGATCCGAGGCCCTAGCCGGCATCTGGGGCCGGTGCAAAACTGACGCCATGACCGCGACCCGCAACACCCAGGCATCCTTCGAATACGCCGGCCTTCGGGCCCTGTTCATCAATTGCACCCTTAAACGAAGCCCCGAAATCAGCCACACACAGGGCCTGATGAACCTCAGCATCAACCTGATGCACGAGCAGGGCGTCCACGTCGAGAACATCCGGGCCATCGACCACGACATCGCCTCGGGCGTCTACCCCGACATGACCGAACACGGCTGGGCGACGGATGCCTGGCCCGCGTTGTTCGACAAGGTGCGCACCTCCGACATCGTCGTGATCGGCGGTCCGATCTGGCTCGGCGACAACGGCTCTGTCACCAAGCGGGTGATCGAACGGCTCTATGCCATGTCGGGGGAGCTGAACGACAAGGGTCAGTACGTCTACTACGGCAAGGTGGGCGGGGCCGTGATCACCGGCAACGAAGACGGCGTGAAGCACTGCGCGTCGAACGTGCTCTACAGCCTGCAGCACATCGGCTTCACGATCCCCCCGGCGGCGGACGCCGGCTGGATCGGTGCCATCGGGCCAGGGCCGAGCTACCTGGACCCGGGCTCCGGCGGGCCGGAGAGCGAGTTCACCAACCGCAACCTCACCTTCATGACCTGGAACCTGATGCACCTGGCCGCGATCCTGAAGGCCAACGGCGGCATCCCTGCGTACGGGAACCTCCTCGGGGCGTGGGACCAGGGCGAGCGGTCCGGATTCCAGCCGAATCCGGAGTACCGGTAGCGGCGCCCACGCGCCGGAAGTGAGGACACCATGACCGTGACCCTGCCCGAGGTGGTGCCGACCTCTCCGCGGAGCCGGTTGGACGTGCGGGTCACAGGCGGGATCGTACGCGGGGTGGATGCCGAAGGGATCCTGGCCTGGCGCGGCATCCCCTACGCCGCGCCGCCCGTGGGCGACCTGCGGTTCCGGGCCCCGCAGCCGGTCGTGCCGTGGGAGGGCGTTCGGGAGCCTCCCGGTTCGGCCGGGTGGCCCCGCAGCCCTACAAAAGCCAGTTCAAGGGTGCCCGGCCGCGCGTGCCGGCCGGTGAGGACTGCCTGAGCGTCAACGTGCTACGGCCGGCGACGGCGACGCGCAAACGGCTGGGACGCCCGGTGATGGTTTTCATCCACGGCGGCGGCTACAGTGTGGGCTCCTCGCAGGATTTCACCGGCCGCGGAGAGAGCTTCGTGCGCACCGGCCGGGTGGTCTACGTCAGTTTCAACTACCGGCTGGGTGCCCTCGGCTACCTCGACTTCTCCCGGTATTCGACACCGGAGCGGCCCCTCGAGAGCAATCTTGGGCTGCGCGACCAGGTCGCAGCCCTCCGGTGGGTGCACGAGAACATCCGTGCCTTCGGGGGCAACCCCCACAACGTGACCGTCTTCGGGGAATCCGCCGGCGCCAACGCGGTGCTCCACCTGATGGCGACGCCTGCCGCCGAGGGGCTGTTCACCCGCGCCATCGCGCAGAGTCCCCCGACCAGCGCGTCGTTCTCGCACTTACTGACCGACGGCTGGGCCGCCGAATTCGTGGCGGAGCTGCGCTCCCAGCGGCCGGACGCCTCAGCCCTGTCGCCCAACGACCTGCTGACCAGCGGCGCGGTGGCCGACCTGACCCGGGCGTCCGTGGCGTTGCAGGCGCGCACGCCGGATGCCAACCCGGGCACCTTCTGTCTGATCCCGGTGATCGACGGAGATTTCCTGCCCGAGCGGCCGCTCGACGCCTTCCGGCACGGGACCGCGCACCGGGTGCCGCTGATCATCGGCACCAACGAGCGGGAGGGGTCGTTGTTCCGAGGACGGGTGGACATCCTGCCGAAGTCGCCGATGCGCATCGCGGCGATCTTCGACCACGCCCCGGTGAGCTCGCACGATGCGATGCGCACGGTCTACGCCACCCTCCCGGCGAAACGGTCGTCATCGGACTTCGGCGGGGATTTCGTGTTCTGGTATCCGAGCCTGCAGATCGGCGACTTCCATTCCCGGGCCGCACCGGTCTACGCGTACCGGTTCGACCTGGCGCCGCGGCTCATGCACATGCTGGGCATCGGCGCCACCCACGGCATCGAGCTGTTCGCCCTGTTCGACCACGTCGACGGCCCCACGGCCCGCGCAATGAGCCTGCTCGGTGGGCGCGAACTCTTCATCAACGCGGGCGAACGGATGCGGCTGCACTGGCTGCGCTTCGCCTGCACCGGCCGGCCCGACGACAGCTGGCCGACCTACACGGAGTCCGATCGGCTGACTCTGATCATCGACGAGACCGATCGCATCGAGTCTGATCCCCGCGGGGAGCGGCGCGCCGTCTGGCAGGAGTTCCTACCGAACTTCTAGTCGGGGGCGCCGGCCGGGGAGGGCGGTGCGGTGCGGCTACTCGTTCACGAGCACGGGAACGCCGAGGGCCACCGAGGCCGCCTGCCCGGCCAGCGCGGCCGGGACCTCGATCCGGAAGGTCACCCGTTCGTCCGGGGCTGCCGCATGGCCGGACGACGCGATGGTCGTCGCGAGGTGGTACACGAAACGATCGGAGCCGAGCAGCATCCCCTGCTGGTCGTAGAAGCCCGCGAGAACCTGCCGGTCGAGCACCTCGCTCACATCACTGGTGACCAGCACGCCCCCGGTGACGGCGGCGCCATCGAAGGCCAGGTCTTCGAGGGAGAACCGGTCATCGAACGGTCCGGCCGCCCGCACGATCTCACCGGGGCTCGGTTGGGCCTGGGCAATGCCAACGAGTTCCGGTTCGCCCGTCGCCGCGGTGAGCCCCGCGAAGGACGCCTGCGGCGTCACGGCGACCGGCGCCGCATCCGTGGCGGCCGGGTTGACGACGGCCAGGGCGACCGTGGCCAGTCCGGCGACCAGCCCCACGAGGAAGACCAGTGCGGCAAGCCGAGGTGATCTGAGTGTCATTCGATTCTCCCGTCGGGCGGTCGGTCTGGTGCGTGGTGCGGAATCGGCTAGCGGATGACGCGCGGGGCGTGTCCGACGATGCCGAACGGGGCGATGTTGTCAGTGGTGCCCTCCAATTGGTCGGAGCCGGGACCGGACGCGTAGATCGGGACATCCGCACCGGTGTGGTTGCGGGGGAGGTAACTCAACCACAGGCCGGCCTCCGGGGATCCGTCGGTGACACCGGCCGCGTCGGTGGGGATGCGGAAGGTGGCGGGGCCGAAGTTCTTGGCGTCGGCCGCGCCGGTGCCGTTGACGATGCCGGTGGATCGTGCCGAATCGCGCGCGTTGCTCGGCCGGGTCGGCGTCGAGTTGTTGGCGGTGTTGCCACCGTCGACATTGGCCGGGGGTGTCGCTGCCTCGGCGTTGGTGAAGGTGCCCTTTTCTCTGATGTTGAACCCGGCGCATTCGTGGTCAGGCGTGACGATGACCAGAGTGTTGCCGTCGCGCTGGGCGAATTCCTGTGCGATCGCGACGGCATCGTCGAAGGCCTTGATCTCGTCGAGGGTCTGCGCCGCGTCGTTGGCGTGGGAGCGCTTGTCGATCAGGGCGCCTTCGATCTGCAGGCAGAAGCCCTTGTCGCTCTTGTGAGTCTTCTCGGTCTTCTCGCCTCTGGTCTTCGTCTGGCTGAGCAGTTCGATGGCCTTGCTCGTCATCTCCGGCAGGCTCGGCTCCTGCGCCTGAACTGACGAAGGGTTGTCCCGTTTGGACTTCTCGACGGTGAGGATGCCACGGTTGAACAGCCCGAAGACCTTCTGGCCGGTGGCGGCGGCAAGGTCGGCCTTCGTGGCCGTCGTCTGGTTGGCGATCGAACCGAGCACCGAGCAGCCCTGTGCGGTCAGCGCGGCCTCATCGTCGGCATCGAAGCGGCCGAGGCCACCGCCGAGGATCACATCGGCCGTGCCGTTGCGGGCGATCTGGTCGGCGACGGGGGTCACCCGCACGTCGTTCGTGGGCAGGGCCGCACCGGTCACCGCGAGGTCCTGGCAGGCCGCATCCGAATAGACCGGCCCCTGGCAGCCCCTGGCGAGTACGTGACTCATCTGGCCGGCCGGGGTGGCGTCGGTGATCTCCGCGGTGGACACATTGCCCGTGCGGTAGCCGGCCTTCTTGGCGAGTTCCATCATCGTGGGCACGATGGCACCTTTGGCATCGACGCCGAGGGCCGCGTTGTAGGTCTTGACGCCGAAGGCCCCCGCGGTCGCGGCCGAGGCGGAGTCCGTGACGGGGTTGGGGCGGAAATCGGGCTGGCCGGAGAGTTTCTCCACCGCATAGGTGCTCACATAGCCCTGCGCCGCCAGAGTCTCCATCGACAGCTTCCCGTCCGACCCGTAGAAGCGCTCCCGGGCGGCGGTGACGTGAGTGCGCACCATGCCGTCCCCGAGCAAGTAGATGACGTTCTTCGCCCGGCCCTCGTCGTCGTCAGCGGAGGCCGAGAGGGAGGTCCCGACCAGGCCGGTGAGGGTGGCGGTGGCCGCGAGAGCCACCACCAGGGTGGTGGCGGCCAGCGCCGAGCGTGGACGTCGCATGCGGTTCTCCTGAAGTGGGGACAACGAGAGTGACAGCTTCTGTTGCCACCCTCGGACCTTCGGAGTCTCGAGTGTCCCCCTAATGGCCGCCGGGTGAACACCCCGTCTGGCGGCTCGGTTCGGTGGCCGCGCGTGCCGAACCCCGGCGCGCCGCCCGCCCCGCCACTGCCGCGCCCGCTCCCGGCCGAACGAATTCGACGGAGACTTTGCTCAAAATCGGCCCGAAACATCCGTTTCAGTTCCATATCGGTAAAATCTCCGTCGAATTCGTTAGGGGCTCGGGACTTTGTCTCGCACGGCGACGGATGGACCTGGTCGCCCCAGCCCACGGGCCCGCCGCGAACAAATCAGGTTCGATATATCTTTATAAGTCTTGACTCTAGATTAGAACACGTTTACTATAGTGGTATGGCAGGAGCCCCCACTCCGCACCACCCCACCACCTCACCGCAGGCGGTGGCTTCCAACGTGCAACTGCCCCTCGTGCAACAGCCCCTTGTGCAGCGACTGCAGCAGGCGCGTGATCTGGCCGCGGAGGTGCTTGATTCGGTCGCCTTCTCTCTTTTGAGTGAGGCGGAGGCGATGGCGGTGCTCGGCACGGTCGAAGACCTCGGCCGTAGGGTCGATGCGGCCAGGGTTGCATCCGCTGCCGACATTGCGGTGCGGTCTCGGCGCATCCTCGGGAATGAGTCCCTCGCGTATAAGAACGGGGCGACCAGTGGCACGGACCTGATCACCCGCCTGACCCGTGTTTCCTCGCGGGAGGCGAACCGGCGGGTGCGCCTGGGCGAGAATGTCACCCCGCGTCTGGCCGGCACCAGCATGCTGCCGCCGTATTACCCGGCCGTGGCGGCTGCCCTCACCGCCGGTTCGCTTGGTGTGGACGCGGCGGAGCACATCGTCA
>NZ_SOGQ01000062.1 GCF_004403465.1 Cryobacterium sinapicolor | reverse complement strand
GCCGGCGAACGCCGCTACTTCTCCGAGGCATCCATGCTCGAGCTGGCCACCATGAACAACCCCATCGAGGTCATCGACGAGGCGGTGATCCTCCCCGAACTCGCCGCCGAAATTCCCCGGCTCTATCAGCGCGTCGGGCCGCTGCCAGCGAACCAAAGCCCCCACCTGAGTCACTTCCCGGTCCGCTGCCGATACCACCGGACGTCGGGCCGACTCATGCTCAACATGCTCGCCACGTTGGCCGAATACGAACGCGAGCTCATCACGGAACGCGTAAACGCCGGGATCGCCGCCGCCCGGTACGGCGGCACCAAGTCCGGCCGGCCTCTGTCGGATCCCATCGTCGTCGCCGACAAGCTCAAGCTCGTCACCGAAGCGAGGGCGAAGGGCCGCACGGCCGAGGATGCGGCGCGGCTTGTCGGGTGGAGCCGGGCCAATCTGTACCGGCATCAGCAGGCCCTCGCGGCGCGCGAGAGCACCACCGTGTAGGTGACTCGTGAATGCGGCAGGGAGGTGGCGTGTTCTTCGGCTGCAAGTCGAAGATCAGATTCCGCTCGCTGTCCTCGCTCGAGAGACCGGGATCGCCACTCGGACGTTTCAACGCAGGAGCCAGCTCTACCGGGTAGGCGGCGTCGCAGCCCTCTACCCTCACCCGGGAACCGACAATAGTGTCCGCCGAACCTCGGCCGAGACGGTCGCGTTCGTCGAACGGTTGGCGCACACTCGGCCACGGCCAAGTATCGCCACGTTGCATCGCCTCCCTGTCACGGACGCTCAAGCTCGTGAGATGCCGGCGCCGAGCTATGCGACCGTGCGGCAGATTGCGCAGACCCTCGATCCGGCCCTGGTCACCCTCGCGCTCGAGGGGCCGGTCTCGTACCGGGACAAGTAGGGAGGGACTGCATGGATCTTCATCCGATCCAGCCGGTGCAGGCGATGGTGAGTGGGCCACGCCGTTGAGTGTGACGCGCGCACCATTGCCGTCCGCCAGGAGGCTGTCGAGCGCGTGCTCGTAGCCGGGATTCGGATCCATGTCGCCGGAAACGATAGCGAGCAAGGGTTGGGTGAGCTGAGTACCCGCAGGGGATCTGGGCATGCCGTCGATATCGACCACCGCCGTTATACGCCCGTCTAGCCTGGCCGCCTCGATTGCCGCGGCACCACCGGCGGAGTGCCCCGCGGCAATGAGTTTTCTCAGATCAGCACCCGCTAACTCTGGGGCGTCGGAGGACGCCATCTCGACCTTATCGATGACGGCACGGATGTCCGCAGCTCGAATGCCCACTGCCTGGTTCGCGTTGGCCTGGTCGGTTGCATCGTCGCCAGTCCGATTCGTCGTAGACGACAGAGCCGTCCACGAGCTCAGTCGCGATCGCGTCGTATGGGTGATCGAGAGCAATCACGATGACACCGTTGCTTGCGAGCTGCTCTGCCCACGAGGTGAAGAACCACCTTGAGCTGGCGAACCCTGGCGACGTGACGACGATCGGGAAGGAACCCTGAGCAGTGGGGGCTTGCTCGCTCGCATTGCTCTTCGCATGCCGGAGACTGTCGAAGACAATCGACGGCACACCGTATTGCCGAGCCAAGGCGTCCGGCAGCTGCGAAGCGGACTCCATGTCGCTTGAAAGGTAGGCCGATCCAAGGCTCGACTCGGCGGCCGGGTACCAGACGGTGACCGGCAGCGAGCGTTCCTGTCCTGGTTTGCTTCCACCGTGGGCATCTCGAGTGGGATCGGCCCAGATGTGCGAGGCGACTCCTACCGCATCAGGGCCGGTTGGTGCGGGTAGTGACATCGGCGGGAGTACCCACGCAGCTCCGGCGGTCCCGACCAGACTGAATGCCAGAACGACGGCAGCGACCGACGCGAGCCGCGGTGCCCTTCTGGACCGTACCCACATCACAACGCCCCCTCCCGCAGCGACGGCGATCGCCGCAGCGATCAGTTGAGGCCGCGCGCCCTCGAGCGCAAAAGCGATCACGAGTAGAAGCAGCGCTGCGCATCCCCACACGCTGACCAGCGCAGCATTGCGACGTCGGGTGATGACTCCAACGGTCAGAGCAGCAACTGCTAGTACGGTCACAGCGATGTCAATCTAGGGCATAAGTTCCTCAAGGGGGTAGGGCAGAGCTAGGTTAGATTCGGGCATCTTCGTGGCGCGTCATCCTCACGGATCGAGTAGATCATTCCACCGGATGATCCCAGAGGATCCAACGGAACTTCCGGCGGACATCCTCGTCATCACCGGTCTTCGCCGCACAGCAATCACAGAACGCCGCCAGTCAGCGATCAACTTCGCACTACAGTTCCTCGAGCGATCCTGCCCTGGGGAATCATCTGGAGCACCGCTGTCCGGGCGCGTGGACAGCACGATACCGTAATGCTCTCCGACCAAGGCAGATCTGCAGTAGCCAAACATCTCCTCGGCCGCGGCATTGACCAACACCACCTGGCCCTCCTGTGAGAGGACCAGCAATGCATCCGGGGCCCCTTCAACAAGCAGCTCATAAGAGTCAACAGCGGGTGCCCGCGTATCCGCGGACTGCACCGCACGGCCAGATCCACCTAAGCCGTGCCCGACGTGATCTGAACATTCCTGGTGTACATGATGTTTCATTGGACCTCCATCTAAGTAATGCCAGTGCCCAGCCACGGATCGGTAGGATGCCGCCTGGGTTACCCGTCAGCCACGACCCTTCAAGTAACTAACGTTCTAGCGACGAAGATAGCGCCGTGTAACAGCGCTGAACGTTCCGGCGATTCCCTCAGTCAGACGGCCCGGGCACTGTGGGGACGGGACGCTCGCACGACCACGTCGTGTACGGTTGCCGATCCGGCACCTCTATTGCGTGCTTGTCGACTGCGCGATTCAGCTACCTCAATACGGAGGTCCTCACCGTCAATCGCGGCGAGGATGTCGTCGACGCTGTACGTCAGTCCGCTGAGATGCTTCCGGCGCTGGCTCAGGTCGTCGACATCGGCGTCGTGGCCGACGACGAGTAGGGTTCCCCCGGGTGCGACCGCTGTTGCCAGTGAGCGGAACAACGTCGTGCGGGCCGGCTCCGGCAGGTGCATGAACTGTGACGAGACGAGATCGAACCCCTGCCTCTTGGGAGACCAAGCTGTCAGGTCATGCTGCTGCCAATCGATGCGGGCCGCGGCCTTCGGGTCGTCGGCTTCCGCGTGGGCTCGTGCCTTCTCAAGCGCAGTGGCCGCGATATCGATCCCGGTGACATGCCATCCGTGTCTCGCAAGCCAGAGCGCGTCGCCGCCCTCGCCGCTTCCGACGTCTAAAGCGCGACCCGGTTTGAGGAGGCCCACTTCAGTGACCATCACCGGATTGGGTTGGCCGCTCCAGGCGAGCCCTGGCGCGGCATAGCGGTCCTCCCAGTAGCGACGGCCGAATGGGTTTGCTTCGGGGGCCATCAGTTCGCCGTCTCTAGCCCATGGCGGCGGTTGCCAAGGACGGTCCTCGAATTTTGCGCTTCCGCTTGCACGCTGAAGGGCTCACGACCGGCCACAGCGACCGCAGCTGTCTTCACTGCCACCAGGTCAGCGGTGGTAGTGACGCCGACCTGCCGGGCCGACAGGGCTGCCGTAATTGCCGCCGTGTCAATGTCATCCACGTTGACGGTCACCCAGACACCGGCCTCGGAGGTCCCGCCGGCAAGGGAGGCATCCGGTGCCGTCGTGCCCAAGCGTCCCGGGCCTTCGGGAGCAACCATCCCTGAGGTTGCGAGGAGGTTCGACCGTGCTGGTGCTCCGATCGCGAGGGCATCGACCTGCAGGGTGTGGCCGGATGATAGCGTCACCCCGACTGGACGGTCAGGGTGGACCCGTAGCTCGCATACCGCGCCGGTCACCACAGCTATGCCTCGGGCGGCAAGTTTCTCCCACTCGTCGTCGGTCGGCTCCGGCCCCTCGTGCACAAAAAGGGTGACGTCGTCACTCCACTGGCGAAAAAGCAGCGCCTGCTCGGCGGCAACCGCATTTGTGGCCAGCACGCCGATCGCTTGATCGAGGATCTCCCGGCCGGGTGTTTGGATGCCGGTAGCGTTGCGACGGGCCTGAGCGGCCGCGAACGCTGCGCTCACGCCAGCAGCTCCACCGCCGATGACCAGGACTTCGAACACCCTTTCTGGGTCGCCGGGCCCGTGGGCAAGAGTGTTCGTTTGGTTACGTGTCATTTGTGGTGACCTCCAACATTAATGCTCGCCCCTCCCTAAAGATTTGGAACATTTACTTGCTGAAATGGCAACCCTGGTCCGAGGTGCGAAAGGAGCGCCTCTAGGGGTGGATGAAGGTGCTTCAAACCGAGGGCCACAGCAGCCTGCGAGGCTGCCGAAGCGAGGGCCGCATCCGTGGAGGCGCCTGTCAAGGTGGCATCCAGGTAGCCCGCGAGAAAAGCGTCACCCGCGCCGTTCGTGTCCCTGACATCTGCCGCAACCGCATTCACAGGATGAGGTTCGTCAGCGTTCATGAAGATGTATGAGGCGGCCTGTAGGAACGGCTCATGAAACTCGGCCCGACCGTCGTAGTCATGGTCATTCGTCCCGATGGGGATACGAGTTGATGCAGTCGCGCGGAGGAGAACTTGTGACGTCTCCCATAGGTCCATAACCAGCGCTGCGGCACGCAGGCTTAGCGCCCGGAAATTAGGGATTGACCTGCCGCGGATATCTCGGACAGTGGGCCCTCTTAAAATGAGGGTTCACTGAAAGTAGAGATCAGCATGGCCGCAGCACGTAGGCGTTTCACCCAAGAGTTCAAAGACGAGCTGTGCCGCGAGGTGATCAACACCTCCAAACCGATCAAGGACGTCGCCACCACATACGGCGTCGGCCCTGAGACTCTCCGGAACTGGCTCAACAAATACCGCGAGGCCAACGGCGGCACCGAAGCCGACCTGACCGTGTCGGAACGGGCCCGTCTCAAGGAACTCGAGCGGGAAGTTCAAGAGCTGCGGGCGGAGACCGCATTCTTGAAAAAAGCCAGCGCTTACTTCGCGCGGGAGCAGCGGTAGTGAGCAAGTACGAATACATCGACTCCCAAAAATCTGAGCCCACCAACCAGAATTCGGTGGTGAAAATGTGCCTCTGGCCGGCCGTCCCCACGCCCGGTTTCTACCACTGGGCAATTCGGCCGCAGTCAGCGACCGCGGCCCGGCGAGAGGCACTAATCGCCCGGATTCAGCACTTCTTCGAAGAGTCCGACGGTACCTATGGATACCGCCGAATCCACGCCGACCTGGGCGCCGATCAGACCGAGTGCTCGCCCGAGCTGGGGCGGCAACTCATGCGCCAGATCGGCCTCGTAGCCTGCCAACCACGGCCCTTCCGCATCACCACCGAAGCCGACGCCGAGGCAGCCGCAAGCATGCCCGACCTCGTCAAACGCGACTTCGCTGCCGACCGCCCCGGAGTGAAGTTCGTCGGCGACATTACCTACATCCACACCTGGCAAGGCTTCATCTACCTAGCCACCGTCATCGACTGCTATTCAAAGAAGGTCGTCGGCTGGTCCATCGCCGATCACATGCGCACCGAACTCGTCGCCGACGCCCTCCGCAACGCCGCTGCGACGACCCTGATCGAGCCTGACGCGATCTGGCACTCCGACCGCGGCAGTGTCGGCCAAGTTTCGTGCCTTGGTGACCGGCCTGGGGACGCGCTCCTCGATGGGCCGCACGGGCGTGTGCTGGGACAACAGCATGGGCGAAAGCTCTTTCTCGATGCTCAAGAATGAGCGCGTATATCGCACTGCGTATGCCACGAAAGCGCAAGCTCGCAGCGACGTCATCCGCTATATCGAAGGGTTTTACAACAGTCGACGCCGGCACTCCGCACTCGGTTACCGCCGGCCTAACGAAGTCCACTATGGTTACCAACAGCCAACATTGGCAGCGTAGAAGAATCCACGAATTCCGCTGTCAGAAATGCCCGCGGCAGGTCAGTGACGTCGGTGATGTCGGTGATGTCGAAATCGGTGGTCGCGATCTCCGAATACGCGGGTGGTGGTGTGTGCTGCTGTAGTGCGTGGGTGCGGTCGCGGAGGAATGCGAGTATTTCGGTGATGTTTGGTTCGTCCCAGAGGGAGTCCTCGGGGACGCTGATCAACTCACTCCAGGGTCCGACGATCAGTTTCACGATGATCGGGTTCCCGGTCAGGGTGATGGCGGGCAGGTTCAGGGACTGGGTCGTCTGACTGCTGTTCAGGGCGGTGACGAGTTGGAAGAGCGCGTCCGTGATGGCGTCAGCGGTGAGGAAGGAGGTCCCGCTGTAGGAGATTCGTCGCATTCCTCTACCGTTTCCCAGCCCTGAGTGGTGTTCAACCCCCTTGCCAGGAACCCCGCTCGGGTGTTACTGCCCTGGGGACACACCTTTTGCGGGCTGGCTGGGTTATGTGCCGTTGACTAGTGGTGTTTTGTGACTCCGGAGGATTATCTCCACGCCTGCGTGTTATCGGCAACGCACTGACGGAGGGTTGTGGCGGGACGCCCGGTCAGTGTGCGGATCGAGTGGTTCGGGAACACGGAGATGTTCAGCCGCACCACGCGGTGGATTATCTTCTGCACGGCAACGTAGTCCGCGGGGAAGTTGTCGGCCCTCAGCTGGGCGAGGAATTGGTCTTCGCTGGGTTTGGCGTACCGGATCGGCCGGCCGAGCACGTTGTCGAGACTGGTCCCGCGACCGACCGCTGAAACTGCGCTTTGCCGCACTCTGAGCACCTTTTTCCCAAGCGCCCCAGATGGCCCGAACTCGGGCGTTAGCGTCGAATATTTCACTTCTTCACAAGCCACCCCAACCAAGCTCATACCCTGTCGGAACGCGGGACGATTGCGGCGCAGCCGTATCGTCATTTCGCGGTGGAGCTGCTTCGCGGGACAGAGATCGCAACGTGATATTGCTCATCAATGATGGCGGTTACGTCAGTACGCCGGGAGGGAGCCGCTTTTGTGGGCGCCGCGGCTCGCGTTGTTATAGGCGGTTGAGGACTCCGAGTGCGTCATCGAGTGCACGAGAGATTGAGCGGCCTGCCGGGTTGCGGTGCCATTGTTCAAGTGCGGAGAAGTAGCCGAAGACTAGGGCAGATGACTTGATATGGGCTTCCGTGGTGGTGAGTCTGCCGGATCTGGCGAGGATGGGAGCGATCCGATCGACTGCGTTGGCCAGCATCTCGTAGGAAGACCTGCGGACGGATGGTTCGTCGAAGAAGTAACGGATGCGCCTGTGGGCAAGGCTCCCCTCCGGGTTGTGCTGATCAGGTTTTGGCTCAAAGCGAGCAACGATGGCGCGCACGGTGCCGGCTAGGTCAGTGACGTCGATGACAGCAGCAAGTTCGGCCTCGTTCAGGGTGTCGAAATCATCGGCAAGGACGATCCCTTCCTTGGTGCCGAAGTATCGGTAGACCGTGGAGGGAGAAACCTCGGCAGCTTCGGCGATGTTCTCGACTAGTACGTTTTGGAAGCCACGTTCGTCGAACAAGTCCAACGCTATTCGTTGAATGTGACGCATCGCTGTGCGCCGCTTGCGATCCCGCAATCCTAAGGCCATCTCCCGATGATACTCCTAGTGACTTGCATTTGACTCTCAGTGTCACAATTTGTAGAGTCACTATCAACTGATAGTGACTGTCGATTGGAGTGTTATGATGGCGGAACGCACGGCATCGCGGCAGGTCGCGTTGTCGATCTGTGTGGGTCTGGGATTGGCGGGGACGGTAGTCGCCCTCATTGTGATGGCTGTCGACCACGTGAGTAGTGACAGTATTGCCGCCCATGTTCAGGAGCTCTACGGACCGTATGGTGAGATCCCTGACCCGGTTGTTCCTTGGATTTTCTTGTACGGCATATTCGCGGTCGGGGTGGTCGGGTGGGCGATCGCGTCCGTTGGTGCATGGCGCAAAGCATGGTGGTCTCGGTGGTGGTGCGCGGCCGCCTGTTGCGTGGGTGGTGCGCTGCTAATTTTTCTGGCGGTTGTCTCCGAACACGGCTCCCCCATCCTTCCGCTGCCGTGGCGCATAGTGAGCATCGCCGTGGCCGCGGTCGGCGCGATCACCACAATGATCGCCTGGCTTCCCACCACTGAACGGATAATGGAATGAGCATCCCCACTTCGACCACCTGCCTGGGGCGTGTCTCCTGACCAGAAAAGTGGTTGTCGTTCACGCCGGATAGACCTGTGTCCACTAACCATGGCCAAAGCAACACTGTCGGCCACGAGTGGCGTGTCTGGGTGGTGCTAGGTCGTGTGGGGGCCTTGGGCTGTGAATGGTGCTTGGCCAGGCTGGTGCTGTGAGGCTGGTGATCATCATGGTCGGTGCGGTCCCCGACGCATACGGGCTGTCGCCGTGGCCCATTCTGCAGGGCCGATCCGCTGACAGGTGCTCGGAATGACGGGAGCGAGATCTCACTATGAATCCGACGTGCGGCACCTCGCCGAGTGCGGATATCTGGTGTGACTGGTTGCGACAGGTCAGATCGCCTACGAATCGCCCGGCCGCAAAATTCGCTTTCGTGCCTGCAACACCTGCAATCTCACTCAGTTCTCGTGCCACCTCGGGACAAAGCGGTGGGCGGCCACACGACGTTTGCTCCGGAGAGTTCGTCGGGGGTGGTGCTCGATGGCGGCGAGAGAGGAGATGTTAGGAGCGGTGGTGGGAGCCGGCCAGGGTGGGGATCTGATCGGCGGGGTCGGTCGTTCCTTCTGGGGCGTCGGCGGTGGGGACCAGTCCTGCATCGATGGTGTCGTCGGTGTTGAGGCGTACGAGTTGGTCGCGGGTGAACCCGAAGAACCAGGTGGTGAAGAATCCCACGGTGTAGGCGACGATCAGGCCGGATGCGTAGCCGAGGGCGGCGGCACCCCAGCCGTGATTGCCCTGGAGTAGTGGGAACAGCGAGATGTCACTGGCGCCGATGGCGATCGCGCCGACGGTGTAGCCGAGCTGGTCGAAGAGACCGACTACTGCGCCGCCGAATGCGCCGCCGATGCAGGCGGTGATGAAGGGACGGCCCAGCGGCAGGGTGACGCCGTAGATGAGGGGCTCGCCAACACCGAGAAATCCTGCGGGCAGTGCGCCTTTGATAGTCCGTCCGATGCTGGTGTTGCGGCGGAGCTTATAGAACACGGCGATCGCGGCACCGATTTGGCCGGCGCCACCCATTGCCAGGACCGGCAGCAGGGTGGTGTAACCGACCTGTTCGATCAGGGTGGTGTGGATGGGGGTGAGTGTCTGGTGCAACCCGGTCATCACCAGTGGCAGGAACAGGCCGCCGAGAACGAACCCGGCGAAGACACCCGCAGTGCTCAGCAGCCAGGTGGCACCGATACCGATCTGGATTGACACCCAGCCGGCGGCTGGCATCAGGAGGAAGAGGGCGGCGAGGCCGGCGATCAGCACGGTCAACGTGGGCACGATGAACAGGGCAAGCACGTCGGGCGCCCATTTGCGGGCCCACCGCTCAACGTAGGCGCCCAGGATGGCGGCGCCCATGGCGCCGAGAACCCCTCCCTGGCCGGGGGCCAGTTGCTGGCCCCAGACGACGATGTTCGCGACTCCGGGGGCCACGATGATTCCCCCGATGACGCCGCCGATGATGGGCGTGCCGCCGAACTCTTTGGCCGCGTTCATCGCCACGAACACGGCGAGCAGGGCGAAGAACCCGCTGGACATGACGCTGAAGATCGGAGTCAGAGTCGCCAACCACGGAACCTGGCCGCTCGTGGCCAGGTTGGTCAGGATCCCATTGATGCCGGCGATGAGTCCGCAGGCGATCAGTGCGGGGATCAGTGGGACGAAGATGTTGGAGATGCGTCTCAGAGTATTTTTGACCGGGGTGTTATTGCGTTGTTTGTTCTGTTGCCGGATGGCCGCACCTTTGTCGGCCAGCCGTGTCGCCGAGGAGGCAGTCGCCCCGTCTGCGCGGGCGGCGCTGAGGGCTGACTCCACGTCGATGGCGACCCGGTCAACCAGACCCGGGCCCAGAACGATCTGGCAGTTATCGCCGGGCAGGGCGGCGAGCACCCCGGGGATCGCACGCAGAGCAGCGACATCGACGCGATCCTGGTCACGGACTCCGACACGCAAGCGTGTCATACATTTTTCGACGTCGATGATGTTTTCGGCGCCGCCCAGACCAATGAGCAACTGGTCTGCGATGACTCGTGAGTCGGCCATGACTGAAGTCCTTTCAAGCAAAGTGTGAGGAAGTGAGGGGTTCTCGTGGGAGCAGAAACCCGAGGTACAAAACTATGTCGTGATCTGAAAATAGCTTTCACAGACTCAAGAGTCAAGAGAAATTTTATTTCATAGGGGGGCGGTGTCGTGGAGGGCAGGGTTCGGTCGTCCTCACGCCGGGATCTCTGGTGCGCACTGCCTGGGTGGAGCCGGGTAGATCAATGAAGGTATCCGGATGGGTCAGCTCGGCCAGGAAAACAGCAGCTCGGCAGCGTCGACGGTGGTAGTTGTGGTCGGCGCGGACACGGCGCCCGGCGGGCTCTGCAGAATGATGACCAGGCAGATGTCGGCGTAGCCGTGGGCGGCAATGACCTGTGGGTCATATCGGACTACCGGGTCGCCCGCCTGCACGACGGACCCTTCGGCGGCCAACACCTCAAAGCCCTCACCATTCAGGTGGACCATGTCGATGCCCAGGTGGACCAGGATCCCGGTCCCCGCCGTGGACCGGAAAACGAAGGCGTGCGGCTGGATCCGAACGAGGGTGCCAGTCACCGGCGCTCGAGCCGTCACAAGGCCGGTGTCCGGGGAAGGCTAAACAGCCACTCCCCCGCCGACGATTTCCTGGGCGAACACGGGGTCGGGAACATCGCCGAGCGACAGCACCGTGCCACGCAGAGGGCTGAGGATATTTTCGGGCATAGTCGTCTCTCCTGAAGTGTGACGTGCGGGGACTTGCAGACGAATCGAGACGTGTATCGCCGTCAGCGCTGCACGCCCGTGCCACACGGTGCGACCCGAGTCAGCGGGGATCGCTTAGGGCGATGTGATGGCGGTGCGGACGTCGCCGTGAGCTTGTTCGAGGCGAGCGGTGGCCGTGGGGAAATCAGTGTCGGTGAGGAGCATGACAACGGCGGTCTTGGCATGCCCGCCGGCCTGATCAATTGCAGCGGCGGCGGTATCCGGGTCTGCCCCGGTGGCGGCGCTGACGATGCGGCGGGCGCGGTCGACCAATTTGGCGTTCGTCGGTTGGACGTCGACCATCAGGTTGTGGAAGACCTTTCCGGTGCGGATCATGCTGGCAGTGGAGAGCATGTTGCACACCAGCTTCTGCGCCGAACCGGCCTTCAGCCGGGTAGATCCGGTCAGCACCTCAGGCCCGGTATCGACCTCGATAGCAACATCGGCGTGTCTGCTGATCTCCGCGCCACGATTGCAGGCCACCGAGACGGTGGCCGCCCCAACGCGTCGGGCATAGTCCAAACCGCCAATGACATAGGGGGTTCGGCCGCTGGCGGCGATACCGACGAGAACGTCAACGTCCGTGAGCCCGACTGCCCGCAAGTCGTTCACCGCGAGGTCGGGATCATCTTCGGCCCCTTCGACAGCCTTAAGGAACGCACGCTCGCCGCCGGCGATAAGCCCGAGGACTTCCCCGGGGTCGGTACCGAACGTCGGTGGGCATTCAACGGCGTCCAGCACCCCGAGTCGGCCGCTGGTGCCGGCACCGAGGTAGATCAGCCGTCCGCCGCGGCGGCGCGCGCCGACAATCGCATCGACCGCGTTCTCGATCGCCGGTAGTGCCGCCGCCACCGCAAAGGGGACCGTGCGGTCCTCCTGGTTCATCACGGTGAGCAGGTCCGTGACGGACATCGTGTCCAAGTCCGTGGTGCGGTCATTCGCGGTCTCGGTGCCCAATGTGGCGAGTGCCATGGTGTTATCCCTGTCCTTGGTGTTGGTGACGCAATTCATGATTCTTTTCGTCCCGGATGAGTGGTGACGGCGGCGTAGGTGCGTTCAAGCGCGGCGCGGGCCCCGGGCAGCGTCTGCGCGACGCCAACAAAGATGGCATCGACGAGCAGGAGCTGCCCAGCGCGGCTAGCCATCGCTGCAGAACGGAAGCCAAACTCTCGACCCGCGGTGACCAAGACGTGTTCGCCATGGACCGCCAATCGGGAACGGGCGGCGCCAGTGATGGCCACCGTGCCGGCGCCGGTCGACCGGGCCGATTGCAGTGGGGCGACGGTGCCGAGGTTCTCTCCCGAGTGGGAAACGCCAATCGCCAGGTCGGCGGGGCCGAGTAGTGAAGCGCTGACCATCGCCGCGTCATGCTCGGTGTATGCCCGAGCGACCAGCCCAACCCGATTCAACTTCGCCGTGAGATCCTCCGCGACCAGGCCAGACGCGCCGATGCCATACACGTCGATCCGGCGGGCGGCCCGGATCAAATCGATCACTTTCTCCAGGGCGACGGGATCGACGAGTTCGGCGGTGGCACGGAGCTGTTCAGACTCAAACGCGGCCAGCTTGGTCAACACAACACCGATTCCGTCGCCGTCAGCGATATCGGCGCCCACAGGAACACCCCCGTGATGGTCCGCACCGCCCTGCGCAGCCAGCGCAAGCCGCAGCTGCGGGTATCCCTCAAAACCCAGACGCCGCGCGGTGCGGACCACGCTCGCGGTGCTCGAGGCCGCGCATTCGGCAAGCTCGTTAACCGTCAGAGCCGATGCCGCCGTGGTGTCAGAAAGCAAAACCCGGCCGATCCGGGCCTCCGCCGGGGTTAGCCCAGGCAACATCGCCCGGAGCCTGGCGACCACATCCGACGGAGCCGGCGTGGCCGGGCCGGAGAACTCACGCGTCACATCGGTCGTGACGCCGCGATCATGAGCCTGCCGGGGATCCCTGGTAGAGGCCATGGGCACCGTCCGCCTTTCAAAACACATCCACGGGTCCACCCCGAGCATGTAACAAAGTTTCACGCATTGGGGCGGATCGTGTCAAGAGTTACAAGTTTTCCTCCCACACCAGATAGACGGCAACCCGGCGACACACTCCTGCAAGCACCCACCCGGACCGACATCGCCGCGTATGCAGAAATCCGGCAGCCCGGCGACCCGACTAAACACCGCCACGCAGATCGACCCACCCCGGGGCCAGCCGCAGCGAAGGGGACGACGCTGCCTCACCTTCCCCCACCAGGTGAATCCAGCCCGGCAGGCCGGACCCGCACGGAACCGACCGCGCCGGCCTGCTTTGGACAAGACATTTCTTCGCAAGCCCCCTGGCGGGGCCGGCTGCGCCGGGAAGAACCCTCCTTTGAGCCGCGGTGCGCCACGTTCTGACCTCGTTTTTTCCATTCCGGCAGCCGATCATAGTTCGCTCCCGGCCCTGCGTGCCCAGTTTCGGGATGCGGTCTCACGCTCCCTTTTTTTCGCCCTGAAACTGGGCACTCCGGGCCTCCCGCTCTCAATCGATCTCTCTTGCCGGACAGGCAAAAACAAATTGTTTTGAGGGAGAGGACCCACACCATGAACATCACCACCATTCGCAGCATCAAGATCGACCCGACCGAAACCATCACCACCCTGGACGTGAACGAGGCCAGCATCGGGGCGGACATCAGCGCCGCCATCGGCTGCCGAATGTTCGACGTCGTCGGCCTGCAAGACGACATCGACCTCTTCGTCGACGATGAAGGACTCATCAACGGGTCAACCCTGAACCTGCCCGCGACCGTCCTCGCCCACCGACTCGGCCGCCCCACCGTCATCTTCGGCACCGCCATCGCCGTCAGCGTCACCCCAGACGGCGAAACCGTCGGCCTCACCGACGCACAGCTCGTCCGAATCCAGCAGTCCTTCGCGCAGAAGCCCGACGCACGGACTGTCAACGCCCTCGTAGAGAGCCTGTTCCCGTTCCGTCACCGCCGCCCTCACCCGCGCCGAAGCTCAGCGCCTTGACCCGGCCGATGTGCTGCGGGAATCGTGGAATGAACGAGAACGCGGCACCGCGGACGACGTCGGCGCCGTCCTCTCCCACCGGATGGAACGCGGAAGTCGGGCTGGACGCGGAATCACTGGTCCGATACGCGATGAGTGCTCATGTGGCACTGACGCTCCTGGCAGCAGTCCTCATTCGTCCGATGATGAATCTTGACGCCGTTGACACGCTGCCGATCGACGTGCAACGCTGGCGCGAAATTCTACACATTCCCCACGATGTGGCCTCGACTGGTAACGAGCTCGAAGATTCCGAAGCCGTCCGAGATGCTCTTCAAGCGCAATTAATGAGATTGCGTCCGGTCATTTTGCATTGGGTTGCGTTGCTGGAACAGGCCGCGGGAGTCGGGTCCAACAGTGTCGCCGTAGTTGAGGTTGCGAGCGCAGATTCGCCCATGGCGGTCATGACGGCAATGGTTTGCCCGTGGACGTGGACGTGGACGTGGACGTGGACGTGGACGTGGACGTTGACGCCGGCGGTGGCGCCGGCGGTGGCGCCGGCGTTCATGATCAAGGCAGCATTGACGAGCTGATCGCCCTGGTACCCGGCGACCGGTGAGCGTTCGGCGGCACCCTGGGGGTTCGCCGCGACCGCGGCGCAGGCCCCGGTGCCGGGGCCGCCGCCGGTGATTGCGCCACGGGCCATGCTTCTTGCCGTCGATGACGGGCCCCTCGCCCAGCAGGGTGCCGTCTCTGTAGGTGTCTCGTTGGATCTCCAGGGTCTCCTCCGCGCCGTTTCGGGCATGCCACTTCGTTGGGCCGATTCTCTGAGTTCGTTGACAGCGGCCCGTGCCGCGATCTAGTATGGAATCGTTTCCATGGAAACGATTCCACAGCATGACGCAAGCACAGCATGACGCGAACACGGCGGGTACCCGCACGAACACGAGGAGGTGAACATGGTTGCCATCACGATCAAGGATGTCGCCGCCCTGGCCGGCGTGTCCGTGGCCACGGCCTCCCGGGTTCTCTCCGGCAGTCCGGCCACGTCGCCCGAGGCCCGCGCCGGCGTAGCGGCGGCGGCCGCCCAGCTCGACTACCGGCCCAACGCCCAGGCGCGGGCCCTGCGCAGTACCCACACCGAGTCGATCGGCCTGCTGGTGTCGGATGTGCGCAACCCCTTCTTCGCGGACCTCGCCCACACGGTCGAACAGGCCGCCCTGGCTGCCGGCTACGTCACGCTGCTCGGCAACGCGAACGAGCGCAAGGAACAGCAGGACCGGTACCTGGACACCCTGATCTCCCGGCGAGTGGACGGCATCGTCGTGGCCCCGCTCGGGGACGGCAGCGGCAGCATCCGTTCGCTGATCGAGCGCAAGATCCCGACCGTCTTCGTGGACCGCACCGTGGACGGCCTCCACGTACCGAGCGTCACCACCGACAGTGAAACCGGCATCCGTGAGGCCGTGGCGCACCTCGCCGCCGCCGGCCACACCCGCATCGGCTACATCTCGGGCCCACAGGCCACCTCGACAGGCCGGGACCGGTTCGCCGCCTTCACCCGGGCGGTGGCCTCCCGGGGCCTCAGCCAGGACCCCGAGCTCGTCTACTTCGGTGACTTCCAGGCGGCCAGCGGATCGGCGGGGGTGCACGCGCTGCTAGAACTGCGCCGCCCACCCACCGCCCTGCTCGCCGCCGACAGCCCGATGGCGGTGGGCGCGATCGCCATTCTGCACAGGCGCGGTTTGCGTATCGGCCGCGATATCGCCCTGATCGCCTTCGACGACATCGAGTGGTTCGCACTGCTCGACCCGGCGTTGAGCGTCATCTCACACAGCGTCGAGGACATGGGCCGGATCGCCGTGAGGATGCTGCTCGAGGTCATCGGCGGCGGCACCCCCGAGTCGGTGGTGCTGCCCAGCGAACTGATCATCCGGGCGTCGTCCTCGGCCCCGGTGTCCGGCCGACTGGTCGTCCCCGCATCCGTCGCACCCGCATCCGTCCCACCATCCGAATCACCCGCAGCCGGGCCGCGCCCGAGGAAGAACTGACATGAGTCAACAAGCACTGGTCACCCTGCAGAACGTGGGTAAGACCTTCGGCCCGGTGACGGTCATCAAAGACGTCACCGTCAGCGTCTACGCCGGGCAGGTGCAGGTGCTGCTGGGGGAGAACGGCGCCGGCAAGTCCACCCTGATCAAGATGATGGCGGGGGTGTACCAGCCGGATGCCGGCCACATCGTGGTGGACGGGCAGACGGTCACCCTACCGACCACCCGCGCGGCCGAGGACCTCGGCATCGCCACGATCCACCAGGAACTGAACCTCGTTCCCACCATGAGTATCGCCGAGAACGTGATGCTGGGACGGATGCCCACCAAGCACGGCCTGGTCGACCGCAGCGCCTTGCGCAACCGCGCGCGTGCCGCCCTCGCCCTGATCGGCCTCGACGTCGACGTCGACACCCTGGTCGGGGACCTCGGCATCGCCCGGCAGCAGTTGGTCGAGATCGCCAAGGCCTTGAGCATCAACGCCCGCATCCTGATCTTGGACGAGCCCACCGCGGCACTGACCCGCCACGAGACCGAGAGCCTGTTCGCCGTGATGGCCGACCTCCGTCGCCGCGGGGTGGGCATGCTGTTCATCAGTCACCACCTCGACGAGATCGCCGAGGTCGGGGACACCGTCACCGTCCTGCGCGACGGCGAATTCATCGCCGAGGTGCCAGCTTCCACCCCCGAAGACGACCTCGTGAAGCTCATGGTCGGCCGCAGTATCGAGGATCAGTTCCCTCGGGTGACCGGGGACGTGAGCCAGGCGTCAGCGATCCTCACGGTCGACAACCTCACCTCGACCGGCTCGTTCAGTGACATCAGTTTCAGCGTCAAGGCCGGCGAGATTCTCGGCATCGCCGGGCTGGTCGGCGCCGGACGCACCGAACTGATCCGGGCCATCGCCGGCGCGGACCGGTACACCTCCGGAACGGTCGCGGTGCGCGGCCGGCACCTGCCGAACGGCAGCATCCAGGCGGCAATCGCCGCGGGCATCGGGCACGTGCCCGAGGACCGCAAGGGACAGGGGCTGGTGCTCGACGCATCCGTCAACGACAACCTCGGCTACGCAACGCTCGCCTCCACCGCAAAGCTCGGCCTGGTCGACTTCGCCGGCCAGCGCAGCCGGGCCGGCGAGGTGGCGACGAAACTCCGCATCCGGATGCACACCATCGACCAGCCGATCGGGGCCCTCTCCGGAGGCAACCAGCAGAAGGCCGTGTTCGGCCGCTGGATCATCGCCGCCTCCACGGTGCTGCTGCTCGATGAGCCCACCCGCGGCGTCGACGTGGGCGCCAAGGTCGAGATCTACGAACTGATGAACGCGATCACGGCGGCCGGGGGAGCCATTCTGATGGTCTCCAGCGAACTGCCCGAGATTCTCGGCATGAGTGACCGCATCCTGGTGATGCGCGACGGCCGGCTCGCCGGCGAGCTCACCGCGGCCGAGGCCACCCAAGACGCAGTCATGACACTCGCCGCCCGCGATGTCGACGAGAATCACGAACAGAGATAGGGAACCACACCATGTCCACCACAACCCTGCCGGCGAAGCGCCGCGGCCTCGACTACAAGAAATTCCTTGCCAACAATGGTGCCCTCGTCGGACTCGTCGTGCTCTGCCTCGCCCTGTTCATTGCGACTCCCGACTTCCTGACAGCGCAGAATCTGCTCAACATCGGCATCCAGGTGTCCACGGTGGCCGTGCTGGCCTTCGGGATGACCTTCGTCATCGTGGCCGGCGGGATCGACCTCTCGGTGGGTGCCGTGGCGGCCCTGTCGGCCATGTCGTCGGGCTGGATGTTCGCCAGCGCCGGTCTCCCCGGCTGGCTCGCCCTCCTCGGTGGCCTCTTCATCGGGGCCCTGGCCGGCACCATCAACGGTCTGGCCAACGCCTACGGCAAACTGCCCTCCTTCATTGCCACGCTCGCCATGCTCAGCGTGGCCCGTGGGCTGACCCTGGTCATCTCCGACGGCCGCCCGATCAAGATGCCGGCCGAGGTCTCCTTCCTCGGTGGCAGCCTGGGTCCGGTCCCGATGCCCATCATCATCTTGGTGCTGGCCGCCCTGGCCGCCTCCTTCCTGCTCAACCGCACCGTGATCGGCCGCTCGATGTACGCGGTCGGTGGCAACGCCGAAGCCGCCCGGCTGTCGGGCCTGCCGGTCAAGCGCATCCTCGTCACCGTCTTCGCCCTGGCCGGCCTGTTCGCCGCCCTCGCCGGGCTGTTGCTCGCCGGGCGCCTCGACTCCGCGCAGCCTCAGGCCGCTGCCGGCTACGAACTCGACGCCATCGCGGCCGTCGTGATCGGCGGCGCCTCGCTCGCCGGCGGCCTCGGCAAAATCTCGGGCACCTTCGTCGGCGCCCTCGTGCTCGTCGTCATCCGCAACGGTCTGAACCTGCTCAACGTGACGTCGTTCTGGCAGCAGGTCGTGATCGGCCTCGTGATCGCCCTCGCCGTGGGCATCGACGTGCTGCGCCGCAAGACCCGTAGCAGCTGACCTAGCCGACGCCCGACATCCGTTACCTCTCACCCCATCCATCAACACCCCAAAGGAATACACAATGAAGTCCTCCTCATTTCGCAAAATCGCGGCACTGACCGCCACCGCCGCACTGATCCTGGTGGGCACCACGGCCTGCGGCCGCGGCGGCGGGGACGAGGCGTCCGGCACGAAGATCGTGATGGCCCTCTCCACGCTGAACAACCCGTTCTTCGTTGAACTGCGCGACGGCGCTCAGGCTGCCGCCGACGAAGCCGGCGTGCAGTTGAACATCGTCGACGCGCAGAACGACTCGGCCACGCAGGCCAACCAGCTCGCCACCGCCGCCTCGGGCGGCACCAAGGCCGTCATCGTGAACCCGGTCGACTCCGACGCCTCCTCCTCCTCCGTGAACGAGCTGCTCAGCGCCGACATCCCCGTCATCGGGGTCGACCGCACCGTCAACGGCGCCGACCTGAACTCGCTCGTCGCGAGCGACAACGTGGCCGGAGGCCGTCAGGCTGCCGACGAACTCGCCAAGGCCATGGGCGAAAAGGGCAGCGTCATCCACCTGCAGGGTGTCTCCGGCACCTCGGCCAGCCGCGACCGCGGCCAGGGTTTCGAAGAGGGCATGAAGGCCTACCCGGACATCACCGTGGTGGCCAAGCAGACCGCCAACTTCGACCGTGCCGCAGCGCTCGACGTGACCACGAACCTGCTGCAGTCCAACCCCGGCGTGACCGGCCTCTTCGCCGAGAACGACGAAATGGCCCTCGGCGCCATCCAGGCGCTCGGCTCGCGTGCCGGCACCGAGGTCTCGGTCGTCGGCTTCGACGGCACGTCCGACGGACTCGCCGCCATCGAGGCAGGCACCCTGGTCGCCACCATCGCGCAGCAGCCGGCCGAACTCGGCAAGCTCTCCGTTGAACTCGCCATCAAGGCCATCGCGGGCGACAAGATCGAGAAGACCGTCCCGGTTGAGGTCGTCTCCGTCACGAAGACGAATGTCGGCGACTTCACCAAGTGAGTAACTCCGCCAGCACGGTCGTCGTCGTCGGGTCGATCAACGTCGACCAGCTGATCACTATCGAACGCCACCCGCTGCCCGGTGAGACCCTCATCGGAACGTCGATGGAGTTCCTCCCCGGAGGGAAAGGGGCCAACCAGGCCGTCGCGGCCGCCCAACTGGGCGCCACGGTGCGCATGGTCGGCCTCGTGGGCCGGGACCCGCAGGCCGAGGTCGCCACCGCGATCCTGACCCGCTCCGGAGTGGACCTGTCGAATGTGCACACGGTGGACGGCCCGACCGGGCTGGCACTCGTCACCGTTGCCGCCGACGGCGAGAACACCATCGTGATCATCCCCGGCGCCAACGCGCTGATGGGTGCGGAGGCTGTCCAGGCCGGCGCGACCGTCATCGCAGAGGCCGCCGTGGTCGTGCTCCAGGGTGAGATCCCCGCGGAGGGCATCGTGGCGGCACTGCGGTTGGCCACCGGCCGGGTGGTGCTGAACCTGGCGCCCGTGATCGAACTGGATGCCGCGAGCATCCGTCGGGCCGACCCGCTGGTCGTCAACGAGCACGAGGCAGCCCTCGTGCTCGCGCAGCTCGCCCCGAACACCGTCATCCCCATCGAGGATGCCGAGCTCGTCGCCCGGCTGCTCGAGTGGGGCGTTCCGTCCGTCGTGCTCACCCGCGGGGCGAAGGGTGCCATCTGTGCCGAGCGGGACGGCACGCACAGCGTGGCGTCGCCCCAGGTCGTCGCCGTGGACAGCTCGGGGGCCGGCGACGCGTTCGTCGGCGCCCTGAGCGCGCAGCTCGCGGCCGGCTCGAGCCTGTCCGAATCGGTGCGTCAGGCCGTTCGTGTGGGCGCTTTCGCGGTGCAGTCACGCGGAACGCAGACGTCGTATCCCTCCCTGGCCGACGAGCTGCCGCGGGTGCGCGCATGAAGCGCCGCGGCATCCTGAACGCCGATCTCTCCGGCGCCCTGGCCCGCCTCGGGCACACGGATGTCGTGCTCCTCGCGGATTGCGGCATGCCGATCCCGGCCGGCGTTCCCGTGATCGACCTGGCGCTGGTGCACGGTGTGCCGCGTTTCGAGCAGGTGCTCGACGCCCTGCTCGAGGAGATGGTGTTCCAGCACTGCGTGGCCGCGGAGGAGGCGAAAACCGCCCCTGCCGGGGCCTGGCTGGCCGACCGGTTCGACGCGATCGAGTACATCAGCCACGCCGAACTGAAGGACCTCTCGGCCTCGGCCAAGCTGTTCATTCGCTCGGGTGAGGCGACGCCGTTCGCGAACGCCGCGCTGGTCTGCGGCGTCTCGTTCTAGGCGCCTCGTTCCCGAACGAATTCGACGGAGATTTTGGCCATCTCGGCCCTGAGCGTCCCGAAAAGGCCGTTTTGAACGAGAATCTCCGTCGAATTCGTTCACGCCGAATCGGCTTGAACTGCGGGTGCGTCGATTACCGGTGCGTCGGCTACGGGTGACGGATGCCCCGGCCGGCCAACACGGCCCGGTAGCCCTCGCGGTAGGTCGGGTAGCTGAACGTGAAACCCGTGCTCAGCAGCAGCCGGTTGCGGAGGCGCTTGTCGCCTCCGCGCTGGCTGTCCCGCGGAGCGGGCCGGGCTGGCACAGCGGTCGTGGTGGTCGTCGCACCGGGAGTGCCGGGCGCCTCCAGCGTCGGGACCGGCAACCCGAGCTCCTCGGCGAGGAAGGCCAGCACCTCACCGCCGCGCACCGGTGCGCTGTCGACGCCGATGTACAGGGGAGCCGGTTCTTCCTCCCGCAGCATCAGGTGCACGATCGCGGCCGCGGCATCGTCCCGGTGGATGCGGTTCGTGTGCCGGGCCGAGGCCGACGCGGTGGTGCGGCCGCCGCGCACCTGGGTGATCAGGCGTTCCCGGCCGGGGCCGTAGATGCCCGACAGGCGGAAGACGACGGCCGCGGGGAGGCGGGCGTGCAGCATCCGTTCCGCCTCGAGCAAGATGGCATCGGTGCCGGGACGCGGGTTGGCGGGCGTCTGCTCGTCGACCCAGCTCTCGTCGGACACGTCGTAGACGGCGGTCGACGACACCAGCAGCACGCGGCGGGGCGAGACGTCGGCCTCGTCGAGCGCGTCGAGGAGGTTCTGCAGACCGTCGACGTAGGCCGCTCGGTAGACCGCGGGGCTGGGGTTGCCCGCGGCGATCGCCACGATCACGATCTGGGTGTCGGCCGGAACAACCGGCTTCGCCGTGCTGAGGTCGACGGACTGGCCCTCGATGCCGGCGGGAAGCACGGCCGCGTTGCGGCGCAACCCCACCACCCGGTGCCCGAGCGCGGCGAAACGCAGGCCCACCTCCGTGCCGAGGTCACCGCATCCGGCAATGAGTATCGTCATCTCGCTCCTTCGTCGCCTCCAACGCTAGCGGCCCCGCCGAACGCTGACAGCACCGAGCAGTAGGCTCGCGGAGTGAGTGAATCATTCCGCAGCATGCTGCGTTCCCTGCCGGATTTCCCTGCCGCGCTGCCGGTTTTCGACCCGGCGTCGGCGCCACTCGACCCTGCTGAGCTGTTCCGGTCCTGGCTCGACGAGGCCCTCACGGCCGGGGTTCCCCAGCCGCACTCGTTCAGCCTCGCGACTGTCGGCGCAGAGGGCATGCCGTCGTCGCGCATGCTCATCCTCAAGAACCTCGACGCCGAGGGCTGGCACTTCGCCACCTCGCGACTGTCGCGCAAGGGCCGGGAGCTGACGGAGCATCCGCTGGCCGCGATGAATTTCTTCTGGTCGGCCCTGGGACGCCAGGTGCGCGTGGTCGGCCCGGTCACCGAGTTGTCGACGGATGCCTCGGCGGCCGACTGGGCCGAACGGCCCGGAGCCGACGGATCGGAGAACCCCACCTGGCAGCTATACGCCCTGCGCCCGGTCGAGGTCGAGTTCTGGCAGGCCGACCCCGGCCGACGGCACGTGCGTCATCGCTACCTGATTCCCGCCGCAGACTGAGCGCGACCGCGGACTGAGCGCGACCTGGGCTGAGCGCGACTACTTCCAGCGGGGCTGCGGCACCTGGCCCGTAGGTGGTCACTTCACACTTACGCTCCGGCGTGCCCGAATGATGAGCCAACGGAGACACCGGATCGAAGGTCCTAGAAGTCCTCGTAGGTGAACGCATCGTCTTCGAGGAGCTGCGTCCAGGGTTCCGGCCGTGGGGAGCGGACTCTCTGCAGAGTGACGGTCGAGTTCGGCGTGATCAGCAGTGTGGTCAGGAACCCGGCGGAGTTGATCACGTTGATGAATCCGCCACCGCGCTGCACAGCGTCGGCGACGGAGGATTTCCATGACGCCAGGTCGTCGTCGGTGTCGACGACGTAGCGGTCGCCATTCACGGTCAGGCGGTACTCGTTCATGGATACAGACCTTGTCTCTCGGAGGACCCTGAGGCCACGTTGGTTCAGCAGAGGTCGGAAGATGACGTAAGAAATAGGCGTCGGGTAGTAATATATAGCGATTAGTTCGAATTCCAAACTATTCTATGTTGGAACTTTATAGACGTCATCGCTAGGGTGGTCTCGGTACGTTGAACCAGCTGACTGCTGCTTGTTGATGTCGGGAGAAACCATGTTCAAGGAGAATGGCTCCGTCCAGGTTCTTGAGGGTGTTACCGCTGCGGTGGTCGTCCTGCTCCGAGCGTTGGACAAGACCCGTGCAGGGATGGCGGCGCAGGCCGGCTTCACGGGATCGGAGATTCGGGTGCTTTTCCGCATCTCGGAGGCAGGCCGGGTGACACCGAAGATGTTGGCTGGTTCCACAGACCTCTCGATGGGTGCGGTCACCGCGATCTGTGACCGGCTGGTCGCTCGAGACGTCGTGCGTCGTGTTGCCAACCCTGTCGACCGGCGAAGCCTGTTCCTGGAGCTGACTGCGACGGGTGAGACGCTGATGGAGCGTATCTACGGTGATTTCCGTGCACGGATCGGCAGAGCCCAGGGACAGATGTCCAGCACGGAACAGGCGCTGCTCGAGGCGCAGTTGCTCAGTATCGCGGCCGCGCTCGGCTACGACCTGGAAGATGGCCTTGCCGGGGCGCAGGGTCCAGCGATGACGAGCGCCTGACGGTCGCCTCAGAATCCCCTACCGGGTGAAGCGGAGTACGTTCGGAACATGACGTGGTCGGGTGTGACAAGGAGCTGTAGCGAGAATTGCAGGAGGGAGTGCCATGCGTGATCAATTTGCGGTGGCCGAGGAAGCGTTGTCAGCTTTGGCGGGTAGCGAGTCGCGCTTGTTCGAGCCTTTCCTGGGGGCGCTGCCCGTGGACGGGGTGTCAATCTCGACGTTCGGTGACTTTCTCCCTGCTGAGACGGTATCGGCGAGCGACGCCCAATCGTTGCGGCTGGACGAGTTGCAATTCGACCTGGGCGAGGGTCCATGTTGGGACGCTCTGGAAACCGGCATGCCGGTTTTCGAGCCGAATATTCGCGAACGGCCGAACCGGGTGTGGCCGGCGTTCTCGGAGGCGATCATCGCCGAGGAGCTCGGTGCGGTTTTCGCCTTTCCCTTGGTGCTGGGGCCGTTACGGATCGGGGCGATCGACCTGTACACCAGCAGGCCCAGTCAACTCAATGACCTGCATATCCGGAACGCTTCGGGTCTCGCGACCATCGTCAGCCGTCTCGTTCTCGCTCGAGCCATCCGCCTGTCCCACAGCGAAATCGAGGGCGAAACCGACCTGCGCAGACAGTTCTCCCGACGTGAAGTGCATCAGGCCACCGGCATGGTGCTGGCGCAACTGGGGATTTCTGCCGTGGACGCCCGTCTGGTCATCCAGGGCCATGCTTTCGCCTTGGGCCGGTCTGTGCAGGAGATCGCGGAGGAGATCATCGGCCGGCGATTGACTTTTGCAGTAAATGAAAACCAGATCGAAGGGTCTCATGATTGATGAAACGAGAGAGGATCGCCTCATCGATACGTTTGCGACCCTCGCTGACACCCTGGTGGCCGGTTATGACGTGGTGGAGCTCTTGCAAACCCTCGTGGAGAGTTGCACCGGCCTGTTCGACATCGCGGCGGCAGGAATTCTCCTGGCCGATGAAAACGGCGAGCTCGAAGTCGTCGCTTCCACCAGCGAAGCCAGCCGGCTTGTGGAAGTCATGCAACTCAGTGCTGCGGCGGGCCCGTGCGTGGAGTGTTTCACCTCTGGGTCGGTTGTGTCCCTGCCGGACGTGGAGGACAGCCCGCCCGCGTGGCGGCGGTTTCGGGACAGCGCCAGGGAGCAGGGTTTTGCCGCGGTCCATGCGATCCCGTTGCGGC
Source organism: Cryobacterium sinapicolor (assembly GCF_004403465.1). Taxonomy (GTDB): domain Bacteria; phylum Actinomycetota; class Actinomycetes; order Actinomycetales; family Microbacteriaceae; genus Cryobacterium; species Cryobacterium sinapicolor. Next base: position 26,420 of record NZ_SOGQ01000062.1, on the reverse strand, counting down.
TGCGCGAGACGACCATCGGTGCCCTCAACTTGTTGTCGACTGTTCCCGGCGCTCTGCGCCAACAGGACGTTCGTGCGGCCCAGGCTTTGGCGGATGTCGCCACGATCGGGATTCTGCAGGAACGCACGCTCCGGGAAAGCAATTCGGTGCGGGAGCACCTGACGATTGCGCTGAATTCCCGAGTCGTGATCGAACAGGCCAAGGGTGTGATTTCGCATTCCCGCGGAGTCTCGATGGAGGACGCATTCGCGTTGCTCCGGAATCACGCTCGCAGCAACCACCTGCTGTTGTCGCAGGTCGCTCAGGGGCTTGTCGACCAGACCCTCGTCATCTGATCCTGCCCGCCAGCGGGTGCGCGTGGTGAGCAACAAGTGAGCAAGCGACCGTCGTCTCCCAGGGCGGACGCGTAGTCTCGATCGAGGAGTTCGGCGCATCGGGCCTCGACGCATCCGTCGACGTCGCCAGGGCGTCGAACGGCCCCCGAACTCGTCACCGACTAAGGACGCACCACAATGACATCCACCATTTCGACCTCCACCCGTTCTCTCGACGCCGCCAGCGTCGCCCGGTGCATCGATCACACCCTCCTCAAGCCCGAGGCCACCGCGGAGGACGTGACCGCGCTCATCGCCGAGGCAATTGAGCTCGGCGCCTACTCGGTCTGTGTCTCCCCGTCGATGCTGCCGCTGCGCATCCCCGCCGGCGCCGACCTCAAGGTTGCTGTCGTCTGCGGTTTTCCCAGCGGAGACCACCACAGCGCCATCAAGGCTGCCGAAGCCGCCCTCGCCATTGAGCAGGGGGCCGACGAGATCGACATGGTCATCGACATCGGTGCTGCCAAGGCCGGCCGGTTCGCCGATGTGCAGGCCGACATCGCGGCCGTGCGGGCCGGCATCCCAACGCCGGGAGTGCTCAAGGTGATCATCGAATCCGCGGCGCTGACGGATGCTGAGATCGTCGCCGTGTGCCGCGCCGCAGTGGCCGAGGGCGCCGACTTCGTCAAGACTTCCACCGGTTTTCACCCTGCCGGCGGGGCGACCGTGCACGCGGTGAGCTTGATGAAGCAGACCGTGGGCGACAGGGCCCAGGTGAAGGCGTCCGGCGGGGTGCGCAGCTTCAACGACGCCCTGGCCATGATCGCGGCCGGCGCAACCCGCCTCGGTGTCTCCGGCAGCGCCGCCCTGCTCTCGGGCGCCACTCCGGCAGAATCGGCCGGGGACTACTGACCCTCCGCCCGGCACGGTGAGCCCACGGTGTGACGCGGGCGGCGATTGGCGATTGGATTCGGCACGATTTGCCTCATGAGGGGCCCGCCTCGGTATGTATTGTCTACGTTCAAATCTCTAGCTAGGCTTTTCTGATCAATGGTGATACATCCTCAAGTCTGTGTGGTGGAGTGTGAGCTCATCGGATCAATTCCTGGCCGGCGAATCGGAGCTGCCTGATTCCGACCCGAATCAACCTGTCTGGACCGCGGCCCCGCCGATTTTCGTGCCTCGCCCCACGACGGCACGATTTGGTCTGGGACCGACGGACACGTTCGGGATCTACCTGAGAAAGATCGGCAGGGTGGCCCTTCTCAACGCGGAGGAGGAGGTTGACCTGGCCCGGCGGATGGAGGTGGGCCTGTTCGCCGCAGCACGTCTCGCCCGGGGTGTCGCCGATTTGGCTCTGACCCGGGACCTCATCTGGCTTGCCCGGGACGGCGAACGGTCCAAGACCCGGTTCATCGAGGCAAACCTGCGCCTGGTGGTCAGCGTCGCCAAACAGTATTCCGGCCGCAAGATTCCAATCATGGATCTCGTTCAGGAAGGCAACCTCGGCCTGTTGCGCGCGGTGGAGAAATTCGATTACACGACCGGGTACAAATTCTCCACCTACGGAATCTGGTGGATCCGGCAGTCCATCCACCGGGGCATGATCGGCGCTGCACGGACAATTCGGATCCCGTTGCACGCCGTGGAGAAGCTCAACAAGGTCAAGCGCATCCGCCGCGACCTCACCGCCAGCCTGTACCGCGAACCCACATTGGCGGAGCTGGCCGAGGCCTGCGGGGCTTCGATGGCCGACGTGCGGACCTTGCTCNTATCAGACCCCACTCGGCGAGGGCTTGGCCGACATCTCCGAGCTGATCATGGACGATGATCTGCCCCAGCCGGAGGAGTACGCGGCGCTTGCCCTGCGCCGCTCTGACATCACCTTTCATCTCGACGCGCTGCCCACACGGGAGCGGATGATCCTGGAGGCACGGTTCGGGCTCAACGGCGACCAACCTCGCACCCTTGACCAGATCGCCGTCCGCGAGGGTGTGACCCGGGAGCGCATTCGCCAGCTCGAGAAGCGGGCCCTGGCGATGATGCGCACGCCGGCCCTCGAGCTCTATCTGAGGGAGTGAGGCTTTACATCCGAGTCACGCCCGACAGGCGATCACCCGCGCCTTCCGGAAAACGTGCGCCTGCCGTGCACTCGACATTCCCTGCTTGATTCTGTGACGAACACCCGCCGAGATACGACTACTTGATAAGAGATTCTCGCAGAGGACAGGTTGTCGCTCGGTGGGACAAGCTTCGAACGCGTCCGGTTCATCTAGGTGTTCTGTGACGCGGTTGAGCGAGGTCGCCCTGACCCTCTGAGGTTTATACCTGCGTCAGTAGAGGAGCTATCGCCATGGCAACATTCGACTCATCCGGTTCACCCATCAATCGAAACATCGACGACCCTGGCTCTGACGCTACGGTGCCCGAGGGCAGGTCGGTGCCCAACCGCAACGAGGCCGTCGGTCGTGACGAGGCCGTCGGTCGTGACGAGGTCGTCGGTCGCAACGAGGTCGTCGGTCGCGACAAGGCCGTCGGTCGCAACGAGGTCGTCGGTCGAGACAAGGCCCGTTTCGGTGGGATCCAGTGGGGGCCGGCGTTCTTCGGGTGGCTCACCGCGACCGGGACCGCCGTGATCCTCACCGCGCTGTTCGCTGCGGCTGGAGCCGCAGTCGGCCTGGGCGGCGCCGATTCCGCCGACCAGGCTGCCGGAACAGCCGCCGAGAACGCCGACACCATCGCACTGGTCAGTGCGATTGTGCTCGCGGTCGTGGTGTTCGTGTCCTATCTCTGCGGCGGTTACGTCGCCGGCCGCATGGCCCGCTTCAGCGGCATCAAGCAAGGAATCGCGGTCTGGGTGTGGGCGATCGTGATCGCGGCCTTCGTCGGAATCATCGGTGTCATTGCCGGCGGTGAGCTCAACCTGCTGGGAAACCTGAACAGCTTGCCCAGCATCCCGCTCAATCCGGAAGGTCTCACAGCGGGCAGCATCATCACCGCGATCGTCATCGTCCTTGTCAGCCTCGTCGGTGCGATCATCGGCGGACTCGCCGGAATGCGGTTCCACCGCCGCGTGGACCGCGAAGTACTCGGCCGCTGACACCCAACACCAGACACCTGCACGGGCGTCCGGGTGGGCGCAGTTCTGCCCGGTCGCTCCCGTATTTTCGCACCCCATAACTACAAATGCAGCTCAAACGAAAAGAGACCACCATGGCTCGCCTGCTCAAGTTCCTCCCCGTAATCCTGACCCTGGTCACCAAATACCTGCGCAGCCCGCAGGGGAAGGCCGCGATTCAGAAGATTCGCTCGTCGCGCCGTCGGCCGAAGAACGCCCGCACTACCCGCCCCACGTACTGAAGGAGTCCGGCCGGGCTACGATCACCTGCCCCACCCAGCCCAGCCCCACCCAGCCCAGCCCAGCCCCACCCAGCCCAGCCCAGCCCCACCCAGCCCAGCCCAGCCCCACCCAGCCCCACCCAGCCCAGCCCCACGCAGATCCTGACAGCCACCGCCGACGCTGATAAAGACTGGGAAGAGCCTGAGATAGTTGCAGGCGGCCGGTATCGGGCATGAGACTTCGGCCTCGGCAGCCGTCATAAGTAGTACCTGACCCTGTACACACTCGTACGGGAAGACGAATCACCAATGAGGAGTACTCCGTGACTGGACGCAATACCGTTGTTCGAAGCCTGCACGATGTGGGATTGGCGCTGTGGGCCGGGGGTGCCTTGATGGGCGCCGTCGGGCTCAACGGGAGCGCGTCAACCGCGAAAGACCCCCGCGAGCGCGTGGCTCTGGCGAGTGAGGGGTGGAAGCGGTGGGCGCCGGTTCAGGTCGCAGCTCTTGTCGCCCATGGCGTGGGTGGCGCAGGCCTGATTCTCGGAAACAAGGCGCGTCCGGCCGGCCAGCCGGAAGGCCGCACGAACACGATCGTGAAACTCGCCCTCACCGGTGTGGCTGCCGGCACAACTCTGTACTCCGGGATTCTCGGCAAGAAGATGAGCGACCATTCGGGGGAGGCCACCGACGGAATCACCGAGGCCGGTCCGGGTACGTCTGCACAGCTGGAGGCCCAGCAGCGACAGCAGCGGGTGCTGCAGTGGGTGACCCCCGCTCTCACGGCGATCCTGATCGTGCTCGCCGCTCAGCAGGGTGAGCAGCAGCGACCGGTTGCCGGGTGGATGGCGCGATTCGCACCACACTCTCGCTAGCCGGCAGGTGGGGGCGACACGTCGCCCCGAACGAATTCGACGGAGATTCTGGCCAAATCGCCCCTTATCGGCCCGAAATGGCAGTTTTCAACGAGATTCTCCGTCGAATTCGTTCTGCACCGGAGGTGCAGCTCCACGGCCGAGCAGCGGCCACTCCGTGGTGCAGGCGACTGAGCCTGTGCGGGAGCGACACCACCAACCGAACAGGGCTCACAGACCTAGGCCTCGGTCACTTGACCGTCGTCCACCTGCCAGTGCCGGTCCGTGTGCACGTTGGCCAGCATCCGTCGGTCGTGGGTGACCAGAAGCAGCGTTCCCCCGTAGGACTCGAGGGCCTGCTCGAGCTGCTCGATGGCGGCCAGGTCGAGGTGGTTCGTGGGCTCGTCGAGGACCAGCAGGTTGATACCGCGTGCCTGCAGCAGCGCGAGGCCGGCGCGGGTGCGCTCACCGGGGGAGAGGTCGACGGCCGCACGGTTGACGTGGTCGGCCTTGAGTCCGAACTTCGCGAGCAGGGTGCGCACCTCGGCCGTGGTCAGGTCGGGCACGAGCTCCTCGAAGCTGATGGCGAGAGGCCGGGTGCCGTCGAGTTGGGCCCGGGCCTGATCGATTTCGCCGATACTGACGCTGGCACCGAGGCTGGCCGTGCCGGCATCCGGAGCCTGGTGGCCCAGGAGCGCGCGCAGCAGCGTGGACTTGCCGGCACCGTTGGGTCCGGTGATGCCGATGCGCTCTCCCGCGTTGACCTGCAGCGACACCGGCCCGAGGGTGAAGTCACCCTGGCGGAGAACCGCGTTGCTCAGCGTGGACACCACCGAGCTCGACCGCGGCGCGGAGCCGATCGTGAAGTCGAGCTGCCACTCCTTGCGCGGCTCGTCGACCTCCTCGAGGCGCACGATGCGGCTCTCCATCTGCCGCACCTTCTGCGCCTGCTTCTCGCTGGACTCGGCGGATGCCTTGCGCCGGATCTTGTCATTGTCGGGCGCCTTCTTCATGGCATTCCGCACACCCTGGCTCGACCATTCGCGCTGCGTGCGGGCCCGACCCACAAGATCGGCCTTCTTCTCGGCGTACTCGTCATAGTGCTCCCGCTTGTGCCGGCGGGACGTCTCACGCTCCTCGAGGTAGGAGTCGTAGCCGCCGCCGAAGACCCGGTTCGCGCCCTGCGCGAGGTCGAGTTCGAGCACCCGCGTCACGCAGCGGGCCAGGAACTCGCGGTCGTGGCTGACGAGCACCACCCCGCCGCGGAGGCCGGTGACGAAGGACTCCAGGCGTTCCAGCCCGTCGAGGTCAAGGTCGTTGGTCGGTTCGTCGAGCAGCACGATGTCGAAACGTGACAGCATCAGTGCGGCCAGCCCCACCCGGGCTGCCTGCCCGCCGGAGAGGGACGTCATCGGAATGTGCTCGGCGAGCTCGGTGCCGAGGGTGAGACCGAGGTCGGCGAGCACCCCTGGCATCCGTTCGCCCTGATCGGCGGCGCCGCTGGCCAGCCAGCGCTCAAGGGCCGCCGAGTAGACGTCGGCCGGGTCGAGCCCATCGGGACGCGGGCTCGGTGACGCATCGCCGAGAGCGGATGCCGCTGCATCCATCTCGAGGGTCGCCTGGGCGCAACCGGTGCGCCGGGCGATGTAGCCGGCCACGGTCTCGCCGGGAACACGTTCGTGCTCCTGGGGGAGCCAGCCGACGAAGGCATCGGCCGGGGCGAGGTTGACGGTGCCGGATTGAGGCTCGACCAGGCCCGCGAGCAGGCTCAGCAGCGTGGATTTGCCCGACCCGTTCACGCCGACGACACCCACGACGTCACCGGGCGCGACGGTGAGGTCGAGCGAATCGAAGAGAGTGCGGTGCGCGTACCCGCCGGCCAGGCCCTTGGCCACGAGTGTTGCGGTCATTCGTTCATTTTCTCAGATCGGGGCCGAGGATGCGTGCGCCGCGTGGTCGGTGCCGTCCGGTGCCGAGGGATCCGGCCCAGCCCAGGGCATCCGTCGGCGTAAATTCGGAGAAAATCCCGACGCGCCGTTCCTTCGGGCCGGGTCACCCCAGACGCCAAACCCGGCGTGTCGCGAAAACCTCCGAAATTAGCGACGCGACGGATGCGACAAAGACTCAGACCGGTGCCGGCGCCGGTTCCGCCTGCCTCCGAGCCCGAGCCCGAGCGTTCGCGGGGGCGCTGGCAGCGGCCGAAGCAAGAGCCGGAGCCAGACGGGAAGCCGGAACGACACCGAAAGCGGGCGCGGGCGCGAGGGTGAGGATACTCTCCAGGAGCAGTGCCGCGGAGTTGCGCCGGAGGGTCAGCACCACCCGCGCCTCGTGCGGATTCTGCCCGGCGGGAACCCCGGCCGTCGCTCCCTCCACCTTGGCGAAATGGGTCTGGCCGTGGCGCGGGCCGGCGCTCATGTCGACGCGGACGCGCAGGGTGGGGGCCCGTTCGGCCTCGAGGGCGCCGGTTGCGAAGGCCGCGGCGAGGGAGTTGTGCAGGGCGAACCGCCGCGTGCTCGACTGCTTGCCGCACTGTGTCAGGCAGGTGCCGAGCATCGCGGCCAGCGCCTGCTGGGTCAGGCCCGAGGAAGCCGCGAGCGCCCGCCGGTGGGTTTCGTCGAAGGTGTGCGGTGCCGTCGCGTCGAGCGGGATCAGGGTCACCGGCCAGCTGGCGGCGAACACGTCCGCGGCGGCAGTGGGATCGGCGGCGATGTTGCCCTCGGCATATTTGCCGGCGTTGCCGGGCGCGAAAGCGGACCCACCCATGATGGTGACCCTGCGAACAAGCCGGGGCAATTCCGGGTCGAGGCAGAGCGCCTCGGCCAGGTTCGTCAGCGGGCCGACCGCGATGATCTCCAGCTCACCGGGATACTCGTGCGCCAGCCGGATCAGCAGCTCCGTGGCGCTGTCGTCGACCGGGCGCCGGCGCGGGCGGGGCAGCAGAACGTCCCCGATCCCGTTGCGGCCGTGCATGTGGGCCGCCCCGCGACGGGAGATCCCGCTGACAGGCTCCCAGGCACCGACCGCGACCGGGATGTCGTCCCGACCGGCGGTCGCCAGAAGGCTCAGGGTGTTCGCCGCGGCGACGGCCGGGTTGACGCATCCGTTCACCGTGCCGACGCCGACCAGACGGATGCCCGCCGTCGCCAGCAGGAAAGAGAGCGCCACCGCATCGTCGATCCCGGTGTCGCAGTCGAGGTAGATCGGGCGGCGGCGGGGAGCCATAGTGGGTGTCATCGTTGACCATCCGTTCTGATCGTGCTGATGGGTAGAAAAGTGCAGGTGCTCATGCGCCGATCCTCTCGGCGGGGCGCAGGACGAGGGAGGCCAGGAAGGACGCCAGGGTGAGACCCGCGGAGATCCACAGGGCCGTCTGGAAACCGGCGACCGTTCCCGTGGCCACGACCGGGGCCACGAGGGCGATGCCGGTGCCGATGCCGATTCCGAAACAGGCGCCGTTCAGGCCGGGCAGGGCCCCGCGGGCCTCGGGCGGTGAGTTGAGCACGGAGACTCCGTTCACCGAACTCTGGAACAGGCCGAGGTAGAAGACGCCCATCACGATGAGCAGGCCGAAGACCAGCCAGCGGTCCAGCGCGAAGACGGCCAGGCCCACCGTGATCAGAACGATGACGCCGCTGCTCAGCCGCAGCGAGCTGATCCAACCGATCCGCACGGCGATCCAGCCGGAGAAGATCGCCGCGGTGACACCGACGAAGGCGGTCGGGGTGAGGTAGAGCAGCGCTGACATCGATGCGGAGAGCCCGTAGCCCACCTGCTGGTTCTGGCTGAGCATGACCACGGTGAAGTTGAGTGCGGAGAACACGCCGGCCAGGGTGAGCACCGTGGAGAGCAGGAGCGGCCACACCTGCCGGGACCGCAGGGCGTGGATGGGAATGAGCGGCCGCCGGGTGCGGCTCTCGACCAGCACGAAGACAGTGGCGCTGACGACGGCACCGACGAGGTACCCCAGCGTGAGCGGGTCGGCCCAGCCCGACGAGGACGCCTGCGAGATCAGGCTCGTGAGCAGCACCAGGAACAGCGACAGGATGCCGGCGCCCCACCAGTCCATCGACCCGTCCTGGGTGCGCGGCTCATCCCGGGGAACGAAGAGCGCGACGCAGCCGATCGCGACCAACCCGAGGCCGAGGGTGATCACAAACAGGAACCGCCAGCCGATGGTGTCGGTCACGTAGCCGCCGAGGAAGCCGTCGACGCCGAACAGGCCGCCGTTGACCGAGGTGATGATGCCGACGGAGATGCCGAACAGGCGGCTGTTCAGGCGCTCCGAGAGGAGCAGGAAGGAGATCGTGAAGGTGGCGTTGGAGGCACCCTGCAGCACCCGGCCGAGGAGCAGCAGGGGGAGGCTCGGTGCGAGGGCGCAGACGACCGTGCCGATCAGTAGCAGCGTCAGCACGATCACGAGGCTGCGCTTGCGGCCGAGGAAATCACTCCAGCGGGAGAACACCATGCCGAAGACGGCGCCGGATAGGAAGAACACCGACTGCACCCGGGCGACGTCCTGCATGCTCTCGCCCAGCTGGGTGCCGACGGCAGGCAGGGCGGCGGACAACAGGGTGGCATTCAACTGGAAGGTCAGGATCGCCAGAACCAGTGTGCCGATCAACACTCCGGCAGGCCGGGGAGCACGCGGGCGCCCAGGAACGGGAGTGGCTTCGACGGGAAGCACGAGCATGACAAGACTCCTTCATTGGAGCCAACCATAAGGTCGACACACTCAGTGTACATGCTTGTTATACAAGTGCGTGAGATGGCACGGTAGGCTCAACTCACCGACCTGGGGAGAACGAATGGATCGACGCACGGAGGCGGCCCTTTCGGGTCCGCTCGAGACCACTGGAAGCCTGCCGCTGCGAGTCGCGGTCTACTCGCGCCTCACCGAGGCGATCCGCAACGGATCCCTGCCGATCGCATCCCTGCTCCCCTCGGAGTCCGAGCTCGGCACGGCGATGGGCGTCAGTCGCACGGTCGTGCGGGAGGCCCTGATGCTGTTGGAGGAGGACCGCTTCGTGCGCTCGCGCCGGGGCATCGGGCGCTTCGTCGCCGATCGGATGCCTCACCTCGGCTTGCAGAAGATCCGTCCGGTCGAGGAACTGCTCGGCGAGACCGGACCGACCGTGCAGGTGCGCCGCACCCAGACCGCGCTGCAGTCCGCGTCGCCCGCGTTCACTGCCGACGCCATCGGCATCCACGCCGACGAAGCCTCCTGGTTCATCGAGAGCGTCATCACCCGGGGCGGCGCACCCATCGCCCTGGTCCAGGAGCATGTGCCGGGAGAGCGCCTCCGCCTGCTCGGCGAGGCCGCGGTGGCGGCCGTGTCCGAAGACCTGGGGGAAGATGCAGGGCGCAGTGCGCTCGCCGCACTGATGGCGGTGCTCGGACCGAGCTTCGGGCCCGGCGAGACCGACATCACGCTCGGTGTCCCCGGTGCCACCCGCGGCAAGCTGCTCGGGCTGCCTGCCGGAAGTCCGGTGCTCATCCTCACCCAGACGCTCGAGCATGACGGGCGCCCGTTCTACCTGTCGAAGGCCTTGATCAATACGGACTTCGTGCAGCTGGCGATCAGCCACGCGGCGCAGTCCTGACCGGATGCCGGCGGCGGCCCTGGCCAGCGTGCGACGCTCTCGCATCCGATGTAGTTTGTCTGCGCGCGGCGACGCCCTCAAGGCCGAGCCATCGACCAGAACAGGAACACGCATGGATGCTCCCAGCCCTGCCTCCGTCCCCGGCGACACTGCGGTCTCCCTCGAAGGCCGTTCGTTCCGCTTCGATATTTCCGCAGACACACCCCTTCCTCCCGGAAGTTACGTCACTCTCGTCGAGCCGTCAGGGCGCACCTCCCTCGGCCAGGTCGAGACGCGCGACGTCGCCGGCCTGAGCCGGGCCTCCGGCCTTGGGTCACTTCTCGGGGTGATCGAACCGGAGAAACAGCTGAACCAGCGCGCGTCGTCGGCATTCGCCGTCGCGTCGGTGCGGTCGGCCGGCCCGGAGCTGATCGAACTGCTGCACCGGGCCGCCGGCGCCACCCTCGAGATCGGCACGCTGCTCGCCTCGCTCGAGACGCCCGGGCGCCTACTTCCGCACCGCTTCAACCGGCACACCTTCTGGTGCGGCCAAAGCGGTTCCGGCAAGACCTACGCCCTCGGGGTCGTGCTGGAGCAACTGCTCCCGCACACCGACCTTCCGATCGTCATCTTCGATCCGAACGCCGACTTCGTGCGGCTGGCCGAGGTGCGAACGGATGCCCCGACCGCCGACGCCGCCGACCTGGCCGCGCGCGACATCCGGGTTCTGCGCCCCGGGAACGGGCCGGGCGAACACCTGCACGCCCGGTTCCGGTCGCTACCGGTGAAGATCAAGGCGGCCATGCTGCGGCTCGACCCGTTGCTGGACCGGGAGGAGTACAACAGTGTGCTGCACCTGGAGGAGTTCCTGTCGGTCACGGATCCGCGCAGCATCCTCGATCGGCTGCGGGGTTCGACGGATTTGTCGCACCACGCCCTCGCGCTTCGGATCGAGAACCTCGGTCTGCTCGATTGGGCGGTCTGGGCCCTGAACGAGACCGCGGCCACCGAGATCATCGACACCCGGCCCGCGGCCACCGTACTGGATCTGGGCGGCTTCCAGTTCGCGGAGGAACCGCTGGTGGCCGCCGTCTCTGTGCTCGACCACCTCTGGGCGCACCGGGAGGAGCGCCGGCCGGTGCTGCTCGTGATCGACGAAGCCCACAACCTGTGCTCGCCCGACCTGGACAGCCCGCTGCAGAGGGTGCTGCGGGAGCAGATCATCCAGATCGCCGCAGAGGGCCGCAAGTACGGGCTGTGGCTGCTGTTGTCGACGCAGCGCCCGTCGAAGATCCACCCGGGCATCATCTCGCAGTGCGACAACCTGGTGCTGATGAAGATGAGTTCCCCGGCCGACCTGGCCGAACTGGGTGCCGTCTTCGGCTTCGCCCCACCCGCGTTGCTGGCCCAGGCGCCGCGGTTCCGCCAGGGGGAAGCCCTGTTCGCCGGCGGCTTCGTGCCTGCCCCGAGCGTGGTGAAGATGCGGGACAGAATCACCTACGAGGGCGGAATCGACGTGGGTGTGCCCCTGCGCGCACGGCCCTGACCCGTCCAGCGGGCCGTCCGCTCCGGTGCGAGCGCGGTGAACCGGGGGACAACCCGGGCGTTACGGCCGGAGCGGCCTTCGTGCGCTTCGGCCGACCTGCCTAGAGCCGGTGCTCCGTCAGCCAGTCCACGAGCACGCGCTGGAAATCTGCCGCCCGTTCAACGGGCGGCAGATGTGCCGTGTCGCGGAAGGTGAAGCCGGTGACATCCGGGAGCGTCGACAGGAGGTACTCGTATTCGGCCAGATGCGGGGTGATGTCGAATTCGCCGATCGAGACGAACACGGGCACCTCGATGTCGCTGACCTGGTTGAACGCCGGCGGCTCGAGCGGAATCGGTGTCGGGGACTCTTCCGCATGCGCGGCGTTGACCCGGTTGAGCCCGTAGGCCAGGGCCACGAATTCGGGGTCGAGGTCGGCTTCGGCGCGCAGTGGACCGAATGCCCAGAGAGCCACTTCGAGGCGCGCCAGCCGGTGCCAGTCCTGGGCGTCGAACGCGGCATCCAGTTCGTCGAACCGGGCGTCCTCGAGTTCGGTCAGTTCGACCTCGGGGAACCCGCTGGGCCCGGCGCCCACGGTAACGAGGCCGTCCACCCGGTCGGGGCTCTCCACGGCCAGGTCGATCGCCGTCCCGCCGCCGCGCGAGCACCCGATCAGCGTGGCCGACGCCACCCCGAGGTGGTCGAGAACCGCGCGGGCGTCCGCGCGAGCGGAGAACGCCACGTTTTCGGTGGTCGTCTGGCCGCAGCCGCGGCCGTCGAAACGGATGACGAAGTGGCCGGCAGCCAGCGCGTCGATCTGCGGGTCCCACATCCGCAGGTTCGCGATGCCGGCGTGCAGCAGCAGGAGCGCAGGTGACGATACGTGGCCCGTCGTCTCGTAGTAGAGCGACGCGCCTGGAACGGTGAGGTGAGGCATGATTCAGCGTAGGCGCGCGGCGGGTGCCGCGGCAAGGAAATCACCGTGAGCGCACGAATCTGGGACCGCGGGATACCGACGGCCCGAGCCCGGGTGATGGGTGTGCAGGTGGACGGAATGTCATCCATCGGGGCAGGAATCACGCTTCATAGATCGACGCCGTTTGATGAGTTGGTCGTCTACCGCTCGCGGCCACGGCGTGGCCCCATGATTTGGCCCGATGATCTGGGACCAGAGGATCCACCTCCCGTCGCTCGCTGGAGATGGATGCCACATTAGTGTCCGTATATCCGGCCGAACTTTGAACTAAGGTTAGCCTTACCTGAACTACCTGCGGGTGAAATTTCGACCAGAGACAGCCGTGCGCACCGACAAAACAAATGAAGCATTCCCACCCGCAACGTTATGCGCGGTAGAACCACTCATGAGCACCCAACGCGACCCGGCGGGTGGTTCTGAGGCTCTGAGGCTCTTCTCCGGAGATCCCTCCGCGACTGCCCTTGTGACCGCGAATGAAACCATAACCTACGCCGAACTGGACGCACTGGTCCGTGACCGGCAGGAATCATTGGGAGACGGCCGCCGACTCGTCATGGTGTCGTGTGCGAACGCCCTGGAGCCTCTGGTGACATATCTCGCCGCGCTCGCGGCGGGCCATCCAGTCCTCCTCGTTGCAGGAGACGGGGACGAGCCGAGCCAGGAGCGGAACAGGAACGGGCTCATTGAGCGTTACGACCCTGACGTGATTTTGGCACCCGTCGGTAGCGAATGGCGTCTCGAGGAGCGACGCGACGGAAGCCGGCACACGTTGCACCCTGAGCTGGCACTGCTGCTCAGCACCTCGGGCTCGACAGGATCGCCGAAACTCGTTCGGCTGTCACGCGGGAATGTGCGCAGCAACGCGAAGAGCATCGCCGAATACCTCGCCCTGACCACGCAAGACAGGGCCGCCACAACCCTGCCGATGCATTACTGCTACGGGCTCTCAGTCCTGAACAGCCACCTGATCTCCGGGGCGAGCCTGCTCCTCACCGAGCGTTCGGTGGTCGAGCCTGCATTCTGGAGCGAGTTCGATGCGGCAGGGGCCACCTCTTTCGCCGGTGTTCCCCACACCTTCGACCTTCTCGATTCGACCGGGTTCGCTGGGCGCCAACATTCGAGCCTGCGCTACATCACGCAGGCCGGCGGCCGGCTCGGCCCCGACCGGGTGCGCGACTACGCCCGGATGGGGCAGGAGCGTGGATTCGATTTCGTCGTTATGTATGGACAGACAGAGGCGACCGCACGGATGGCCTACCTGCCGCCGGAGTTGGCGGCGACCCGGCCTGAATCCATCGGAATCCCGATACCGGGCGGGCAGTTCCGCATCGATGACGCCGACGAGGACTCGGTCGGCAACCTCGTGTACACCGGGCCGAACGTCATGATGGGCTACGCGGAGAGCCCGGAGGAACTCGCCGCCGGACCGACAGTGAAAGATCTGCGAACCGGCGATCTGGCCCGCCAGCACGACGACGGACTCTTCGAAATCGTCGGCCGGAGCAGTCGCTTCGTCAAGATATACGGCCTGCGGATCGACCTCGACCGGGTCGAACAGCTCCTGGGCGATGACGGTGTCGAAGCGAGGGCGGTGAATCTGGAGGAACGCCTCGTGGTCTTCGTTCGAGAGCGGTGGGCCCTCGGGCTTGTCGCGCCGATCGCCGCGGAGGCGCTTGGCTTGCCCGCACACATCGTCCGGGTGCACCGCATCGAGGCGTTCCCCCTGACGTCCAGCGGCAAGCCGGACACCGCGAGTCTGCTTCGGGAGGCGGCGCTCCTCGAGCGAAATGTTCCGCTGGTGGATCGCCCAGGCACCGTGACGGCGGAAAATATTCGGGCGCTCTACTCAACCCTTCTTGACCGCCCGGATGCGATCGTTGACGACAGCTTCGTCACGCTGCACGGTGACTCGCTCAGTTACGTCGAGGTCTCGGTGCGGCTCGAGCAGATGCTCGGCATGCTCCCCAGGGATTGGCCCGCGAAATCGGCCCGGGAGTTGGCCGGTCACGGAAACGTACCGTCCGGGGCGCGGCCCCGACGGTCCCTGGCGCGCATGGAGACATCCGTATTGCTGAGGGCCATCGCCATCACGCTCATCGTGGGGACGCACGCCACCCTCTTCCACGTGCAGGGTGGTGCTCACCTGTTGCTCGGAATCCTCGGCTATAACCTGGCCCGATTCCAGTTCGCCGATGTGCCTCGGCCAGTGCGTCTCGGAAAGCTGGTTCGCAGCGCCGTCCAGATCTTCGTCCCGGCCGTGCTGTGGATCGGTGGAGTGGCCCTGATCGGCGGGATGTATGAACCCGCGACGGTCTTCATGCTGCACAACCTGCTCGGTGGCGACGAACGCTGGACGGTGCAGTGGCAGTACTGGTTCCTGGAATCCGTCGTGTGGGCGATCCTTGGCTTGGCGCTTCTCTTCTGCGTGCCCCAGCTCGACCGGATCGAACGCCGATACCCCTTCGTCTTCGCTGCGTTCTTCTTTGCGGGGGCGCTTCTGCTTCGACTGCTGCTGGTCGGAGGAGTCGAGGCAGGACCGACCGAACGGTATTCGCTGCCGATCGTGCTCTGGCTCATAGCTCTCGGATGGCTCATCGCGCGTTCCACGGACGTCAAGCGGCGGGTGCTGAGTTCGGCGATCGTCGTGCTCTCCGTTCCGGGCTTCTTCGGCGACCCGGCGCGCGAGGCGATCACGATCGGGGGACTTCTTCTTCTGCTCTGGATTCCGGCCGTGCCCCTCCCGCGGATTCTGGTGCCGGTGCTGGGCGTTGTGGCCTCGGCATCGTTGTTCATCTATCTCGTCCATTGGCAGGTCCTCACGCTTCTCGGGGACGACGTACCGCTGCTCGCCACACTTGCCTCCTTCGCAGTGGGTATCCTCGCCTGGCGAGGGTATTCCGCACTGAGCACTAGGTGGACCCGTCGTCCGGCGGTCGCGCCCCGCAAGCTATTGACCCATGTATTCGCGACACGAACATCGACCGGTCGCGGCCGGAATCGATGAGCGCATCGCTTCCGGCGATGAGTTTGGGCTGGATGAGCGGGGCACGGTTCGGGGCGAGGTCGGGGGTGGTCAGAACCGCGGGAGACGCCGGGCCCCGATGAGCAGCCAGAAGATCATGGCGGTCTCGCCGACGAACCCGAACAGGCCGAAGGTCGGGGTGAAGCCGGGGAGGACGACCAGGCCGATGAGGTCGGCAATGTAACCGATTCCGGCGATGCCGATCAGGATTCCGAAGATCTTCGGCATGAAGCCGGAGCGGATCGCCAGGTAGGCGATCAGGAGGAGATGCACCCCGAACAGGCCCAGGGCGGTGTTCCAGATCGACGAGAACGACTCGATGTCGGCCAGCGCCGCGTCGGGGGTGTCGAGGGTGGTGAACGCGAGCAGGAGTCGGCTGAGCGCGACCATCAACCACACGGCGTAAGCGGTCCTCGTCAGCCCGGCAACAACGGAGAGAGCGTTGTTGACGGGCTTGAAGAGCGCGTAGGTACCGGCGGCGGCGACAATGTCCAGCACGGCTACGACACACAATGCGCCGATCCCGGCGAGCCACAGTCCCGGCGAGGCGGAGATCGCGGCGGTCGTCTTCGCCTCATCACCGACGGTCACAAGGCCGTTGATGGCGATGAAATAGCCGAAGACCGAGAGGAACACCATGGCCGTGATGGCGGTGCCCGCCAGGAGGGCTCCGGTTCGCTGGGACCAGCGGGAGGGGTTGAGGGTGAACGCCTGTGCCGGGGCGGGGGGCGAGGGGCGAAGTTGAGTGGTCATGGCTCGGGTCCTTACGATGTCGGAGAAAACTTACGGCGTATGTTTATAATGTAAGTAAGTTATACGTACGTGGTAAGGTTTGTCAACGGAGACGAGTGCAGGAGAGAAACTTGGCAGCACCACGGGAAGCAGGGCCCTCACCCCGAGTTCGGTTGAACCGTGAGCGGGTGATCGCGGCCGCCGTGCGTCTCGCCGACGCTGGGGGGCTCGAGGGCCTCACCATGCGGCGTCTGGGTGAAGACCTGAACGTTGAGGCCATGTCGATCTATAACCATGTGGCCAACAAGGATGACCTCATCGACGCCATGGCTGATGCGATCTTCGGCGAGATCGCATTGCCGTCACACAGCGACGAGTGGAAGCCGGCCATCCGAAAGCGGTCGATCTCATTCCGGGAGGTCCTCGCCCGTCATTCATGGGCGACAACTGTGCGTGACTCCGGAACCAACCCGGGACCGGCCACCCTCCGGCACCACGACCGGGTGATCGGAACCTTCCGCAACGGCGGTTTCTCGGTTGAGAAGACGGCCCACGCGTTCTCGGCTGTCGACAGCTATATCTACGGGTTCGCGATGCAGGAGAAGAGTCTGCCCTTCACCACGCCGGAAGAAACGGCAGCGATGGCCGCGGTCATGCTGGCGCAGCTGCCCACAAGCGAGTACCCGTACCTGGCCGAGCTCTTGGCAGACCACGTGTTGAAGCCCGGATACTTTTACGGGGACGAGTTCCTGGTCGGGCTCGACCTCATGCTCGACGGACTCGAGACCCTGCGAGACACCGACTAGCCCTCAGAACGGCGCGGCCTCGGCTGCAGCTTCCGAGTCGGACTCCGGGGGCGGCGGGCTTCGGCGTCGCTTTGGCCGTCGCTCTGGCCGTCGCTTCGGTCGTCGCGTTGGTCGACGCCGAGCGGATGACCGTGGCCGGTTGTGGCAGCCCGGGAACCGGCAGGTCTTGTCCCGCACCCAAAGGAACCGTTTCAGGTCCTCCGGCACCGCGTACCGATCCCGGCCCACCGACAGCCCCCGTCTCCGGATGCACCAGAAATCGGGTGAAACTCGGCGCCCCGGCCGTCACCTACACCGTGGTGGCGTCGTCGACCTGGCCGACGAGTTCCTCGATGATGTCCTCGAGGAACAGCACGCCCGTGGCCACCCCGTCGGCGTCGAACGACGTGGCCACGTGCGCGCCGAGGCGACGCATCGACGCCAGGGCGTCCTCGAGTTCGCTGCCCCGGAACACGGACGCCAGGCGACGGATGCGCTTGGCCGGTACCGGCTCCGTGAACCTGCTCCCGGAGGTGAGGTCCATCACGTCCTTGAGGTGCAGGTAGCCGGACGGCTCACCGTCATCGTCGGTGAGGATGTAGCGCGAGTACCCGTGGCGGGCGACCGCCCGCTGGATGTCGGCGGGCGACGCGGACGCCGGCAGGCAGACCATGTCGCCGATCGGCACCTCCACGTCGGAGACTCGCTTCGAGGTGAACTCGAACGCGGCGGAGAGGGTGCCTGAGGCATCCGACAGCAGGCCCTCACGGGTGGACTGCTCCACGATGCCGGCCACCTCGTCGAGGGTGAACGCGCTGGTCGCCTCGTTCTTCGGCTGCACCTTGAACAGGCGCAGAACCCCGTTCGCCAGCCAGTTGAGGCTGACGATCACCGGGCTGAAGATGCGGGCCACGAGCACGAGCGGCGGCGCCAGGAGGAGCGCGGCGCGGTCGGGCACGGAGAAGGAGATGTTCTTGGGAACCATCTCGCCGAACACCACGTGCAGGAAGGTCACCAGCGCGAGCGCGATTCCGAACGCGATCAGGCTGATCGCACCCGCGGAGAGCCCGGTCAGGCCCAGCGGGATCTCGAGAAGGTGGTGGATGGCCGGCTCGGAGACGTTCAGGATGAGCAGCGAACACACGGTGATGCCCAGCTGGCTGGTCGCCAGCATCAGGGTGGCGTGTTCCATCGCCCAGAGGGTGGTCTTTGCGGCCTTGCTGCCGCGCGCGGCCAGTGGCTCGATCTGCGACCGGCGGGCCGAGATCACGGCGAACTCGGCCCCTACGAAGAACGCGTTGACGATCAACAGCACGACGAGCCAGATCAGGCCCGGCCAGTACTCACTCATGGATCAGGTCCTTCTGGATTCGGGTGCCGATTCGGTCGTGCGGGGTGGCCAGTCTCGGGTCATGCTCCGGGTCCGACGGGGTGTAGCGCAGGCGCTGGACGCGCACGCCGTCGACCCGTTCGATGCGGAGGATGCCGCCGTCGACGGGGACCTCGTCGCCGAGCTCCGGAATGCGGTCGAGCTGGTCGGCGATGAAACCGCCGACCGTGTCGTAGTCACCGTCCTCGGGCACGGTCACGCCGACCCGGTCGAAAAGTTCGTCCGGCCGCCAATCGGCGTCGAACGTGACCGAACGGCCCGAACGGATGACGCCGGCACGGGCCCGGTCGTGCTCGTCTTCCAACTCGCCCACGAGTTCCTCGACCAGGTCCTCGAGGGTGACGATGCCGGCCGTTCCGCCGTATTCGTCCGCGACGACCGCGATCTGGAAGCCCTGCTTGCGCAGCATCCCGAGGAGCGTGTCGACGGCCATCGACTCGGGCACGCGCAGTGCTTCCACCTTCAGGTCGTCGGCGGTGACCCGGTCGCGCCGGTCCAGTGCGACCGCGAAGGCCGCCTTGACGTGCAGCACCCCGACGATGTCGTCGGAATCCCTGTCGATCACGGGAAAACGGGAATAGCCGGTGGCCGTGGACAGGGCCACGATGCTCGCAGCGGTGTCTGTGACCTTGACCGACGACATCCGTACCCGAGGGGTCATCACGTCGGCGGCGGAGTGGTCGGCGAACCGCAGGGTGCGGTGCAGCATGGCAGCGTGGTCGTTGTCGAGCACACCCTCGAGTGCCGACCGGCGCACGAGGAAGCTGAGTTCCTCGGCGCTGCGGGCACCCGAGAGCTCCTCCTTCGGCTCGATGCCGACCAGGCGGATCAGGGCGTTGGCGGTGTTGTTGAAGAGCAGGATGACGGGCTTGAACACGGCGGTGAACACGGCCTGCGGGGGCACCACGATCTTGGCGGTGGCCAGCGGCACGGCCAGGGCGAAGTTCTTCGGCACGAGCTCGCCGATCACCATGGAGAACAGGGTGGCCACAGAGATCGCGATGATGGTGCCGAGCACGGGCACGAGGCCCTCGGGCACGCCGGCGCCGGTGAGCGGCCCGGCCAGCAGCGTGCTGATCGCGGGCTCGAAGGTGAACCCGGTCAGCAGCGTGGTCAGCGTGATGCCGAGTTGCGCGCTGGACAGGTGCGTGGAGGTGATCTTCAGGGCCTTGATGGTCGGGCCGAGGCGCTTCTCGCCGCGTTCGCGGCGGGCCTCGAGCTCGTTACGGTTCAGGGTGACCAGGGAGAACTCGGCGGCGACGAAGATGCCCGTTCCAACGGTGAGGAGAAGTCCGACCCCCACCATCGCCCACTCAAACAGCATGTGACCCTCTCGGATTCACAGGCGGGATGTCGAGGTGCGGCTGGATGGGCGAAGGTTTATCAGGGTCCATTAGGCCAGCTAGACTACCGGCCGATCTGCGACCGAGGCTGGGAAAATGCCGGTGGTCGCCGGGGCCCTCGTCGCGGCGACGGGAATCGTCGTGCCGGCCGCGGTGATGGCGCCGCTCGAACTGCTGGGCGGCGCGCCTGTTCCCGGGTGCGACAGGGGGTTACCCTGTCGACATGAAAGAGGACACTGGTGCCCACGGGCACGGCCTGGGCGCCCGATACGTGCACTTCATCGACCGGATGAACGGCAAGCTGGTGCGCGCGATGGGCCCGGCGAATGTGGGGCCGTACGATGCGGTCGTGACGAGAATCGGTGAGGCGGTATGTCCGGTGTGCGGCAGGCCGATGGCCGAGCACAGCATCGATCACTCCACCCCGAACGCGATTCTGAACTGCCCGGCAGAACACAAACCCGAGCCCCCAGGGCATCCGGTGAACGAGTTCGGGATGTCCAAACCGCCCCGCTGATGCCCCGGATGCCCCTGATGCCCCCTGATGCTGGGGCGCTACTGGGTGCGTGCTGCCCCGGTCGCCGCGGCCGCGGAGACCGTGGGCACCGCGGGCGCCACGTAGTCGTCGTGGGCCTGTGCCACGGCGAGATCGAATTCGGCGTCGATCTCTGCGGACGCCTTGTAGGTGGCCAGCGAGACGGCCACGGCAACCAGCAGGCTGGCGATGAAACCCGGGACGATCTCGTACATGGTGGCGCTCAGCGGGGAGTTGCCCCACGCGAAGACGACGACCGCGCCGGTGACCATGGAGGCCAGTGCGCCCCAGGTGGAGAGCTTCCTCCAGTACAAGGAGAGAATGACCACCGGGCCGAACGCAGCACCAAAACCGGCCCAGGCGAACCCGACCAGCTCGAGGATGGTCGCATCGCGGTTCAGTGCGATCAGTCCGGCGACGAGCGCGACGAGCAGCACGCCGAGACGTCCGAGCATGATCAGCTGCTTCGGGGACGCGTCCTTCTTGCCCACGATCTTGTACAGATCCTCGACCAGCGCCGAGGAGCAGACGATCAGCTGCGACGAGATGGTGCTCATGATGGCGGCGAGTACGGCGGCCAGTACCAGGCCGGCAACGAACGGGTGGAACAGAATCTGCGACAGCAGCAGGAAGACCGTTTCCGGGTTCGACAGAGTCACGTTGGGGTTCTGCTGGAAGTAGGCGATGCCGATCAGTCCGGTGGCGATGGCCCCGAGTGCGGTGAGGATCATCCAGCCGATGCCGATCCGGCGGCCGGCCTTGGCGTCCTGGGCCGTGCGCAAGGCCATGAAACGCACGATGATATGCGGCTGGCCGACGTAGCCGAGGCCCCAGGCTGCGGCGGAGATAACGCCCAAAACGGATCCGCCGGCGGTCAGTGAGAGCAGGTCGGGGTTGACCTCGCGAAGGGAGTCGAGGGTGGCGGTGAAACCGCCGGTGGCGTTGAGGGCCACCACTGGGACGACGATGAGCGCGACGAGCATCAGGATGCCCTGGGCCACGTCAGTGAGGGTGGCGCCGAGGAACCCGCCGAACAGCGTGTAGAGCAGGGTGACCCCGGCGACGATCAGCATCCCGACCAGGAAGGTGGAGCCGAAGGAGTTCTCGAAGAATACGCCGCCGGCGACCATGCCGGAGGAGACGTAGAACGTGAAGAACACGAGGATGATCACGCCGGAGACCGAGCGGAGCAGGCGTGACTTGTCCCTGAGCCGGTTCTCGAAGAAGCTCGGGATGGTGATCGAGTTGTTGGCGACGTGGGTGTACGAACGCAGTCGCGGGGCCACGAACTTCCAGTTCAGCCAGGCGCCGATGGTCAAGCCGATGGCGATCCACGCCTCCACCAGGCCGGACACGTAGATGGCGCCGGGGAGGCCCAGCAGGAGCCAGCCGGACATGTCCGAAGCGCCGGCGCTCAGCGCCGCAGTGGCGGGTGTCAGGCCGCGGCCCGCCAGCATGTAGTCGTCGAGATCCTTGGTCTGCCGGAAGGCGAACCAGCCGATCGCGATCATGGCGGCGAGGTACAGGGTAATCGCCACTAGCTGGAAAGTCTGATCCGTCATTGGATTCCTTTATTCGGATGCCCGGGGTGCGGCATTCGGATGCCCGGAGTGCGGGCGGTGCAGGGGATAAGTATCACAGACAAAGAGGGACCCCCTTAACGGGGCGCCGCGGGCCGTCGCTGCAGCCAGGGACGCAGCATCCGGGTGATCTGGGGCATGACGAGGAAGGTCATGGCCGGCGCCATGACGAACGTCGTGATCAGGATCTTGGGCAGGATGTCCACGTCATGCCACCCCGGGATGAGCCAGGTCGCGAGCAGGGTGAAGGCCAGATTCGAGGGGAAGAAACCCAGGCCGATGCTCACGGCCTGCTTCCAGCGCGGCACCTGGAACGATGGCGGGGCGTCGATGTCGTCGTCGTCGGACACCGGGGCGTCGAACCAGCCCTCGATGCCCGTGCGCTTCTCCACGCGGGCATCGAGGATGAGGTCATGGCCGTCGATCAGCCAGTGCGCCCGCTCCTCGGAGCCCTCCCAGGCGTCCAGCAGGTCGGAGTTCGCGAATCGGTAGAGCATGTGCCAGCTGAGGGAATCGGCGGTGGCGCGCACCCAGCCCGAGCCGAGGAAGCCCGGGAAGTCGCTGGCCAGGTCCATGCCCCGTTGAGCCCAGCGGGTGGCCTCAGGGATTCGGGTCGGCTCGACGCGACGGGTGACGGAAACGGTGACGGAGGTCGCGGGGAGCGCTTGAGGCGTTCCCGTGGCTTTCCCTGTGGGTGCGGAAGACATTGTGCAAGTATCGCCGCCGCACTCGCTCGCGCCGTTGCCGTCTCGTTTCCGGCTCGTTGCGCTCCGCTCGTTGCGCTCCGCCGGCCGGGTGCAACCGAGGACGGCTAGAAGATCATCGGGCGGTCGTCGTCCTCGCCCTCGAGGGCCAGCTCCACGACCACGGGCACGTGGTCGCTCGGGGCATCGCCCTTGCGCTCATTGCGGTGGATGCTCGCAGCGGTCACCAGATCGGCGAACGCGGGGGAGCCGAGGACGAAGTCGATCCGCAGGCCCTCGTTGCGGGGGAATCGCAGCTGCTTGTAGTCCCAGAAGGTGAAGCCCTCCGGCGCCAGCGGGCGCACGACATCGAGGATCCCCTCCGCCTCGAAGGCGTGGAACGCGGCCCGCTCGGGCTCGGAGATGTGGGTCGATTGGCCGGGAACGAAGCTCGGATCGCCCATGTCGGTGTCGAACGGGGCCACGTTCCAATCGCCCATCAGTGCGAGGGCCAGCTGCGGGTCGCGGGCCAGTTCGTCGTGGGCGTGCGCGCGCAGGCGCTCGAGCCAGTCCAGCTTGTAGGCGAGGTGCGGGTCGCCCAGAGCGCGTCCGTTCGGGACGTACAGGCTCCACAACCGCAGGTCCTCCACCGTGACGCCGAGCGCCCGGGCCTCGAGCGGCAGGCCGGGACCCTCCTGACCCTTCAGGAAGCCGGGCATGCCGGGGAAGCCGGTTTCGACATCCGTCATCTCGTGGCGGCTCGCGAACGCCACGCCGTTCCACTGGCTGATGCCGTGGATGGCGAGCTCGTAGCCGGCGTCCTCGAACGCCTGCGCAGGGAACTGCTCGGGCTTGCACTTGATCTCCTGCATGGCGAGCACGTCGATGTCCTCGCGCACCATCCAGTCGACGACTCGGCCGACTCGTGCACGGATGGAGTTGACGTTCCAGGTGGCGATGCGCATGCGCCCAGCCTATTTGACGGATGCCCGGCGACGGATGCCGGGGGTCCCGGGAGGGGGAGCGGGAATTCTTGGAGGCGGAAGTGACAGGATTGGGGCCAACGACGAGAAGGCAGGGCGGTACCCATGACGGATTTGCAGATCGGCTATGCGGCGATGCTGGAGCAGTTCGCCCCCGCGGAAGCGGTGGCCCTCTCGGCCTACGCCGAGGAGCACGGGTTCACCGGGGTGATGGCGGCCGACCACTTCCAGCCGTGGGTGCCCGCCCAGGGTGAGTCCTCCTTCGTCTGGAGCGTGCTCGCCGCGATCGGTGAGCGCACGAAGGGCGATCTCGGCCCCGGCGTCACCGCGCCCACGTTCCGGTGGCACCCGGCCATGGTGGCGCAGGCCTCGGCGACCCTCGCCTCGATGTACCCCGGTCGGCACTGGCTCGGCCTCGGCTCCGGCGAAGCGCTCAACGAACACATCGTGGGCGAGTACTGGCCGGAAGCCCCCGAGCGGATCAACCGCATGTTCGAGGCCATCGAGATCATCTCGAAGCTGTTCACGGCGTCGATCGCCGGCAAGGACGTCAAGCACTCCGGCCAGTTCTACAAGCTCGAGTCGACCCGGCTCTGGACCATGCCCGAGGTGGCACCGGAGATCCTCGTCGCCACTGCTGGCCCGGTCACCGCCAAGCGCGCCGGGCGGCACGCCGACGGCCTGATCACGGTCGGCGCCCCGCTGGAGAAGATCTCGATGCTGTTCGGCAAGTTCGACGACGGCGCCCGCGATGCCGGCAAGGACCCGGCGACGATGCCCAAGGTGCTGCAGCTGCACATGAGCTGGGCCGAGACCGACGAGGAGGCCATGCGGAACGCGCTGGTCGAGTGGCCGAACGGCGGAATGAAATTCCCGAAGGCGGACATCCGTTCACCGTTCGAATTCGAGCAGATCGCCAAGCTCGTGCGCCCCGAGGACTTCGAGGGTCGCATGATCATCTCGGCCGACCCCGACGACCACCGTGCGTACATCCAGAAGTTCGTCGACCTCGGCTTCGACCGCATCTACCTGCACAATGTGGGCCGCAACCAGCGCCAGTGGATCGACGTGTTCGGCCGCGACGTGCTGCCGAAGCTCAAGCGCTAGCCGTGACCGATCAGGTTCCCGCGCCTCTGCCTGACGGCGCGCTGAGCGTCTTCGTGCTCGAGGGCATCGGTGAGGTCGGGGCCGGCGACGACCTGGCCGTGCTCATCGCGGGAGCGGCCGGCGCGCGGCTCGAGCACGGGGACATCCTCGCGGTGACCAGCAAGATCGTGTCCAAGGCCGAGGGCCGGCAGGTCGCGGCCGCCGACCGCGAGCAGGCGATCACCGACGAGACCGTGCGGGTGGTGGCGACCCGCGCGTTCCCGGGCGGGGTCACCCGCATCGTCGAGAACCGGCAGGGGCTCGTGATGGCCGCGGCCGGCGTCGACGCGAGCAACACCCCCGACGGCACCGTGCTGCTGCTGCCGGTCGACCCGGACGCCTCCGCCCGCGCGCTCTGCCAGGCCCTGCGCACGAGCACCGGGCTGCGCCTCGGCCTGATCATCACCGACACCGCCGGCCGCCCCTGGCGGGAAGGCCAGACCGACATCGCGATCGGCGCGGCCGGCGTGGCCGTGCTCGACGACCTGCGGGGCACGGATGACGCGTTCGGCCGCCGCCTGGACGTCACCGTCGCCGCCGTGGCAGACGAGATCGCCGGCGCGGCCGACCTCGTGAAGGGCAAGACCAGCGGCCACCCCGTGGCCGTGCTGCGCGGGCTCGGGCGCCTCGTGGGCGAGCTCGACGAGGTGGACGCGCGCGGCTCTGTGGTTGCGGGTGGCACTGTGGACGCGCGCGGCGCGACCCGGCTGCTGCGGCCGAGCGCGAACGACATGTTCCGGCTGGGGAGCGCCGAGGCGCACGCGGAGGGTTTTGCCGACGGGTACGCGGCGGGGCTGGCCGCGGCATCCGCCACTCCATGAGCTGGGTCGCGATCGTGCCGGTGAAGGGAAACCCCGGGGCGAAGAGCCGGCTGGGCGAGCGGCCCGATCGGGCCGGGCTGGCGGATGCGTTCGCGCTCGACACGGTCGGTGCTCTGCTCTCGGCGCGCGGCATCGACCGGGTTCTGGTGGTCACCGGCGACGGCGAACTCGCGGTCCGGCTCGCCGATCTCGGGGCCGACATCGTGCGCGAGGACCCGGTGCGCGCCTCGGCAGCGCCGACCGATCCACTGAACGCGGCCATCCGGCAGGGTCTGCTGGTCGCCCGCGCGGCGTTTCCGCAGGCGAACCTGGCCGTGCTGACCGGCGACCTGCCGGCGCTGACGCCCGCGGATGTCGAGCACACCCTGCGCCTCGCCGCCGGGCAGGAGCGCAGTCTCGTGCCCGATGCCGCCGGAGCCGGCACCACGACCCTGCTCGCGCTCGCCGGAATCCCGATCGAACCTCGTTTCGGGGTGGGGTCCCGGGCCGCCCATGAGGCCGCCGGGCATGTGCCGCTCGGGCTGCCGGCATCCGTCTCGATCCGTCACGACGTGGACACCGCCGCCGACCTCGCGGTGGCGCAGCGCCTCGGCCTCGGGCCGCACACCCGGCTGCTCGTCGACGGAGCTCCCGGGGCGGCCGCCTCGCGCTGACCGGTCCGGCCGCAGCGCTAAAGCCGGAGATTCTTCGGAAACGCCGCCTGAGCGGGGCTGGGGTGACCCAGTGTTTCCGGACAGTCCTCCTGAATTCAGGATTGGATAGACAAATGGAACACGAGAAACACAAGCACTTCAGCCCGGAGTTTCGGGCTGC